>NZ_JBVIMX010000033.1:0-56625 GCF_055579625.1 Streptomyces sp. NPDC032721 | reverse complement strand
TGCGGCTCTCACGGATCTTGAAGTCCATCGCATCCCCTGAGCTGGGGTGTTGCGACGACCACTAGAACTCAAGGTGCACCCCGGGGGACTTTTGGGATCGAGCGGTTGTCCCGGCACCCGCAGGGCTGCCCCTTCATGCCGGAGGAGGTTCGAGGCACGCGGTGTGTGTCAGAGGGCCGCGGCCGTCGTGCGGTGTGCGGGCGACGTGCAGCACGACATGGGCCAGCAAGCTCTCACCGGGGCCGCCAGAGCGACAGCGCGCGGCCCTTGCCGCACATCTGGCACTGTCCGCGTGCGATCCTCGACTGCTGCTCGTGATGCCAGAGGTCCATCATCAGGCGGGTGAGGATCCGGACGCTTCTGGCGGGAAGCTGCACCGCGTACAGGCTTCCCTCGACGATGACGTCTGCTGCGCAGCCGTCAGACAGGTACGCCTCGGTGCCGGCCGGGCGGATGACCTCGATGCGGGTGGCGTCGGCAGCGACCGAGACGGTCACGGTGGGTGCCGTGGCCGGGGGCGGGACGTCGTCCTGGTCGTCGTCGGCCGCGGGCCTCAGTATGAGCCACCAGGGGGCGTACTCGCCTCCGTCGGCATCGTGCTCGGGATCTGACGCATCGAACGTATCTTGAATTTACAGTGCCCTTCACGGTGACCGCCAGCAAAGTCCTGCGGAGGCGTGGACACGAGGGACGCCGAGGCAGGCAATGCCGGTGACATGCTCCCCTGGGCACGGCATGAGATCGCTGCGGACTGCTCCGCGCCTCGGTGCGGCAACGACCACTCCTGACTCCGTTCGTCGTCAAGAGAGTTTCGTCCCCACCCTGCATGCGGCGGCAAGCAGATCGGTTCCCGCTCAGCCTGGTCCTCAGTCCGCGGTCCTGCGTACCGCTCGTTCGCGCAGTGCGCCGGGTCGGCGGACAGTGGGTGGTGCTCTCAGCCACGGCGGCGGCCGTGGCTGAGAGCGAAGGCCCGTTCACAGCCAGCGCTGCACCGTTCCGGCCCAGCTCATTCCCGCACCGACCGCGGCATGCAGAACGGTCTTCTGCGACGTGAGCCGCTCTTGGGCCCGTGCTGTGTGCAGGGCCATGGGGATCGACGCCGCACCTGTGTTGCCGAAGGTGTCCGCGGTGATGACGAGCTGTTGCGCCGAGATACCGAGGGCAGTGCCCAGGGTGCGGAGCATACGCGGATTGTCCTGGTGGGGGATGACGAGGTCAATCTGATCCAGGGGCAGGTCCGACAGCTGGGTGAGGCTCTGGACGATGCGTGGGAAGACGTCGTGGAAGTAGGCGGCGACCGCCTTTCCGTTCATGTGGAGGTAGTGGCCTCCTTCGGAGACGGTGCGTGCACTGGCTGGTTGTGCGCTGCCCCCGGCTCGGATCCCGACGATGTCGGCGAGGGCGCCATCTGTTCCCTGCACGTTGCACAGGAAGCCTTGTCCGGCGGTCGTGGGCCCCAGTACGACTGCGCCGGCTCCGTCGGCGAACAGCACTCCGGTGGAGCGGTCGCGGGGGTTTTGGAACTTGGAGAAGGTCTCCGCTCCGATGACCAGTGCCCGTCCTTCGGGGTGCGAGGCGGTCAGGACGTCGCGGGCCAGTTTCAGAGCGTTGAGAAATCCTGCGCAGGCGCCGCCGACGTCGGTGGCCCAGGCCCGGTCCGCACCGAGGCGGTGCTGCACTCGGCAGGCCGTGGCCACGGCGAGCTGGTCGGGTGTGCTTGTTGCCAGGAGGATGACGTCGATGTCCCGTGGAGAGAGACGGGCGTCGGTCAGAGCTTGTTCGGCAGCCGCGAGAGCCAGGTCTGACGTGGACTGGGCGGGGTCTGCGTAGCGTCGGTGGGTGACGCCGGTCATGCGCTCGATCCAGGCGGGTTCCACACCGTACTGGCCGGCGATGTCCTCGTTGCTCACACGAAGGTCGGGGAGGTGGATGCCCAGTCCGTGGATGCCCCATGCGGTGTGCAGCAACTGGCGGCTCATGCACGAGCCTTGTGGGCCGCTGACTCGGACACCACCTGGGCGCACTGCTCGATGGTCGTCTCCGGCTCCGCCAGCAGGGTGTCGTCGACGGGCATGCCGAGTTCTTCCTCGGCCCGCACCGCGATCTCCACCACCTGCAGTGAGTCCAGGTCGAGGTCCTCGACAAGTCGCGTCTGCGGGGTGATCTCTCCCACCGGACGGTCGGCGATGGCAGCGACGATCGCCGTTACCTGGCGGAGGGTGTCAATGGCATGGGTCATGGGGACTCCTGTTGGCGGTGGGATTTCGATGAGAAGGGGGCTGGCGCCGGCCTGCTGTGAGTGTCCTGCGGCGACGTGGTGGTCGCAGCCTCGGGAAGCGGCAGTGAAAGGTTTCCTCGTAGGTGAGGGCGTTAGGAGAGAGTGTTCCGGTCGCCGGAGGTGAGGAGTTCCAGGTCGGTGTAGAAGCGCCCCGAGGGGCGGGGCCGGCCCAGCAGGATGTGCCGTGCGGCCTCGGCGGTGAGTGCGCCGCCGAGAGCTACGCCCGAGGCGAGTTGGGGCCAGCTGCTGAGGGTGGTCCCCATCTGGGCGATGGAAGCGGTGAGCTCGGGGCTGATGCGGTCCCGGTCGACCATCGTGAGGATGACGTCGACCGCCTGCTCATACGTGAGCTCCCGCAGATCCCGGGAGGTGGTCTCGCCTAGCAGGCCGTGCAGCAGGGGCCGGTGGGGTTCGAGGTCGAAGCGCTCCACGTCGAGCAGGCCACGGTCGTTGGCGTCCATCACGACAGGGATGCGCAGCGCCCGGGCGTGTTCGCGGGCGGCGATCTTGACGTACGGGGTGTCGCACTCCTCGACGAGGAGATCGATGGGCCCCACGCCGCCGCTGAAGAACTCCTCCATCGTGTCGTCGGTGAGGCCGCCCGGGTAGATCTCGATGTCGAGCCAGGGGTCGATCTCCAGCATCTGGCGGGCAGCCAACACACATTTGTTGAGGCCCAGTTGATACACCCCTGCCCGCAGTCGGTTCAGGTTCGAGACGCTGAGCACATCGAAGTCGGCCAGCTTGAACGATCCGCCGATCCCCTCCATGGCGAAGGTCAGCGCGGCGCTGCTGCCGACGGAGAGGCCCACGATCCCCACGCGGCGCCCCAGCAGCCGGCGTTGCTGTGCACGGTCGATCCGACCGCGGTTGCGGTCGGTGCGCACCAGGCGAAACTCCTCACGCGGCAGCAGGTACACCAGCTGCCCCAACCACGGATACCAGACCCAGATCCCGTACTCCTGCACGGCGGCCCCGGCCAGCTGCTCGGTCACAGCCCGTTCCACTGCCTCGGGCGAGGAACACAGCCGGGGATCGCGGCTGGTGACCAGTTCCCTCAGCTGGTCCTCGATGGTGTCCGACACCTCGCGGACCGCACCTGAATCGAGAAGTCCCAGCAGACCCGCCCGGTCCTCTTCCCGTCCGAGGTCGAAGTGCACAGGCTGCCAGCACGGCTTGGCACCGTCGTTCCGCAGGCTCAGGTCGGCGAGCCGCTCTCGGCACGCGCGCGCTCCGTTGCGCTGCCCGCGTTCAGCCTCGGCGAGGCAATCGCCGTCGAGCCCGGCCTCGTGAGCGGAGACCGTCACGGCAGGAAAGACGCTTTCCAGCTGCTCGACGAGCCCGGCGTGCTCACCGGCCGGGAAAGCGGACTTGTACAGCATGATCACCACGTCCTCGGTGTACCGCTCGACGTAGCGGCGGGTACCGGGAATCGGGCGGAAGCCGAAGCGCTCGTGGAACCGGTCCTGGCCGTCCGCGGTGCCCTAGGTCCCGATCATGGCCTTGGCGCCCAGGCAGCGGGCGGCGGCGATCGCGAATGCATTGAGGTACACCCCAGGCCCAGCTTGCGGGCCTGGGGCTCGACCACCAGGCGGCTGTGCTCGAACGTTTCCGCAGCACCAAAACCGCACTCCCGGAGCAGTTCTTCATACTGCTCCGGGCCCAGGTACGCCCGCGTCTGGAACAGGTCACCCGTCTCGGGGGTCGAAAGCCGCACATAGCCCAGCGGGGGCCCGGCCGGCCCGCGCCTTCCGACGAAGTGCCAGGCCCCGAAGTCCAGGTCCTGGTCATCGGCGTACCCGCCGTCCGTCGTGCGGAAATCGGGCCGGCGACCGTGGTCGAAGAGAATCCTCGCCCGCAGCTCCCTGATGCGCCCGACCGCCTCGCTATCGCTCAGCTCCGCCCCTGGGAGACGGAACGCGGATACGTGCCACGGCACGTCAGCAGCCACTGGAAAATCGTTCATGCCCGGCAACTCTCTTCAGCCTTCGCGATCATGCGCACCCAGCGCATCGACGATCACAACGAACCTTCCATCAAAGAGTTGCGCATCTGCGCACAGCAGCCTCTACCGGTAGTCCGTTCTGACGGTGGAACGGGTACGGGAGCTGGAACAGCTGGGAGTGGTGTGGTCGCACCAGCACCGGGCCCTCGAAGAAGGCCTCGCCGCGGCCCGGCACTGGGCAGCCGAGCACGGGCACTTCCTCCCGCCCGCCACCGCCGTGGGGATCGGCGGTTACCCCGTGGGGCGGTGGGCAAAGAAACTCCGGACGGCTGCCCGGCTCGCGGACGCCCGCCTCCAGGAGCTCGAAGAGCAGGGCATCGAGGTCTTTGACGAGGTCGACGTGGTGGCGGGCGGGCTGTCCTGGAAGCGGCGAGAAGCCCTGGACGAGATCGACCCCGGGTGGTGCCCGGCTTGGGACGCCGGCTGGCAACGCTGCCTCCGGCTGGCGCAGCACCACTTGGAGCACGGCGGCACCCTCCCCACCGAGCCTGGTGTGTTGCTCGTCCAGGGCGAAGACCTCGGCCGGTGGGTCCAGGGCTGCCGGTACGGATGGGAGAGCTTGCAGGCGGCGCAGCAGTGGTTGTTGGCGAACGCCCTCGGGCTCGAACCGGCTAACGACAGCGAGCGGCCGGTGAAGCGGACGCAGAACGACAAGTGGGCCACCAACCTCGCGGCGGCACAGCAGTTCCACGCGCGTGAGGGGCACCTTGTGGTGCCCCGGAAGCACATTGAGCACCTAGAGTCGCGTAGGGGTCCGGGAGGCGCTCAGAGCGGCGGTGGCGGTCGTGAGGTGGTGGAGGTGAAGCTGGGGATGGTCTTGGACAACCTTCGGAAGCGTGCCGACAAACTCACCGACGAACGACGGGCCGAACTGGACACGTTGGGCATGCGATGGGCAACGGTGCGATGACTACGGTCGTACATCAGCGGCCCTATGGACCCTGTCGTGTTGGCGGGCGGAGCGGCTGGATTCGAACCGGCGTCCTCGTGGTTTTGGAGACCACGCGCGTCTACCTCTGCGCTACACCCCACCCGGGACGTCAGCATAGGCAGAGAGCGGCTGGTGGGTGGGGTGTCACCGACGGCATCCTGATCATCCGATAGAAGACGATCTCGCTGGCACCCTGTGTGAAAAGTGCATCTGCAACCGGCCGGGAACGCTGCATCCGCTCGGCTTCGGTCTCGCGGTGACCCAGCGGCCGTGCTTTCGTCCGCTCCAACTACCGAAGGAACAGCGCAGTGACGGAACAGAACATCCCCACCCGGGTCCGTGCTGCGGGCATCTGGTACCACGAGCACGCCGTGCTCATGGAAAGCCTGGCCGACATCGAGGTGTGGGGGGTGCCCGGAGGCGGTCTGCTCCCCGGTGAGTCACTGGTCACTGCCTGCGAACGGGAGTACATGGAGGAAATCGGCGTACCGGTGTGTTGCGGCCCGCTCGCCGTGGTGGCAGACAGCTTCTTCCGGGATGACCGGGGCGATATCCACCACGACATCTGCTTCTACTTCCATGTACAACCGCGGCTTGCAGGCCACGAGGGCCTCCCCGAGATCGTGAGCAGGGAGGCCCAACTTCAGTTCCGCTGGATCGACCTGCACGATCTCGGATCCGTGCGGCTGGTACCCGACTATCTGGCCGCATTGCTACCGACTCTCCGCGACCGCACTTCGCCCGCTTTCCTGAGCTTCGACTGCCGCGGGACTTCCTCGTGACCCTCTACCGCCACCCGGGCAACGGTGGCCATGAGGGCGCCACGGCTACAGGACCCACCGGAGGCCACGGACTGCCGCTTCGCGCCGACGGCGCCGTGCACGCCGATGATGGTGTGGTTGTGGGCCTTGGCGACGTCGTGCAGGAGGATGGCGACCCGCAGAACCCTGCGGTCAGCGGCCGGGCAGGTACCGGCTGAAGCCCCGGCCCGCCGGCGCCGTCATGCCCGCCTGATCCTTCAGGCCGTCGACCTGATCGGCGCGTGCGCGACGGCTGCCACCGCCGTGTACCGACCGATCGCCGACGCCGACCCGGGCACACAAGACGTCCCGGTCGCGGTGCGCTCATACGCACGGTTCGCGGTCCACGCGCGCTTCGAGGACGGCTTGACCGAGGAGGTCCTGCCCGTCCTGTGGTCGGTGATCCCCGAGGCGGAACGGGCGGCGTACCCGGTGCGGCTGGAGGAGTGCGTGCACGGGTACCGGGAGCGGCTGGTGCGGCTGTACGCGGAGTACAAGCCCCGGTCCGCGGCCGCGAAGCACGGGCGGCGCGAGCTGCTCGCGCACCCGGTTTCGCTGATCGTGCTGGAGCGGCTGGTGGAGGTGCGCTCGCGGTACGCGCTGGCGGCGCGGTGGAACGGGGAGCTGCCGGACCGGTGGCTGAACGACATCAGCACCACCTGGGACGTCGGCGAACTGCTGTGATCGGCAAGTTTGTTGACGTACGCGAGCGCGGCCGCCGGTAGGACACGAAGTCCGTTGAGTGTGGATCCTCTGGAGTGTGGTCCGGGGTCGCTTGAGAGGATCCGGACCCATCGAAGTGCCTGAGCCATTGGGTCAGCGCAGGAGGAGTAGGACGGCCAGGGCCAGAAGGAGCGAGTCGAGCCGGTCGAGCAGGCCTCCGGCGCCCGCCAGTCCCCGGCCTCCTTCGCGAGGCGGGCCTGGGACATGCTGCAGTTGTCGAGCTCGAAGAGGCGGAGCTTGCTCGTCCTCGCCCCAGAGGAGCCTGACGGGTAGCCCGTCCGCCGTCCTATATTTCCGGCGTAGAGCGAGTGGGTTCAGTCAGCCAGTCGATGAGGCCTGTCAGTGGTCGCCCGTACGGTGAGACCCGTGAGTGTTGATGATCTTGAATGGCAGGTGCGGACACTCGGCGGGATATCTCCTCGCCTGGTAGCCATGCTGGTGGAGCGCAGACAGGTGGAGCTGCTGGTTCAAGCAGCGTCGGAGCGGGGTGAATGGTTCTGCGCGCAGGCGGCGGTTCGCGAGCTGTCCCGGGCGGGCGAGGTCAAACGGGCGTTGGGCGTGCTGGAGCCGTTCATCGAGGCTGGGTGGGATCCGGCGCGCTGGGAGAGAGCCAAGGTCCTGGTCGAGGCGGGTGCGGTGCAGCAGGCGCTGGAGTCCGTCCGCCCGGACGAGGAAGATCTTGCTTCGGAGTGGGTGTGCCACGACTTCGCGGAACTGCTGGCCGAGGCGGGAAGGGTGGACGAGGCGATCGCCGTGCTCACACCTCATCTGGACAGGGAGTGGATCCTGTCCACCCTCGTCGAGCTGACAGAAGGTCAGCGCCGTGATGGGCAGGTCCTGGAGCTGATCGCACCGCGTGCTGAGCGGGCCCGAAGCGCTCGCGGCGAGGAATGCTGGAACTTCCACCCCAGCAACGCCCAGGACCTACAGGCTCAGGTCCTGGAACGCATGGGCCGGGTCGACGAGGCCGTACGGATTCTTGGTGCAGACATTGCGGCCGGGCACTTCCTGGTCCAGAACACGCTGATCGCCTATGCGGAGCTCCTGCGACGCCACCGATGTCTGAAAGAATTGCGGGTGCTGGGCACCGGTGGGCGTGCGGGTGAGACGCTCGCGTACTACGCGGGGGTGCTTGAGGATGACGGGCAGGCGGATGAGGCCGAGGCCGTGTTGCGGCGTTTCATCGCGGATACCGAGCATGCGGACCGGTTCCGCTGGCCTCTGATAGAACTGCTGGGCCGCCAGGGCCGGATCGAGGAAGCCGTCGAGGTGGGCCGCCCGACCTTCGACCACCACGATGCCTGTCTCTTCGAGGGCGTCATTCACCTGCTGCACGAAGCCGGACGGCTGGACGACGCCCTGGCACTCCTCGACGAGCGCAGTGCCGAGTTCATCGAGGAGCACCCGTCCTGGGTCAGCTCGAACCGGATCTGGCTGCTGGGCGAGGCCGGTCGTCACCAGGAGGCCCTCGCATACGCCGAGACGCTGCCGCCGGACATGCACGGCCTGACCGTCAGCAAGGCGTGGGCCCTGGAGGATATGGGCCGCCATGAGGAAGCGCTCACGCTGCTGCGAGCAGACCACGACCTGAGGCCGTCCGAAGTGGCCGAACTTCTCGTCCACCAAGGCCGCGCCGCCGAAGCGATCGCGGGGATGCCCTCCCTCACGGAACAGCACGCGGCCAGCCGGCGGCGTGACGCGGTCATCTACGCAGGCCGTGGCCCCAACGACCCGCCCTTCTAGCCAAGCGGCCTCTGCGGGCACCCCTTGTCGGCGTACACATGGGCAAACTCTGTCGCTGATCTTGTGACGTCAGCCGTCAAAGCGGAGCCAGTCGACGGGCAGCATGCACGACTGGGTCAGGAAGAAGAAGCGCGAACAGCCGCCAGCGGACAGTGGATGTCCCCGGGCCCGGCTCTGCCCGCGCACGATGAGGAACAGCGCGGCGCCGTACGCCGGATTCGCCCATCGCAGAGCAGAAGGCACCGCGGCCTCCCGCACGGGACGCACGTCGGCCCCGCGCAGTTTCTGCCCGGGGCCGGCGTGCGTGCAGGGGTCATGCGTCCGGGAAGCGCAGCTGCGATGCGCAGCACTCCTTGCCGAACAGCGCGACATTAGGCCGTCGCCGTGATTGGGGTGCCGAGCGAGAGCGGTTCGTCGAGGTCGGTGAGCGGCGCGAGGTGGGCGTCGGTGACTACCAGGCGGTCGCTGGAGGTGTAGGTGATGGCGGTTTTGACGCGGATGCCGTGCAGGACCTGCGGGAGCCCAGTAGGCGACGTCGGCCCCCATGTTGTGCAGCGGCAATTCCTCGATGGGGCACCACAAGGGGCCGATCTCCTCGCTCGACCAGCAGGCGAGGTCCACCCGGGGTGGGACGGGGAGTTGCCGGACCGGTGGCTCAATGACATCTGCGGCCCGTGGGGTGTCGACGAACTCCTGTGACCGGCCGCCCTTTTGGGTCTGACAGCCCCTCACTTCCCGGTACCCAGCCGAGAATGCCCCACAGTGCTCAGAGGGACTGGAGCGTCCCCGTCGGCACCAGGGGAGGCCGGTAAGCGGGTCACAGGCCGTTTGGACGCCGTGTACGGCGTCCAAACGGGTGCGGGGCGCGGCGACCGTACGACGGTGGCCGCGCTCTTCTTGTGGCACCGCCTCGTGGGGCACCCTGGCGCCTGTCGTGATCGGTTTGGGGGGCAGGAGACGAGAGGGCGGCTCTAGAACTCGGACCGGCGCTTCTCGATGTTCCCTTGGAGGGGGCCAACGACCATTTGCCAACTCCTGAAGGCACCTTGGAGGCGGTGCCATGGGTCTGCTCGCTTACTTGTGGCCCCGGAGGAAGGCTGGGATGTCGGCTCGGGTCGGGTAGTCGGGCAGCGGTGCGGGCTTGTCCTGGAGGAACGTGGTGATGGCGGCGGCTGCTCGTTGGTCGTTGTCACCCAGGCCGTTCCACATGTGGTGACCGACTCCGGGCATGTATTGGGTGCGCTGGATGGCGGGGTTGTCCGCGAGGATGGTTGTTTGCCACTGCCGGACCTGGGAGGAGCACTCGGCGATCATCAGCATCGCGGGTGTCCGGGAGCGCCTGAGCTGCGGGGCGATGGAGGGGGGGTCTTTGATCGTTTGCTGGATGCGGAGGCTGGCGGCGGCACTGAAGGAGAAGTTCTCCGCAGTGTCCTCGACCGGGATGCGGTGCGCGTCCCGCGCACAGTAGGCGGACGCGGTGTCGCTGCCGAGATCGGCAGCGGTGAAGGCGTTGTCGCCCTCCGCCTGCCCTACCAGTCCGTTGTCCGGGCTGATCAGTCCGAGCCGCATGAGGCCGAACGCGACCGCGTACCGCGGGACACGTGTGGAGCGCGGTCCGGTCATGGCCGGCGCGAGTTCGCGGGCCGACGGCCGACCCTTCTGCTCGGCCATCCGGGCGGTGGGGCCGTCCATCGGGCCCGGCTCGGCGATGACCGCCCGGCGCAGGTGGCCGGCGATGGCCGGGTCGGTCATCGCGCGGGTGAGCACGACGGCGCCTGAGGAGAATCCCAGTACGTTGGCGCGGCCCTTGCCGAGTTTGCTGACGAAGGCGCCGAGGTCATGGACGGACCGGGTGATCGAGTACTGGCCCATGGGCAGCAGGTCACTGCGTCCACCACCGGCCTGTTCGTAGGCGTACACGTCGTAGCCCTGTCCCGCGAGCCGTTGCAGGAAGCGGTGGTCGAGCACGGAGATGCCGCGCACCGGGCCGCCGTTGAGGTAGAGGAGCGGGACGCGCTGCCGGGGGTTGTTGCCGGTGGGCGGGTAGTGGTAGACCGCGACCCGGCTGCCGGTGGACAGGCGCCAGTGCTCGGCGGTCACGAACGGCAGGGCGCTCGGGTAGTGGCGCGTGGTGGGGACGGTGGGGACGCACACCGACAGCGTCAGGGCCGCTGTGATGAGTACCGGCAGGAATGGCCCCAGCCGTCCCCGCCAAGCGCGGCGGCGTCCCCGCCACAGCGCTGCGAAGGCCGCGATGCCGACAGTCGCGGACCAGGCGACGAGTCCCGAGCCCGCGCCGTCGGTGGCGACGATCAGCGCCAGGAAGAAGGCGACGAGCCCCACCACCGCGGTGGTGGCTGCCAGCAGGCGGCCGACAAGGCGCGAAGGGCGTATGGCGGACGGTGGCATGGTGAGCTCCCAGAGTTTTGTAACGCTGTTTTGAAACGATGTTAGCAGCATGGGTAGACTGCTTCCCATGGGAAGGCCGAGAACGAACGACGCAGCCGTCAGAGAACGGCTTGTCGCATGCGCGACCGAGATGTTCGCCACCCGCCCCCTGGAGTCGGTCACAGTCCGCGCGCTGGCCGCCGCCGCCGGAACGTCGACGGCGGCGGTGTACACCTTGTTCGAAGGCAAGGACGGGCTGATCCGCGAGGTGCGCGACCAGGCGGTCGCCGGCCTGTTCCAGGACCTGACGGCCGTTCCCGGATCGGAGGACGCCCTGGAGGACCTGTACGCGCTGGCCGTGGCGTATCGCCGTTGGGGGCGCGAACACCGCCACCTGTACGCGGTGTTGTTCGGTGGCGCACAGTCCTTCGTACCGTCGACCTGGGTCGGCGACCGAGACCCGGTGCGACCGCTTGTCACGGCGATCGACCGTGCCGTGGCGGACCGGATCCTCGCGGGCGACACCACACTGATCGCCGTATCGCTGTGGGTCGCCCTGCACGGGCTCGTGACCCTCGAACTGGCCGGCGGCCTCGACGGCACCGCAGCCGAGACCGCGTTCCAGTCAACGATTGCTGCCGTACTGCGCGGCTGGGCAACCCCCGCCGCCCTTCCTGGCCTTCGACGCCCGGACCCGGCACCGTGACGCGGTTGCTCCGCCTGGCCGGCAACCCGGCCAGGGCCAGTAGGTGACGACTGGCTCTACCGGTCCCCAACTACCCCAGTTACACCACTCGTTTGACAATCCCTCCATAACCGGAAAACGGTCACCTCGGGATGGTCAAGGACCTGTGCCTGGATTCGGTGAAGCACCTGACGAAGGACGAGTTGAGCCCGGGTCGTGCCGAACTGGGAGGGCGAAGCACCCAACACCGCGACCTGCTTGCCCCGCAGGGCGGAAGCGCCCACGGGCCGGGAGAGCCAGTCGAGGGCGTTCATCGGGGAACCCGGTATCGACGCGTTGTATTCGGGAGTCGCGATCAGCACGCCGTCGGCGGCTGCCACGAGGTCGCGCAGTTCGGTGATCGCTGGGGGTGCGGAAAGCGCCTCCAGGCCCTCGTTGAAGAGCGGGAGGCTTCCCAGACCTTCGTACAGGTGGATGGCTACACCGTTCGGGCTAGCGCGGGAAGGGATCGCAGCAGCCCGGTGTTATGGGATGCGCGACGCAGACTTCCGGAGAGGGCAAGGAACTTCAGGCTGGGCATGTGCGGTCCTTCTTGGGTGTTCTGCGAGTGCCGTTGACGGTGTGGCGACGGGCACTTGAGGTGCTTTTAACAGCGGTGAGCGCGCTGTCGGGGCTGCTGGTGCCCAGGTGGGGAGGTGGGAGAGTGCGCGGCGTCCGGAGCGTGCTGCGCACTCCCGCGGCAAGACAGGAGGCCGGTCGGACTGGGGCCGCGGACGGCGCCCACGGCGTCCAGCCCTTGCGGGGCAGTGCCGGCTCTGTGGTGCCGGACCTCGGTCGTACGCGAACGGGTCCCACCGGCGGCAATCCATGTATGTGCCCCGTACGACGAGAACATCGTCCCCCAGTCCTGGCAGGAGCGCCTGCTCCCTCTGGCCGCAAGTCTCGACGGCGCGGTCAACGTCCGTGAAAAAGGCGGCAAGCGCGCAGGTCATATGATGTTAAGTGCAAACTTACGGCCCTTGATCGGGTCGGAACGGGGAAAAGCAGATGACGGCTGGCGAGGTGGTCGGCAAGCTGGGTTTCAACCTGCTCAACGGGGTGACGGCCGAGCGCGACGGGGCTGCCGTGCCGCTGGGGCCCCCGCAACGGCGAGCGCTTCTGAGCGTTCTGGCCATGCGTCGGCGTCAGTGGGTCTCCATGCACAGCCTGTTGGACGCCCTGTACGAGGAGGACACCCCGCTCCGCGCGAACAAGGTGATCCAGACGCACGTCTCGGCGCTGCGCAAGGTGCTGGAGCCGCCGCGGCCCGCCGGGACGCCGCCCGCCGTCCTGCTGTACGGACACGGCGGTTACCAGCTACGTGTGTCGGACGAGCAGCTCGACCTGGGCTGCTTCGAACGTCTCGTCGCCGAGGCCGAACGAGCCCGCGCACAGCAGCACTGGCAGGAGGCCGATGATCAGTACGCCCGGGCACTCGACCTGTTCAGCGGTGAACCACTGGCGGGAGTGCCCGGCCCGTACGCAGAACGTCAGCGTGATTCCCTCACCGAACGCCGGCTCGTGGTCCTTGAGGACAGCCTGGAGAACGCGATCGCCGGCGGGCGGGCGGAGCAGGTAGTCGACCGGCTCCGTCTCGCAACCTGCGAGCATCCCCTGCGGGAACGTCTGCACGGGCTGCTGATGCAGGCCCTCTACGCCGGGGGAAGGCAGTCCGAAGCCCTTGACGTCTACCGTCACACCAGGCAAAGACTGTCGGACCAGCTGGGGGTCGAGCCGAGCAAAGAGATGCGGACCCTGCACACCCGCATCCTGGCAGGCGAGGAACTGCACCCTCCGCACTCGCAGCCAACGGTTGTGCCGGTGCCGCCGGCCACCGCAGCTGTGCCCGCCCCCAAGGCCAATGCCTCCGGGCCCTCCGCAACTGCGGTCGTTCCCTCCGCAGCCATACGTGGGTCGGACGACGGGCCTCCGTGCGTGGGCAGGGAGGCCGAGATCACCAGAATCAGCGCGCTCGCCGACCGGGTCTCTTCCGGCAGCGGCGGGCTGGTGGTCGCCTCCGGCAGGGCTGGTTCAGGCAAGTCGCTGTTGCTGTGCGAAACAGTCCGCCGACTCCCCACCGCACGCTGGATGTCCCTGTCCGGTGCAGATGGCGAACCGGCTCTCGTCAGTGGTCTGCGTGGCGCGCTGGGGCTGTCCCCGCAGGACGCCGTCTCCCCTCCGGCGGGCGTCGACGCCCGCCGGCTGTCCGAGTGGGCCCTTCGGACGCTGGACGCAACCCGAGGTCCGGTGCTTCTGTTCGCCGACGACGTGGAGGAGGCCGACCCCGTCTCCCAGGACGCTCTGGCACTCGTGGCCAGGGGACTGTCGCGCCGCCCGGTCCTGCTGGTCCTGGCCGCGTCCGCCGTGCCGCTGGACGACCCGAGCGCCGCCTGGTACGCAGCACTGGAAACCCACGCCCGCCTCGTCGTCACCCTCGGACCGCTCGACGTACCGGCCATTGCCGAACTCGCTCACCGACGGCTTTACACACCACACCCGGAATCCTCCACGACGGCCACGCCTGCACCCAGTTCCACCGCCCTGACCGCCCTCACTCCCCTGGCGAGGACGGTGCGTGAGATCACCGGCGGCCTGCCCGCCCTGGTCGTCACACTGCTCGCCGACCTCGATCCGGTCCGTCACCGCGAGGGCATCACACCGGACTTCGTACCGGACCGGTTCACCCGGGCGCTCTGCCACCTGCTGCACCGGCAAGACCCCGCCGAACTGCTCCTGCTCAAGGCACTGGCCATCCTCACCGCGCACCAACCGGACCTGGAGACATTGGCGGCGGTGTGTGAGCAGGTTCCCAGCGCCACCTACCAGGTCTGCACCGCCATGGTCCGCCACGGCATCCTCGCATCGGCAGAACCACCGCGGCTGCGCCACCCGCTCGTCGGCGCCGCGCTTCTGCGCTCCTGCACACCTGCCGACCAGGACCGGATCAATGTGGCCGCTGCACGGCACGGCCGGCTGACGCAACGACCCGCGCGGGAGACGGCGGCCCTTCTCACCGGCCTGTCCGGGACGCAGTGGGCGGAGTGGGGGGCCACGCTCGTCGAGGCGGCGAACGACTGCCTGCGTGACGGCGCCGGCGCACAGGCCATTCGTTATCTGGAGGCGGCTGCGCGGATCACCGCGCCCAGCGAGCGGGCCGCCGTTCTCCTGCGGCTGGGACAGGCCGAACTGCAGACCAATCCCAACGCGGCTCGCCTCCACCTGCAGGAAGCACTCCAGATCCAGCGCGACCGCGCGGAGACTCCCATGGCCGTGGTGCCACTGGCCTGGGTGATGGTCTCGCAGGGACAGGCGGACGCCGCAGTCAGGCTGATGGACGCTGTGACGGCCGAGGCCGACGCGAAAGACCCGCGTGCTGCCTTGGCGCTGCGCGGGGCCGGATGGCTGATCGCCTGCCTCACTCCAGGCCCCTGGCACGAGCTAGTGCGCAGAATCCGGGCCTCTCCTACACAGCGCGTCGCCCACGACCCGGTGGCGACGGCCTTGCTTGTCTGCGACGACGCGACGAGGCTTCGCATCACCGCGCAGGAGACGCTGGACCGCTTCCCCACCGCCCGCACAGTCGACGGTGCGCAACTGCCCCGGGCGCTCAACAGCCTGCTGGCAACGATGGCGATGTGGTGTGACCGGATATCCCTGGTCGAGGAGCTGTGCGAGCAACCGAGCGATCAGGACTTCGCGGCCGTCGACCTGTACCGGGTGATGCTGCGTACGGAGATGGCGCTGCGGCGCGGTGACCACCGACGGGCGCTGGCCGAGTGCCGTCTGGTCGCCGGCGTACCGCTCGACCAGGTCGTACGCCGTCCCATCGAGCTGGTGGCCATGTATGCCAGGGGCCTCCTCGGGCTCGGCCGGATCGATGAGGCGCAGTGGTGGCTGGACAGCGTCTCGCACTACGCCGACCGGGAGTCGTGGTCCTGGACCGTCGTCCTCTATGTCAGCGGCATGCTCAGCTCCGCCCAGGGGGACCCGGAGCGCGCGGCGGCGTACTTCCTGGAGAGCGGCCGCCGGATCGCCCTCTGGGGGGTGACCAGCCCGGGACATCAGACATGGCAATGTTCGGCAGCCGTGGAACTCGCACGGCTGGGCCGTCACAAGGAGGCGCGCGACCTGGCCGAGGAAGCCCTCGACGTTTCTGTTCGCTGGGGCGCTCCGCGCTTCATCGGTCTGGCCTGGCAGGCATTGGCCGCCGCCTCCCCCGCGCACGAGCGCATCACGCTGCTGCAGAAGGCTGTTGGGTTTCTGGAGCAGTCGGAGTCTGCGATCGACGTGGCCATGGCCGTGACCGATCTGGCGGAGGCGTGGGCCGGGGCGGGCGCACCCGAGCGTGCCCGGCCCCTGTTGCGCCGGGCACGCGAGATGGCGGAGGAGTTGCACGCCGTCCTTCTCCTTCAGCGGATCACTGCCGTGGAGAACCCGGGCACCCTCGACCCCGAGTCCTTGCTTGCTTCCGTGGCCCCCGGGGCCGTCATTTCCTGAGGGGCGCAGGTGGTCGCGACCAGCCGCCTGGAGTGCCCGCCTACGGGTCCCGGCCCGTCATGACCGATCCGGTGACCGATGCGGCACGTGCCGGTTCGGGGCAGAGTCATCACCGCACGGACCGTCCGTCGCCTCTTGTGAACAGAGGTGGCGGGCCGGCCATGAATCACACGTTCGCGGACACCGGCCGTCTTCAGCGCCTTGCGCCGCATCGTGAGCATGCTCGTCCGACCGGCTGCCGTCGGTGACTTCGACGGACCGACACCCGCTTGTCGCGCGGATCTGGCCACCGTTCGGACGGCCAACAGGCCGTGCCCGCCGGAACTTTGTGCGGCCCACTCCTTGACCACCGGTCACCGGGCTTTGCCCCGGGAGCCGGTGCGCCCTCACACTCACCTGGAATCACGCATGAACACGTCACGTCACTCCCGTTCCAGCTCTTCCCGCACCCGCTACGCCCTCGGGGCCACTGCCGCTGCCACCGTGGTGGCAGCGGGCCTACTCGCCACCACCGCGTCGGCGGTACCGGAGCAGAGCCAGGCCCAGGAGAACGTCACCACGGCTCACCGGGCCAAGCCGACCGTCGTCCTGGTGCACGGCGCATTCGCCGATGCCTCGGGATGGGGTGCCACCGTGGACCGGCTGCGCCGGGACGGCTATCCCGTGCAGGCCGTCGCCAACCCGCTGCGCGGGCTCGACTATGACACCTCGTACCTCTCCGGCATCCTCAAGAACATCACGGGCCCCAAGATCCTGGTCGGGCACTCGTACGGCGGAGCAGTCATCGGCAACGCTGCGGCTTCCGTGCCCGGCGTCAAGGCACTCGTGTACATCGCGGCGTGGGTGCCGGACAAGGGCGAGTCGCTTGGCGGCCTCATCGAGAAGCACACGGATCCCGCCGTCAAACCACTGCCGTTGAAGAACATCGTCTACACCCGGCCGGACGCGTCCGCAGGTACCGACGTGTTCATCGACCCGACCCGTTTCCGCGCCTCCTTCGCCGCGGACGTCCCGGCATCCGAGGCGGCACTCATGGCCGCCTCGCAGCGCCCCATCAGCGTCGAGGCGTTCGGCCAGCCGGCCAGGGAAGCCGCCTGGAAGACCCTGCCCTCCTGGGCGCTGGTCGCCCAGCAGGACCAGGCCATCGGCACCCGCCTGGAGCGGTTCATGGCCCGCCGCGCAGGCGCCCACATCACCGAGGTCGCCGGCTCCCACGCCGTCATGGTGAGCCGGCCCGACGCCGTGACCCGCATCATCCAGCAGGCCGACCGCGCCACCCGCTGACCCACTGCCCCGTCCCGACGCGCCCGCTACGCCGGCCATAAGGCCCCCTCCGGAGTGACGGATCCGGTGGCCGATGCGGCCGCTCAAGGGCCCGAGCAGAGTGATGAACGCGCAGGGCGTCACCTCCCACAGGTGGCAGGTGACGCCCTGCGCACAGCACTTCAGCAACACAGACAAGGAAAAGCAATGACCAGCAGGGACTTCGACAACATCGTGGTGGGCGCCGGGTCGTCCGGAGCAGTCGTCGCACGACGACTCGTCGACGCGGGCCGCAAGGTCCTCCTCATCGAAGCCGGGCCGGTGGACGACACCGAGGCGATCCACGACCCGACGGGATCGGTCCAGTTGTGGAACAGCGCGTGGGACTGGGCCTACCAGACCGAGCCGCAGACCCACGCGGACGGACGCCGACTGCCCTGGCCGCGCGGCAAGACCCTGGGCGGCTCCAGCGCGTTCAACGGCATGATCTACGTACGGGGTGCGGCAGCCGACTTCGACTCCTGGGCCTACCAGGGCGCGGCCGGCTGGCCCTGGCAGGACGTGGAACCGTACTTCCGCCGCATGGAGGACTTCGACGGCGGCCCCGCAGGCGGGCGCGGCACCGGCGGGCCCCTGCATGTGCAGCGCAATCCCGGACCCGACGCCCTGGTGAGGTCCTGGGTGGAGGCGGCCCAACAGTACGGCCTGCCCTACAACGACGACTACAACAGCGGCGACCAGCACGGGGTGAGCTACACCCAGCACACCATCAAGGGCCGGCGCCGCCAGTCGACCTGGGTCGCATACGGGCGCGCCGTACAGGACAACCCGCTGCTGACCGTGGTCACCGACGCACTGGTCACCCGCATCGTCCTCGACGGCGACCGCGCCACGGGAATCGCCTACACCGTCGACGGACAGGAGCACACCGCCCACGCCGAGCACGAAGTGGTGCTCTCCGGTGGCGTGTTCGGTACTCCGCAGCTCCTGATGCTGTCCGGCATCGGCCCGGCCAACCACCTGCGGTCCCTCGGGCTTCGGGTCCGTGCCGACCTGCCGGGCGTCGGACAGAACCTCCAGGACCACTGGTCGGCACCGCTGATCTGGAAGTCGAAGCAACCACTGCCCGCCTGGGCGGCACAGGGCCTCGAAGCCCACTACTTCGCCTCGTCCCGCCCGGGTCTCACAGTCCCCGACCTCCAGCCGCTGTTCCTGTCGTTCCCCTATCCGGTGCCGGGCGCAAACCTTCCCGAACACGGCTTCTCGGCGGTCGGCCAGCTGCTGCACCCGCACAGCCGCGGTGAGCTGCGACTGCGGTCCGCCGATCCGGCCGCACCGCCGGTCCTCGACCCGCGGGTGTTCTCCGACCCGCGCGACGTCGAAACCCTCGTCGACAACCTGGAGATGCTCCGCGACATCGCGGAGCAAGATGCGCTCAAGGAATGGAACGACGGTGAGATGCTGCCCGGACCGGGCACAGCGACCCGGGCGCAGCTGCGCGACCACGTGCGCGCCACCGTCGTCTCCGGGCACCACCAGATCGGCACTGCCCGGATGGGCCTGGACGCGATGTCCGTCGTCGATCCGGAACTGCGGGTGCACGGGATCGAGAACCTGCGGGTCGCCGACGCGTCCGTCATGCCGCACGAGACAACCGGCAACACCAACGCCCCGAGCATCATGATCGGCGAAAAGGCCGCAGACCTGCTTCTGGGCCGCACCGCCCGGTAGTCGCCGGCCGACAGCGTGACCGGCACGTCCAGGTACGTCGGCCGCAGGCCTGCCCTTCGCCGATCACCGCGCCTCGTACCTCTTTCGTGGCTCCTATCTCCCGGCCACCCGCAGGACGCACGTCCGGAGGGCGGCGCAGCAGCGATCCGACACGGTCGGCGCCGGCCTCCGAGGTGCACTGCCCATTGCGCCTGGCCCACCTCCCGCCAGGCCCCACCCCTTGCAGAAAGCGAACGATCGCCATGCCCACCTCTGTTACCGCCGCCGTTTCTCGGGGCGCCGGTCAGGAGTTCCTGATCGAGGAACTGCTGCTCGAAGACCCGCGCCCGGACGAAGTCCTGGTCCGCTACACGGCCGCCGGGCTGTGCCACACCGATCTGGAAGCCGCAGCCGGCCGCCTCCCCACCCCGCACCCGGTGGTCCTGGGCCACGAAGGCGCCGGCACCGTCGAGGCCGTCGGTACGGCGGTGACCGGCTTCGCGCCCGGCGACAGTGTCGTGCTCAGCCTCGACTCCTGCGGCACCTGCCGCAACTGCCTGTCCGGGCAGCCCGCCTACTGCGACCACCACATCCCGCTCAACTTCCACTCCCGGCGCGCGGACGGCTCGGTGGGTTTGCGGGACGCTTCGGGCCGCGCCGTGCACGACCACTTCTTCGGACAGTCGTCCTTCGCCTCGCACGGTCTCACCCATCCCCGTGGCCTGGTCAAGGTCCCCGACGGCCTGCCGTTGAGCATGCTCGCCCCGCTGGGCTGCGGCCTGATCACCGGCGCAGGCGCGGTCCTCAACTCACTCCGGGTGCAGGCCGGTTCCACGGTCGCCGTCTTCGGCCTCGGAGCTGTGGGCCTCGCGGCACTGATGGCTGCCGTCGTTTCCGGCGCGACCCGCATCATCGCCGTCGACCGGAATCCCGAACGGCTCTTTCTGGCAACGGAGCTGGGCGCCACCGATGTCATCGACGCCACCACCGCCGACGCCGCGGAAGCCATCATGGATCTGACCGGCGGGCGCGGCGTGGACCACAGCGTGGAGTCGACCGGTGCCATTCCCGTGATGAACAGTGCCGTCGCGGTCCTCGCCCCCCTCGGCTCCGCGGCCGTCCTCGGAGTCGCGGCTCTGGACGCCACACTCCAGGCCAATGCCTTCGAGCTCCTCAAGGGACGTACCGTCACCGGGTCCGTCATGGGCCACCAGGCGCCCGGGGTCCTCATCCCTCGGCTCCTGGACCTCCACCAGCAGGGCCGCTTCCCCCTGGAACACCTCGTCACCACGTACCCGTTGACGGACATCGACCGGGCAAGGGCCGACGTCGCAACGGGCGCCACCGTCAAAGCCGTCCTCACGCACCACGCATGACCACCGCACCCGGACGCCACGGGCGACGCCCCCACGAACCGGCCGGACCTGCGGACTGGTCCTCCTCCACTCGCCACGCCCTGGCCCTGTACGCCGCTCACGGCGGCAGCGACGTCGTTCCCGCGAGCGTCGAAGCGGCCCGCACGAACCCGGGCGTCGCGGCCTTGGCCGGGGCCGCGCCCGAAACCGGAACCATCACCGAACACGTCCTGGACACCCCGGGGCGCCCGCGGCCCGCCCGTGTCTACCGTCCTTCCGGTGCCGGAGAGTCCGGTCCGCCGTTGCCGGGGATCGTGTACTTCCACGGCGGCGGATTCGTGGTGGGCGGGCTCGACAGCCATCACGGCTGGGTGGCGGCCCTGGCCGAGGCGACCGACCGTATCGTCGTCGCCGTCGACTACCGGCTGGCCCCCGAGCACCCCTTTCCCGCAGCCGCCGAGGACGCACGCGCCGCCACCCTCCACCTCGCCGCCCACGCCGGGGACTTCGGGATCGACCCCGGTCATCTGGCTGTGGCGGGCGACAGCGCCGGGGCCAACCTCGCCGCGGGAATCGCCCAGCACGCGGCCCGCACGAACCTCCGCCTGGATCACCAGATCCTCGTGGTGCCCTGGTTGACCCCTGTCGCTCCCGAGCCCAGCCGCACCGAGCTCGCCACCGGTTACCTCCTCACCGACGCCTTGCTCTCCTGGTTCCTGGAGCACTATGCGACACCCGCCCAGTACGGCGACCCGCTCCTGAATCCCGGGCTCGCCGCCGACCTGACCGGCCTCGCACCGGCAACGGTCGTGACCGCGGAGCTGGATCCGCTCCGGGACGAAGGGACGGCGTACGCCGCACGGCTGCGGGCAGCCGGCGTGGACACGCACCACCATCGGTTGGAAGGCGCCATGCACCTCTTCAACCTGGCCGGGGCGGTCGGCGGCGAAGTGATCGGGGCGGCGGCGGACGTCATCGCTCGCCGCCTGCGCCTGTGACGGCACTTCCTCGGTGACACGAGGGCCCGCGGCCCTGCCCTACGACCGCTGTACGCATGATCAACTGAATTGCCTGTGAGGCCCTCCCCGACTTCGGCGAGGGCCTCACCCTTTTGGGGCACTCCCCGGCAGAACGCGAGGTATCAAGCCTCCGGAGGCAGTCGTCTTCTCCCTCCTGCGGTACGCGAACGCGGGCCGGCCCGCGAGCTTCCGGAGCGAGGCCCTCGGCGCGCACGCCGAGCTGACCCGCAGGTTCCGCAGTCGGCCCTGCTCGTGCCAGAGCCTGGCGGCCGTACGACCGCCCCGTGGTCCGCACCCGCGGAGGAAGCTGGCGCCGAGCTGGCGCGGGTCGGCTCACCCCGTATGAGGGAGCCGCCCACCCCTGCACGCCAGCGAGCTTGGTCGCTCCCTCGCATCGGCGCCGCATCGGTGTGGGGACGGGAGAACAAAACGGGGCCGCTCCCTCGCCAATGGAGGGAGCGGCCCGGTCTGTGCGCCGATGCGGCGGGGTCAGGAGGAAACGAACAGTTCGTCCTGCCGGTCCAGGTACGGCTGGAACAGGGCGGCGGGCCAGTTGGGGTCGATGTCCGAGATGCGCTCGATCACCTTCCACACGCCGCCACGCCGCTCGAAGCGGTCCTGGTAGGTACCGGTGGACACCACTCCCTCGCTGCTCTCCTTCCAGTTGACACGCCAGCGCCACGTCACGGCGGCCGTGTCGCCACCCCCGTCGATCTCGAACCAGCCGACGTCGTGGAACCACTTGTCGAGCGGGAATACGCTGTGCGCGTAGTCGTAGAGGTTCTTCAGTCCTTCGGGGCCGGTGAAGGTCTGGGTCCGCAGGTCGTGGACGGTGAAGGTGGCTTCCGGCCAGTACAGGTCCACGTAACTGTCGACCGACGCGCGGCTCGCGTCGTTGTCGATGCGGCGCTGGTGGAGGGTGAGCTGCTCGAAGATTTCGAACCTGTCCGCAGCGGAGAGCGGCGGCAGTGCGGCGAACGCCTCCGTTCGGGACACCGCCTTGCCCAGGGCGCCGAACTCGTGGAGGTCTCCGAAGACCTCGATACGGATCGACTGTTCGAGGCCACCGACACGGACGGGGTCGAAGCCTGCCGCGGTGATCAGCCGGGCGACCGTCACGCTTGCCGCCGCGTCGTCTGCGGCGTAGAAACCGACCGCGGGTTCGGGAGAGCGGCGGGAGGCGGAGGCAAGAGTCTCTGCGGAGAGCGTGCCGAAAGCCTTGACGAGCGTGGCGCCCGCCGGGAGGAGGCCGGCCAGAAGCTGGCCGGACGACTCCTCGGCACCAATCGTCTTGACGAAGCCGCCGTTGCCGTCCGGGGAGATCGGGTTGGAGGGGTCGACGAGGATCTTGCCCGCCAGCCTGTCGCCGTACTGGGCGAGAAGTTCCTTCGCCGCATCCAGCCAGACAGACAGGACGATCACATCCGCCTGCTGGATGGCCTGGTCGACCGTGACCGCGGTCGCCCTCTCGCCCAGCGAGTCGGCGAGATGCCGCGCGCCCGCGAGGTCGCGGTTGGCCAGGAGCACCTGTTCGCCGCCCGCGACCAGGTTGGCCGCGAGCCGACCGCCGATCTTTCCGGTTCCGATGATTGCCGTGGTCATGTGATTCTCTTTCCGATGCGAGGTGAGGGGGCGCCGGGGCTGAGCCACCGGCGCAGGATTCGGGTGACGGCGGGCATCGCCACGTACGTCATCAGCACGCTGAACAGCGCGACGAACACGGCCGTGCGGGCGACTTCGGGCAGCGCCGTCAGGTGAGGTGTGAGGAACACGCTGCCGAGCAGCGAGATCGGGAAGATCCCGAGGGCGGAGGCGACCGCCGTCTTCCAGCGGGGCGGTACGACGGCCGGTCTGCCCGGGTTGCTGAACCACCCCTCCAGGCCGTCCAGTTCGGTCCGTGCGACCTCGGCGTGGCGGTGTCCCTCGTACGCGGTGAAACAGGCGGCGCGCTGCGGGGACTCGGTCCATTTCTGGAGTGCCTCGTGGTCGCGGAAGCGGTGTACGAAGATCCAGGGAGCGCAGTCCTCGGCCGGGTGGAAGAGGCCGCCGCCCAGGTTGCCGGGTGAGGTGGAGGCCGCAGCCAGAACTCCCCGCGCCCACTCCTGAAAAGCTTGCTCGTGGCCTGGTTCGACCGTACGCGCGGCCACCAGTGTCACGTCTGCGCGGCCCGCAAGGACCGTCCCGCCGAATCCGCCGAATCCGCCGGATCCGGGTGCGGAGCGGTCAGGCACGCGGGGCGGCGTGGACGTAGTGCTTGGTCTCCTGGAACTCCTCCAGCCCACGCATGCCGTTGAGCCGGCCCATGCCGGACTGTTTGAAGCCGCCCTCCTCGAACATGTCGTGGACGATGGCCCAGGTGTTGGTCCACACCGTGCCCGCCTGGATCTCGCGTCCGACGCGCAGCGGGCGGTCGACGTCACGGGTCCACAGGGACGCGGCCAGGCCGAACTCGGTGGCGTTGGCGCGTACGACGGCCTCGGCCTCGGTGTCGAAGACCTCGAAGGTGGCGACGGGGCCGAAGACTTCCTGCTGCACGATCGGCGCTGCAAGGTCCTCGACCTCGATCAGCGACGGGTGCAGGAACGCGCCATCGCGCCTGCCTCGTACGAGGAGTTTCGCGTAGGAGGCGGCGTCGGCGACGACGTCCTCGACGCGTCGGGCGTTGCGCTCGTCGATCAGCGGGCCCATCTCGCTGGTGGGATCGTCGCCGGGGCCGACCTTGACGGAGGCCAGCGAGGCGCTCATCCGGCGGCGGAACTCGTCGGCGATGCCGCTCTGGACCAGGATGCGGCTGCCGGTCATGCAGAACTGGCCGGTGAAGGTGGTGATGGCCTTCGTGAGGACCGGTACGGCGAGGTCGAGGTCCGCGTCGTCGAAGACGATCATGGGGCTCTTGCCGCCGAGTTCCAGGGAGAGTGCCTTGAGGGTGGGGGCGGCGTTCGCCGCGATGAGGCGGCCGACCGCGGTGGAGCCGGTGTAGCTGATGACGTCGACCTCGGGGGAGGTGATGAGCAGGGGCGCGCCGTCGTTGCCCGACTCGGTGAAGACGTTCATCACTCCGGCCGGGAGGCTCTCGGTCTGCGCGATCACCTCGCTGAGCAGGCCGTTGACCAGTCCGGTCTGACCGGGGAGCTTCATGACTACGGTGCATCCGGCGGCCAGGGCGGGGGCGAAGGAGCGTACCGCGAGCACAACCGGAGAGTTCCACGGCGCGATGACGGCGGCGACGCCGGCGCCCTCACGGAGCGTCATGGAGTAGAGGCCCGGTCGGACCTCCCCCGAACTGCCGTGGTCGCTCAGGGCGAGTGCGGCGTAGTAGCGCAGCTTGGGCACGGTGAGGTCGATCTCGAAGGCGGCCTCGCTGAGGATCTTGCCGTTCTCCCGGGCGAGCAGGGTGACGAATTCCTCGCGCCGCGCCTCTAGGCGGTCGGCCATCTCGAACAGGGCCCTGGCGCGCAGGTTGCGGTCGCGCGCCCAGTCGGTGGTGTCGAAGGCCCGGCGGGCGGCGGCGATGGCGGCGGCGGCCTCCGTGGCTCCGGCGTCGGCGAAGGTGCCGAGAACGTTGCCTGTGGACGGGTTCAGCGACTGGGTCTTCCTGGCGGAGTCGGTCCACCGGCCGTCGATGAAGTTGCGGGCGTGCTGCATTACGGATCTTCCTTCACTGGAACTGGGCGAAACGGGTTGAACTGGGTTGCACCAGCCGCGGGCTGAGCGGGTCAGATCTGGCGGGCGATGTGCTCGGCCGCCGCGATGACGGTCAGGTTGGTGGCGGCCGACGGGACGTCCGGGAAGATCGAGGCGTCGACCACACGCAGCCCGGGCACCCCGCGCACTGCGCCGAGCCGGTCGGTGACAGCCGTCGGGTCGTCGTCCGGTCCCATCGGGGCTGTCGACGTGGGGTGGTGGTAGGTGTCCAGGGTCGCGAGCATCGAGGCTTCCAGTTCGGCGTCGCTTGTCGCCTGCGGTCCCGGGTTGAGCTCCCGTTCGACGAGAGCGGCCAGCGGCTGGGTGGCGCCGAGGCGGCGGGCGAGCTTGATGCCCTCGGTCAGCCGTCGGCGGTCGCCGGGCTCGGCGAGGAAGTTGAGGTCGATGCGCGGGGGGTCCTGCGGGTCCCGGCTGGCAAGGGTCAGGGTGCCCTGCGATGCGGGGTCCACCAGTGCGACCGCGATGACGAAGCCGACACCGGTGGGGCTGGTGCTGTGGTCGAAGAGGTGGGTGGCGGTGAGGTGGAGGTCCAGTTCACCCTCTGCGGCCTCGGAGCTGGCGGTCCACACCTTGGCGCCGATCACCGGGGTCTGGTCGCCGATGCGGGCGGGGTGGGCGGCGTACGCGTTGTAGTAGAAGGGGTGGTCCTGGAGGCGCAGGCCGACGGGCAGGTCCGCGACGAGGGGGATGCCGAGGGTGCCGAGGTCCTCGGCAGGGCCGATGCCGGAGCGCAGCAGGATCGCTGCGCTGCCGTAGGTGCCCGCGCTGAGGATCACCTCCCCGGCGGGCACACGGGTGCCGTCTGCGAGGATCACACCGGTGGCTCGCCCGTCGTCGAAGGTCACACGGTCGACGAGGACGTCGGCGTGCAGGGTCAGGTTGGGCCGGGCCCGGACCTCCTTGGTCAGGTAGGCCATGCCGGTGTTGACCCGGACGCCCTCGCGGACGTTCATCGGGTAGGGGCCCACGCCCTCGGGGTCGGTGCCGTTGAAGTCGTCCACCGGGCGGATTCCGTCGGCCAGGGCCGCGTCCACGAAGGCGCGTTCCATGGGGCTGAGGTCCTCGCGGGTGAGCTGGCGGACGGGGAGCGGGCCGGTGCGGCCGTGCAGGTCGTCGTGGCCGGCGTCGGTGCTCTCCAGCGCCTTGTACGAAGTCAGGAGATCTTCGTACGACCAGCCCTTGAGGCCGCGCCGTGACCAGCGGGCGAAGTCGGAGGGCAGTGCTCGCACGGCGACGGAGCCGTTGACCGCCGAGCTGCCGCCCAGGACCTTGCCCCGGTAGGCGGCGACGGGATGGCCGATGTGGCCCGGCTCTGAGAGGTAGCCCCAGTCGTGGCCGGTGGAGCCGCCGAGCAGGCGGCTGTCCGCAACCTCGTCGGGATAGGCATCCGGTGCGTATGCGGGGCCCGCTTCCAGGAGGAGGACCTGGCGGTCGGGGTCCTCACTGAGGCGGGCGGCGAGCACGGCTCCTGCCGAACCGCCTCCTACCACGAGGGTGTGCGGGGGCCGGGTGCCGTGCTGCTGCGGGTGGTTGTCCATGGGAAACACGCTAGGAATATCCGGCCGGTGCGGAATCGGTCACCGTATCGGTCACCGCCGGAAGCCCGGGCCCGGTCAAGGGCCACTGCCGGCCCTCCGGAGCCGGTGGGCGGCCACCGGACGTCTCCCGCACCCGGCCGGACCGGCGTACGGGTCAGCTCAGCAGCCGCAGCCCGTTGTCGAAGTCCACCCGGGCCAGCTCCGCGCGCGCCACAATGCCCAGCTTCGGGAAGACGTTGGACAGGTGGTGGCCCACGGTCCGTGGGCTGATCAAAAGGTGTGCGGCGATCTCCCGGTTGGTGAGGCCGTCGGCGGCGAGCTTGGCGACGCGCAGTTCCTGCGGGGTCAGCACGGGCTCCCGGCCGTCGCGGTCCGGTGTTGTGCAGCGTAGCCGCTGCCCCGTCAACTCCTGCTCACGCAGGCTGCGTTCAAACAGGGGAACGGCGCCCAGCCGGTGGAATACCTCCGCCGCCTCGGCCAGTTGCACCCGAGCGTCGGTACGCCGGCGGGCCCTCCGTAGCCACTCGCCGTAGAGCAGGCGGGTTCGCGCGTGGGCGAAAGGGTGGTCCGCCCCGCCCGGAACCGACAGGGCCCGCAGGAACAGTTCCTCCGCGGCCCCGCCCGCCAGGAGTGCCTCCCCCCGGTAGGCCGCCGCCGCGGCCCAGGGCGCCCCGGTACGCTGCGCCCAGTCCTGGAGGCGCCGCAGACTGTCCGTGCCGTGTTCCGGTCGGCCGGCGCCGACGGCGGCCTCGATCGTGTCGGCGGCGGCGAGGAGCCCGAACGTGGTGTGTGCCGCCCGGTGCCCCGGTTCGGCCAGCCGCAGCAGGGTCGCCAGTGCCTCCTGGGCGCGTCCTGCGAACAGGGCGACCATGCCCCGGTTCCAATAGGCGGCGGCCGTCAGTGCGTGCACTCCGCGCGGTACCGACAACTCCAGCGTCTTGGCGGAGAGTTCGGCAACCGTAGGCTCGTCGCCGCGCATAGCGGCCAGCCAGGCGAGGGTGTTGCGGCACTGGGAGGCCGCGTGGTCGGCGCCGATCTCCTCGGCCGTCCGCAGCGTGTCCGCGGCGTTGGCCTCGGCCTCGGCCCACCGCCCCCGCACGATGTCGATCGTCGACGTCTGGGGGACGGTCAGCACCAGGGGGCTGGTCTCCCCGGCCCGGCGCAGTACCTCCAACTCGCCCGCGTACAAGCGGGCCAGGGGTTGTTCGACACCCCACGCCACCGCCAGCGGGGCGGGCGGGATCAGCTGCCAGGACACCCGGGCGAGCCGCGCGAGGGCCTCGTCGGCACGATTCGGTTTGCCGATGTCCTCGCCTTGGCCCCACCACGCCCTGATCAGGGGGAGGATTCGGGCGTCGGCGAGCTCCGTGTCGTAGGCCAGTTCGTCCAGCCGGTGCAGTGCCTCGGCCTGGCGGTCGGCAAAGCCGCCGGACCAGCCTGCCCGTACCGCCAGGCACGCCAACTGCACTGCCTTCTGCGGGTCCTGGACCAGGTGAGTGGCGTTCAGCAGGAGCCGGTGCGCCTGTTCCTGGTCGCCGTGCGCGAACTCGATGATCCCGCGCAGCCCCTCGCTCTCCCGGACCACCGTTTCGGTGTCAGAGAGCCGGTCGGCGAGGTCGAGCAGGGCACGGGCCGCACCGACCTGCCCGTCCCCCCAAGTGGCCAGCGCCCCCAGCGCGTACCGCCGGGCCGCGTCCGCCGGTACGGGCGACAGCTCGGCCGCGCGGCACAGTGCCCGTGCCGCCGACGCGTAACCGCCCCGGGTCCAGCCGTTGCGCGCGCAGCGCTCCAGGAGCGCGGCCACTTCCTCGTCGGCGGTGTCGGCCGCCGCGGCCAGGTGCCAGGCCCGCAAGTCGGTGCCGTCCGCACCCTGGAGGACCTGCGCCAGCGCGCGGTGGACAGGCTGCCGCCGCGTGAATGGCGCCTCCTCGTAGACGACGGCGGCCAGCAGCGGCGTACGGAACCGTACGTGCCCGTCAAAGACGTGCAGGAGGCCGGAACGCAGGGCCTCGTCCCAGGCGGCCGGGCCGGCCCCGAGCAGGGCCGCGGCTTCGCGCACCGTGCGGTGGTTGCCCCTGTCCTCGGCCGCCGCGACCAGCAGCACCGTCTGCGTACAGGCCGACAGCAGTGCAGTACGGGCGCCGAAGGCGCGCCGCAGTCGGGGCCCGACGGGTACGGGTTCCATCGCGTCGCGCGGCTCTCCGATTCCCTCCGCCGCGAACGGCAACTCGCGGAGTGCCAGGGGGTTTCCGGCCGCCAGCCGCACCGTGCGGTGCACGTCCTGCTCGCTCGCCCCGGGCCTTTCGTGGCGTATGAGTTCGCCGGCTTCGGCGTCGGACAGAGCGGTGACCTCCAGGCCGGTCAGCAGCTCCCAGCGTCCGTCGGCCGCCGGATCGCCGTGCCCCGCGAGGACCAGGGCGACGGGCTCGGTGCGCAGTCGGCGTACGACGAAAGCCAGGCACTCGGCGGTCGGCTCGTCGAGGAGCTCCGCGTCGTCCACGGTGATCAACACGGGTTTCTCTCCGGCGAGTTCGGACAGCAGCGTGAGGGTGGCCACCCCGATGAGGAACCGGTCCGCGACCGCACCGCTGTGCCCGAGGGCCGCGTGCAGCGCGGCGGCCTGCGGCGCGGGCAGGGCGTCGATCCGGTCGGCGGCGGGCCAGAGCAGCTCGTGCAGCGCGGCGAAGGCCAGTCCGGACTCCATACGGGTGCCTCGGCAGCTTAGTACGGTGAAGTCGGCCGCGACGGCGACCGTGTGCTCCAGCAATGCGGTCTTGCCGATGCCGGGGCCTCCCCAGAGCATCAGCGCCGCGCCCGCACCCTTGCGCGCTCCGTGCAGGACGCCCTCCAGCTCCGTCTTTTCCTTGCCACGACCAAAGAGGATCATTTCTCGCCATCCGTACAACATCGTTGTGTGCTGGGACGCGACCGGTACGGTGACCGATGCGCCGGACAAAGCCCTGTTCCTACGGTTCTCGCCATGAGCGACGAAACGCAGGACACAGGTACTCCCTTCGTAAACCAATTGGCCGCCGCCACCGGTGCGGCCCCCGGACAGCGGCTGCTGCACGCCCGCGGCACCTGGGCACGGGGCGAATTCGCCCCGTACTCCCGGGCCTGTGAATTCAGTACGGCGCCGGTCTTCGCTTCGCCCCGTACACCGGTGACGGCCCGCTTCTCCACCACGTTGGGCGGCTCCGGCGGACACGACGGCGATCCCGGCGACCAGGGCCTGGCGGTACGCATCGGGGATCTGGACCTCGTCGCCTTCACGCTGCCGGTGTTCTTCGTCCGGACCGGGCCGGACTTGGTCGCCTTCCTCCGGGCCGGCCGGTCCGACGACCCGCAGGCCATGCCCGCGTTCCTCCGTGACCACCCCGAGGCCGCTGCCGCACTGGGCTTCGCCGCGCAGGCCAAGCCCGTACCGAGCTTCACGGGGGTGACGTACCACGCGGTGCACGCCTTCGGTCTGGTGGACACCACGGGCACCACACGGTGGGTACGTCTGAGTCTGCGGCCCGAGCGGCCGCTGCCGTTCCTGGACCCGGCCGAGACACGAGCCCTGCCGTCCGATTACCTCACCGGGGACCTCGCCGAACGGCTGCCCGTCGCATTTGAGCTGACGGCGCAGCTACCGGGCCCCGAGGACGAGGTGCACGGCCTGCACGATCCGACCCGGCTGTGGACGGGCACGGAACGGATTGCGCTGGGCGTCCTCACCCTCACCGCGCCGCACGTCCCGTCCGAGGAACCTTCGTTCGACCCGTTGCGGCTGCCCCAGGGGATGGCGGCGCCGCAGGACCAGTTGTCGAAGGACCGCAGCGCGGCCTACACCGCGGCGCGCGAGCTGCGCGGCGCTTAGGTCCTGCCCTGCGGCACTTTCACCGTGGCCTCGCAGGAGCGAGGGGCCGGCGGGAGGCGGTCAGCTGGAGGATCACCGCGCAGCCGAAGGCCGCCGCGGCGAACACCAGCGGGCGCGCCGGCCCGTCGTCGCGCGCGCTCGCCAGTACGGCCCCGACGGCAGCGACGGCCGGCAGGAACGGAGCGCACGCCCGAGTGGCTGTGGGCTCGGGGGAAACCTGCAGGAAGCGCACGGCTAGGCCGTAGCAGGCACAGGCGACAAGGGTGGCGCCGAGGACGTCACTGGGCCGGTGCCAGTAGAGCGACTGCACTCCGCCGGCGATGACCGCCGTCCACAGCGCTCCGGCAGTGATGACGTAGGGGCGCAGGCGGGGGGCGGCGACGAGGGACCAGCCCAGGGTCAGCCCTGCGCCGATGGCGACGTGTCCGCTGGGGAAGCTCGGTGCGATCAACGGTTGCGGCGCGTCGACCAGGTCGGGGCGGACGAGGACGTACCTGCTGAGGAGTTCAGTGACACCGAGGGTGCACGCCACCGTTGCGAGGGCCGCGCAGCCTTCCCTCACGCGTCGGCGCAGCCCTGCCACCAGGATGATCAAGGTCGCGCCCACCACGAGTGTGGCCTCGGCGTGCGTGAAGGGTGGTGGGCCCCAGGTCTGGGACGGCACGGCAATCCACGCGCCGTCGGCGTATCCGCGCACCAGCGCGTTCTCCGCCCCCTGGCCGAGGGATGTCCATACGGCAAGGCCGTGGAGGATTACGCAGGTGAGCAGGAGCACGGTGGGAGAGGTGGCACGTGGCCAGTGGCTACGTGCTTGCCGCGGAGTGAGTGGCCCGGGGGTGAGGCCTTCCGTGCCTGCGTACGTTCTTGGGGGTTGGATGGGATCTTGCGGCATGGTGGTGCGGTTTCCGTTTCGTCCGGCGTTGCCGGGTGGGGGCGTGGCTGGTGGTCGGCGGGCAGGCACGCACGGCGTCACGTCAAAGACTGGTGCGGCGGGTGCGCACGGCCGTCCGGACTTCCGGCACGCGCGCCCGGGGATGCGAGAAAGCGAGCCCGCTCGGCTCGCTCGGCGAGCACCGCAGTGCGCTTTCCGTCCCTCTGTGCCAGGGCCCTGTGCCGTTCCTCGGGCGTGAGCCGGTCGACGTACAGAGTTCCGTCGGTGTGATCGGTCTCGTGCTGGAGGCAGCAGGCGAAGAAGCCGGTGCCCGACACCGTGATGGGGCTGCCCTGCCAGTCCTGGCCGCACACGATGACCTCGGCGGGCCGGGTCAGCTCGTGGCCCGCACCGGGAACCGAGAGGCACCCTTCCGCACGGTTGATCCGCTCCTGGCCCTCAATGACGCGGAGTTCTGGATTGAGGACGTGGCCGATATGGCGCTCGCCCCGCTCGCCGGGACAGTCGTAGACGAACAACCGCAGGTCGACACCCACCTGATTGGCGGCCAGACCGACGCCGGGTGCCACATGCATCGTGAAGAACATGTCCCGCAGCAGCTGCGCCAACTCCGGCGTGCCGAACTCCGTAACGTCCGCGCAGCGCCGGTGGAGTACCGGGTCGCCGATCTCCGTAATCCCGCGGTAGACCCCGCCTGCCGCCTCCACAGGAAGAGAACGTTCGGCGGCGCGCTTGGAGGGGCCGACGGCACGGTCGGAACGAAGAGGTGTTGTCCGGGACATGACTCATGCCTTTCGTGAGGGTGCGAAGGATGTGGGAAATCCGTGTGATGGTGGGCCGAGTGATGCGTCGTCCCGCCCCCGGCATCCTCGGGTGGCCAGGTCCGCCTGCCCGACGATGTCGCTCACCGCGTCCGGATTGCTGACCATGACGGCGTGCGACGCGGCCACCTCGGTGATCCGGGTACCGGCCCTCTCGGCCATGAAGCGCTCCAGGGGCGCCCCGATGGCCTGGTCCTCGGTGGCGACAAGGGCCCAGGAGGGCACGTCACGCCACGCTGCCCGTTGCGTGGGCACCGCGAACGCATCGACGGACACGGACCGCTGGAGAACAGCCATCGCCGCGGCCTCCTCCACTGACACGTCCGCGGCGAAGGACACACGGAACCGTGCCGGGTCGAGGAAGACGTCGGTCCCGGTGGTTCCGTCGGGCCGGGTATACGTGAAGGTCTGCTGCGGCAGCGGCGGAATCGAAGGATCCGGGTGCTGCTGCATCAACGCGCCCAGGGTCTCCCCCTCCTGCGGGATGAACGCGGCGATGTACACCAGGGCCCGGACGTCGGGGGCATCTACGAGGCGCTGGTGATGACGGCACCACCGTAGGAGTGGCCCACCACGATCTTCGGCCCTTCGACGGACCGGAGCAGGCCGTGCAGGTAGGCCGTGTCGTAGGTGAGGCCGCGCAGCGGGTTGGCGGGAGCCAGCACGGAGTATCCGGCACCACGCAGTCGCGTGACGGTGGCGTGCCAGCTCGATGCGTCGGCGAAAGCGCCGTGGACGAGCACGACAGTCGGCCTGGCACCCGACTGCGCCTCGGTGCGGGAATGGTAAGAGGGCATCATGGACAACTCCGCAGAGATCAGGGATCGGAAGATCGAGAGTCAAGAACTTGGACGTGCCGAGACGCGCGCTTGGCGACCCGCACATCACAAACCGTGAACAGCGCCCACCGGCCTCGTCACCGAACGACGAGCACGAACGGCGGACCCGGCCGGCGTTGCGGTAATAGCCACCTTGGTCGGCTCGTTCAACGAACGTGCAACGGGCGGTATACGTGGACTCCCGGGCCCGGCCGCTGCCCCTCCGGACCCCAAGGCATCCATGTCACCTTGCAAGTCCGAACTTGAGTCCGCTGCGGCTCAGGGCATGAGGAGCCAGGCTCGACAAGGAGCCGAGATCTGCCGGGCGACCGAGGCTGATGAATACGTGAGGGCAGACAAAAATCTGCTCAGCACATACGGATATCGCTGCGTGACCAGATTCCGCGAGGCTGGGGGGGTACCGGCGAGCGCCGATCATCCGAACCCCATGCCGGGACGGGCCACGCCTGTCCGTACATCCTCTGGTCGCGGCGGCACGCTGTGTCCCCCGCGGCACAGAGGAAGCGCCCGTCGGGCATCTGCTTGTGGAACTGGCATGCACTCTGACGTCCCATCAACGACGCGTATACGTTCGCGGTCCGCCTCGCGGCACACCAGGAGGGGTGCCCCTCGCCCTGGGTGTCGCGGCGGCTCTGTCCCTGCTGTCCGGCACCGCCCCGGTGTCGGCCGACGCGCCAGCCGCGTCGACTGTCCCGCTCTATGGGCTCTTCAAGGCCCAGGGGGTCGACTACATCTACACGACCAGCGTGGACGAGCACGACCAGTTCAAGAAGCAGGGCTACGTCAGCTTGGGTGTGATCGCGCACGTCTATCCCAAGGACACCACGAACAAGAAGGCCGTTCCGCTCGGACCCCTGCCGCCGCAGCGCTCCTTGGGACAGGTGCACGTGAGGTAGCTCCCGCCCCTCGACGTCGTGGCACCGTGGTGGAAGTGGAACTCGAAGGGGAACTGACCGAGCAGGCGCACGCCCTGAACGGGCGGGCCCAGCAGGCCATCACCCGGACGTCGGCACAGAACGCGGCGGCGCGGACGAGCTTCTTCCACCCGGATGATCTACACCACCCCGACCCAGGCCACGGGCACGCTCTACGGGCGGCGGGCCAGAAAGTGGATGTCGAGGAAGCCACGCTCGGACGCTGGGTCGTGGAGCAACCGAGCCACCGTGACAAGGCCGGCACCGGCCAGCAACTCGGCAAACTGCTCCGCCGGCCAGCTATAAGCGGGCGCCACCTTGTGGTCGAAGCGGACCGGTTCCGGCCCCTCCGTCCCGAAGAAGGACACCAGGAGCAGACCCCCTGGTGCCAGGACACGCACCTGCTCAGCGAGCAGTGCGGGCAATTCTCCAGGTGGGGTATGGATCATCGAGTAGTGGGCCAGCACCCCGCCGAGCGCGCCGTCCTCGACCGGCAAGGCCTCCATGCGCGCTTCGTCGAACCGCAGCGCCGGCTCGGCCCGCCGAGCGTGGTCGACCATGGCCGGGGAGAGATCGAGCCCGAAGGCGTCCAGCCCCAAGTCGTGCAGCATGGCTGTCAGATGACCGGGTCCGCACCCGACGTCGGCTACCCGCAGGTTCCCCGAAGCGCGCACCAGTTCGGCGAAGGTGCCGATCATGTTCCGCGCGAACGGCTGCGTCTCCAACCGACTAGTGAACATCGACGCATAGAGCTCGACGACCCCGTCGTAGGCCGCCCTGGTCTCATCCTGGTGTTTTAACACAGGCAGGAAACTAACACCCGCGCCGTTCACAGCCGTTCTCCGGCCCTTCCTCTCGGGCCTGATCGTCCCGTCGCCAGATCACGGGACGCCCCGGTAGTTCGGAGAAGGCCCGCTGTGCACCAGCTGCAACACCTACGAAGACAAGAGCACCGCCCACTCCTTCCTGCGGAACAAGGAGGGAGCCGGGCTGCACCTGCTGGAGTGCCGCGGCTGCCGGGAGCGGCGCACCCTGCCCGCCCGGTACCACGCCGGACTCGCCCGGATGCATCTGGAAGCATCTGAGCGCCACGTCATCGGTTCTCGCCGATGCAGGCGTGAACCGTGGGTCGAGGATGTCGAGCTCAGCCACGGCGCGTACCGGTTCGCCCTGTCCTGCTCCTGGCACCAGGAACAGTGGTCAACCACCGTCACCGTGAGGGAAGCTGCGGTGCTGGTGCGGGAGTTCGTCGACCAAGCGCTCACGGCCGCGGGGCCGGCTGCCGCAGTGCCGGCCCCGCGCACGGCATCGGACACGCCGTCGCCTGCGTGAGAGCCTGCGCCCTGCCGTACTGCGGTCAGGGTGTGGTCGAGAACCTCCCCGTGTACAGGTACTGATGGGCGTAGACGCGGTTGTCGACCAGGTAGGCGGGGGCGATTACGAACTGTGCGGGCGTCCTGTCCGGGCAGGACGGCCAGGCTTGTTGCCAGGCTGGGTCGGGCAGTTCCCCGGCGGTGAAGCGAAAGTCCCAGCGGAAGGGCAGCCCGGTGACGCCCAGCGGGCCGGCTCGCCGCACGCGGGGGCCCCAGCCGGAACCAGGGACGGCCTTGCGTCACCGGCTCGGCAGGCAGCGGGTCGCGCGGACGGAGCCCGGTCGTTCACGAACTCCGTCCGCACCGGCCCTCTCACTGTGTGCCCAGGGCCGCCTGGGGCCGGCGACGGTGCGGTCGCTTCGCGCGTACGAGGCGACCGCACCGCCGGCCCGGACGGCGCCGGCGGTTTGTCTCAGTGACTGGTGGGTGCGTTCCAGTCAACCAGTTGGACGATGACGCCGTTGGGGTCCCGGACCTGGAAGGCGCGCTCGCCCCACTCCTCGTCGGTCAACGGCATGGTGATCGCGACGCCTTCGGAGCGAAGGCGGGCCAGCTCGCCTTCGAGGTCCTCGACAACGAAGGCGAGGATGAGGCCTGTGGCGTGCTCGTCACGCTGATCGGCCGGGAGGCTGCCCAGCCCCCGTCGCAGAAAGATGACGTTCATGCCGATGTCGTCGCGTGTCAGGGACGCGAAGCCGTCGGCCGCCATCTCCTCGCTGAACCCGAAGTGGTCAATAAGGAAGGTGCTGGATGCACGGACATCGTTGACGTTGAGCGACACAGCACTAGAGGTGACCTTCATGAAGAATCCTCCGGGAGACCGCAGCGAGCAAGTTCTCTGTACGCAGTACAATGTACACCGTACAGAGTAAGAATGCGAGAGGACAACCCGTGCCAACGGAACGAACCAGCTCGGGCGACCCGGCCCACACCCTGCAACTGCTGTGGCGTGACTCCTCCTCCGACCGCCGCCGAGGGCCGCGACGGGGGCTGAGCATCGACGCGGTGGTCGAGACCGCCACCGCCGTCGCAGACGCCGAAGGCCTGGAAGCGCTGACCATGCGCCGGATGGCCAAGGAACTCGGCGTCGTACCGATGACCCTGTACACCTACGTCCCCGGCAAAGCCGAGCTCCTCGACCTCATGCTCGACGCCGCCTACGCCCGCATGCCCCGCACCGACACCACCGGACAGCCCTGGCGCCAACGCGTCACCGCCATCGCCGAGGAGAACAAGGCCCTCTTCGACCGCCACCCATGGGCCGCAGCCGTCTCCACCGTCAGGCCTCCGCTGGGGCCGGGACAGATGTCGAAGTACGAGCACGAACTGTCCGGACTCGACGGCCTCGGTCTCAGCGACGTCGAGATGGACAACTGCCTGACCTACCTGCTCACCTTCGTGCAGGCATGCGCCCGCGCCGACGCCGACGCCCGCGCCGCACAGCACGACAGCGCCCTGAACGACCAGCAGTGGTGGGAGCTGAACGCCCCCCTCCTCACCCGGGTCCTCGACGAGAACGCCTACCCCACCGCCGTCCGCGTCGGAGCAGCCGCCGGCGCCGCGCACAACAGCGCCTACGACCCCGCCCACGCCTACTCCTTCGGCCTGCAACGCGTCCTCGACGCCTTCGCCGCCCTGATCGACCGACACGAGACAACGACTTCACCCGACACCGGCGCCCCCGAACCGTCCCCGTGAGCCTCTGGCGCCCGGGGGCCAGGACGGCCCGCACAAGGGCATAGGGCGATCGCCCACCAAGAGCCCGTAATCTCAGCTTGGGTTTTGACCTCGACGGGGTGTGCGGTCTCGCTCGCTCCCACAGTGACCAAGGTCGCCGGGATATAGCCTCGCGAGCATGGTCCGTACTACTCCGCCTCGCCCCGTCGATGTGACCGTGCGCTTCCCCGAGCTCGCGCCTCTGGCCCGCACCTTGGCCGGGGGCACACTGCTGCTCGCGGGGGTCGCCCACGCAGCCGGTTCGAGCACCCCGTCAGCCGCCCCCGCGGCAAAGGCCACCGGGCAAATGCCGTACGCGGTCGAGGACTTCTCCTACCTGACGCTGAAAAGATCCTGAAGGAGGAGGGACTGATACTGAAGCGCGGTGACGGCCACATCACCCTCGCCGAATGCGGCAGTTCGCCGGACCTGTTGACCTTCCTCGGCCGTGACCGCGACGACTTCTGTTTCCGCGTCACCGGCACCAAGGGCTATTTGAGCTTGGAAGTCACTGGTGTGGCCGGTGTGCGGACGAAGGATCACACCGCGCATCTGGAGATGACCGCCGGCGACGAAACGAAGTCGTACGAGATCGCCAAGAACAAGTGGCAGGGGGTGGGTGAAACCACCGATCCGGCCGGGCGCGATCACACTCTGGTAGAGATCATCGCTGGCAAGTAGGGCTTCCGGTCGGATTCCGGCGCTTCCGAGGAGCAGGAATCCGCATGCAATCCGTTGAAGTTCCGCCGTCATGCGGCGGCTGCGCCGCCGGAATTGGCACGGGGTTCGAATGACTCGGGATCCTCCTGCCACCACTGCGGGCAACACAGCAAATCCGATAGAGCGCAAGCAGCTCTTGCGCCTCGGCCGTATGACTGCCAGATAGCCCTGTCCGGTCGAATCACAGCCGATCACGGGCATTCTCCTGTGCTACTGCACTTCACGATCGAGCCCTCTGGCCTCCATCCGCACTTCGGCCCACCCCTGAAGGGTCGTCACCTCATGTCTGGAAAGAGTTCGCGTACCGCGTGGACCACAGGACTTTGCACCACCGCGCTCGCTGCGGGCCTGATCACGGCTGGCCCTGCGGGCGCCACCACCGGCGATGAAGTCGGCGCCGGTTTCGCCTTCGCGGCGAAGCTCGTCATCGGCGACACTAGCCGCAGCGGCACTGGCGCCTTGGTGGGCGACCAGTGGGTGACCACCGCCGCCAGCTGCTTCGCCGATAATCCCGACCAGCCCGCTACAGTCACGGCGGGCAAGCCCAAACTGAAAACGATGACCACCATCGGCCGGGCCGACTTCAGCACCACCGGTGGGCAGGTCCAGGAAGTCGTCGAGCTGGTCCCGTACAAGGGCCGCGACGTCGTCATGGCGCGGCTGGCCAAGCCCGTCACCGGGATCACGCCCGTCGCTCTCGCAACGGCTGCCCCCGTATCGGGTGAGTCGGTCACGGTCGCCGGGTACGGGCGTACCAAGACGGAGTGGGTGCCCAACAAGCTGCACACCTCCGCGTTCACCGTGAACTCGGTCGAGGGTGCCTCGCTGAACTCCACCGGGAAGACCGCCTCTGATGCGGTCTGCAAGGGTGACACCGGTGGTCCGCTGCTGCGGCCGAAGGGGGCCGGGCACGAGCTGCTCGCCGTCAACAGCCGTTCCTAGCAGAGTGGTTGCCTGGGCGTGGACGCTGCGGAGACCCGCAACAACGCCCTGCAGAGCCGGACGGATGACATCGTCCAGTGGATCGAGGTAGTGCGGGACCGTGACCGCTACCTGGCGGTGAACCCGGGCCCGGCCACCGGCAAGGCCACCACCTTCCGCGGCGGTATCGGCAACCCGGCCTCGGTGCTGCACGCCAACGGCACCATGGAGACCTACACCGTCGGCCCGGACGGCTCGGTCACCGCGCCCGCTACGAGGAAGGCACCAACGGGCCGTGGAGCGGGGTGAAGAACGTCCTGGGCCCGAACTCCGCGAACGAGGTCATCGCCACCGTCGACGGCACCGGCCGCCCGAACATCTTCATGGTGCAGACCAACGACGGGGTCATGCGCCGCTACACCGGCGGCACCTGGAGCGACTGGGAGCGCTTCGCCGACGCGGGCTCACCCGCAGTGCAAAGGTCGCCCGTGACCAGCTCGGCCGCCTGAACGTGTTCATGCTGCAGACCAACGGCGGCATCATGCGCCGCTACGAGACCAAGCCCGCCGGCGCATGGAGCAAGTGGGAACGCTTCGCCGAGCCGGGCTGGGCCAACGACATCCAGATCGGCGCGCACGCCGATGGCCGTCTGAGCGTCTTCATGCAGCAGACCAACGGCGGCGTCATGGAGAAGACCGAGAGCGCCCCGGGGTCGGCGTGGAAGGACTGGGTGAGTTTCGCCGATGCCAAGTCCATGTCCACCGGCACGCCGAAGCGCCACACGAGCGGGCTTGCCACGGCCAACGAGCAGGACGGCCGCCTGGTGGTGATGATGCGTCAGTCCAACGGCGGTGTCATGCAGCGCAGTGAGCAGAAGACCAACTCGGCCTGGGCCGGCTGGACCCGCACCGCCGAAGCCGGGACCACCGACTCCCTCGCCCTGGCCCGGCAGGCCAACGGCCGCCTGGACGTCTTCCTCCTGGGCACCGACGGCAACATCACCCAGCGCACGCAGACCGCCGCCAACGGCGCCTGGAACACGCCCGCGTCCTTCTCCACCACCAAGGACACCGCGCACCTGTCGGTGGCCGCACACACCAACGGCATCCTGAGCGTCTTCGCCACCCAGACCGACGGAACCGTCAGCGAACGCAGGCAGAGCGCACCCAACGGCTCCTGGTACCCCTGGACCACGTTCAACGGACCCGGCACCGTCGCCCGCTGACCCCCACACCGTGTCCAAGTGCAGGCCCACGCAACCGGACACGGTACGGCCAACGGCAACGGCGGCGCCCCTCGGCAATGTGCCGCCGCCACAACGGGACTGCCCCACGGAAGAGCCCTTCCGTGGGGCAGTCCCACGTGCGCTCATCGAGGCACTGACGATCTTGAGGTGGAGGAGGTGAAGTTGAGGATGGTCTTGGACAGCCTTCGGAAGCGTGCCGACAAACTCACCGGCGAACGCCGGGCCGAACTGGACGCGTTGGGGATGCGGTGGAAGGCGGGCACGGCCAGGAGGAGCGCGGAGTGAGCAGGGACGGGTACAGCAGCGGGCTGGTGGATCGGGCGGCGGAGGACGTGCGGGAGGGCGATGCCGATGCGGTGCTGGCGGTCGCGGTGCGGTCGTACGCACGGTTCGCGGTCCACGCGCGCCTCGACGACGGCATGAGCGAGGAGGTCCTGCCCGTCCTGTGGTCGGTGATCCCGCCAGGGCAGCGGGAGGTGTACCCGGGCCAGTTGGAGGAGTTCGTGCACCGGTACCGGGATCGGCTGGTGCGGTTGTATGCGGACTACGGGCCGCAGTCGGCGATCGCGCGGCACGGCCAGCACGGGTGGCACGAACTGCTCGCGCACCCGGTGTCGCTGATCGCGTTGGAGCGGTTGTCTGCGGCCCGCTATGCGCTGGCAACGCGGTGGGACGGGGAGTTGCCGGACCGGTGGCTCAACGACATCTGCGGCCCCTGGGGCATCAGCGAACTGCTGTGACCGGCAGCCCTCTCTGGTCTGACAGGCCCCCCGAATCACCGGACGAGAACCGACCCAGGCGCGCGAAACGGCTGAACAGCTGCGTGAGCAGATCACGCTCCTCACCCGAGCAACTCGCCGCCGCCGAACGCACCCTGGAATGCCTGGACATCACCCGCACCACGATGCTGGAACTGGCCGCCGAGGACGGCATCGAGCCGCCCGAACCACTGCCGCCCGGCTAGCGTGAGGTCTTGCCGCCTTCGCACAGGCCGGGCACGGACTCCGCGCCAAGGAAATCTGCGAAATCCTGGGCACCGGCACCGAGCCGCGGCACACCGAGAGCGTCCGCGCCTCGCTGAAGCGCTTGGTCGACCGCGACATCCTCACCGAGCCCGAACCCGGCCTGTTCACCCCATCCGGCCCGACACTGTACTCGCCCGGAACCGGGGCGGGCTGAGCACCGACGCAGTCCCATACCTGCTCAACACGAATCGCCACAGAACGCCCACTCAATGGTCCGCTCACAGCCGGTACGCCGTTCAGGGAGCGCTCGTTGGACTTTACGTCCCATGCACGAGGTGCTTTCGGCAGGAGTAAGTGACCATGAACAGCAGGATCGGTAGTGGGAGTGAGAACCGCAGGCTGCCTCTCACGGCGTCCCAGGTTGGGATGTGGCTGTACCAGCAGCTGGACGCGGCGAGTCCCAGCGGGTGGGCGGCGGAGTGCGTGGTGCTCGATGGACAGCTCGATGAAGGGGCGCTCAAGGACGCGCTGAGCCGTGCGGTCCGCGACACCGACGCGCTGCAGGTCTGCTTCAAGGCGGACGATCAGGGCCAGCCGTGGCAGTTGCTGACCGAGGGCCTGACCTGCCCACTCACCACGATCGATCTCCGCGATGCGCCCGACCCGCCGGCCGAGGCCCACGCGTGGATGAACGCCGAACTGACTCGGCCGCTCGACGTGACGCAGCAGGCGCCGATTTCCTGTGCCCTGCTGCGCACCGACGACGAGTGCCACCTGCTGTACATCAGCGTCCACCACATCGCCCTGGACGGCTACGGGTTCTCCCTCTTCGTCCGGCGCCTCGCGGAGATCTACACCTGCCTGGAGGCAGGCCGCGCCGCGCCGCCCGCGTCCTGGCCTGCCCTGGCGGATCTGCTCGCCGACGAGGAGAAGTACCGTGCCTCGCCCCGCTGGGAGGAGGACCGCGCGTACTGGGCGGAGCAGCTGCGTGAGCGGAGCCCCGCGCCGGGGCCGGCGGCCCGGCTCAAGCCCCTGACCAACTTGCCGCTGCGTGAGACGGGGCACCTTGACTCGGCGGCGGCCGAAGGCCTGCGGCTCCTGGCGCGCCAGGCCAGGACCGGTCTGCCCTCTGTCGCCATGGCCGCACTGGTGCTGTACGTGCACCGGTTGGCGGGCCGTGAGCAGGTCACTCTCGATCTGACCGTCACCGGTCGCTCCGGCGCGGTGGCCCGCGCGGTGCCGGCCATGCTGGCCAACGTGCTGCCGCTGACCGTGCGCTGCGGGACCGGTCTCAACCTGCGTGAGCTGATCAGGGAGACCGCGCGCCAGGCCCGCGGGCTGCTGCGGCACCAGCGGTTCCCTGCCGGTCACCTCGTGCGGGACCTCGGCGCCCGGAAACCGGGGGGCTACCTGAGCGACTGGGGTATCAACATCATGGGGTACGACGAGCCGGTGCTGGCCTTCGGCCGGTGTTCCGCGCGGCTGCACAACCTGTCCAACGGCCCTTGTGAGGGAATGGCCGTCAACGTCTACGAGCGGGCCGGTGACAAGTCGCTGCGCGTCGATTTCAACGCCGACCGGGAGGACTACCGCCCCGCTGAGGTACGTGCCCACCACCGGCGGTTCATGGCGTTGCTGGAGAGCCTGGCGGCCGCCGACCCCGAGACGTCGGTCGCCTCGCTCGGCCTGCTGACCCAGGACGAGCACACCCGGTTGGCGGCCCTCTCGCGGGGCGCCGTCCCCGACGTTCCCGCGACGCCGCTGCCGGAACTGATCGAGCGGCAGGCCCGGCGCATCCCCGGCTCTCTCGCCGTGGTCGACAGCACCGGAGCACTGACGTACGACGAACTGAACGCACGTGCCAACCGGTTGGCACGGTTGCTCGTCGCGCGCGGTGCGGGGCCTGGAAGCCATGTCGCACTGGCGCTGCCGCGCACCGGCGGCTACCCCGTCGCGGTGCTCGCCGTGCTGAAAGCGGGAGCCTGTTGTGTGCCGCTTGATCCCGGCCATCCCGCCGACCGCATCGACCACATCCTGCGGGAGACCCGTCCGGTGTGTGTGCTCACGGCAGGCGCCACGGGGGCAGCTCTCGTCAGCTGTCCGGTGGTGCGGACCGACGCGGCGGACACCGTCGGCGCGCTGGAGGAACTGGCCGCCAACGATGTCGGCGACGACGAGCGCGTTGCACCGCTGCTGCCTCACCATCCGGCGTATGTGAGCTACACGTCGGGCTCCAGCGGGATGCCCAAGGGTGTGGTGGTCGAACATCGCAGCCTCACCCACCTGTTTTTCGACCACGAACGCGAACTCATCGCGCCCGCGGTCGGCCGGGCCGGACGTCGGCTGCGCGCCGCGCTGACGGCCGCGTTCACCTTCGACACGTCCTGGGAGGGCCCGCTGTTCCTCGCCGCCGGCCAGGAGGTGCATGTCATCGACGACCAGGTGCGCAAGGACCCCGACGCTCTGTGCGCCTATGCGGACGCGCACGGCATCGATTTCCTCGATGTCACCCCCTCCTTTCTGCACCAGCTCATCGCCTGCGGGCTCCTCGACGACGGGCGTCGGCGGCCCGCCCTGCTGATGGTGGGCGGCGAGCCACTGGACGCGAAGCTGTGGCGGACGCTGCGGGCACAGCCCGGCACTGTCTCGTACAACTACTACGGGCCCACCGAGTGCACGGTCGACGCCGTCTACTGCCGCCTGGACGAGCAGGGCGAGGAGCCGGTGATCGGCCGGCCGGGACACCATGTGCGGGCCTACGTCCTGGACGAGGCGCAGCGCCTGCTGCCACCCGGTGCGCCGGGTGAGTTGTACCTGGCAGGCCCCCAGGTCGCGCGGGGCTATCTGGGGCGGCCCGACCTGAGCGCCGAGCGGTTTCTGCCCGATCCCTTCGACGTGGCCGGGGAGCGCATGTACCGCACCGGTGACCTGGTGCGATGGACAGAGGGTGGCGTGCTGAAGTTCCTCGGCCGCACCGACCACCAGATGACGTTGCGCGGCTGCCGGATCGAGCCCGAAGAAATCGAGGCCGAACTCACCCGCCACCCGGCGGTGGCGCAGGCCGCCGTGACGGTGGTCCGCCCCGACGCCGGTGAGCCGGTCCTGACTGCTTTTCTCGTGCCGCACACGGCACCGCTTCCCGACGATCTGCGCGCCTGGGCGGCCCAGCGGCTGCCCGACTACCTGAGGCCCGCGCGCTTCGTCGCGCTCGACGCCCTCCCGCTCACCCGGCACGGAAAGCTCGACCGGTCTGCCCTGCCCCAGCACGCCCACGTCCCCTCCCCGCGCAGCAGCCGCCCCGTGGAAGGCGTTACCGAAAGCAAGCTCGCCGCTCTCTTCGCCGAGGTCCTCGACCTTCCCGGCGTCAAGGCGGACGACGACTTCTTCGCGCTCGGCGGCAACTCCCTGTCCGCGGCCAGGCTGGCCCGGCACGCACGCGCCGCACTGGGCGGGGACATCTCCCTCAGTACGATCTTCGCGGCGCCGACGGTGGCCGAACTGTCCCGGCACCTGACCAGGCGGAGCTCCCCCGAGCGCGACCTCTTCGGCGCGCTGTTGCCGCTGCGCACCGAGGGCGGAAAGCCGCCGCTGTTCTGCCTCCATCCGGGGGGCGGCCTGGGCTGGTGCTACGCAGGCGTACCCCGCCGACTGGGCCCCGACCGCCCTGTCTACGCCCTCCAGGCCCGCGGTCTGTCCCCGTCCGACTCGCTGCCCGCCACCTTCATCGAGATGGTCGACGGATATGTCGGGCAGCTCCGCTCTGTCCAGCCGGACGGCCCGTACCACCTGATGGGGTGGTCCCTGGGCGGTGCGCTGGCCCACGCGGTCGCGGTGCGACTCCAGGAACAGGGCGCGCGCGTAGGCCTGCTGGCCATGCTCGACTCCACGCCCCTGTCCGCACCGATCCCTTCCGACGTCGTACTCGACGCCCACAGCCTGCTGCTCGAAGCTGCCGGTCGGCCAGGCGGGCCGGGCGCACCCGAGGAGCCAGGCCACGGCGTGCGCGTCATGGCGGGGATGCCGGACGAGCCCTGCGCGGAGGCCTTCGTGACAGAGCGGAACGTCGCCGCGCTGAGGTCGGTACTGGCCAACTATGCCGAGGTGAGGGACACGTTCACCCCGTCCGTCTTCGAGGGCGACCTGCTGTTCTTCGACGCAGCTCCGGCGCCGGGCCGTGTGTCGCCGGCCAGCAGTCAATGGCACCCGTGGGTCACTGGCACCGTGGACTCACACACTGTGGCGGTCCCGCACGGCTCCATGACAGAGCCCGAACCGCTCGCCCAGATCTGCCGTCTGATCGCGCAACGGCTCGCCGTCGGGGGCGGCTCTCAATGAGCCGGGCAGGAACGTTCCGTGCACCTGGCGGGGGCGCTGGACGCCGGGTGCACCTCCCTGGCGGCGATGTGGGGCGGGCAAGGCGATCGAGGAACACCTGGTGACCGTCCCGGCCCACAGTTCACCGCAGGAGACCGCGGTGGTCCCGTGCGTACGTCACCGGGACCTGGGCGAAGAATTTGCGGACGGCCGCCCGGCTCACCAACGCCCGCCCCCAGGAGCTCGAAGAGCAGGGCATCGAGGTCTCCGACGATGACGAAGTGGTGGCGAGTGGGCTGTCCTCGAAGCGGCGGGAGGCCCTGGACGAGGTCGACCCTGGGTGGTGCCCGGCCTGGGACGCGGGGTGGCAACGCTGCCTCAGGCTGGCGCAGCACCACTTGGAGCACGGTGGCACCCTGCCCACCGAGCCCGGGGTGCTGCGGGTCCAGGGCGAGGACCTCGGGCGGTGGGTGCAGGGTTGCCGGTACGGATGGGACAGCTTGCAGGCGGCCCAGCAATGGCTACTGGGGAACGCCCTCGCCATCAGCACCCCGACGATCAGCGTCACCTCCACAGCGAAGGCATGAAAGGAGCGGTACCTGGAGAACGGGGCCACCAGTTTCTGCCGCCGTACGACAGCCACCGCGCAGACCGCCCGCAGCGCAAGCATCAGCACGGGCGCGAACAACAGAAACAGCGCTCCCTTCATCCCGTCCCCCTTCCTCTTCACCCCGGCGGACGCACCCCGGTACCGGCCACACCCTCCGCACCCCTTGCCCCGGAGCATCGCCCTTCAGCACGGCCCCGACGCCAGACGTCAGGTGTCGGCGCATTCGTCGGTGACAGCGCAAGCAAGGCGGATGCCGCCTAAGTAGGTGGAGATGCCGTCATCGCCGTGCATGTGGGGCGCGTCCCGAAACCACTGCCGCCACAGGCCGCCCTCCTGGAGGAGGAAGCTGGCCCGGTCGTCGTGCAGGACGAAGTCGGTGTACGCCAGGGCACCCATGACCGTCGGCTGGTCGTAGGCCAGGTCGGGCCGACACAGGTAACGATCCAGGTAATCAGCGAGCAGGCCGGCGGCCCGTGCGGTGCCGAAACTCGCCAGCGCCACGCAGTAGGCCCCACCCGCGCGAGGAGAACCTTCGCCGCGCTCCCGTGACATTTCGGTGGCGTGGGGTAGCCGGTCGTGGTGAGGTTCGGCCGGTCAGGGAGAGGAACGTCTTTCATGCGTGCTCGGAACATAGGCGCGTCAGCCGCCACAGCGTTGGCGCTGGTGGCCGCCCGCGACCTCGTGCAGAAGAAGCACGCACTGCTGAGGAACTTTCCCGTGCTGGGGCACGCCAGGTACTTGTTGGAGAAGATCGGCCCCGAGCTGCGGCAGTACGTCGTGACGTCCAACGACGAGGAACGGCCCTTCAGCCGTGACCAGCGCAGCTGGATCTACGCGTCGGCGAAGGAGGAGAACAACTACTTCGGGTTCGGCACCGACAACGACGTCGAGCATGTGCAGGGTCACGCGTACGTGAAGCAGCGCACGTTCGCCGGCCGGCTGCCCGATCTACGCGACGCGCAGGCGCCGTTGCCCTCGGCAAAGGTGCTCGGCGGACCACGAGGGCGCGCGAAGGCGTTCCGTCCGGCGAGTGTCGTCAACATCTCGGCGATGAGCTTCGGCTCGCTGTCCGGCGCGGCCGTCACGGCACTCAACAAGGGCGCGGCGCTGGCCGGGACGATGCACAACACCGGCGAGGGCGGCCTGTCGCCTTACCACCTCAACGGTGGGGAACTCGTCTTCCAGCTCGGTACGTCGTACTTCGGCTGCCGCAACGAGGACGGGACGTTCAACCTCGACAACCTCAAGTCCGTGGTCGCGAGCGGGCCCGTCAAGGCGATCGAGATCAAGCTGTCGCAGGGTGCGAAGCCGGGGCTCGGCGGCATGTTGCCGGGTGCGAAGGTGACCGACGAGATCGCCGGGATCCGCGGCATCCCCGCGGGCAAGGACTGCGCGTCGCCGTCGCGGCACACCGCGTTCCACGACGTGGACTCGATGCTCGACTTCGTGGAACTGCTCGCCACGGAGACCGGATTGCCCGTCGGGATCAAGAGCGCCATCGGGGAAATGGGCTTCTGGGAGGAACTCGCCACCCTGATGGAGCGAGGTGGTCGAGGGGTCGATTTCGTGACCGTCGACGGAGGCGAGGGCGGCACCGGGGCTGCTCCCCTGATCTTCGCCGACTCGGTGTCCCTGCCGTTCCGCATGGGCTTCTCCCGCGTCTACAGCGTGTTCGCCGAGCGCGGGCTGACCGACGACATCACCTTCATCGGCTCGGGCAAGCTCGGCCTGCCCGAGAACGCCGTCGTCGCGTTCGCCCTCGGCGTCGACATGGTCAACGTCGGCCGTGAGGCGATGCTGTCCATCGGCTGCATCCAGGCGCAGAAGTGCCACACCGACGCATGCCCCACCGGCATCACCACCCAGAACCCGTGGCTGACGCGCGGCATCGACGCACCCTCGAAGGCCATCCGGGCCGCGGGCTACCTGCGCACCCTGCGCAGGGAGTTGTTGAGGGTCTCGGGCGCCGTCGGCGTCGCCCACCCCTCGCTCATCACCCCCACCGACATCGACATCCTCAACGGCGACTACGACGCCCGCACCCTGGCGAGCGTCTACGGCTACAAGGACGGCTGGGGCTCGCTCGGCCCCGAGCTCGCCGATGAGATCACCGGGCTGCTCACTGCCTGAGCACGTCCTTGCCCCTCGTCGGGTATGCGGAGATACGACCGAGGCCTGAACAGCACACGACGTCACCATTTTGCGCAGTCCTGCCCGGGGTGGCCCTCGGGGCGGCCCGCTCCGCGCGAGGTGTGACAGAGACCCCGGGCAGCGCGGCCCGTACGGGAGTTCGGGCCGCGCCGCGCGGGCGGGTCAGAGTGCCGCGTCGAGGTGCCCGAGGTGCTCGATGAGGTTCATGTTCTCGGCGTAATCCACCGGGCAGTTGATGATCGACACGCCCGGGTCCGCCAGTGCCTCACGGAGCGTCGGCAGCAAATCCCCGGCGGACTCGATGTGGTAGCCCTTCGCGCCGAAGCTGCGGGCGTACTGGACGATGTCCGGGTTGCCGAAGTCGGTGTTGGAGTTCTCCCCGACCTCCAGGTCCATCTTCCACCTGATGAGCCCGTAGCCGTTGTCCTCCCAGATCAGCACGGTCAGCGGGATGTTCTCGCGGACAGCCGTCTCGATCTCCTGGGAGTGCATGAGGAACGAGCCGTCGCCGACCGCCGCCAACACCTTCGTCCGCGGCCTGGCGAGCTGGACCGCGAGCGCGCCGGGCAGCGAGAAGCCCATGGTGGACAAGCCGTTGGAGATGAGGCAGGTGTTCGGCGCGTACGTCGGGTAGAGCCGAGCCATCCACATCTTCAGCGCGCCGGTGTCGACCAGCACGATGTCGTCGCGGCCGAGCGCGGCGCGGGTGTCGGCGATGACGCGCTGCGGGGCGAGCGGGTAGCGCTCGTCCGCGGCGCCCTTTTCGAGTTCCTTGGCCAGCAGGGCGCGGGTGGCCGTGGTGTCCTTGTCGTCGACGGTCCAGCGCAGGCCGTCGAGTTCGGTGGCGAGGGCGTCGAGGGAGGCAGAGATGTCGCCGATGATGCCGACATCGACCGAGTAGCTGTCGTCAACCTCCGCCGGGAAGCGGTGGATGTGGACGATCTTCTTGTCACCATCCGGGTTTATCCGGGACGGGTCGAACTCCTGCAGCTCGTAGCCGACGGCGATGACGACGTCGGCCTCCTCGAACCCGAAGTTGGTGTAGTCGCGCCGCATGAACCCGAACGTGCCGGTCGCGCACGGGTGGTCGTCGGGCAGGACGCCCTTGCCGTGGAAGGTGGTCGCCGTCGACACGTCGAGTGCGGTGGCGAACGCCGCCAGCGACTCCTCGGCGCCGCCGCGCGCCGCGCCGTGTCCGGCGAGGATCACCGGCCGGCGGGCCTCCCGCAGCAGCTCCACCGCCCGCTTGATCTGCTCCGGGGACGGCGCCTCGGGCTGCACGACGTTCCTGCGCAGCGGGCGCAGGTCCGAGCCGTCCGTCGCCGCGTCGACATCCTCGGGCACGGCGAGGTAGACGGCGCCGGGACGCTCGGTCTCCGCGGTCTTGAACGCGCGCCGGACCATCTCTGGGATGGCCTGTGTGGCCGGGACGCCCGCCGACCACTTCGTGACCGGCGCGAACATGCTCACCAGGTCCACGAACTGGTGGGACTCCTTGTAGTTACGCTCCTTGCCGACCTGCGCGGTGATCGCGACGACGGGCGTGCTGTTCGTCATGGCGTCGGCGACGCCCAGCATCAGGTTGATCGCGCCGGGCCCCAGCGTCGCGGACATCACTCCCGCCGAGCCGGTGAGCCGGCCGTGCATCTCTGCCATGAAGGACGCGGCCTGCTCGTGCCGGGTGAGGACGTAGCGGATCTTCTCCGAACGGGCGAGGGCGTTGGTGAAGCGGATGTTCTCCTCGCCGGGCACGCCGAACACCACCTCGACGCCCTCGTTCTCCAGGCAGCGCACCAGGAGTTCGGCTGCTCCGTCGGGGGTCTGCTTCCGGTGCTCGGCGTCGCTCACGCTGATCGTGTCCTCTCCCGGGTTTCGGCCGCGCCGATGGGCGGACCGGTCAGTCGTCTACCCCGGCCCAGCGCTCGAACGCCTGCGGACCGGGTCCTACGAGCCAGACCCTCGGATTCCTGATCACCGCCCGGCGTTCCTCGTCGTCAGAGACCGCGGCCAGGGTCTGGTGGGTGCTGGACGCCGTTCTAGAGCATCGGTGCTGCTCAGGCCACCGGCTGGCCACCCACCGATACGACTTCAGGGTGTTGCGGTAACGTCAATGGCTTCCGAGAGCCGGTGCAGCCATGCCGACACCCCGAACAAGTCATCCCGCACCGACAGGCCGCAGTGGGGTTCGGTGAACACGGTGGTGGTGGGGCCGTGCTCGTGGAAGCGGTCGATCAGGACGTGCTCGGGTACGGGCGCGTGGGCGTAGGCCCGGAGCTTCTTCGTGCGGCGGGGGCAGCAGGACGATCCGCTCTTCGTCGATCTCGGCCCGCCAGCCCTTGGGGGCGTCCAGCTCGCGCCACGACTGGAGCCGGTAGTCCCGTGGGCGGGAGCGAGGTGTGCGGTCGGGCTCGGCGGTCATCGCCAGTCCCCTTCCTCAGCCTTCTTCACCAGGCCGGTCTTCCTTCCCCACCCCGAACCCGTCCGACGCGGCCGACCGCACGGCGCCGCGCGGCGGTGCCTCGCGCCCCGCAGGTCCGCCTCACGTACGCTTCCCGCCACGGCATTTCACAGAAAAGCCGCAGGTCAGGGGTGAGACCGAGGGTTGTCTTCCCAGGGAGCTCTCAGCCGAACTGACGGCACCCATTCCTGCCGTCCTTCCGCCTCCTCTGCGGCGAAGCGGACTTTGACGCGCAGGGGGCGTTGTGTACCCAGCTTTAGGATCTCGACGTCTGTGACGGGGGCGACGTGTCCCGGCAGATCGTCCGCCAGGCATGGGAGCAGCTCCAGCGCAGCGGCGAAGCCCGAGGTCTGCTGATGCCGATGGTCTTGGAGGTCACCGCGAAGGTCGGCAAGAGGTTGCGGGCCGTGCCCATCGCCCAGCTCTACGAACAGGGGCTTGTCCAACACGTCGGCCAGTGCACGAAGCTGGAAGACCAGAACGAACTGCGAAGTGCGCTACAGCGTTACCGTGTGGACGACAAAGCAACCTGTAGTCGCAACCGCAGATTGTAATCGCGGAGCGCCCGGCCGCCACTTCTCAGGGCGAACGGCCGGACGTCCAGTACTAACGACGGTGTCCCCTACACCGTGGTCATCTGCGGCTTCGCCCGCGGCAACGACGGCCCGCCCCTGTCCACCGTGGGCGCCCCGAGGCGGCGACCACCACGGTGGAGGTGGTCGGCATGCTCGTGCGCACGGACCGGCCCCGACATCGCCATCCGCCCCGTGCACCACAAGGGCGTCAAGGGCCGTCCTCAGGACGGCGAGTACATCGAGATCGTCAACCGCAGCGGCGCGATGACCGCGATCAAGGACTGGACCATCAACGCCGGTGACAGCGGCCAGAACTGCACCTTCGCCGGCAACGACCACCACTCGATCATCTTCGGAGGGGCATCGGCCGGCGACCAGCTGTGGATCATGGACCAGCCCGAGTTCAGACTTCTCCACAATCATCTCCCCGCAGGCACCACACCGGTGGCCGCGTTCTGCCAGGCCTACTCGCTGAAGTACCGGCGACAGATGCTGACCACGGAGATCTCCGGCCTCTGCACGATCAAGTTCACCCTGTGGCCCCACGTCGCCGCCCAGCCGCAGGGGATGCTGTCGGCCGACGTCGAGTACAAGCTGTTCAACGATGACAAGGCGACCGTGCCCGTCACCGTCGCCCTTCCGCCTCTTTTGCGGGTATCGGAGTGAGTCATGCCCCTGTACCCGCGGCGACACGTCGGCGCCGGGGCCGTGGTGCTCGGGCCGGCCCGCAGCGGATACGGCATCGTCGGCACGGGCACCCACACCGACAGCAGCCTGCACGCCCTGATCGGGGTAGCGGCGGGCGGCAGCCGGCAGCCGGCCTCCGCCCGGTCTCTCGCCGCCGGCGACCACTTCTTCCGCATGCAGGGCCGCGAGGTCCGCGACTTCGTCAACGAGCGCCTCCCCCTGGCCGTCCAGGGCGTCCTCGACGCACACAGCATCGACGGGGGCGAAGTACGGCACTTCATCCCCCACCAGGCGAACGGGGTGATGGTCGGCAGCGTCGTCCCCCGCCTCGGACTGCCCAACGCCCACACCTACCTCCCGGTGGAAACCCACGCCAACACCGGCGCGGGCTCCATTCCCCTGGCACTCGACCATGCGCACCGCTCCGGTGCCCTGCGCCACGGCGACCTGCTGCTGCTTGCCGGCTTCGGCGGGGGCATGACGATCGGCGCGGCACTGATCCGCTGGGACGCGGCCCCGGTGACCGAACCACGCCCCGTCCTGCCGGTGTCCGCACTCGTCGGCAGCGGTGCCCCTTGCTGACCGCCCGCATTCCCGCCCCGGAGCCCGGCTGCGCGGTCGCCTGCTGGTCCATGGGACTGGACGACGAGGACGGACTGCCCTGCCCGGGTGACTGCGGCCTGGTCCCCCGCCGCACCACTTTGCACCACACCGCCCACCTCAGCGCCCACTACAGGGAGAACCAAGAGCGATGACCACCACACTGACCCCCGACGCCCCGGCGTCCGCGGACCTTCGCCCGAGCGACCGGGGCACCGCGCCCGACGCGCGCGGTCAGACCTCGCCGCTGCGCGCCTGGCTGGCCGTGGTGGCCCTGGCACTGGGCACGTTCTCCTTCGTCACCACCGAACTGCTTCCCGTCGGTCTGCTGCCGTCCATCAGCTCCGGAGTGGACGTGTCCGTGGGCACGGCCGGATTCCTGGTCACCGGATTCGGCCTCGTCGCCGCCCTGACCTCCGCACCCCTGACCGTCCTGTGCGGCCGCATCGACCGCAAGTGGCTGATGACCGGGCTGCTGGTGCTCTATGTGGTGGGCAACCTCCTGGCGGCCGTCGCCTCCTCCTACGCGCTGCTGCTCTGCGCCCGCATCCTCGTGGCGCTCGCCCATGGCGTGTTCTGGTCCATCGCGGCGGCCATCGCGGTGCGCCTGGTGCCCGAGCAGTACGGCGTCCGGGCCACCTCCATCGTGCTCGGCGGCATCTCGCTGGCCACGGTGCTCGGGGTGCCCCTGGGCACGATGCTCGGCAACCACGCCGGCTGGCACGCTGCGTTTGTCGGCGTCGCCACCATCGGATTCGTCGTCCTGGTCGTCGTCCTGCTGACCATGCCTGCCCTGCCCGCCCAGGGCAGCGTAAGTCTGGCGGCGCTGCCCAAGGTCCTGAAGAATGGCCCGCTGCGCAGTGCGATGGCGGTCACCGCGCTGGTCATGATCGGGCACTTCCTCGCGTTCACCTACGTAGCCCCGTACCTGGAACAGGTCACCGGCATCAGCGAGGGACTGATCAGCCTGCTGCTCCTGGTCTTCGGCGCGGCCGGCTTCATCGGCAACTTCATCGGCGGTGCGGTCGTCGGCCGATCCGTGCGCGGCGCACTGCTCGGTGCCGTCGCCCTGATGGCCGCGGTGCTGGCGCTGCTGTGGGCGCTGGGCACCACCCCGGGTGCGGCGATCCCCCTGCTGGTGGTGTGGGGCCTGGCCTACGCCGCCGTGCCTGTCGGCCTCCAGACCTGGGTGCTCCAGCTCGCCAAGGAAGAGGGCGACGCGGCATCCTCGCTGTACGTGGCGGCGTTCAACGGCGCCATCGCAATTGGCTCACTCATCGGCGGACTGGTCGTGGACTCCGATGCCGGTCCCCGTGCGGTCACCGGCATCGCCGCCCTTCTGATCGGCTGCGCCTTCGTCGTCCTGCTGTTCGCCGGCCGCGCCACTCGCGCCCAGCAGCACACCGTCTGAGCCACGCCCCCTGAACGCGGAGCCGGGACCGGGACAACCCCCGCACCCCGTCCCGGCTCCGTACCCCACCGTCCCGCGCCCCGAGCGGGGCCTTCCCCCAAGGAGAACTCCGTGCAGCAACGCACTCTCGGCTCGTCCGGCCTCACCGTCTCTGCGATCGGCCTGGGTTGCATGGGCATGTCCGCGTTCTACGGACCGCGCGACGAAACCACCGCCATCGAGACGGTCCGGCACGCACTCGACACCGGTGTGACCTTCCTCGACACCGCGGACGCCTACGGCAACGGACACAACGAGGAGCTCCTCGGCCGGGCGCTGAAGGGCCGCCGGCACGAGGCCACCCTCGCCACCAAGTTCGGCATCCGCTCCGTGGGGCCCGCCGGGACGGCCGGCGGCGCCGTGATCGACTCCAGCCCGGAGTACGCCCGCCAGGCGTGCGACGCCTCACTGGCCCGGCTGGGCGTGGACCACATCGACCTGTACTACCTGCACCGGCGTGACCCCGCCACTCCCATCGAGGACACCGTGGGAGCCATGGCAGAGCTGGTGCAGGCCGGCAAGGTCCGCCACATCGGGCTCTCCGAGGTGGGCCCGGACACCCTGCGCCGGGCCCACGCCGTGCACCCCGTCGCCGCCCTCCAGAGCGAATACTCCGTGTGGGAGCGCGAGTTGGAGGACGAGATCCTGCCCGTGGCCCGGGAGCTCGGCATCGGAATCGTCCCGTACGCGCCAGTCGGGCGCGGCTTCCTCACGGGTGCGCTCACCACCCTCGATCAACTGGCGGACGACGACTACCGCCGCAGCGACCCGCGCTTCCAGGGCGATCACCTCGCCCGCAACCTTGCACTGGTCGAGCAGGTCCGCACGCTGGCCACCCGGATCGGCTGCACGCCGGTCCAACTGGCACTCGCCTGGCTGCTGTCCCGCGGCAAGGACATCGTGCCCATCCCCGGCACCAAGCGCATTGCCTACTTGGCGGAGAACGCGCAGGCGGCCGAGGTGTCACTGTCCGCGGCGCACCTCCGCGAACTGGCAGAAGCGATCTCCCGGCACACGGTCTCCGGAGCCCGCTACGCGGCACCCGCGATGCGCCTGCTCAACACCTGACCCCAGCCGGTTCCCAGGCCCGCCGAGGCCGTCAAGGAGTCGAGCGTGCCGAACTGCACAACTCGCACTCGCGGGCCAGCCGCATCCTGCGGACGCCGAGCAGAAGGCCGACGAACAGCTCTGACCTCGAAGTTCGGCACCGTCCTGGTCATCGTGGACCAGCCCGCCCCCATCGGCGACCTGCCGCTGACGATCTCCCGCGGGACCAGTTGCCGCGTCGCCCACCTGCCCGGCCATGCGCCGCGTCGCCAGGCCTCCACCCCGGCAGGACAAAGACCGACGCCAGGGACGCGGCCATCAAGGATGGTGCTTCTGCATAGGGTCCGAGCCGGGGTAATGCGCCAGATTCTGTTTGCCGGGGGGCCTTATGCCTCTTCCTGACTCTGATTGGTACCCCGCTGCTGATCAAGATGCTGGCGCGCCAGGGGTATGGGCAGTTCATCCGAGACGACGGCCCGCAGGGCCACGACGGGCAGAGCGAGGATCCATGCGGCGCACAGCGTCCAGGCCGGCTGGGCGTCGAGGGTGCGGTAGCCGGTCAGGGGGATGGGTTTGCCGAGGGCGGCGAGGATGTCGTAGGCGAGCGCGAGGGCGGAACCGGTGCCGGGGGTGGGGTGGACGGTGACACGGCCGTGCGCGAGGTCGTGAGCGGCGAGGGCCGCGCGGGTGTGGGTGACGTCAATGACTTGCTGCCGGACACGGCACGGCCAACGGCGACGGCGGTACACCCCGGCAAGGTGCCACCGCCACAACAGGTCAGTCCCGCGGACAACCCGCCGCGGGACTGACCTGCTCCCACAACCAGGCGGCCTACCAGAACCGGCGCCAAGCCACCACCGCGCTCCGAGGCCGGCTTGACCGGTGGCCGCGCGAGCCGTGGTCGGAGCATGGATCCGACGGCCCTGGCGCGTTCCGCCGCGGATTCGCCGGCCGTTCGCATCGGGCTGTGAACGTTCGCGTTATTCCCCAGGGGTAAGTTCACGTAATTCCCCAGGCCCTGGCCTCGTCCGGCCGGAGGCTGAGGGCCGGAGCATCCACTCGGCGGCGGACTTCGACGACTGGGCTTCGGCTCTGGCAGCGGTGGAGCTGGCCGAGCCTTCCACGTTCATCATCGACTCGGCGGGTGTGCTGCGGCTCGTGCCGCGCCGGAGCGAGCACGTGGTGGGTGCCGGCGGTGGCCCTGTTCTGCGCGCCGGGGAGATGAGCTTCCGCAAGGAGTCCGGTCAGTGGGTGGTCGCTGAGGTGAGTAACCAGTCGACCGGATTCTGCCCAGACATCAGCTCGTGGACGGCCGTCGCGAAGGCTCTGGACGCAGCCGGGATCGAGCACCCTTCCGGCTTCACCCACGAGGTGGTGTTCCGGCGCTGTCCCGCCTGCGGCCAGCTGAACATCGTTCGGGAGCACGACTTCGTCTGCGTCTTCAGTGACGAGGGCCTGCCGCGAGAATGGAACGTGGACGGGTCCGGGAGTTAGCGGACCCAGTGTCGCTGATCGCCTCGGTGCAGCTGGTGGCTGTGCGATCCCGGTACGCGGAGGCGGAACAGTGGAACGGGCGCCTGCCCGACCGATGGCTCAACGACGTCAGCGCCGCCTGGGGCGTCGACGAAGTCCTCTGAACTCCTGCGGCCGAAACGACGGAAGAGATACCCGTACGTACCGTCTCTCGCCCGCCGGGAGGGTCGTTGAAAGGGACAGTGCCCCCGAGCACTGCCTCCATCAGAAGTCCCCCGGTGTTGTGGGCGAATTCCAGGGGTCGTTGCAACA
>NZ_JBVIMX010000032.1:0-58956 GCF_055579625.1 Streptomyces sp. NPDC032721 | reverse complement strand
CGGCCAGGTCCGCGCCTACGACCTGCTGCGCGTGGTCGACCTGGTCGACGACACCTACCGCAGGCAGATGAACCGACAGCTCACCGTCCAGGAGTCCCGCCACCCCGAGCCGGCCTGCCGCCCCCGAACAGCCTGGGGTGGACCGACCGGGTTCGGGCTCCCGAGAGCTTCGACGAGGGCCTGGACGAGTTCGGCACTGGGCAGCCGAACACGGGCACTTCCTCCCACCCGCCACCGCCGTGGGCATCGGCGGACACCCCGTGGGGACCTGGGCCAAGAATTTGCGGACGGCTGCCCGGCTCGTGGACGCCCGGCTCCAGGAGCTCGCAGAGCAGGGCATCGAGATCCCCGACGATGACGAAGCAGTGGCCGGTGGGCTGTCCTGGAAGCGGCGCGAGGCCCTGCACGAGATCGACCCCGGGTGGTGCCCGGCCTGGGACGCCGGATGGCAACGCTGCCTCCGGCTGGCGCAGCATCACTTGGAGCACGGTGGCACCCTGCCCACCGAGGCCGGTGTGCTCCTGGTCCAGGGCGAAGACCTCGGACGGTGGGTACAAGGCTGCCGGTACGGATGGGACGCGCTGCAACCGGCGCAGCAGTGGTTGTTGGAGAACGCGCTGGGGCTGGGGCCGGCGGACGAGAGCGAGCGGCCGGTGAAGCGGACCCAGGACGACAAGTGGGCCACCAACCTCGCAGCGGCACAGCAGTTCCACGCGCGTGAGGGGCACCTTGTGGTGCCGAGGAAGCACATTGAGTACCTGGAGTCGCGTGAGGGTCCGGGAGGGGCTCAGAGCGGCGCTGGCGGTCGTGAGGTGAAGCTGGGGATGGTTTTGGACAACCTTCGCAAGCGTGCGGAGAAACTCACCGACGAACGACGGGCCGAACTCGACCAGTTGGGGATGCGATGGACAACGGCGAGGGCGGGGCGGTCGTAGTGGAAGGGGTGCTGGAGGCGTTGGCGGGGGCATCGTCGGCTTCGTGGGGCCGGCGTGCGCAGGCCGGGAGGGTGCTCTCTTCGTTCGCCGGGGATCCCGAGGCCGCGCAGGCGCTGGTGGGACTGCTCCTGGACCTCCAGGACACGGCGGTGACGCGGCAGACGGCAGAGGCCTTGGTACGGGCGGGGACTGCGGTATCGGTCCAGGTGCTTGCGCGGGCGGTGGCCGGAGCCGGAGACAGCCACGCCGACTGGATACAGACCGGGGTGCACGACGCCTTCGCCGGAGGCGCCGGAATGCCGGGCTTCCTGGCCGCGTGCGAAGGGCTGGCCCACGATCCGGAAGCAGTCGTTCGTCAGGGCGCCGCAGAACTGCTGGAGTGGTCACAGAGCGTGGGAGGGTGAGGCGGATGTCCGCTGGGGTCTTGTGTGTCTCCCCTGGCCGGGGAGACGACGTTCTCCTCCCTGTGCCGGGTTGCCGCCGCCTACGGGCTTGAGGAGAAGGCGTTGCTGTCCTGCTGGAAGGGGGCAGGCCACCGGCCTCGGCATGAGGGCGAGGCATGGCGGTGGGATGCGGAGGTGCTGCTGAACGCGGCGGGCCGGCGCACCCTGGTGAGGATGGGCAGTGCCACGGAGTGCGCGCTGGAGCGGGCGTTGCCGTCCTGGGGTCGCAAGGATCACAAGCTCGTTACGCAGCAGGACGTTGTAGAGCGAGCGCTGTGGCGGGTGGGGGGTGCGGTGGTGGGTCCGGTGGCGTTCGGGTGCCAGCTGCGCACAGCCCGGCGTACGGGCGGCCCAGTGCGGGTGGTGCGGTATGCGGCGCGGTGAGATCGGGGGCCTGACCCGGCTGATCCGCCAAGCCGCGATCACGAGCATCCTCGACGGCAGTGAACGGATCACCAAACCATCCCTGGACGACGTCCGGCTGGACCATCTCGCAGAAACCCACCACCGCCCCCGCACCCGGACGCGTTAACCCCCGCCCGCCGAGCAGGCGAAACAGCGCTTACCAGCAAAGACAGCGTCCGGTCCTTTACACGCTAGAACTACCCACCACACAACACATCCCACTCAACACACCACGTATAGCCCCAGCGCACTCATCCCGAACTACCCACGGAACCCGTACATCGGGCCTCTCAACGAATCCACAACACACCAGGCCAGACCACACCCCGCACACCAAAAAGACCCCCTCCAGCGTCACACGCTGCGACCCACCACAATCGCCCGACATAACTGCGGTGTCCCACCAAAATTCGGTGGGACACCGCAAATATTCTACTTATTCTTCGTTGGCCCAGTTGACGCAGGACGGGCGTTTTCCGCCGGATGCTACAAATTCCTTGACCGCTTCACGCACATCCTCGATGGAGATTTCCGAGGAGATCAGAAATTCGAACGCACTGCCATTCTGAGAGTAGCGCACGATGTCCGACTCAGTCGCGGTGGCGAACGTGAGCAAAGGACTACCTTCCTGCGCTTCGAGGTTACCGACAGAGCGCACACTCGGAGCTTCACAAGTTTCGTCCCCTGAAGCCAGAACTCCAGCATTTCGATCCCTGCGAACTCCGGCGAAGAACCAGTGATCTGGCAATTCGTGCGGCCCGTTGAGAGGCCGCTCTAGCGACCTCAGTTCGACGGAATTTTCACCCAGCCCGCTTTCCAGCAGAATGTCGATCATCTCGTCAACATCGGCAGGCGTGAAAAGAACTAGCGGGTCTTCATTGTGCTCCGGGCGAAATACAGCCTGAACGCCACGCACCGTCACCTTTTACCCTTTCTATTAACCGAGCCATTACCATAGGGGTGCGAATTGGTAAACGAGGTTCAGTGATCACCAGGAGTCGAGGGTCGTTTTACCTCGACACCTCGCTTCTCGTAGACCGTACTCACCGGCCTACCTGATCAATCGTCGTACGTGAGTTCAGCCCATTCCACACAAGCGGGCCGAACCCCTCCGGATTCTATGAATTCCTTGAGCGCTTGACGCACCTTCTCGAGTGGCATCTGCGAGAACGCCGGGTATTCGTTCCCCGCAAAATACACAGGGCTTTGATCGAGCTCAGCACTCCCCACGGAGAAGTGGAGTTCTTCGCTGTCGCATTTTATATCCGAGGACATCAGGACACCTACCCCCTTCTCCTTATTTACACCCACATACAACACGTGATCAGGCGCTTCGACGCCTGGAACCTTTCTGTCCAATGAGTGAAGTTGCGCAGCGCAACCCAGCAGACCACCCTCAAGGAGAGAGTCCACCATCTCGTCCACATCCCGCGAATCTCTGAGAATGCGAGGGTTACCTTCTGCGTGGTAGCAATACGCCGCAGTTCCGCGCATGGTCACCAGACCTTTCCTCTCCTGTTCGCCCGACCATTTCCATAGGTGCCCATACACCATTGACACCGTGCCGCCCGCGCCCCCGCCCGGCCGCGCTCCTGTACGTCGGGGACTTCGCCGCGAGAGGACGTGGAACGCGACTTCGTCGCACGCACCGGGTGCTGGGACACATCGCACGCGTGGCCCTGACCCACGAGGAGATCACCCGGTACGCCCTGCTGCCCGCCGAGGGCACCGGCGGCGATCCGCCTTCGCCCGCCGTCACGGCCTGGACCCGGCACACCCCGTGCAAGGGGAGGTTAAGCCCTCGATGCCGCCGAACTGCACCGCCTGGTCCTCGCGGCATGATCCCCGTCAGTCGCCGACCGTGCGGGACCAGCACTCCTGGATGGCCGCGTGCTTCCGTTCAAGCTCGGCGTCCATGATCCGGTTGGTGGCCGTCCCTGGAATCCCGAGCGAACGCCCACGGATCCTGACGACCCGTAGGTCGCACCAGATCCCGCCCCCTGTCACGCGCTGTCGCTCCTCGATGTCGGCGACCTCGCTCCAGGAGATGGCTCGCCTGCTGACGAAGGTGCGGAACTCCAGCCCTCTCGCAGTCAGCAGGGTCCGGCCATAGATCACGTTGACCGTGCCGAGAAACAGAGCAACAACGAGGATCCCGAAGCCGCCGACCCACCACCACTTGCCGGGCTCATGCGCGGTCAAGATCATCGCCACCACCACACCGGCGAGGAACAACGTCCCAATGACATTCCGCCACCAGTACCTATGCCGGTCACGCGCATTGAAGCCGATCCATACATCGGGCATGTCCATGATGCTACCGACGTGTTCGAGGTCAACGGGCTGGAGCACCACTGCTCGGTTTTCGAGACGGCCCGAACCCTGGGCGTACCGCGAGGTCCGCCATCACTTCGGCAGCCCTGACACTTTGCACACGGCCATCCTTGCAGAAGTCCACACCCGGAACGCCGAGTTCGCGGAGCCGCTGCCGACCGGCGAGGCGCGTGCCATCGCCAACAGCATCCACCGGTGGATCACGACCCGGTCGAGGATGTGGAAGGACGGTCCGGCCGTCTACGAGGCCACCTTCATCGCCATCCAGTCCGCCCGCGGCAAGAAGGGCGGCGCGGGGGCGGGGGCGGCCCGGTCCGCACACCGGCAGGAGCGCGCCGCAGCGATGCTCGACTACATGAGGGGGACGCCGTGACGTACGAACCCCACCGTGAGCGCCGGACCATGACGGCCCGCGAACTCGCCGGCCGCTTCGAGGACCGCACCACGTACGAGGAGCGGTCCCGCCAGCGCCGGGACCGGATCATCGAACTCCACCGCCAGGGGCTCAAGGGGTACGAGATCGCCCGCGAGCTGTCCGTATCCGCCGGCCTGGTGTCGACCCGGCTCAAGGAAGCCCGTACGGCCGGTATCGACCTCACCCGCTACGCCGCTGCCGGTGAGAGCCACGCGTAGCGAGCCGGACGGGTCAGCCCTCGGCGCGCTCCTTCTGGAACTTCTGCATCTTGCGGGCCATGTTGATCTGCGTGCGGATCACGGTGTCGAACAGGGCTTCCGGATCGCCGTCGGGACCGGCGCCCGCGGCCAGCAGCGAGACGACTTGGCTGGCGAGGACTGTGACCACGTCGGCCGTCCCCTCCGGGCCGCGGACCTCGATCAGCTTGCGCACGGCGTCGTCGATGCGGTCCATGGCCTCCTCACCCTGGAGGAACAACCCGAGCCGTTCGGCGAGGAACATGCGGACGACCGCCACACCGTCGGCCAGGGCGGTGTCCACATGGAAGTCGACGCGGGCCTTCTCCGACTCCTTGAGCACGGCCGGGATCGTGTATGTCCGCTGCTCCGGGATGCGGCCCTCCTTTCGCCACTTCGCGTACGGGATGGGGCCGACCGCGTCACGGCGTGCACGGTGTTCGTTGGTCGGGCGGCCACCGGCGGTGCGGCAGGCCCGCCCTGCGGCTGCCTTGCACGTCGGGCATTCGACACGGCGTTTCCACGAGCGCACAAGATCCGTCTCGGCATCGGAGCGGAGATGGCGCCGCCACTCGCCGCCCCACGGATGCTCTGCGGTTCGCTCTCCACGCCCATTGGCCCCCCTGGGTCCGGTGGTGTGTGCCGTCTTGCGTGCCGTGAAGCTGACCGTACCTGCGGTGGCGGGCCTCATGGGCCGTCACCGGTCGATCAGGAGCAGCCGTTCGGGCCCTGCGCCTGCGCTGGTTCAGATGCCGCTGGTCTCCAGCGCGTACAGCTCGTAGGGGACGGTCCCGGTGTTCTGGGCGGCCGTTCCGACGCGGGTGAAGCCGACCTTGGTCAGGACGCGGCCGGAGGCGGGGTTGTCGGGGTGGTGCATCGCCTCTAGCCGGTTGAGGCCGACGGTGGTGAAGGCGACGATGACGACCTGGCGGGCGGCGTGGGTGGCGTAACCGTGGCCCCAGCTGTCGTCCCGAAGGATGTAGCTGAGGGTGCCCATGGTCGGGGTGCGTCGGCGCAGGGAGATCAGGCCGATCATTTCGGCTTCGTCGAGGATGCCCCAACTCCATTGCGCACGTGGGGTTTCGGCGGCTCGGGCTAGGGCTGCGCGGATCTTCTCGTGGGCCTGGTCGAGAGTGAGGGGCTTGCCGGTGGTACGCCGGATGGAGGCGCCGCAGTATATGCGGGTGAGGGCGGCGGCGTCGGCGGGGCGCAGTGCGCGCAGGGTCACCATGCGGCAGTCAGCTCCTTCGCGGTGGGCGGATCAGCGGGATCTGGGGCGGTGGTGTGGGCGAGGGCTCCCCGGGCACGGAAGGGTGGGCCCGCAGCTCCGCAGTCGGGCCCCCGGGGATGTTCTGCCTGTGTGCAGCAGGAGCCGAGAGACCGCCCAACCATCGTCAGCGGTCGATCGGGGGGATCTGGTCCAGCCCGCTTTCTCGCAGGATTTGCTGGATGGTGTCGTCCAGGGTGCTCTTCACGCCGATGACGCTCTCGAACTCGTCGGGCAGCAGGTCCTCCGCCCGGTACCAGTCGCTGAGGTGATCGGGCGTGACGTGTGTGAGGTACTCGGCATCCGGCTTCGTCGCGTGCCGCCGCACCGTCTCCGCGTACGGCACGTCGAGGTAGTAGCAGCGCGAGACACCACGATGGGCACGCACCAGGTTCTGGAGCATGAGGCCGTAGCGGTCGGCGTACAGGATGCCTTCGACTACGACGTGGAAGCCGTTGTCCAGGGCGTAGCGGGCGGTGAGGTCGATCAGGCCGATGTTGGCGCCGCCGGGCCGGTCGCGTTCGCGCAGCATGGTCTGGCGCAGGTTGTCCTGGCCGACGATGGCGAGGTTGCGGCCGAACTGCTCGCGCAGGCCGGCCGCAACGGACGATTTCCCCGAGGCGCTGTTGCCCCGGACCACGATCAGGCGCGTGTCCTCGGTACCGACAGTGCCGGGCGGGGTAGGCGTCACGCGGTCACGCTCTCCGGGCCGGGATCGCGCAGCGGGTTGGCGTGGCCGCAGTCCCAGCACGTCACGGTTTCGGGAAGGCTCTCGAACCTGCTGCCGGAGACTCCGAAGGACCCGTCGATGCGGTAGCCGCCGCAGTTCTGGCAGGGCGTGGCCTGGAAGGGTTTGTCGCAGCGGAAGCAGTCGCCGTCCGCGCTGGTCTGGTCGATGCGGGTGATTCGGGTGTCTGCGCTGCCGCAGCGGACGCAGAGCGCTTCTTGGCTGTTCATGGTTCTGGTCTACCGCAGTTCCCTGCCTCTGTTCCCCCTGCTCCTGTTCAACCAGTGCTTGGCAGGGTGACGTTGCTGGGTGTGGATCGTTGGACCGGGTGACTCCATAGAGCCGGGCCCCGGGGATGTCATGGCTTGATTCCCCGGGGCCCGTGGTGGGTGTGTACGCGGCTACTACGTGAGCGCGGCGAGGGCCTGCTCAATGAGCTGGACGCCCTGCGTCGCAGCCATGGTGGAGGTGCCTTCCAGGAGCTTGGTCTTGAGCTGGGTGGCGAACTGGCGCAGACGGCCGGGCTCGGGGTTGCCGGAGGTCGCCTCGTCGTGGAGGTCCTGGGCGACGCGCTCCAGTTCCACCCGGTCCTCGTCGGGCATCCCCAGGATGGTGCTGACCTGGCCGATGTACCCGGCGGCCTGGATGAACAAGGCCGGGTCGACGCCGTCGGTGTTGTTCTGCGTGAAGTGCTGCTGCTCGCCGACGATGACGCCCTTGGCGTTGGGCAGGTAGGTGTTGTACGTGGTGCCGGGGCGGGGCTGGTTGATGTGGTCCTGCACGCTTCCTCCTGCCAGGGCGCAGCTCGTGCCCTGAGGTGTGATGGCGGCCGTGGCCGGGTCGGTGTCGCTGTGGTCGATGAGGCCGTGTTCTGCCAGGTAGACGAGGGCCTGGTGCAGATCTGTTCCGCTGATCTCTGTTCCGGCGAAGTAGGAGCTGGGGGTCGTAAGGAACAGGGCCGGGTTGACGGGTGTCTGGTCGCTGGCGGCGTCGAAGAGCCACCGCAGCAGGGCGTCGATCGTGTGGCGGATCCGGGCGGCGCGGTCCTTCTGCAGGTCCTTCAGCTGGCGCGCGGCGACGCGGCCGGCGTCAGTGAGACGGACATGGGTCCGTGGCCCCATGGCGCGCAGGAGCTCCACCAGGCCGTGCTGGTCCAGCTGAAGAGCCAGGATGACCGGGTCTTCGTCCTCCAGCCGGAGCTCCTCGGGGAAGGCGGCCACGTTGATGTAGCCCGACGGGTTGTCCTTCTCACGGCCGTCCAGCCACAGCAACAGCCGCGCCAAAAGGCCGTTACTCTCGGTCACCCCGCCGCCCGGGACCGCGCCGGTGGTGGCATCGAGCTGGGCGGATACACGGGGCGGGTTTCGTTGCTGCTCCCGCTCCAGGCTCTTGTTGGTCTCTTTGACCAAGTCTTTCGCCCACTTGTCGATCTCACGCTTGTTGATTCCGCTGCGGGCCACGTGCGCTCCTGTCTCAGGTACTTCAGCCAAGGCTACGGACAGGGTCCGACAACGGAGGTGCCTTCCACCGGGACACCAAGGGGGTGCCCACCACTCAGGCAGGCACCCCCTTCTCAGATGTCCGGCAGTCAGCTCTCCGTGTCCTGCGGGTCGGTGAGCCAGGTGACGACGTCGACGTCGGTCATCAGGACCGCCTGCGTTTCGTGGGTGGTGTCCTGCTGGACGACGTGGAAGCGGCCCGTGTGCGGGCTCTGCTTCGGGGCGGGGCCCGCCATTGGGGCGAGGCGCTGCCAGGTGTCGGCCGTGAACCGCGCCAGGATCACCGTGGCCAGCTGCTCGTGGACGCCCGGGTCGGTAAGGCGCAGCTGCTGCGGGAGGGTGCTCTTCTGGGTGGTCTTCCACATGGTGGCGGTGTTCCTGTTCTGTGCTGTGCCCGGTGAACCGGGTGTTCTCCGGGGCGAGGGGATCGTGTCGGCTGGAGCGGACAGGGCCGTTCAGTCGGGGCTTGCGGGTCTTCTTCACCAGCACGTACGGCTTACGGCCCTCCGGGTGCCAGGCGAAGCTCACGCCCTCCAGGGCGAGCTTCTGGGTGATGAGGTCGGCGACGACCTCCCGGGAGAAGCCCAGCTGACGGGGCAGGTCGATGCGTATCTCCGCGTCGTCGTCGGAGAAGTTCTTCGGGACGTGGAGGTAGCGGCGCGGCTCGGTCTGCTCCGCCAGCCCGAGCGGCCGGTGGAGGGCGTCGTGCAGCGGGCCGACCCACTCGCGCATCAGCTCGCGGCGCTCACGGGTCAGCACCATGTACGCCGCGCTGCCCACGGTCAGGACAGAGGCTGCGCAGATCCCGCCGGGCTCCAGCGCGGCGAGCGCCGACTCCCGGTTGTCCCACAGTTCCTGGAGGGTGCTCGTGGTGGCGTCCAGGTCCCGGGTGGAGAGGTAGCCGCTCTCCGCGACGCCCGCTCCGAGGGCGAGGCGGAAGGACAGGCGCCGCCACCCGGGCTTGTAGGAGCGGCGCGGGACCTTGCCCTCCACCTTCGGCAGCACCCGGGTGCCCGCGTGCCAGAACGTGGCGTCGGTCCGCTTCACGCCGTCCAGGTCCCGGCCGCCCAGGACCCAGCCGATCCCGAGCACGAGGGATTCAGCGTCCTTCTCTATCTGCTTGTCGAGCTTGGTTTGTGCCATGGCCGTGCCCTTTCGATCTGCATCCCGGCACCTCACACCCGGAAGCGGACACGAACCGTAAAGCGGATTCCCTGTGGACAGATTCAGGCGAGAAGTGGGCGCTGACCTGGGATCTGTGGACAACGTCTCGGCCCAAAGAATCCGCAGACGCCCCGACTGCGGAGCGCGGTCGGTACAACGGGGGAAGGACAACCTGGGAGGGGATCACATGCCGGAACACGAAGAAGCGGAAAAACGCGCAAAGCGGTACGAAGGTCTCGCTGTGAGCTATGCCAAGAAGGTGCAGCAGGGCGATGCGGACGCGGCGGTGATGGCGCAGACGTTCGCGTCACTGGCGGTCGCTGCCCGGATGGAGCGCGAGGACTGGCGCATGCGAGTACTCGGAGACCAGCTGGAAGACGTGAAGAAGGCGATGGACCTTCTCCGCCGCAAGCTGCCCGACCGCTGACCTCGTGCATCGCGCGGTCCGCCGTGGCCAGTTCGCGACCAGTGCCTGGGTGGGTCAGGGTGTGTCGCCGGAGTAGTGGAAGCGGCACACCACACCCGGCCCGCCCGCCGGGCGCGGCTCCCCGGGGCGCGGGTCGTACAGCGCCCGCCCACCGGGCCAGCGCCCCAGCTTGGTCATCAGGGCGACGCCGTCGTCTATCTCCTCAGGCCGCCAGCCTGTGATGTCGAGCAGCAGTCCGTCCAGCGGTCCGCCGACCAAGGCGGCGTACGTCCGGCGCGGAAGCGGGCCCGAGTGGGGATCGTCATGGTCGTGGCCGTACACCCGGCCGCGCAGCAGCTGCTCGTCACCCTCGTTCATCCGGCCAGCCTCCCAGCCACCACCGACACCGGAAGGCCCGCGGCGACCGATAGTTCGGCCTCTCCCGCCCTGCGGGAGGGCGCGGGGGTGCCCTCCCGCGAGGCGGGCATCAGGCACAGGGCAGACGGCCGGGGACAACCAAGTCGATGCGCACCCCCCGGCGGATCAGCGCGGTGATGCTGTCGACCTGGCGCACGGGCGGCTGCTCCTGGGTGAAGCGGCGCATCGCCCGGTGCACGCCGTCGCGCAGCTGGCCGTCGGTCAGCGTGGGCACCTGCTCCTGCAGTTCGTCCAGGAGCTGCCCGGCGCGGGCCGCGCGGGACAGCGCGGCGTCGGCGAGCGGCCCTTCGACGAAGCCGTTGCGTACGGCCAGGCCAGGCTCGATGAGGGTCATCGTGACGGTCCTCTCCGCCCGGCCGCGCCGGTCTCCCGGATGGAGACGCGGTCGCGCGACCGAGCGGCGGAAACGTAGAGGACCTGCCCCGTTAGCGTCGCGCCGTGGCGCCCGCCCAGGGCAGGCACGCACCCCAGACCGCCCGCCCTCCCCCGGGCCTGCCCGCGACTACCAGCGACGCCCGAACAGGCCGCGGCCCTTCTTCGCCTCCGCTTCGGCCACTTCCCGCTCCGCGACCTCCTTCGCCTCGCGAGCTGCGCGCTCAGCCTCCGCCCGGTCGCGGTCGTCCTTCGCGCAGGGCCCGCACAGGTCATCACCGGTGCTCCGCCATGAGGTCTGCAGGACCGACTGCCAGCGTTCATCGGAGAACTTCGTCCCGCAGCGGGCGCACACCGGCCGCTGCGCCTCCCGCTCCGCGGCTTCGTGTTCCGTCTGACGCCTGCGGGACTGCTCCGCCTCCACCCGGTACAGGCGCTCGCCGTCTGGGTTGTCCAGCGCCTCGTTCAGCGTCTGCCACTCCTCACGTCCGAGCCGCCGCCACACCCTGCCCGCTGCCCCGGACAGGTCGGCGGTGATCCGCTCCAGCTCGGTGACGACCACGGGCACCGCCTGGTGGTAGTCGACGGCCGTGAATCCGGCCCACGGATACGGGGTACCGGCGAAGTAGCAGCGGGCGCCCTGCTCCAGGCGCCGCATCCGGCTCTCCCGCTGCGCGGCGCTCTTCCCCGTGAACACGAACGCCACCGGCACGTACCCCTCGCGGCCGGTCGCCGGGTAGATCCGCGACCACAGCCGGAGGTCGTGCACCGCCGCACCCCGCCGCCGGGCCGCCTTCTCCTTGTCCGCGTCGGCCTTCGGCGCCAGGAGCTCGAACCAGTCGGTGTAGCGGCGCAGCTTCGCGACAAGGTCGTCGACGGGCTCGGTGGCGCGGTCGACCTCCAGGAGCATCGCGGGCACCCCAGCGTCCGGGGCGCGCATCGTCAGGTCGGCGTACTGGGTGTACCCGTACGGCAGGCGGTGGGCGATCTCGGTCTGCCAGGACAGCGGGGTGCCGAACCCGGCCCCGGAGAGGACTGCGGCGGTCATCGTGACGGCGGCCGCGTGTTCGTCGAAGCCCTCGCCGGTGACCGGTTCGCCGTCGTCGTCGAACTCGGGCTTGCGCAGCACGGACATCCGCACGCTCTTCGGGAGCAGTTGCTTGGCTTCCTTGTGTCCTCGCTCGGTCAGCACCCACAGCTTGTGTCCCGACTCCAGCCGCGTCTCCACCCGGACCTTCCCCTCGCCCTTGAGGGCGTTGAGGGTGTCCCTGGTGATCCGGTCGTGCTGGTCGCCGGGGCGCAGCATCCGCCACAGGTGTTCCGCGGTCGCCCTCTGGAAGATCCCGAGAGCCTTCAGTACTTCCTTCTTCCGGGTGTGGGTCGGCTTCCAGGTCTGCTGCGAAGACACAGAAGGGTTGTCGAACGCGTGGGGGGCCCTGTTCTGGTGGGGCTGACCTGCGGAGACACGGCGGGTCGGCGAAGAGGGCGTGGAGGGGGCGATGGAGGGGCCCGTGGAGGGGGTCTGCGAGGTCTGGTCGACGTCGTCGGCGGGCGCCTGGTCGTCGGTGTCGTGCGGTTCGCGGGCGGGGGCAGACGTGAAGTCGGTGGGCACGGTGTCCTCGGTTCCTCCGGCCTGACGGCCGGGTCGGCGCTGTCCGGCCCGCACGCGGATCTGCGTACGGGCCGGAGCCACCGTGGAAAGTGACCCCTTGTCCGCTGTCTAACGCTCACCGCCGACGGCCGTCATTTCCGCCCGGTTGAACCCCTTGTCCTGACGTTTTGTCCGTGAGCGACGCCACAGGCGGGTGCATCTGTCCCGGCTCCGTCCTCTGCTCACCGGCCCCGGCTCCGAAGGCGTGGTCAACAGGCCGGACGTACAAGCCGCGCGGCTTGTACGCAGAGGGCACCGATGGAGACGACATCGCGAAAGCTGCCCGTGTCCATGTCGGCGAGTTTGGGCTCTGGCCCACTTTCTGGGTCCTGGTGCCGCTCGGTCACGCCAACAGGACTCGCTGGCTTAGGAGTTCGAAGCCTGCGCGGCCGAACATCTGGCGCTTGAGCATTTTGATCCTGTTGAGGTCGACCAGTGGCCTGCTTCCAGGATCAGTTCTTCGTGCAAGCGAACACGATCACCGTGTGCCGGCCTTCTGCGCTTGCCTCAACCCGGCTGTCGATCTTCTGGAACTGACACTTCTCGGCCACCCTGACTGAGGCTGTGTTCTCCGCGGCGGCCTCAAGCAGGATCTGAGTCAGGCCCAGACCGTTCAAGGCCCATCCCGCGACCAGTTGCACGGCCCGAGGGGCGATGCCCCGGCCGCGATGGGCGGGGAACACGCTGTAGGCGATGGTGGCCGTGTCATCGTCCCGGAACTGCAGGTTGACGATCCCGATGGGCTCCTCTGTCGTGGCGTCGGCGATCACCAGCGGGGCCGCCTCCCCCGTTCGCCAAGATTCTTCGACCCGGGACATGCTCGTGCTGCGAGCAGCCTCATCCATCGGTGTGTCATCGAGCCACCGACGCGTGTCGGGGTCATGGCTTGCCGCCCCGATCGCATGCAGATCCGACTCACGCCGGAATCTCACAGCAACCACCCCATCCGCGAGCGGTTCCGTCAACGGTTCGATCGGTATCAAGCGCCCCATCCGGTGACCCTATCCACCCTGCAAGATCCAGAGGAAGCCTGCGAATCATTTCCGGGGTCAAGGGACCGTTCATAGACACCCGGGGCATCGTCCCGTCTCGGCGCGCCACCCCTTGTCCATCCCAGTCAAGGAACGAAGCTCTGCCCCGGCCCGGCGTGGGCATCGGATGCTGTGTGCTCTCCATCGCGATGTCGGGCACTCCCGAGGCGATTGATAGTGGCCAGTTGGATCTCCCCACTGGCGGCCAGGCAGCGGGGAGTTATGTGGCCATGGATGGTGACGCTGTGTGGATCGCCAGGTTGCTGGCTTCTGTGGTCAGCGGGCGGGACGTAGGAGGGGATTGAGGGCGAGGCGGTTGTCGGTGGGGTGATGGCCTTCGGGGCTGAAAGGCGGGATGGTCGCAGGCAGGCAGTCGGCGATCAGGAGGCAGTCATGGTGGCGGTCCTCGGCGGTGGCCACCACCAGGGGTTCGCCGTCTGGTCCCCAGATGCCGGAGTTTCCCTGGTACTGCCAGGCGCCGGCGGGGACCTGTTCCCAGCCGCGGCGGTTGGCGTAGGCGACGAACAGACGCCAGATGCTGGCCATGGCGGGGATGATGTGGCGGGTGGCGTCCTGGTACGGAACGCGGCTCATGGTGCCGTCGGCCAGACGGAAGTGGCCGTCGGCGGCGGTGGGGCCCAGCACGATCTGTGCGCCGTGCTCGGCCAGGTACTGGTACAGCGGGGGGAACTCGCACTCGTAGCAGTTCAGCACGCCGACCGTGATGCCATTGATCGTCACGAGGGGCGGCAGTTCCTGGCCGAAGGAGTAGTTGCGTCGCTCCGCCGCTCCGTAGAGGTGGGTCTTGCGGTAGTTGGCGGCCACCTGCCCGTCGACGGAGATCACGCTGATGGAGTCGTAGAAGTCACTCCCGTCGCGTTCGGGGTAGGGCAGGACCAGGGCCAGGCTGTTCTCCTTGGCGGCCAGGCGGGCCCGGTCGACGGAAGGGCCCTCGCGGTGCTCTGCCAGTTCCCGGCACTGGCCGGGGTCGATCGCGTAGCCGGTGGTGTATTTCTCGGGGAACACCACCACCTGGCAGTCGTAGGCCGCGGCCAGAGCGGAGACCTCGTCCAGCCGGTCCATGTTCTGCGCCACTGCCTCCCGGCTGCCGACCGGCCCCTGGCCCTGGTAGAGCGCCACCCGCAGGCCCTCGCCAACGGCGGGCGCGTCATGCAGTGCGGAGCGGAACACGATGCGAACAGGCTGCGTCATCGAGGAGTGCTCTTTCCATGATCGGCGATCCCCATGACCGCCCCACGAGAAGAAACGAATCACTACCGCGTCGGACACCATGATCACTTCGATGGCCGTGTCAAACCGTCCCGCCACATCGCTACCGAACGTCACCTCTGTGCTGGCCGTACTTGGGGAACTCCGGGTGGCCGCTGTCAGGCGATGCAGGTCACGCCCACCGCGATGCGGGAGGTCCAGCTCAGTCGATCAGGTAAGCCTTCTCTCCCATGACCAAAGGAGCATCTGCAGGCCCCTTGATGTAGGGGCCTCGCCAGATCAGCCGATGCTCCTGCGTGCTGGGGTACCACTGGCGAACCTTGTGCATCCGCACTGGCCAACGCCGGTTGTAGACGCGGCCCTTGCCTTCTTCGTCGGATCCGGTGCGCTGCGGTGGGATCTGGTGTGAGAGACGCACGATGCGGATGTCTCGCTGTGTGTCCCGCTGTTCGGAGTCGGTGGTGGTGCTTTTCCTGCGCGGGTTAATGGGGCCGATCGTGGTGGTGCCGTGGGAGGCGAGGCGCCAGAACGCGAACATGTAGCGGGCGGTGAAGTCGTCGTTGATGTCCTCGATGCGGCCGCCGTCCCATTCGCCGACGTCAGGAACGCTCTGGGGCCGCGCTGCCCGGTTGAGGGCTTGGTTGAGCTTGCGGTGCTCGTCATTGACGTTGGCCAGGTCGGCGTCGGTCTTGTCCGCGGAGGCGCGGTCTCCGCGCATCCCGTACATGCCGTCGGGCACCAGCGGGGGGAACGGCATGTGGTTGGCGCGGGCCTGTTCGACCACCATGCGCCAGTCGGCCGGCTGGATCGGGCCGTCGCGATCCATGAACGTGGAGACCTGCACGCCTTTGTAGGTGGCGGTGGGGAGTACCTGGTGCTGCGTGACGAATTGCCAGCCGAAGGCCACGGTGTCCGACAGTGCCCCGCCGCGGTTGACGATGACGACCGGTTCCGGAAGCACGACAAGGCCGGTGGGTGCGTGGATGTCGCTGTCCCGGTCCAAGGTGGTGACATCTGCGGGCTCAAGTGTCGAGGCCGCTGCCATGACCGCAGCGTGGGCGCCCGGCGATATGACACACACGTCTGCCGTCTCCAGTACGTGCAGTATCTGATTGATCTGCCACTCAGAGGCCTGCTGTGGTCCCGCCGGCCACGGCGGGCCGAGGCCTTGCTTACCCAGCAACATGGCGAACGACAGGTTCTCGCGCTCGCGCACCGGCACGGTGCTGTGCGCCAGCACCGTCCGCAACTCAGACATACGTGTGCTGATGTTCTGCATCAAGAGAGCCCGTACGAAGGGATTCTCAGGCAGGAGCTGGAGCGTGCTCCGACGCCGCTGGTGCGCTTCTCTGGCTGCTGCGGTTGCCTGCCAGCCTGACGTGGTCTCGCGGCTTCGCTGCTTCTTCGTCCTGCTCGCTTTCCCCACCACTCCCCCAGCGGTCGCTGCGTCCGGACGCGTTCCCCGGACACGTTCCAAGGAGCAATACCCGGCTTGCCAATCGACCACTCGCCCGCCCACGATGCCACCCCCTTGTCTCTGGCTGGTCAGACCGGTGGAGGGGCGGGTATCGGCTGCCGTGCACTCTCCCTCGCGATGTCGTGCATCGGATGCGGTGGCACATCGGGCGCGGTCCACTCCTCAGGACGGCATCCACCCCCGGGGCGGCGGTGCGCCTCGCGGTGCGCGCCCGGCACGCGGTCGGTGAGGTGGTGCGCGGCCGGTGCGCGCACCACCGGCGCGACTGCGGGGATGGTGCGCGCACCGGCCGTCCCGCGGCGCGTATCACGGCGCGTGGTGCTCATCTGAACAGCACGCCACGCCTCCATCGCAAGGGGCCGGAAGGTCGAAGTCCCCATATCACACACCCCCTTGACCGCGATCCCCTCGAAGTCCCAAATGTGCGTTATGGAACATCTGGACGTGAGGCAGATCACATGTGGGTGACGCGAGGGCGGGTCCGGTGCGCGCCCTTCGGGGTGCCGCCCGACCGGTGCGCGCTGGCTTGGGCAGGCGGTGCGCTCGGTGCGCGCACCATCGCATCGGTGCGCGCACCACGGTGCGCTGGCGGGCGAGTGCTGGCACACCACGATGCGCACCGGTGCGGCGACCGGGAGTGGACGACATCGTCGGTGCGCGCACCGGTGCGCACGGTGGCGGGCATCGACATCGCCGGTGCGCACGGTGCCGGGCATCGGCGACATCCAGTGGGTGCACCGGGTGTCGGGATGTTCCGGGCCCCCACCAGTTGGTGCTCCGGGAGTGGAGTCCACTGGCACCCGGTGGACATCGCGGCTGGGTCCACTCCCACCCGATGGGCTCCACTCTCCGGGTGGTGCATCGTCGGGCCGCACAGGCGGTCGCGGTTTACGCCGTAAAGATTCGGCTGCCGTAGCCGGGCCCGGCAAGAGCAAGGGACTTCCCCAATTGGGGAAGTCCCGGACGCGCGGTGGTGCTCGCCGTGTCGGCTCACCCTTGGTGGCGTCGGCGCAGGCGAGCGGTCCGCCACGGGTTCAGCCGACCGCCGGGGTGCTGCCGGGAGCGGCGCCGGACCGGCGGCGGCTTCGGGGCCGGGAACCGCGCCGCACGCAGCCGACTCGCGGCGAGGAGCTCCTCCAGGTGCTCCAGGTGCTCCGGCGAGATGTAGATCGGGATCGGGTTGACCATCGGGGCCTCCGTGCTCGGGCGGATCACTCCCCCGCACCCTCGCCCGTTCCGGCCGACTCCAGGGCCACGGTGTCGGTCACGTCCCGACAGCTGGCACAGCGACTTCGCTGTCCGTCCCGCCGGGCGGAGCGCACGCGGTCCCGGCTCCCGAAGAGGCACACATGCGGGCGCCCCACGGACGACTGGTCCGTGGGGCGCCAGGATGGTGCGCCGGTCAGCTCCGCAGCATGTCCTTGAGCTCGCTCAGCGACAGCTCGCTCGTGCCACGGTCGGCCGCGCTGCTCGTGGCCCACGCGAGGATCGCGGGGTGCGCCTTCTCGTGCAGCGGGCCGGCGGCCGTGCTCCGGCCATCGGTCATGGCGACCTGGGTGAGGTAGGCGGCCAGGGTGTACGGGCCGCCGCCGCTGTAGCCGACGTTGTACCCGAGGGCCTCGAGCTGCGGAAGAATCGACAGGGCGCCCTTCTCGGTCCGGACCCAGAACAGACTGCGGCCGGTGATGAAGCGGCTGAAGGTGTCGCCAGGACGCAGATCGAGCGGGGCGTACGTCTGGTAGGCCCACTGGTCCGTGCCGCCGGTGTCGACGTGCTTGAAGTGCTCAGCCACCACGGGCATCCCGAACTCGGGGTCGTAGAACGCCCGCCGGCAGGTACAGCCCGAGCCCCTGACCCCGGACGGGCTGTCCTTGTCCTCCGTGACGCACGGGTGGAACAAGGACGGGATCTTCGCCGACTCCACGAGCATGCAGTGCATCGCGCTCGGCTCGCAGGGCACCAACCGGTCCCGCCACTCCTGGAAGTGAGGTGTCTGGGTCTGGGACGCCTCGATGGACAGCTCGGCATTCAGTGACGTCACGATGCCGAGGCTCGTGTCACTGGAGAAGACGAAGTTGAGGTAGCCCTTCGTCGGGTCGGTCAGGTTCAGGTCGTGGGCCTCGTAGGTCAACGTGGCACTCCAATACGGGCTCTGCTGCGGGGCGGCGGGTCAGGAGACGCGATGTTCGGGGCGCAGAGTGAGGCCGCGGTGGAAGAACTGCGCGGTGTCGTCCGGCCCGAGTCCGAGGTCGCGGGCGACGGCGGTGCCTTCGTCGTCGCGGACGAAGGCGAGCAGGATCCTGCGGCTGGCGGGGTCGGCCATGGTGCGGCGGGCGGCTTCGACGGTGTGGGCGACGCAGCCGGTGGTGCCGTCCTCGACGATGTCCCGGCGCGTGGTGTCGTCCCAGACGTTGAGCTGGAGGTTGGCGCCCTCCGTGGAGCAGTCCTCCTTGGAGTCCGCCCCGAGCACGCACCGCCCGAGCATCGCGGCGTGGGCATGACGCTGGAGGTAGACGGCCGTGGCCAGGAGCCGGTCGACTTCCCTCTCCGTGTTCGCGCGGGCCTTCTCCGGGCTGACGAGCGAGGTCTTCGGGCCGTGGGGCCCTACCCGAATCTTCAGCGCCGACAAGCTGCGGGCGAGGTCATCGGCGACGCTGAGCAGGCCCACCAGGTTCACGTCGCCGCGCTGGCGGGGCGGAGGCAGTTCGTCGGGGTAGTTCTCCAGCGGTTCCAGGGGTTCGTGCAGGTCGGTCAAGATTCCTCCCGTGCCGAGTGCCAACGCCCCCGATTCTCAGCCGGGGCTGGCGGGGCTCGTGGGTGAAGTCTCCAATCGGCCACGCGCTGGCCGGTTGGCATCCCTGTCAGCGGTCCCGGCCCACTCCCCTGCCCTGATCGGGCTGCGTGGTGTGCTGCTGGCGCGCGGGATCAGCCGCATCTTTGGCCGGCGGCTTCGGCTGCGGTCCGCCCGCGACGGTGCGACTGCGGGCTTCGGCTGCCTGCGTGATCGCGGCCAGTCGGGCGAGGTTTCTCGGTGAAAACTGCCACGTCGCGGGGTCCGTTGTCCGGACCTCCAGGTACTCCTCCGGCATCGCTGCCTGCTGATGGGCCTGGATGGCGGCGGCCCGCTGCGCCGGGGTGAGCGCGGTGTCCCGGTCCGGGTGGTCGACGGCGTGCGGCAGCGCCTGGTCGTGGTTCTGGTCGTCAACGTACGCCGCGGCCGAAGCCGTCGCGGCTGGCCCTTCGTCCCGTACGAAGGAAAGTATCCGGGCGTCGCGGATCGCGTTCTGCAGGGCGAGGCCGGCGACCCGGGCACGCTCGTACCGGGACGACTCCCTTGGCGGCTTCCCATCCGTACCCGCGATCCACCACCGTTGCGGCCAGGCGAAGTCGCCGGTGTAGGTGATGCGGTCCGGGGCCGGGGCCCGGCGGCCCTGCTGCGGCACGGTGAGCTGACGGGAGTACCGGGACAAGGCCGCATCCGCGATGTAGTCGTCCAGGCCGCCCGCGAACGCGCGGCCGCGCAGGGTCTCCAGCAGGTGCCGACGCGCTTCCGCCAGAACATGGCGGCGGGCGAAGGAGTTGCGGACCGTGAAGACGATCGCCGCGACGTCGACGGCGGCGAGCGCAGTATCCACCACCGGGCCGATCCGGGCCCGGATCGCCTTCCCGGCCGCCCGGCACCGCCCCAGCAGTCCGTCCACCCTCGCCGCGCCGAAGCGGAGGATCGCGGACGCCCGCCACCACGCGCGCAGTTGCTCCAAGGGCTTGGGGGTCTTCTTCGCCCGGCGGGTTTCCTGCGCCGCCCACCAGCCCAGACCGTGGCGGCCGCGTTCCCCGGGCAGCCGCTTGTGGTCCTGGACGTACTCATCGGTGAGGCGTTCCAGCACCGGCGCCATCTGCTGGCGGCGGGTGGCCGACCAGTCGAGGAGCTCGGAGTCGACGCCGGCGATTTCCATGACGGGGCGCAGGCCCGGCGTCACCTCCCGCGGCACGGTCGCCAGCCCGAGCTCCTCGCACACCTCGGTCGTCATCGTGAGGGTGTAGAGCGTCCCTGCGGCCACGGCGTTCTGGTAGAGGCGGGCCGTGTCCAGTGCGTACCAGGAACCGTCCGGGCGCTGCGCCCGGTTGAGAACCAGACAGTGATCGTGGAGCAGGGGGAAGCCGTCCCGGTTGTCGAAGTGCCGCCACTTCGCGACCACCAGGCCCGGTGGCTTCGCGCGCTGACGGCCAGAGGACCACCGGGTCTCTGCGACCTCGTCCTCAAGCCAGACCAGCACGGTGGCGATGGCCCGCTCGTGCGCCCGCTCGATGACCCGCCGGGTGTGGTCGTCTCCCAGCGCCCACAGCACGATCAGAGACGCCTGCGCCCGGAAGGTGAAGTCGAGGGCGAACAAGGGGGTCGCTTTGCGTCGTGTAGGGACCGCGACATCGCGAGCACTGTCTCCTGCAGAAACGCCCGATTCCGCGTCTGATGAGCACCGACGGCATCGACTGATCATGAACAGAATGACCTGCTGGAACGGGAATGCCGATCACCGTCGGTAGCGAGCCTGAGCACGGAGCCCATGTACAAATGTCAACAGGTAGCTGGGATGGGCGCGTTGTTAATGGGTCTGCCGCACGATTGGGTGACATCTGAACTGGCTTGCCCTGTGGGGCGGGTGGGAAGGATGCCGTTGTGCCGAAGCCTTATCCGGAGGAGTTCCGGGACGATGTGGTGCGGGTCGCGAGGAACCGTGGCTCGGGTGTGACGCTGGAGCAGGTGGCCACCGATTTCGGTGTCCACGTGATGACGCTGTCGAAGTGGATGCGCCGGGCGGACATCGACGACGGGGTGAAACCTGGTACGACCAGCCAGGAGAACGTGGAGCTGCGGGAGGCGCGTCGGCGGATCAAGCTCCTGGAGCAGGAGAACGAGGTCCTGCGGCGGGCGGCGGCCTATCTGTCGCAGGCGAACCTGCCGGGAAAAGGATCTACCCGCTCGTGAAGGAGCTGGCCGAGGACGGGTGCCCCGTCACGGTCGCGTGCCGGGTGCTCAAGCTCGCCAGACAGCCCTACTACCGCTGGCTTCAACGGCCGGTGACCGATGCCGAGTTCGAGGAGGCCGCCCGCGCGAACGCGTTGTTCGACGCCCACCGCGAGGACCCGGAGTTCGGCTACCGCTTCCTGGCCGACGAGGCCCGCGGCACGGGGACGGCTATGGCGGAGCGGACCGCGTGGCGGATCTGCCGGGACAACAGGTGGTGGAGCGTGTTCGGCAAGAAGCGCGGGAGGGTCAGCAAGGCCGGCCCGCCGGTGCACGACGATCTCGTTCGCCGCGTCTTCAGTGCGGAGGGGCCGAACCGGCTCTGGCTCACCGACATCACCGAACATCCCACAGGCGAGGGAAAGTTGTATCTGTGCGCGGTCAAGGACGTCTTCAGCAGACGGATCGTCGGCTACTCCATCGATTCACGGATGAAGTCCCGCCTGGCCGTCACGGCCCTGGACAATGCTGTTGCCCGGCGCGGAAATGTTGCCGGATGTGTGCTGCACAGCGATCGAGGATCGCAATTCCGGTCCCGGAAATTCGTCCACGCGCTCAGCAGACACCGGATGGCCGGATCGATAGGGCGGGTCGGGGCGGCAGGCGACAACGCAGCCATGGAGTCCTTCTTCAGCCTGCTGCAGAAGAACGTCCTCGACCGCCGCACCTGGGCCACCCGCCAGGAACTGCGGCTCGCGATCGTGACCTGGATCGAGCGGACCTACCACCGACGCCGCAGACAAGCCTCACTCGGCCAGCTGACCCCCGTCGAATACGAAACCGTCATGACCCCACCGGCCCTCCGGGCCGCGTGACCACACTTGTCACCTAAAGCTGCAGCAGACCCAATGGGGTCTTCGTGGCTGCTCAGGGGTAGCGCAGCGTGCGGTCAGTCCAGCCAATGCACCAAGTGTGCTTTGGCATGTGTCTCCAGGGTGCGTTGCTCCAGGCCGAGTGGCCGGGCGTTGCCCGGGCACGTCACATCCAAGGTGACCTGACTCGGCAGTTGAACGCCGGTCTACGCGAGGATCTACGGAGTTGTATGGCGCTCACTGGCCGCGCGCCTCTGGGTCAGGAGCACCGTCTCGACGGCACGGCACGGGCTCCGACGGATGGGTGTACTGCAGCGGATCCGCAGGCGGTTCGCCGCGGTAGAGCCACTGAGTGAGTTGCTCCCATTGCCGCCGTTCCGAGACCAGATCGTCCGGCGGAGCGATCCGCATCATCGTGAGGACATCATGGCGGTAGAGGTCGAAGGTGGTGCGTATGCACTCCGCGTACTGTCCGGCCTGCGCCAGCGCGGCGCGGTACGTCACGACGGCAACCAGCATGATGGCCGTGCCAAAGACTGCGGCAGCGGTCCAGTGGCCGGAGGCGAAGAGAATGGCGGTGCCGGTGCCGCCGCTGACGGCGACGGACAGCGTGAGGCTCGTCAGCGAGGTCAACGGCAGAAGTGCCTCGTCCAGTTGGTCCCGGAACGTCTGGGGCAGGACGGGAGTGAACCTCGGCCACCAGATCACCGCGTCGATCCGGTAGCGCTGATAGGAGTGCTCCTCGGCGGCGGTCAGCAGGTTTCCCAGGCGGGTGGGGCGGATCAGTTCGCTGTTGCGCGGGTAGGCGCGCAGCGATGCGACTTCGGAGAGCCGGCCGCGCCGGCGAGTCTGCCGCGACCGGCCCCAATCCTTGATCCTGGAGGGCAGCGGATAGCCCTCGAACAAGCGGATGACCGGGGCTACATGGAGGAGGAATGCGATGAGCGTGACCCCCGCGACACCTGCGATGCCCAGCCAGGTCTGGGCGACCGCCCCCAGCCCGTTCCATTCCTTGACGGACGTTCGCCAGCCGTTTGCAAGCGCGTAGACGCCACAGAGCATAAGAGCCCCGCAGAGGGAAGGGAACCAACTACCCAGCAGGAACCGGCGATCCAGCAGGCTCGCGAAGCGGTTGACGAAGGCGCCGAGCACATCACTCCTGGTCGTCGACAGGCGGCAGGAAAGCGGTCATCAGCCTGCCGTCGAGCGGACAGCGGGCTCGGAGATCGGTGGTCCACACCTCGATACGCGACGGCGGGAAGACGTGCTCGCTAGGCTTCGCCGGGCATCGGTAGGTCAGTCCGCTGGCCGGTGTGACCGGGTCGCCGGACAGACCGCCGCGGTCAGGCGTCGCTCCCGCGAAACGTTCGAGGGACGTCGGCACCAGCTCCGCCCGGGCCAGCAGGCCGCCGGTCTCGGACACCAGCCAGAGCATCTCGGAGTGGGCGAGCAGGATGTGGAAGGCCTGATCCAGGGGGAGGTGTGCGGGTACCAGGAGCGCAGACTCAGCCGCCTCGTCCAGGGGCGTTCCCTCATCGAGGGTGGCCAGCCGCTCGTACCGTACGACGCCTGAGATGACGCCCCTTGCAGGGTCACCGAGCACGGCTGATTGACCGGGGGAGAGAACACCGAGGGCTTCGTTCGGGCTCATGCTGTCCGTGAGCACTGGGGCGGACTGGCCGCATGCGTCGGTCACCGTGCGTGGAGAGGGCACGCGGCCATCATGGGTCAGTCGGCGGTGAGTACGAAAGGGGCCCAGTAGAGGGAATGGTCGAACGGCCGGACGGCTGCCCACAGCGGAGCCGGCGGGGTCTCGTCGCCTAGTTCGGCCGCGACGTCGGCGAGGGTCAGTTCGCGCAGCCACCGCTGGGCCTGCCCCAGTGCGGTCGCCAACGGGTGATGGTCCACCAGGAGGTGGTGGTAGAACCGGCCGACGTACAACGCGGTCGCCAGGTCGTCCACGCGCCACAGGGTGCCGAGCACGGCCTGGGCACCGGCGATGAGGAACCCCGTGGCCAGCGAGAAGGGTTCATCCCTGAACGGTGTTCCGGCGGGAACGGCGCTCTGGCAGGAGGTGAGCGTCACGAGGGCCACGCCGTCCAGCAGCCGGGTGTCGAGCAGGTCGCGTATCACCATCGGCCCGTCGGACAGTTCGATGCCGGAGTCGAGGGTGTATCGGTGATGAATCTGTCCGTGGCAGGCGAAGTCCACATGGGTGGCTTCGGCGACGGCGGTGCGTACGGCGTCACCGGTCGCAGCGTGCTCAGGGAGTGCGACCAGGGCAGCGTCGCTGGCGTGGGCCGCCTTGGCCACCTCGGCCTGCTGGGTCGCGGCATAGGGGAGGGGCTTGGGGTTGGGCAAGGGATTGGCGACGGTGACCACGTGGGGGCGTCCCGTTCGGTGCGAGCGGGCACGCAGGGAATGGAGTACGGCCGCGGACGGGAGGTACGAGATGTCGAACTCCTCACTGAGGGGTACCTGTCCCGCCGCGTCGACCGCGCAGGCGTGCAGGGGAAAGGTGTTGAGGATCCCGCAGGCGACGAGGTGTACCCGTTCGATGCCCGGCTCTCTCAACTCGTCGGCCAGCGGCCTGCACACCAGCTCACCAACGACGGGGAACGCCCTGTCGAGCGCTTGTCGAAGCAGCCGCACAAACTCTGGCACGGCTTGGTTCGGGAGCCAGGCGCCGACGTCGTAGATTTCGGACAACCCGCCGGAGCACCAGCGCATTCGTACCGTTCCATCGGGGAGAACGAGCAGGATCAGCGGACGGTCCGTCCCAACTGATCCGTCGTCGTCGCACATGACGTATGCGATCGCGGATCGGTCGTCGAGCAGAGCGGCGATCTCCGCGAGCGTCAGTGGCTCGGCCGTCAGGTCCAGGCCGGTGCGGGCCTTGATTCGGGTCAGGACGTCCTTGTACTGGGCCCATGCCGCGCGCGCCTCTTCCCGGTTGGACAGCCAGTGCTCGGCGTCACGGATGACGGCGATTGGTTCGATTCCGGGGAGCGAGCCGGTCAGGGAGGTGCGGTCGACGCGTCCTGCGGCTTGGAATCGGGCGGTCGCGTTCGTGTACTCCTGGTGCAGACCGGGGTCGTGCTTCGCCAGCAGAGCGAGGTGCCTGGCGGCGTACTCCGGGAAGCCGCTCAGCCTGCCTGAGTCGATGCTCTCGACCGCGAGCGTCAGCAGGCGCTGTCGTTTGTCCTCGTCCGCCGTCTGCTCCGCTGCCCGGGCAAAGCACAGACCCGCCTCCTCGGCCACGTTGGCGCGGAACCAGCCGCGCACCGTCTCCTGGTCCGTGGGCAGCTGCGCGGCACGCAACGCGTAGCGGCGGGCGGTGACCACATCGTGGTAGGCGTGGCCTGCCTGCTCCTGATCGCCCTGGCTCAGATGGGCGTGTGCCAGCCAGTAACTGGCGATGCCGAACCCTCGCGGCGACACTTCCACGGGGGTGAGCCTGCGTGCTGTCAGAGCGGCTCGGAAAGAACGGGGGTCGGCCGGGCCGTAGGCGCGGGCCAGCCGCAGTTGGACGTGGGCGAAGTCGTCGGCGCGGCTCAGCTCTTTGAAGACGTCCCTGGCCTCCTCGAGCGGCGCGATCGCGGCCTCCCGGTGTCCATAGGTCAAATGCGCCTCACCGATGATCGCTTTCGTATGGGCGGTGTACCAGGGAAGTGTGGCACTCTCCAGCGCTTCGTCGAGACGGCCGAGGACCTCCGCGTAGCGTGCCTGCCTGGCCTCATCACCGATCTGTGAGCCGGATTCCCGGTCGATGACCCATCCGGCGAGCGAGGATTGCAGGTGCGACCACAGCCACGGCTCGTCCTCCCTGGTGATCTCCGCGAGCGCGTCCTCGAGAGCCTGTGCCGCCAGCTCCTCGAAGCCACCGAACGGGTGCTCGGCCCACGCCATTCCGAGGATGGCGAGCGCACGGGCAAGCTTTGGGCCCGATCCCAAGATGGGGAGTGCAGCCATCAGATACTGAACAGCCTGTTCGTGGCCCTCGGCTTGCGTGGGGCTCTCGTGGGCGACCAGTGTCGCGGCAAGGAGCATCGCTTCGTCCGCCCAGTCCTGCGGCTCTTCGTCGACGGACACCAGGGCGAGCGCCGACCTCCGGTGCTCGACGGCGGCGTCCTGGGCCTCGGGGTCGGTGGCGCCCAAGCGCAGGCAGACTCCGGCGAGGCGGTGGTGCACCTGGCGACGCTCGCTCACATCGGCGATCTCCAGCGCCGCTTCCAGAGCCGTCCTGCTCGCCAAGAGGTCGGACGGGGTCCCGGCCAGTTGGTGTCGTTCGAAGTACGCCTGTCCCAGCCCGTGTTGGGTGTGAGAGTGCTCCGGCCGACTGGGTGGGAATACCTGCAACGCCGCGGTGAAGTGGACGATGGCGCGGTCGAGGTCAGCAGCACGTTCCGCCGGCCTGAGCCGGAACAGACGACACCAGCCAAGCCCGTCCTCGGTAATCGCCCAACGCATCTCGTCCTGCTCACGGCTCCGTAGCCGTGCCACTCCCTCGAGAACGGCAAGGCCTTGTTCGAAGTCGTCGGTACTGCCGCCCCGCAGTCCTCGATTCACGTATGCGCCGCCAAGACCGTAGGTGGAGATGGCCCAGCGCTTCGAGCTCGATTCACGTCCGAATACGGTCAGCGAGGCCAGATAGTCCTCGATCGCCTCGCTGTACCGATGCAGTCTCACGAGGCAATTCGCGCGGCTTGTCATGACGAGACCCCACAGCTCCGGGTCGTCTTCCTTGCGCCAGCCCTCCAGGGCCGCCTCACAGATCTCGAGCGACCGTACGGAATTGTTCTCGCCGAGCAGTACGACGTGCGCGAGCGCTTGCTGGTACTGAGCCCTGGACGGCACGTCGCCGTGCACCGAGGCCAGTTCGACCGCCGCTTCCAGTAGTTGCCTGGAGTGCTGGAGGTTCAACTCCCGGTCCCCGAGCTGCCGTCGCATGAGCAGGATGCCCAGATTGCCGAGGGCCGTCGCTGCGGGCAGGTCCTCGCGGTCACCGAGGAGGTCGGCGAAGTGGGCCGTCGCCATGAGCTGGTATTCGGACGGCAGCGCAGCGCCGGCGCCCACGTGCGCGGACGTACGCCACCGGGCGACAGCCGCGTCCGTGCCGGTGGCCCGGCATTCCTTGAGGAACTCGACGAGTGTTCCCAGCACCCACGTGTCTTCCTCATGCACATTGGGCTGCATCCCCTCCAATTGGTCGGGAAATCCACTCTCGAAGACTTCGGGATTTCCGTCCAGGAGGCGATGCCAGTTGCTCCAGTCGGCCTGGTCGGCCATGTTCACCAGCACCGACGCATGCGGTGAACTCGTCAATATCTCCGTGAGCGGCGTATCGGCACCGATGGAAGTCTGCCCCTGTAACGCCCGTAACACCTGGCTCACTTGCTCCAGAGCAACCACCAGTTGGACGTCCCCCTGAGCTGCCGCCGTCCGCCCGACCCCAGTGACCATCCGTTCGAATCCCGGGGTCACGACTTCGGGGAAATGTTCGACGACAGCCACGATCTCTTCGACAGATCCTGCATTCAAAAGCTTGACCAAGAGCCACTCTTGATGGCTGTGCATTGGTCCACGATACGGCGCGATGTGGCCCGCGGGCCATTGCCGTGCCGTCGCCACAGTTCCGACTCGTCGTAGTCCCTCAACCGTGGGAGGGTGAAGGGGACTTCGCGAGTCGACCCGTCCACGTACCGAATCCAGGCAGTGAGGCTGTTGTGCTTGCGACGGCCCCTTCTTGGGTGCTCTGAGGCCGTACCGGAACGGTGCGAAGGGGACGCGCAGCCCAAACCAGATGATCGCTAACAGACGACAAGTGGCAACTACTGGACCTTACCGTTGCCCTCTGGGTGTTCCTGAGCCGCTCACTGCACGTTCAGCCAGGGCCCGGCGACCCACCGGTCCGAGTCCTCTTCGCTTCTCCGCCCGTCCGGAACGCCGGCCCGGAAGGGCTGGTGACGTTGCTGCCTGCTCGGGCGCGGGCGTGGAACCGGGAGGCACCGCCTCGGGCTCTGCGGACGCATCGTCCGCTGAAGACGGGATACCCAGGTGCTCGCGGAGACGGGCAGTCGCCTCCCGGACCGGGGTGAGGATCTGCTCGGCCTCTGGTCCGAGCCGGGCCAGGGCGACGGCCAGGACATCGATACCCTCCAAGGCGTCGTCGACGGCGCAGCCTGCTACCTCGGGCCAGCCCGCCACCTGGACGACGTCGTCGAGTCGGCACGCCGCATCGGCGGCGGTGTCGGCCAGGACGGAGACGCGGCAGCAGGGGTACGAGGTCGTGGTCACGCCTCTTCAACGAGTTGCCCCGCACGGCGAAACACCCTGCACGCCGCGGATCGTTGAACGGGATATGGCTACCGACCCACTACTCCAGGCCCTCTCCCGCGATACGGCCGCACTGCTGGACGATCTGGACCGCGGCGCCTGGTACCCCAGCACTGCCGAGCAGGAGCTTGCCCTGGCTCTCGCCCGTACCGGGCTGCGCGGCGGCGGGATCCGCACCGAGCTGCGCATTGGCGAAGGCGCCGTGCACGAGGGGTGGCTCGTCGACCTTCTCTCCCCCGCTGCTCCCCTTGGAGAGCTAACTGCACCCAATCCGGAGACCGAGGAAGTCCTGCACAACCTGACACGGCTCCTGGACGCGGTCGCCGACGCGTGACCTATGAGACGCCGGGGCTATGGGGCAAGCGGGACTTCCCCAATTGGGGAGGTCCCGCTCTATGCCGCTGTCCCGGCTGTCAGATCAGTAGCGTGGCTGCCCGGTGGTGGGTGGGCAACGCGTGTGCGAGCCAGTCAGGTTCGGCTCGTGCCTTGGTGAGACGCTCGTACTCGCGCGTGACATCTCTCCCGGCCCGCATGCTCCGGAAGATCATCACTACCTCGCAGTGACGGGTGTCGTCCACACGCAAGTTGCAGGAGCACTGTCGCTCCGCTCCCCCGTCGCAGGTGCATGTCTTGCACTGGCAGTGCTCACGGGCGGTCGGGAGGGCAAGTCCCCCAGTGCGGATGGGTCAAGTGCGCCAGGAGCGCTTCGTGGTCGACGGGAACGCCGTGCTCGTAGAGCAGCTCGAACTTCCATCCCAGGCCGAGCTGCCAGTACTTGATCGAGTAGGGCTTGGTGATCGTGTGGAAGAGAGCGATGCGGCGGAGCAGTCCGGTGGCGACCCAGGCCACGTCTGCGCGTTCTTCCCACCAGGTGGTGTCCCGGGCCAGGTAGTTTCCCTCGAAGGCCGTCAGCGCGGGTGCGTCCCAGAGAGGGGACGAGGTCGTGGGCCAGGCATTCGTTTCGGTGGTCGGTGAGCAGGGTCTGCCACTGGCGGGCGGTTGGTCCGCTGAGGGTGACGTGTGCATCGGTAGCGGCGAGCCCGAGGTGAAGGCCGCTCTTGTCGATGTGGAGGACCCTCACGCCGGTGATGCCTCCCGGCTCAGAGCACTCTGTCTCTTCGGGGCCGGTGTACTGGGTGGGTAGGAGGGCCTGGAGGCAGTGCTCGGGAAGCGAGTGCTTTGGGCCGAGCCGGGAATCCAGAGTGACGGTCAGGTGATCGGCCCCGCCTGGGCGTACGGAGGCGACGCCTGCGGGGTGGGCGCAGTAGTCGATCGTGCCGCCCAGCCGCTCGAAGACGGCGGCCTCCAGGCGTGCCTGGTCACGGTTCGCGTCCGGAACCGCGGCCTGCTCAGCCGTGCTGAGGTCCTGCCAGCTGGTGGCGTGTGCGAGTCCGGTGCAGCGGGAACGGTAGCGCGCCTTCTGCGTGCGGGCATTGCCGTGCGTCATGCGTTGTCCTGTTCCTCGCGCCATCCGACCCCTGGCGCGCACAGGTTCAGGTGAAGAACGGCATGGGCGCGGGGTGTTCTCGGGGCGGTTCCTGGATCCTTTTCCTTCGCAGCGTGTACGGCATCACCGGGTCGGTCGGTGTACCTGCGGAGGAGGGCCTGCCTGAAAGGCCGTCAAACAGCATGGCACTGGGTATCTGGCGGTCTTGCGCGACACGCCGCCACGCGTGGCGTGTGTCCGGTGTCACCGAGTCGCCCCTGACGCGGTAGCTCTGACCTGCGACGAGGAATTTTGCGTGGCGATGCGCGCCCGGACAGGCCGTTGAACTTCCGCAGGAACGTCGCCGGGATGCTGCGCTCCTCGATGGCCGCCGTCTGCTCCCCGGCCCGGCCCGCCCCGTGGGCGACGGTCCGCAGCACCCGGGTGCGCAGGTCGCCGGTGCGCTCCGGGTGCTGCACGAGCAGCTCTCCGAGGGTGGGCCCGTGCACGGGGGAGGTGAACAGCACGCCGCCCGCGTACTCCACGAGCGGCGTGGTGGGCAGGCCAGCGGCCGAAAGCGCCCGCAGCTGGGCGGCCTCGCGTTCGAGCAGCGCCCCGGGGCGTCGCACGTAGGCGGCCTGGGCCTGCTGGACGGCGGGCCAGAATCCGCGGGTGCCGCGCGCTACCGACACCAGGGACAGGCCGAGGACGGACAGCTTCGCGAATAGCGGCACGCCGTCGACGGTGAGAGTGCGGACGTAGCAGGTCACGGACGGGATGTGGGTGCCGAGTTCGACGTGCGCGCCGGGCCAGCGGGCGTGGGCGGCGGTCTCGATCTGACCGTCGGCGTACGCGAACAGGCTCGCAACCGGGATCGGGCACTGCATGAGCTGCTGCACTGCTCCACGCTCCTTCTAGTGCGCACGGGCGCACGGGGGAAAAAGAGGGGGCCGTCCGGCGCTCCGTGGGCAGCCGGACGGCCCCCGGTCGTGCACCGGCCCCGGTCGGCGTGGGGGGCGGGGTGCGGTGGTTCAGGGGGTGCGCGGGCGGGACTGGGCGTACCGCAGGAGGCAGTCGATGGACTTCGCCAGCAGCCGCAGCCGGGCGGCGGGGTCTCCCTCGTGCTGCCAGGCCAGCGCTTTGGCGTAGCGCACGGTGTGCTCGGCGACGTCCCGTTCGCGGGTGTCGCTCGTGAGGGTGGCGACGTACTCCCCGGCCGGGCCGACGAGCAGCCCGATGTAGGTGCCCAGGCGGCCGCGGAGTTCCCCCGCGACAGGGGTGCGGGGGCAGTGGTCGGCGTGGATCAGGGCCAGGCGGATATCGCGCCGTATGTCGAGCGTGCTGACCACCCGCGCATCGCCGCATGTCTCGGTCGTCCCCTGGCCTCTCACGGTGTGGCCCCTTCGTTCGTGGCACCGCCGCCATGCAGTCGGCGGTCTTTATCCAGTGCAGCAAAGGGCGTTCAGCTGCGACCAGGCCGGATGGGCGGACACACAGCCGGACACTTCGGCGGCCGGTAGGGTGTGCGCTCGCTGACTACCCCGGGTGCTGGCTACCGTGGGGTCTGAAAGCCGGGGGTGCCCATGCCTGAACCAGCGGTAGGCAACGCGGCATTCGTCGCTGCCCGGACCCGCTTGGGGTGGCGCACGCAGGAAGACTTCGTCGACGCGTACAACACGGCCGCACAAGCGGCGGGCGAGCGCGCCAGGATCTCGGTGGGCCAGGTCAGACGCTGGGAGTCGGGCACCTCGAAGTGGCCGAACCGGGACGCCCGCCGGGTGCTGGAGCACATGTTCCACCGCCCGCTGGAATCGTTGGGCTTCGTGCCCACCACCAGCCCGGCGGGCCGCAGCAGTACCGAGCTGGCCGCGCAGCTGGAAGCGCAGGAGCACCTGCGCCGGCAAACGTCGTGCGGCGGTGTGGTGCTGGGGAGCGCGCCGCTGTTCGACCTGGCCGCACTGGAGCACCTCACCGCCGCCGCCCACGACGCCCGCCGCTACAGCAACCACGAACTCGTCGCACACCTGCGCAGTGCGCTGGACGACGCCGCCCGCGCGGACGGGCTCACCGGCCCGCACCAGGCCCTCCCCTCCGCCCTGGGCATCCTGACCGCGATCCACCTTGCCGCCCGCGACGCCTACCCCGACGTCCGTCACGCGCTGCTGCTCGTCGGGGCCCGCGGCGCCGAACTCGCCGCGTTCCTGCACCGGGACGCCGGCGCGCCCGCCGCGTCGACCGCGTACTGGCACCACCAGGCCAAGGAGTGGGCGACCGTCACCGGCGACGGCGCGATGCACGCCTACGTGCTGCTGCGCCAGGCGCAGTCCGTCGAACGAAGCGACCCCGCCCGCATGCTCGACCTCGCCCACGCCGCCACGCACAGCCCGTGGACCCTGCCCCCGCGCCCCCGCGCCGAGGCCTTCCAGCAGGAAGCCCGCGCGCTGGCCCTCACCGGCGCGCACGTGGACGACGTCGCCCGCACCCTGGACCGTGCGCACAGTGCCCTCGACCAGGCCGCCCCACCCTCAGCCCCGGCAACGTGCACAGGGCCGCTCGGGGAGAGCTACACCCCGGAACGTCTCATGGTGCAAAGCGCGATCTGCTACCGCGAGGCCGGACAGCCGGAGAAGGCCGTCACCCTCTTCCAGCAGCACCTCACACCCCACTTCGCCGCCCGCGACCAGGCCTTCTTCACCGCCCAGCTCGCCGGGGCGCTGGTCGCGGCGGGCGACCCGGACGAAGCCGCCACCACCGCCCTGCGCGCGCTGGCCCTCGCGGCCGGTGCCCGCTTCGGCCAGGCCCTGGCCGAACTCCACCGCACCAACGCCGCCCTGCTCCCCCACCGCCGCCGGCCAGCCGTCCGGGAACTCCACGACCGCCTCACCACGCTGACGACTGTCTAGTGCGACGCCGCGTGAGTTCGTGGAGGGCCCAAAGCCACCGTCGGTAGTCGCTACCGGGACGTCTACTCGCCTCTGCGGGGGTGCTTCCGGACCCTCCCGCAGTGACCGAGTTCCCCTCCACGAACTCACGGTGCAGCACTAGGGTCTGCAGTCATGGACTTCCGAGCGACCACCGCCCCCGCTACCTTTCCTGCCCCGCTGCGTGAGCAGTTCGAGACGTTCCTTGATGAGCACCGGGCCGCTCTCCATGCCAGTCTGGACGGGCTGACCGAGGAGCAGGCCCGGCGGTCGCTGGTGGCGTCGAAGACCACCCTGCTGGGGCTCGTCAAGCACGTCACGTTCGTGGAGAAGGTCTGGTTCGACGAGGCGATCACCTGCCGGCCGCGTGCCGAGATCGGTATTCCGGACACGCCAGACGAGTCCTTCGACCTGGACGACGGCGATACCGTCGCCTCGGTCCAGCTCGCCTACAGGGAAGCCTGCAAGGAGTCGCGGAAGGCCACCGCGGAGCTGTCGCTGGACGATGTCGTACGGGGAAACCGGCGCGGCCCGCTGCCGATGCGCTGGATCTACCTCCACGTGCTGCGCGAACTGGCCCAGCACTGCGGCCACGCGGACATCCTGCGCGAGCAGATCCAAACCGCCTAGTCCGCGAAAGTTCATGGAGGGGTGTTCAGGCTGCTTGGAGCGGGCTGGCGGCGTCAGTCCGCTCGCCCCAGGTCGACTCCGTTGAGAACCGCTTCCGGGCCGGAGTTGCCTACGCGGAAGCCCAGTGGAAGGACAAGGACGGACCCGCCCCGCTGTACCGCCTGCGCTTCACCGGCGTCGTACACACCTGGGGCTTCGCCCTCCACCTCTCCAGCACCAAGGACAACTTCCTCTCCTCGGGTCTGCCCGCCGGGAGCCCCGAAGACTCCGTCAACTGCGCCGGAGACCTCTACCTCAACTCATCGGCCTGACCAGGCGAGCGCCCCTCCACTAACTTTCGCGGAGCAGCACTAGCTAGGCGGACAGGAATTGGCGCACGCGGGTGATGACGTCGGCCTGCCACGCCTGCGACTGCGGATGCAGGTACTTCGGGTCGTCGTGGACGGCGAAGCCGTGCTGCGCACCGTCGAGTTCGAGCAGTTCGACGGGCCCGCCGAACATCGGTCGGAATGTGCGGGAGGACTCGATGGGGACGAACGTGTCGGCGGTGCCGTGCACCATGAGCACCGGGGCCCGCACGGCTCCGAGGATCGTCTCGGTGTCGAGGTAGAACACCTCGTTCAGCAACGCCCGGTTGAGCTCGAACGGGGAGCGTTCGGTGAACCCGTGCTCGTCCAGGTGCGCGGCGGCCTCCTTGGACAGGTAGTCGTCGCTCCAGCCGGGCCGGGAGGTGACGTACCGCTCGCGGTAGTCCAGCCGGGGGTTGAGCAGGACCAGCCGGCCGACGTCCTGGGGGCGGTGGGCGGCGTGCAGGCATACGGCTCCGCCGGAGAACGACGCGGCGATCACGTGGACCGGTTCGGTGTGGCCGCTGTGGGCGCGCAGGTGGTCGCTGGCGGCGCGGACGTCGTTGGTGACGCCGGCGATGGTGAGCTCGGACTCGCGGCCGCCGCTGGCGCCGTGGGCCCGCAGGTCGAACCGGAGGCTGGTGATGCCCGCCTCGGCGAGTCCGGCGGCCAGCCGTGTGAAGAAGCCGCCTTCTTCGCGGGTGACCCCGGATCCGTGGACCAGGACCGCGCCCCCGACCTCAGGGACCACGGCCGGGGAAATCGTGCCGGACAGGGCGGTACCGTCCAGGGAAACGAACGCCGTCTCGTGGTCGACCATGCCCCTCATGCTAGGACCTGCCCCCGCACGGCGACACAGCACCGGCAGCCAACCCGCCCTGCACCTTGACAAGTTGAGGGCGCCATCTTCCGCTGCCTCTGCAACGGGCAGAACCTGATGACTCGCAGCAGTATCCGTCACCGGCCGGTGCGGCGACGGCACTCCGGCCGTAGGCCGCCTCGGTGTGGCCGCCACGGTCCGACTCCGGGTAAACACCCACAATTGACAGAGCGTTAAGAGCAACTCGCTTTCCGTGGCGTTGGGGAACCCAGCGCCACATCCGGGGGGGGCAGCATGAGCAGCGATAACGAGCCCCAGACCGAGGAGAACGACCAGCCCACGTGGACGGAGACGCTGGAGGACCTGGGCCCCGCCATGCTGGAAGAGAACTGCTAGAGCCTGTCCGGCGGTACCGCTATCCTTCCCTGGTCGCGGGGGGCTGAGGCACATGTCTGCAAGCATCAGACCAGGTTGGTCGGTGGGCCGGGGCCGGTACGTCATCGACGAGCTGATCGGCGAGGGCGGTATGGGCGCCGTCCATCGTGCTCGGGACACGGCACTCGACCGGACCGTAGCAGTCAAGACGATGAACGCCGCCGTCGCCGCAGACCCGCAGAACCGTGAACGGTTCCGGCGCGAGGCGCGGGCCGTAGCAGCCATCAACCACCCCAACGTCGTGGCCATCCACGATGTGGGCGAGGAAGAACTGGCCACGGGCAGCGTCCCGTACCTCGTCATGGAACACCTCGACGGCAAGCCGCTGGCCGAGTGGCTGCCGACCGCACCGGGCGGACTGCCCCTGTCGACGGTGCTGCGGTTCATATCCGGCATCCTCGCCGCGCTGGACGCCAGCCACACGCGCGGCATGGTCCACCGCGACATCAAGCCGGCCAACGTGATGGTCACGGCCAGCGGCACGGTGAAGGTCATGGACTTCGGCATCGCCCGCGCCCTCGACCACCAGCGCACCGCGCTGACCGGGACCGGCTTCACCATCGGCACCCCGCACTACATGGCGCCGGAGCAGTTCGAGCCGGGCCGCGCCGTCGATGGGCGCTGCGACCTCTACGCGACCGGCATCGTGCTGTTCCAACTACTCACCGGGGCCGTGCCGTTCGACGCCGACTCGGGCTTCCGGATCGGCTACCTGCACGTCACCGCCGAGCCGCCCGCCCTGGCCTCGCTGGGCGCCCACGTGCCTGCGGCGGTTGAAGCGCTGATCGCCCGGTCGCTGGCGAAGGCGCCGGAGGACCGCTTCGCGGACGCCGCGGCGATGCAGGCCGAGGTCGAACGGATCCGGCAGCACCAGAGCACTTCGCCCGCCCACGCGACGCAGAGGGCGACGGCACCGGTCCCAGCCGATGCACCGGCCCAAGTACAGGCCACACCGGCCCCCGCCGCTCCGTCCGCAGACGGAGTCCACCGCCTCGACACCGTCACCGCCCCACCGCGAAAACCCCCGGTATCGCAGCAGGCCGGGGCAGCCGGCCGCCGCACGCCCGCATCCCGACTGGTCCTCGTGGTCGTCGCCGTCGTCGTTCTGGGCGCCGCCGGGTGGGGCGGCGCCGCCCTGCTCGACTCCCCGCCGGCCGGAACGAAGCCCTCCGTCGCCAGCTGGGCAGACCCGTCCCAGGGCACGACGTCGCAGCCGTCCGCACCCACGACGGAGGATGCGAACGCTACCGAGGAGGTCGAGGGCAAGGACGTAGTCACGGTGGAGGTCACCGCCGAGGACCGCGTCGCGTATGTCTCGGCGAGCAGCAAGGGATACCTGCTGTACGACGGGGTCCTGCAGAAGGGCGAGACCAAGACGTTCAAGGACACCGGCCGGATCGACGTCGTCCTGGGCGACTCGGGCGCAATGCGCCTCGTGGTCAATGGGAAAGAGGTCGCGGACGAGTTGAGGGACAACGTCACGGAGCGCCTCAGCTACACGTCCGCCGACTGACCCCGGGCCCTAAGCCGCACAAGCGACCGATGCGGCCCCTGGGCCAGCACCACACCACGGCCAAGGAGCGGCACCTCCGGCTCAGCAGCAGCACCACTGCGGATCGCACGGACCGGGTGCTGACCGAGGGGACTGCCCGCAGGACGCGACGCCGTACGCCGTCTCGATGGGTGCGTTCAGGGTCCGGCCACCAGGGACGTGATCAGGACGGCGTCGAGGCCGTGGTCGTACCGGTACAGGATGCTGATCCCCCGCCCGCCGGTCTCCTCAGGCAGCAGCTCGACGACGTACGACGACGACCCGGGGCCGGAATCGGGGACCTGCTCGCCTCGGGCGGGGTCCGATTCCAGGGAGGTCCGGGCGGCCTCGACGGTGGCCCGCTCGCGCGGGCCGAGGTCCAGCCGGGCCTTCTCGGCCGCATCGGAGTAGAACAGGACATACGCGGCCCGCTCCCGGGCCATGTTCCGCCCGCCTCCGAGCCCCCGGTCCTTCCGGATCTCGAACTCCATCGCATCCCCTGAGCTGGGGTGTTGCGACAACCACTAGAACTCAAGCAGTGGCCCGGGGCTTCGTGCTGGTGGTCAGTTCTGACCGAGGTACTCCATGCAGGTCTCGCAGCGTTTCGCGGCGATCAGCTTCGTGTTGCCGGAGGCGGAGGTGAGAGGTTCGCTTTCGCTGATCCGTGTCCAGTCGTCCATGGAAGCACCGTCTACCCAGCCCCACCCAGCTTCCTCGTGAGTCTCATCGGGGCGGTGTACGCATGCGTCAGGAATGTGGGCCACGCGATGTGGGGAAACCAGGATTCTGTCGAAGGTGAAGTCCCACGCGGCCCTCGGGCCGGTGGTCGTGGGGTCAAGTGCCTTTGGGGTGCTTCCATCGGGAGGGCAGTCACAGCCAAGGCCAATGGGAATGCCGCACCGCTCGCACTCGGGATAGTTCATATCGGCATTTTCCCGCACCGAGGCCATGGCTGCCTCCAGCCTTCCGGATGCGTCCGGCCCTGTCCGGGGTGACCGTGGAGGCATGTCCGGATCATCGATCATCGTGCACCCGCCCCGAGGAGGGGGCGGCCGGCGGGTCACCGCGCGGGAGCAGATTCTCGGCATCGCGTACTCGGACGGCGACCTGGTCGAGCTGCTACGGCTGGCCGGGGTCGAGGATGCCGAGGCTGTGGTCGACGGGCCCTGGATCGAATGGCGAGGTGCGGAGCCTCATGACTACGGGTGGGGGCCGGGCGAGCGGGGGTACCGGCCGCCGCCAGCGCACTTAAGTCCCTGTCCCGGACATGTCTGGGACAGGGGATTGCTGTGGACACCTGCCGTCCTGCCGGGAAGCGTCTGTCCAGTCATCTCGATAACTGGAGGTCAGATGCGTATCCGACGTGCTGCTGCTGCGACAGCGATTGCGGCTGCGACCGCCCTCGCGCTGCCGGCGGCGGCTCAGGCAGAAACATCCGCAACCGCCGCCCCTGCCACGTCTGTGATGACCTGGCAGTGGGTCTACGCCGGGGAATACCCGAACCGCAGCGCATGCGACGCACGAGCCAACTACATGCGCGACTACTACAACATCATCGGACAGTGCCGCGGTCCGTACAACGGTGGGAAGTTCGCCCTCTACCTGTGGCTCAACCGGTAGCTCCGGTGTGCCCCGGCGTGTCAGACACGCCGGGGCTCTTCTAGAAGGCTGCTGAAAATCTTGTTATGGGGCTGTCCGGCCGTGGGGCCGGGTGGCCCCTCTTCGTTATGTGGTGGCCGGGGTGAGGCGCCAGGTGCTGCTGGTGCGGGTGAGTCCGAGGGTGATGAGTCGGCGGAGGTTGAGGGCGGCGGCGCGGTGGTGGAGCCAGATATTGTTGGCGATGACGCCGCGGTGGGGGACTCTGCGGTTGCCTTTGGCGACGAGCCAGGCGATGGCGCGTTCGACGGGCGGCCGCCATCGGCGGTATTCGTCCTGCCAGACGGGGTCGGTGGCGGCCTGGTGGCGGGCGGCGGCCAGCAGTTCGTGCTGGGGGTGGATGTTCACGGTGCGTCTGGTCTTGGACGTGGTGCAGCGCTCGCGCAGGGGGCAGTGGGTGCAGAGGCGCTTGAACTGGGCGGTGCGGGCGCCGTCCGCTTTGACCTGGCCGAGGTTGGCGGTGTGCCCGGCGGGGCAGGTCGCGGTGCCGACCGCTGGGTCGATGTGGAAGTCGTCGATGGTGAAGCCACCAGGGATGGCGTGGCGCAGCGGCGGCGGCTTGATCACCAGGGTGTGGCCGGCGGCCTGCAACTGTGCCCGCAGGTCACCACTCGGCGCAGCAGTGTTCGCACAACTCGCAATGGCAGAGGGCAGCAGCTCTGCGCTACTGCTTGCCCCAGCAGTAGCCATCCTGGCGGCCGTCCTCGGACAACCCCTCCGTTGGCGCTGAAGCACCACGAAGTAGTGAGCAAGGTGATCGACGGCTGCCTCGCAGCCACCGGCCTCACTCTCACGACATCACGACCGAAAGCTCAGTAACCACGACCTTCACTTCAAAGGACCCGGCACCCAATCGAGAAGCCTCAACTCACATGTCCATACGCTCCCGCCGCATGTGGCGCAGGGACAGGGCAGCCGGGACCAGGCTGGAGAGCGTCACCATGACCAGGCAGGCAAGGGCGACCAGGCCGGTCTCTATCCACGGTGCTCCCAAGGGAATATCGAGCCCCATGCCTTCCAGCACCTGCCCCAGGCCCAGCACCGCGACGCCTGTTACCGCCCCACCCAAAAGGATGCCGGTAGCGGCGGTGACCAGTGACTCCCACAGCACCATGCGCAGCACCTGGGCTCGGCGCGCGCCGAGCCTTATCAGACGCGTGAACTCGGCCGCCCGCAGCGCGAAGGCCATCACTGAGGTGTTACCCACCGCGATAAGTGTGTAGACCACGGCGAAAGCCGCCAGTGCCACGGCGCCAATCCGCATGCCTTCCTGGCGCGCCTTGGACGCGGTGGCCATGACCTCGTCGGTGGCCTGTACACGCGCCATGCTCCAGCGCTGGCGGATGTCGCGAGCCACGGCTTCTCGGTCAGTCCCGGGTAGCAGCGTCACATGAACGGCCGTACGGCCCGCCACCCTGTTCATGGGCAGCAGCACGGTGCCACCCAGGGGCGATCCGTCGAAGACCGCAGCCAAGGTGAATTCCGTCTGCTTGCCCTCCCCCAAGGTCAGCTGTACAGGTTTGCCGACGCTCCAGCCGAATGTCCGGACCTGAGCACGGTCGACGACCACACCATTGCCGCCCAGAGCCCGCAGATCGCCCTCCACATGGGACAGGTTCAAGACCTGCTCCAGGCCCTCCGGGCGTACGCCGAGGGCGGCGATTTTGCGCACGGTCCTGTTGGCGTGCACCTCTACCTCGTCCCTGGTGACAGGAACAACGGCGCGTACCCCCTGCAGTGCGGTGATCTGGGAAGGAGCCGGAAGACCGCGTGCCTCCGGCCCTGGAGAGACCACCAGGTCCGAGCGCCAGGTCAGCCGGGCATCTGCGGCCATGGCACGGCCCAGCAGAGCAGTACCGCCCACCATCGAGCCAGCCAGCCCGACGGTGATCAATACTGGCGCGGCCGTCGAGGCCGTACGTCGTACCGCCTGCCGCATGTTTTCCCGGGCCAGCAGTCCTGTTGCCGCGGTGAGGCGAACCAGAGGCGTGGCGATGACCGCACAGACCCAGGAGGCGAAGACGGGAGAGAGTAGCGCGAACCCCACTACCAAAGGGAGCGCGACGAGTATCGTCAGCGGCATCTTTCCGTCCGGGGGCACCACAGGCACGAGGGCAAGCATGCCAGCTCCCAGGGCAAGGGCGGCCAGCGCGCCGGCCCACCGGCCCCGGCCGATGGGTGGGTCGGCCAACGACGCCTCCCTCAGCGCCTCCCCGGGCCGCACCCGTGCGGCCCGGCGGGCAGCAGCTGCCGCTGAGATCACCCCGACGGCGATCCCCAGCGCGAACGCCACCAGCAGCGCCTCCGCTGATACTCCCGGCTCGAACCCATCGGGCAGCAATTTCCGGGCGCGCAGCACCGCCGCCGTCGCGGCGGTGAAGGGCACCGTGAGTACCGCGCCGACCGCCGACGCGAGTATTGCGGCGAACGCCGCCTCTGCTACGACCATGCGCCGTACCTGCCCCGGAGTCGCTCCGATCGCCCGAAGCAGAGCCAGTTCCCGGTGCCGCTGAGCCACAGTGAAGGCGAAGGTTCCTGCCACCACGAAGACCGTGATGAACGCACCGATCACCGCGAGCATCACCAGCAGCGCTCCAGACTCCGCGGCAGCCTGCCGTACCGGCTCGGGAGCGGATGCGCTCGCGACCAGGACCGAGACGGCCGACCCTGTGAAGGCGACGCCCAGCCCAAGCGCCACGATCGCACCCGCGAACCCGGGGAGGCGGGCACGCAGCGTCTGCCATGCGACGACGAGTATCACCGGGTGTCCTCCAAGTCCGCCAGCCGGGCGGCCACGGACGCCACCGTGGGAAAGCGCAGTTCTCCCTCCAGGGCTCCATCGGACAGGAACAGCACCCGGTCGGCGTGGGAGGCGGCGAGCGGGTCGTGAGTCACCATCACCACTGTGGCGCCGTGATCATCGACCAGCCGCCGCAGCAGCAGCAGGATGTCCCGGCCAGTGCGGCTGTCCAGCGCGCCCGTGGGCTCATCGGCGAAGATCACCTCCGGTTCGGTGATCAACGCGCGGGCTATCGCCACCCGCTGCTGCTGTCCGCCGGACAGTTGGGCGGGCCGGTGCCCGGCCCGGTCCGCCAGCCCCACCAGGTCCAACACCTCGGCCGTACGCCGCAGCGACGGCCGGTGCCCGGCCAGCCGCAGCGGTAGCGTGACGTTCTGCGCCGTGGTCAGCGCGGGAACGAGGTTGAAGGACTGGAACACGAAACCCACACGGTCCCGCCGTAGTTCAGTCAGCCGCCGCTCGGAGAGCCCGCCCAGTTCGCTCCCGCCTATGCGAACCCGACCGCCGTCGGGGTGATCCAGACCCGCTGCGCATTGCAGCAGCGTGGACTTCCCCGAGCCGGACGGCCCCATGATCGCGGTGAACGAGCGGGCGGGAAAGGACGCGCTGACACCACGCAGCGCCGTCACCGCCCCGGAGCCGGAGCCGTAGATCCGGCGCAGGTCGATCAGCTCGACGGCGTCCGCCACAGGAGTCTTGGTCATGACCCCAGTCAAGCGACAACCGTGGTCGAAGTCCCTGGTGCAAGCCGGAAACTTCGAGGTAGTGCGCACGCTACCCTCTCACGCCCGCCGCCCGATCCAGCCTTGAATCCGCGCCGATCACTTCCTGCCAGCATTCCTCGCGGGTGCCCGGTCGGACACCTCTCACTCGACCAGCCATGTGGAGGAGTTCACGGATGGGCGGCATCGCAGGATGGGTGGATTTCCACCGCGACCTTGTTCCCGACCGGCACATCGTGCTCACCCAGTTGGCCACGCTGGCTTGGCGGGGCACGGGCGGCGAGACAGTCTGGGCTACCCGGAATGCTGTGATCGGGCACCGCCGCCGGACCGCCGCGGCCGAGCCGACGAGCAGTGTCCCGGTGGCCGATGGCACGACGGTGCTGGCGCTCGATGGTGATCTCTCCAACTGTCGTGAGCTGCGTGAGGAGTTACGGCTCCTGGGGCACAGCTTCCGTACTGGGGACGAGGCTGAGGTGGTGCTCCGCGCTTATGCCCAGTGGGGCCAGGACTGCCCTGCCCATCTGGACGGCGCACTCGCCTTCGCCCTGTGGGACACAGTGGCCGACCGCCTGCTGCTCGTACGAGACCGGCTCGGCATCAAGCCGCTCTTTTACCACCTGACGCGGACCGGAATGGTTTTCGGCTCCGAGCCCAAGGCCGTGCTGGCCCACCCGCTCGTCGACGCCGTCGTCGACGCCGACGGATTGCGCGAACTGCTGGCCTTCACCAGCACGGTGGGCCGCTCCCCGCTCGTCGGCATGCGGCGGGTGCGCCCCGGCGAGGCAGTGACGTTCGAGCGAGCAGGCACGAGCGAGCAGCTGTACTGGCAACTGGCCGCCGCCCCGCACACCGAAGACCTCCCAGCTACTGTGCGCCGGGTGCGCGAACTCCTGGAAGCCTCGGTTGCCAGACAGCTCGACGCCAACGAGCCCCTGGGCGTGTTGCTGTCGGGAGGCATCGACTCCAGTACCGTGGCGGCCCTAGCCGCCGGGATACTCCGCCGACGTGGCGCAGAGCCGCTGCGTACGTTCACGGTTGGCTACACAGGCGGCCAGTCCCAGAGCAGCGGTCCGATGCGTTCCGCCGAGGACACCCCCTATGCCCGCGAGGTGGCCGAACACATCGGCTCCCGGCACGAATTTGTCGAGCTGGACGGCAGTGCTGTGGTCGACCCCGTACTCCGCCGCACCGCGATCCGGGCCCAGCAGGACATGCCGGTGGCGGCGCCGCAGTTTCCCGCTTCGCTGCGGGCTCTGGCTCGGCGCATTAGCGACAAGGTGGGCATTGTCCTGTCCGGTGAGCAGGCGGACACCGTGTTCGCCTCCTTCATGGGGATGAACGACCCGGCTGTAGTCTCCGCCCCGACCTATCCCTGGATCGCCGCCACCGCCCACCATCTGCCGCCCCAGGGACTAGGGACCGGGCTGTTCGGCCCGGATCTTCTCAAGGAGCTGGACGTTCCCGGCTACTGCGCCGACGCCTGCCGGGACGAGCTGGCTCAGGCACCCGCTCTGCCGGGAGAGGGCCCGCAGGCACGCCGCATGCGAGAGATCTCGTATCTGCACCTGCGCGGCTGGCAGGAGTTCGGCTGCGCGCTGGACGACGGCGCGAGCATAGCCGGCGGCGTGGCACTGCGCTGGCCATACTGCGATCACCGGCTGGTGGAGTACCTGTTCAACGTTCCGTGGGAGATGAAGAACTTCGACGGGAAGCCGAAGAGTTTGCTGCGGGCGGCCTCTGCCGACCTGCTTCCCGCCTCGGTGCTCAAACGCGAGCCCAGCCAGTTCCCCACGGGGCGTGACCCTGCCTACGCCCCGCTGCTCAAGGCCGAGCTGGAACGGGTGCTCGCCGACCCGGCCTCGCCCGTGCTGCCCCTACTGGATCTCGACGCGGCCCGCGCAGCGGCAACCAAGCCGATCGAGCCACGGCGGGCATGGCGGGACCTCACCGACATAGAGATGGCCCTGCAGATCAACCAGTGGCTCGACCAGTACCGGATTCGAATCGCCATATGACCGCTGCCGCACACCACGGGGTGCAGACATGACCAAGCCCACAGCCCGACTGAGTACCGCCAACCTGACCCAGCTGGAGCACATGGCGCTCCACAGTGAACTCAACGTAGCCGATGGACACGCTCGCCAGGAGCTCGGCGCCGGGCAGCAGCGGATCATGGACGAACTGCCTACGCTGTTCGAGAAGGCCGCGGCCCAGCCAGTCCAGGAACTCGAGCGGGAGGCACACCGGGCCTTCTTCCACTTGCTCAGCCAGCACAGCTATCCGGCGGAGCGTGTGCTCAGCTGCTACGCCTCCTCGGTCGCCATGGAGATCTTGGCCAGGTCGCTGGTCACCGCGACCGATGCCGTCGCGCTGATCCACCCGACGTTCGACAACATCCCCGACATCCTTCGCGGTGTGGGTCTGCAGCTGGTTCCCCTGGAGGAGGAGGCCCTGCACGCGGGCAAACCGCTCCCGTCGGGGATCGGCTGTGTCTTCGTCACCACGCCGAACAACCCCACCGGGCGCGTGCTCCAAGAAGACCGGCTGGCCTCCCTGGCGGCGGAATGCCGGGCCAAGGACATCGTGCTGGCGCTGGACACGTCTTTCCGCGGTTTCGACAACCGGGCGCACTACGACCACTACGCCGTTCTGGAGTCGAGCGGCTGCCGCTGGGTCGTCATCGAGGACACCGGTAAACTGTGGCCAACGCTCGACCTCAAGATCGGCATGCTGGCGTACGCCGATCACCTGCGGCTGCCAATAGCCAAAATCCACTCGGACATCCTGCTGGGCGTCTCCCCCTTCATCCTGGCACTGGTCGAGCGGTTCGCCGTGGACGCGGCGACCGGCGGGCTCCGCGAACTCCACGCCTTCATTGCCGAGGGGCGCCGCATCATCCATGACACGCTCCGTGACGTGCCGGACCTCTCTTTTCCGGACCCGGACAGCCGGGTCAGCGTGGAGCGTGTGGACCTGGGCGAGCGCCGGTGCACGGAGGTCTGGTCCGCGCTGCGCGACCGCCAGGTCTATGCCTTGCCCTGCACCCAGTTCCACTGGGCCGACCCGGCCTCAGGAGAAGGCTCGCTGCGCCTAGCGCTAGCCCGACCCCACACCACCCTGCGCGTCGCCGCCCGCGAGCTGCGCTCCGTCCTCCTGGCCCGTTGAGCAACCGTCATGCACACCTCGTCTTCCCTGCCGAAATGGTGGGTTCCGGGAATCGTGCAGTCGGTCGCCCCCGCCGGGGCGACCGACCTGGCGACCGGCTACCTGTCCCCCGACTTGCTGCCTGTCGGCCTGCTGGCAACTGCCTACGCCGACGCACTGTCCGAGTATGGCCCGGCCGCCCTGACGTACGGTGCAAACCAAGGCGTACTGCCGCTGCGCCGAGCGCTCGCCGAGCGCGCCACTGCTTCTGCAGGAAGCCCGTGCGGACCGGAGCATGTCCTGATCACAGCCGGGACCTCTCATGCCCTGCACCTGCTGGCCACGGTCCTCGCCCGGCCGGGCGACGTGGTCCTGTGCGAAACCATCAGCTACGACCTCGGCAGGCGTATCCTCGCCGACTGCGGGCTACAGCTGTACTCAGTCGCCACGGACTCCCGGGGCCCGGATCCACAGGCACTGTCCGAGGCGGTCCGGCGGCACCGCGCCGCCGGGCGGCGGATCGCGTTCGCCTACCTCATCCCCACCTTCCACAACCCCACGGGACTGCTGGTGGATGCGCGGCGTCGGCGCGAGCTGCTAGCAGTGGCAGCAGACTTGAACCTACTCATCGTCGAGGACGATGCCTATTGCGACCTGCACCTCGACCCGGTCGTGATACCGCCGTCGCTGGCCGCCATGGCGAGCTACGCACGAGTGATCCGGCTGTGTACCTTCGCCAAGACGCTCGGGGCGGGGCTGCGGCTGGGCTGGATGCTCGCGGATCCCGTGTTGATCGCTCGGATCGCGGCCGACGGGCTGCTGTCGAGCGGCGGCGGTCTCAACCATCTGGCCTCGCTCGCCGTTGCGACGCTGCTCAGCAGCGGCTCCTACGACGCCCACCTGCGGTGGCTGCGCGGGGAACTGCGGGACCGGCGCGACGCGCTTGCCACCGCGCTGGGGACCGGGCCGGGCATCTCACACGGCGGGTTCTTCCTGTGGCTGCGTCATCTGGACGTCGCTGAGGCCGCGCGGGCCGGGGTCCTAGTGGCCGACGGCGCGCGGTTCGGAGCACCGGCCGGGGCGGCCGCCCGCCTCAGCTTCAGTTTTAACCCGCCCGACGTACTGGCGGCGGCCGGGCGCCGGCTGGCCGCATTGAACTCCCTCGCCTAGGAAGGACCCCTTGTGGAAAAGGCACACAGGACGTTGATCGTGGCTCGGATGCGCCCGTCGGACGCCGATTCGGTAGCCGGGATCTTCGCAGAGTCCGACGGCACGGAGCTGCCGTACGCAATCGGCGTCTCACGCCGCACACTTTTTCGCTTCCACGACCTGTACTTCCACCTCGTCGAAGCGAACGGCGACATCACCGACAACCTCTACACGGCCCGAAGTACCGCGCTCTACAGCGATATCAACACCAAGCTGGCGCAGTTCATCTCGCCCTACGACACGGGCTGGCGCGAGCCCAAGGACGCCATGGCCACCTCCTTCTACACCTGGCAGGCGAGCTGAATCATGGCAGGGCACACCGACAACGAGATCCTTGTCCACGCCCCCGCCGACCTCGTGTGGGCGATGACCAACGACATTCCTTCCTGGCCGCGCTTGTTCAGCGAATACGCTGCCACGGAAGTGCTCGCCGAAGAGGGCGACACGATCAGATTCCGACTGACCATGCACCCTGACTCCCAGGGAAACCAGTGGAATTGGGTTTCGCAAAGAGTCAAGGACGAGGCCGCCGGCACCGTACACGGCCGTCGCGTCGAGACCGGATGGTTCAAGTACATGAACCTTTTCTGGGAGTACCAGGACACACCTGCGGGCGTACGGCTGCGCTGGGTCCAGGACTTCGAGATGAAACCAAACGCCCCGTTTGACGACGCGGCCATGACGGACCGGCTCAATCGCGGCACGGCGGTTCAGATGAAGCGGATCAAGGAAATCGTCGAACGCACCGCGACGGAGTGCTGACCCCGTGAGTGTCCTCCTGTCACAGATCTCCATCGTGCTTAGTGGCTTGGTAGCGGGCATGCTGCTGTGGTCAGCGATCGGCGGGGTGCCGTGGATGCTGCGACTGCCCGCCGGGGAGTACGTACGGCTGCACCAGTTCTGGTCGCCTCGCTTTGATCCATTGGCACCGCTCATGGTCGCCGGGGTACTGGCCTGCGACGCAGCCCTGCTGTTCCTGGCCCCCACCGTCATGTCCCGATCGCTGCTGTCCATCCTGGCCACGGCGCTCGTAGCGATCATCGTAATCTCCGCGACCAGGAGCGCCAAGCTCAAGCGCAGGGTCATGAAGCTGGACCCGGACCTACTGCCGGTGGACTGGGCGCGGCGCGATCCTCGCACGGCCTTCTGCAGGTGGAACATGGCTCGCACAGTCCTCGCGGTGGTTGTCTTCCTCGGCAATGTCGAAGTGATGGCGGTGTACACCCGATGACCGGCACCTTTCACGCCCTGCTGGAAATCCGGGTACGGACCGGCACCGAGACTGAGTTCGAACGTGTCTGGCTGGAGGTGGCCCAGGACATCGCCCGCCACCCGGGAAATTGGGGGCAGCGGCTGCTGAGGGGCCTGGAGGAAACCGGCGTCTACTACGTGCTCACTGAGTGGGCCGACGAGGCGACATTCCGAGAGTTCGAGATCAGCAGCGCACACACCGCAAACCGCAAACGGCTCCAGCCGTACCGACAGGGAGGTTCCATGACCATCATGCACGGTATCCACAGCCTGGCAAGTGTCCGGTGAGCGAGCGGGTACGAGTGATCCTCTGGTACCGGGTTCCGGATGAAGAGTCGCTTTCCCTCGCCGAGACCTACCAGCGGATCAGCCAACAACTGGTGGGTACACCCGGGCTGCTGGGCAACGAACTGCTGCGATCCCGTGACGACGAGACCGCAGTAATGGTCACCAGTTACTGGGAAAGCTACAGCCACCTACAGGATTGGGTGCACAGCAGTAGTCATCGCCGCACCAGCCCTCTCCGGCCCTATCTCGACACCAGGAGAGCACAGCCGTACGAAACATTCGATGTGCTCTCCGCCTTCTGAAACCGGTCCACAACGGCTCATCACGTAGACACAGGGAGAGAGATGGCAAACGAGCCCGACATCACGCTGGTCCGATCCACGGGCGGGGAAGTGACGTTGTACATCGACGAGATCCAGGCCATGCAGGGGTGGGAGCGCGCGCTGATGTGGCGCTCGGCCGACCTGCTCTGTGAGCGCGGCGGGGAATTCCTAGAGGTCGGCCTCGGCCTGGGCTACTCCGCGCTGCGCATCGCTGATCGCGTGGACACGTTCCGGCATACCGTGATCGAGAAGCATCCCGAGGTCATCAGGCTCTTCAGAGCCGAGCACCCGGACTCGCCGGCGACCCTGGAAATCGTCCATGCCGACTTCTTCGACTACGTCGACCAGCTCGCCCCCAACAGCTACGACGGAGTGTTCTTCGACCCCGAGCTGCCCAAGGCGCTCTTCGAGGACCGGGAGCTCATGGACGAGCTCATGTCGAAGGTAGTGCGGGCACTCCGCAGGGGTGGCTCGTTCGTGCCGATGTTCTCAGTCGAGGGCCTGGTGCCCGAGGAGGCGACCTGCACCGCGTCCACGGCCACGATGCTCGACCGCTATCTGCGCTATTTCGACCGTGTCGTGGTCGAGCGCCACAAATACCACGCCTACGCCGGTACCGCCTACACCCCGGCGGAGCAGGGCGACGCCTTCATCCTCTGCTTCACGAAGGACTGACCGGCCCATCCATGAACCTCCAACTCTGTCAGATGAGTTGGACTACCTGAACGACAGCCAGGAGGCAAACATGCTCGAGAACACCCATCCCAAGACGCTGCGCGCCGGCGCGTTCGTCGCCATGGCCGTGGGCGCCACCGTGCTGGCCGCGGGCCCCGCGATGGCCGCGTCGCCCCACCTCGACGTCACCCCCAGCTCCGGCCTGTCCCACGGTCAGACGGTCACCGTCTCCGGCACGGGATATGTTCCGGGGAGCAAGCTTGGAATCGCCGAGTGCGACATGGACTTCACCAAGCGGCTCGCCTGCAGCAAAAAGAACGTCATCCTGACGGTGGACCAGAACGGTGCCTTCAGCACCCCCCTCACCGTCGAGAAGGCTTTCAAGGGCTACGACCTGGAAACCGGCCAGGAAGTCGGCGACGTGGACGCCGCTGTCAACGAGGTGGGCATAGGCACGATTTCCATGGACGACCCCGCCCAGCAGCGGGTCATCGTTCGCCTGTCCTTCTCCTGAATTTCCCCGGGCGCCCCTCCCGGTTCCACCTGTCGCTGTGGGCCCAGCGGCCCGCAACGGCGGTTCGGCGGTCAGGGGGTGTCCTCTTCTCGAAGATAGTGGAGCACCGCCGCCACGCGGCGGTGCTCCCCCTCGGCGGGCTCCAGGAGGAGCTTGGCGAAGAGATTCCTGATGTGCTTGAGCACCGCCGCCTCGGTCACCCCCAGCGCCCTGGCGATGGCGGTGTTGGATTTGCCCTGGGCCATAAGGGCCAGTACCTCACGCTCGCGCGGGGTGAGGCGTTCCAGCGCAGCGCGGTCTCTGCGGTCCTCCAGCAGTCGCACCACCACCTCCGGGTCGACCACGGTGCCTCCTGCGGCCACCCGTTCCACCGCCTCCAAGAACTCCTCCACATCACCGACCCGGTTCTTTAGCAGATAGCCCACGCCCCGGCCGTTCCCCGGCTCCAGCAGCTCCAGGGCGTAAGAGCGCTCCACATACTGCGACAGCACCAGTACCGCGGTCTTCGGCCACTTCCCGCGGATGTGCACGGCGGCACGCAGCCCCTCGTCGCGGAAGCCGGGCGGCATCCGTACGTCCACCACCGCCACGTCGGGGCGGTGCGCGGCAATTGCTGTAAGCAGTTCCTCCGCATCGCCCACTGCGGCGACCACCCGGTGTCCGAACCGTTCGAGGATGTGCCGCAGCCCCTCGCGCAGCAGCAGCGCATCATCAGCGATCACCACGTCCACTCGGCCTCCTCGGTCACGATGTCCACTCCACTTCCGTATGCACGACGGTGGGACCGCCGACCGGGCTCGACAGCCGTACGGTCCCGCCCAGCGCGGCTACTCGGTCCACCACGCCCAGCAGGCCGCTCCCCCGCTCCGGGTCCGCTCCACCGTGGCCGTTGTCCTTGACCTGCAACGTCAGCCATCGCCGTCCGCCTGGAGCCGTTCCTGCAGTCAGGGCCAGCTCGGCCCGGGTGGCACCGCTGTGCTTGGCGACATTGGTCAACGCCTCACACCCAGCGAAGTACAGCGCCGACTCCACGCCCCCGGGCGGCCTGTCATCCCCGTTGACTCTGCATACGGTCACCGGGACCGGGCAGCGGCGCGCCGCCTCGGCCAGGGCTCCGGCCAGGCCCCGGTCGGTGAGGATCGCGGGGTGGATACCACGCACCAGGTCCTGTAGTTCGCCCAGGATCTCCTGTGCCTCGGTGTACGCGCGCTGGGCCAGCGTCCCCACTTCGTCTTCCGTGTCGTCGAGTTCCAGCTTCAGCAGGCCCAGAGTCATGACCAAGCCGGTGAGCCGCTGTTGGGTGCCGTCGTGCAGATCCCGTTCCAGCCGTCGCCGTTCGCTGTCGAACGCGTCGGCCAGACGGGCGCGCGAGCGGTCCACCTCGATCAGCCGCAGCTGCAGATCCCGCGTTTCGGCGGGGGCCAGCAGGACTCTGGCCAGTACCGCTTGCGCGGTGGCGACGACGGTGGCCACTCCTGCAGCCGGTACCGCAAGCAGCAGTCCGCACACGGCCACAGACCAGGCCAGAGCCGGATCGCCGACTACCGTTTGCCAGGCGGGATTCACGGTGTGGGAGTCCGCTGCGAGGCTCCACAGCGGCGCCGATGCCGGGCCGAGCACCATCGCCCCGACCACCAGCAGCAGCGCCAGGTCGACCGGCGCCAACAGGCACAGCAGCAGAGCGTGTCCGGTCTCGCGCCACATCCCGGCGTCGGCCAGCAGTTCCCGCGCCCGGACACCGCGCACCGACCGCGGAGAGGCGACCGACCGCCGGTCCACCAGCCGCAGCCTGGCACGCTCCCAGTGCCCTACCCTCCGTGTCCACACAGGGATGCGGCCCAGCAACCACACTCCGATGACCAGGGGGGCTGTCACCAGCCCCAGCAGGAGCAGGAGCAGCACCCCGGCCAGCCAGACCATTGCCACGGCCGGCCCGGTCAGGAGGTACGCGACGGAGCGCCATGGCACGGCCGACCCCAGAATCCGCCAGCGTGCTGCGGCCAGTTCCTCCCACGGCCCAGCAGCTCCACCCTCGACTCGCCTTCCGCTCCCCATGGTGCCCACACTAACCAGCGGGACGGCAGGCTCCCCAGCGGCAAAAGAACAAATGGGGACCGCCTCCAGGGCAGTTGGGGAGCAGTTCGAGCGGCGTTGTCTGCGCTGCCCGGCGTTCCTAGGCTGCGGTCATGACACGCCTGACACAGCAGGCCGGACTCCGGGGGTACACGCTGCCCCTGTCGCCTTCCGGGAATTCCGCAATGATCACGCCACCTCCGTGGCACTTCTCCGGAGAAGTGGTGATGGTGGACTTCCGCGTGGACCCTGGTGCGGCCAGGCGGTTTCTGCCCCCGGAACTGGAGCTGGGGCCGGACCCAGGCGCGGCCGCGGCAGTGTTCGCCGACTGGCAGTGGTGCTCGGACTCTGGTGCCGAACTCGCCGACCCCGTGCGTTGCCAGTTCAAGGAGTTCCTCATCCTGCTGGCCTGCTCCTACCGGGGCGAGCCCATGGCGCGCTCTCCGTACGCATGGGTGGACCGGCCGGTACCCATGATGCGGGGGTGGATCCAAGGGATGCCCAAACAGTTCGGCTCCGTCCACCAAACCCGCCAGGTACACGTGGGTAGGGCGGGCCCGCGTGCTGCCGCGAGCGGCCGACTCTCGGGAAGCCTCGCCGTCCACGACCGGCGGCTGGCGGAGGCAAGTGTGCAGCTGACCGGCCCCGCCGGGCCCCCGGCCCTGCACACCGTCCCTCTGGTGCACAGCAGGTATTTTCCCGCCTGGGTTCCGGGCGAGGCCCCGATGCATGACCTGGTGGCATCGACGACGACCGACGTCGAGTTCGGCGAGGTCTGGTCCGGAACCGCCACGCTCCGCATTGACGCAGCCGACCCCGACCTGGCGCTGCTCGCCCCGGTCGAAGTCGGCCCCGGTTATGCCTTCTGCTACGCGGAGACCCTACGGGGCGGCCGCCGCCTGACATGAGCGGCCGCCGCCCGCACCTAGAAGAACACCGAGGTCCCGGCGTCCACGCGCCGCCGGAACACCCACCACATCCACACTTGCATCGCCGCCAACAGCGGCAGCAGCACCATCGCGAACGTGCCCATCACCTGGAGTGAGGCCGCGTCGGCCAGGGTCTCGGGAACCTCAGGGGCCAAGCGTGCGAGGAGCATCAAAATGGGGGAGGCCGTGGCTATTGAGCTGAGCGCCAGTGCCGCCCCGTAGCGGCCCTTGCGTAGCACAGCTCCCGTGAGCCACAGCGCGACGGCAGCAAGGATACCGAGCCCGCCGACAGGAAGAACCACGTCTGCCTGCGTGGGTACCACGAACACGATACCCATGACGACAGTGAGCGCCAGCAGCCCGATGGACGGCCACCGCAGCCGCAGGACCATGGCAACGGCCTTCGAAAGGTGATCCCCTGACAGCCGCACGGCAAGGAAGACGGCGCCGTGTGAAGCGAGCAGCACGGGTACGGTCACTGCCCACAGCAGGGAGTAAGGGCCGAATAGGTGGCCGAGGCCGACGGTCCTGCCCTCAGCGGGCAGACCGCCGAACAGGGCACCAACCAACAGGCCCCAGAAAACCGCGAACGCCCCGCTCGCCAGGACAAAACCCCGGTCCCACGCCACGCGCCAGCGGGCCGACTCCTTCCGACTGCGGAACCACACCGAGACATCCCGCAGTACCCAGATCAGCAGCCCTGCCACAACTAGCGGGTACAGACCACTGACTACCCGCTCCTCCAGCAGTGGGAACGCTGCAGCAAGCACGCCGCCCGCAGCCACCAGCCACACCTCGTTGCCCAGGAAGAAGGGCCCGATCGCGCCTAACAAGGCACGGCGCGCAGGCTCGTCGGGGCCCAGGCGGCGCAGCAGCAGGCCGGTGCCGAGGGCGAACCCGTCAGCGATCAAGTGTCCGGCGAGGAGCAGTCCCAGACAGACTGTCCAAGCGGCGGTCATCGCATCCCTCGCACTCGGTCGGCTACCGGTTCTAAACGCGCAGATCCCAAGGTTGTTCCAAACAGAGTGTCGTCCGGGCCCTGCCGGGCGAACCTGGCGATCAGCCAGTAGTCGATGCCAGCCAGCACAGCGAGCACCGCGGTGAAACACACGAAGGAGACCAGCACGGTGGTGGTGCTGACGTTGGAGACCGCCTGCTCGGTTTTCAGCAGGCCGTAGACCGTCCATGGCTGACGGCCCACCTCTCTGACCAGCCAGCCGCAGATCACCACGGCGAAGGGCAGCGGAATCATCGCGACCAGCAGGTACAACGGCACCCGCAGTCGTATCAGCCAGTCCTTGACCAGGAGCAGCACCAGACAGAGTGGGAGGACGAGCGCCATGACAAAAGCGCTGTTCATCATGATCTGGTATGGAGCGGAGATCCAACCGGGCGGTGCGAAGTCACCAGGTCCGAAGCGACTGTTGACCAACTCCCTGGCGGCCACCATCCGGTCCGGGTCGCTGTACATGGCGGCGAGCTTCATCGGCTGGTACTTCTCGATGACTACCTCTTGCAGAAAGCCGTAGTGGATGATTGAGAACACCCCGACGAGGGCCACCACCAGCCCCCAACGCAGCGAGCGGCGGAAGACGTCCGTCTCGACCGTACGCCGGAGGAAGTGCCAGGCACTGATGCCCCCCACGAACAGGCCGCCGGCCAAGAGGGCCGCCGAGGCGATGTGCAACATCGCGTCGATCAGGCTCGGGTTCCCCAGCAGCGCACCGAAATCGGTCAGGCTGACCGTGCCGTCACGCATTTCGTAGCCGACTGGATTCTGCAGAAAGGCATTGGCCAGCAGAATCCAGTACGCCGAGGCAAATGCGGCGAGGGCGACCAGCCAGATCAGGGCCAGATGGACCCACCGGTTGAGCCTGTTCCAGCCGAATATCCACATCCCGAGGAACGTGGCCTCGATGAAGAAGGCGGCCAATGCCTCCACTGCCAAGGGGAGGCCGAAGACGCTGCCGGCGACCTTGGACAGGCCGGACCAGTTGAGACCGAACTGGAACTCCATCACCAGCCCGGTGACGATCCCCAGGGCGTAGTTGATCAGGTACAGGTTGCCCCAGAATTTGGTCATCCGGACGTAGACCGGCTTTCCCGTGACCATGTGCGCCGTCTGCATACCGGCCACGAACACCACTAGGCCGAGGGACAGCGTCACGAACAGGAAGTGAATTGATGTGGTGGTGGCGAACTGCAGCCTCGATAAGAACAGTTGATCCATCGTCGCTCCGAACTCGCGCGCCGACACGGCGGGGTGAAGGCTGGCCGGTTGGCCGCTTCATCCCGCCGTGCCGGGCAAGGACTGAAGGTCAAACCCGCTCGGAGAGCCGGGTGTTGACTGCGTCGATGAGTACACGGGGAGATGTTCCGGCCCTCTCCTCGGCAAGATTGATCCCGTATTCTCGCTCCACCCGTACGCATATCTCCAGTAGGGCCAGCGAGTCGTACTCCAGATCGGCGAAGGCGACGTCGAGAATGTCCCCATCGAGGTCGACATCGGATGCCTCACCGACCGCCTCACGCATGATCCGACGCAGATCCTCCAGCGTGAACTGACTCATTTCGCACTCCTTTTCCTTGGTGGGGGATGGGCGGAAGCCGCAGTGTGACGGCGGCCACCAGGCCCGCCGCCGCACACGCCGCAGCGACAAAGAAGACGGCTCCGACCGCCGGGCCGTACCCGTCGCCGTCCAGGCGGAGCCGGAAGACTCCGCTGAGCACGGCGAGTCCGATGGCTCCGCCGAGCTGGCGGCTGAGGGACTGCACCCCGATGGCCGCACCGAGGTCGCGGCGCGGTGCGTTGTTCATCACCGCGACCAAGTAGACCTGGAACATCAGCCCCAGCCCCAGGCCGAAACAGACCGTGCACCCGGTCAGCAGCCCCACTGGCGCGTCAGCGCCCAGTACAGCCACGCCGCCCAGGGCCGCCGTTCCGCCGGTCAGCAGGGCTACGCCCGCGAGGCCGAACCCCTGTGGGCGCCCCACCCTGGCCATCAGCGGGCTTCCGACGAGGGAGACGATCAGGGTTCCCACGGTGATCGGCAACAGGGCGGCCCCCGCGCGCGTGGCACTGGCACCCGTGGTCATCAGCAGTAGTGGCAGAAAGGTGAGCGCCGCAAACATCGTCAGGCCGGTCAAAAAGCCCTGAAGACTCGCCACGACCAGCACCGGATTGCGGAACAAGCGCAGCGGCACGACCGGTTCCACCGCACGGTGTTCGGTACGCACCCAGAGCACCAGCAGCATCAGTGCGGCTGCGAACAGGCCGATCACAATGGGCGAAGTCCAGGGGTATGTACTTCCGGCCCAGTTGGACGCCAGTACCAGGCAGGTGCACGCCCCGCCGAGCAGCGCGGCACCGCGGTAGTCGATCGGTGCCCCGTTTCCCGGGTGCTCCAGACGGCGAGTGGTGAGAATCAGGACGAGTGCGATGAGGGCGACCGGCAGTGTCAGGAAGAAGGTCCAGCGCCAGCCGAGGCCATCGGTGACGAGCCCGGCCAGGAACGGACTCAGCGCGGCACAGCCATTGAGGCCGGTGGAGAAGTAGACCTGGTAGCGCAGCCGCTGCCGTGGATCCAGCAGCTCGGCGTATACGGCGAAAGCCGATACCAGCAATCCGCCCGCGCCCACCCCCTGCACCACACGAAAGACGATGAGCTGCGTCATGGACCCGGCCAGCCCGCACAGCACGGTGCCGATCGACACGATGACCAGGGCCGCGATGAACACGGGCTTGCGCCCGTAGAGGTCGCCGAGCTTGCCGTACAGCGAGGTGGTCACAGTGGAGGCCAGCACGGCGCCCGTGGTAACCCAGGCGAACAGGTCCAGCTGTCCAAACTCCCTGACGATGGCGGGCAGTGCGGCGGCCGTGATGTTGAGGTCGATCATGGCCAGCAGTTGGGCAAGGACCACCGCCGTGAGAGGCGCTGCCAGACCGCGTCGCCGAGCGGATGGTCGGGCTGTGTGGGTATGCGTCATGGGTCATCCTCGTGGTCGTCCGGTGCGGGCAAGGGGTACGGCACCCACCAGAACATCTGCGCCTCGCCAGCTAACTGCAGGAATTTCCAGCACCGTTGGAGCCACCTTGGCCTCATGATCCGTACAGCTCCGAAGCCGTACCCAGCAGTTCGTGCACCACAGTGCGCAGCGTGGCGGCCGGCTGCTCTGCTGCGGTGGGCGCTGACCGCCGGCGCCAGGCAACGATCCCGTCCGGCCGGATCAGGGATGCGCCGTCCGGGCCAACGCCGTAGCGGTGGCACCACGCGGCGACTCCTTCCGGCACCTGTTCCTCGGTCATCGTCCGGGCGGCGATGCCGACTTTGAGTTCCGCTGCCACCCGGCTGGCCGCTTCGACCCAGGCCCCACCCGCGGGTCCAGCCAGCAAGGTGAAGGACCGGCCGAACAGATCGAGCGTGGAGGAGCCCGGGGGGTGCAGAGCGAGATGCGGCGCCCGGGTACCCACCTGTCCGGTTAGCTCGTCAGGGGGAACCACCAGGGGCGCTGTCTCGTCCTGCCCGTTACTCAAGCCCGTGCGGTAGCGGTAGCCGAACGTCAGGGTTAGATCGTCGACCAGCTCGGCCTCGGGGCTCGGTCGGCCGAACCCGGTACGCGTGGTCACCCGACGCAGGCACTGGTCCACGGTGAACTCGGCCACCAGCGCCCGCTCGTCCTCGTAGCTGTCCAGCAGCGCGGCTCCGGCCCGGCCGCGCAGTACAAGCGCGATTTTCCAGGCCAGGTTATGGGCGTCCTGGATACCAGTGCTGGCGCCGAAGCCGCCGACAGGCGGCATGAGGTGTGCGGCATCCCCAGCCAGGAAGATCCGTTGGTCGCGGTAGCGCGTGGCGTGCAGCGCTGCCAGCTCCCAGGTCTGCGTGCCGACAATGCGCGTCGGCAAGTCCGGCACCCCCACCGCGGCCCGCACCAACTCCATGCAGCGCTCGTCGGTGTACGGCGGCACGCCGCCGGTGTGCTGGAGGTAGAGAGTGCCCTGCTGCAGCGTGTCGTCGTGTACCAGCAGGCCGTCGACCATCTGGTTGTGGATCTGACAGATGGCGAACCGCCGGCCGCGCAGCGGGCCTCGCAGATCGGCCTGGAACACGATGCTGAACTGGTGCGGGAGGGAGCGGGTGCCCTTCATCTCGATGCCGAGGTGCCGACGGATCGGGCTGTGTGCACCGTCGGCGGCCACCAGATACCGCGCTTCGATCCGCCGCCCGTCGCCCAGGTGGGCCACCAGGCCGTCTCCGTCCTGCTCGAAGGACTCCAGCGCGGATCCGAAACGCAGGTCCGCGCCGAGTGCTTCAGCATGGCCGCGCAGGACCGGTTCGAGCCTGTCCTGGCCGCACAGTGCCCACCGGGAGGGGCTGAGTGTGTCCAGGCCGTCGTCAGTCGGAAGGTCGGCGCGGAACACTTCCTTTCCGGCGAGGCTCTCGACCCGGGCCCGTATGGTGTGGTCGGCGAAGCCGCGGCTCGCCTCCCGGATGGCGGGCTCCAGCCCGATCTGGCGCAGCAGTTCCACGGCTCGGGGGTTGATGCCCCTGGCCCTGGGGTGTGACGACGGGGCAGCACGCCGCTCGACGAGTACGCAGCGCACGCCGTGCCAGGCAAGGAACGCGGCGGCCGACAACCCTACGATGCCGCCGCCGACCACCAGCACCTCGGTGTGCTCCCGATGCGTGCGCGTCACGGGCGACGAGCCGACATCAGGGTGTTATGCGCGCCGAGCGGGACGGCGCTGATGTCCTCGAAACCCGCCTCGGCCAGCCACGAACGGCACTCGCCCAGCGTGTACTCCGAGCCATGGGGCGTCACCATGAGCATGTTGAGGCTGGTAAGCAAGGCCCCCGCGGAACCGGCACGGTCGTCGTTGATCATAGGGTCGCAGATGAGTAGCCGGCCCTCCGAAGGCAGTGCTTCGAAGACTCTGGCGACAAGCTGCCTGCGCTCCGGCACCCCCCAGTCGTGCAGAACATGGCTGAGGACGATGGCTTGGGCGCTCGGCATGGGGTCGGTGAAGAAGTCACCGGGATGGAACGTGACCTTGCCGGTCAACCCCAGTGAGGCCATGTGCTCGTCAAACACCGCCTGCACGCCGGGCAGGTCCTGAACCCCTGCCGTCAGATGGGGGTGGCGTCTCAGGACCGCAGCGACCAGATTGCCCCTGGCGCCACCGACGTCGACAACGGAGTCCACTGAAGACCAATCGAATGCCTCCGCGAGCACCGGGCCGATCATGCCGTTGAGGTAGTCCATCCCCGCGGTGAAGTCCCGCCAGGCGGCCGTGGTCCGGTACTGCTCGGTGAACATCGAGGGGCCCGAGCCCCAGCGGTTCTGCGGTTCACCGGTGCGCAGTGCTTCAGCCAGCTGGTTCCAGCGGGCATCGGCTTTAGAAAGAAACGATCCGACATAGGTGGAACGTTCGGAGTTGAGATAGTGCTCGGCGAGCGGGGTGTTGTGATAACGGTCCTGCTCTCGGATGAGCATGCCGAGGGCGACCAGCGCATCCAGGAAGTCCTTGGTTCCCCGGGGGTGCAGCCCAAGCTTATCGCCGAGTTCCTCGGCGGTGGCCGGGATGCTGGACAAGGTGGTGAACACCCCGAGTTCGGCGGCGGTCAGCACGGTCTTGCGGCTGAAGTACGCGGTGCCCAGACGCCACAGGGGTTCGGCGCTGATGGGCTCGGCGGGCAGGTCGGGCAGATGCGTGGTCATTGAACCTCCATCAGTGAGAAAGGACCGGTGCCTCGAACGTGAGGCGAGCGGCGATCCGCGTGCGGCCGATCACCAGGGCGATTGCCACGACGATGGGCAGCAGTGACAGGATGAGGAAGTAGCCGGGCGGCGGACCGGAGCCCGTCGGCAGGGCAAGCCGGGCAAGCTGGCCGCCGGTCAAGGCACCGATCGCTCCGGCCAGCCACCACAACCCCATCAGCCGGCTGGTGGCTCCCCGGGGAGCCACCTGGGCGGTGACGGCCAGACCGGCGGTGCCCACGATCAGTTCGGCACAGGACTGGAGCAGATAGATGGCGATCAGCCACACCGCAGACACC
>NZ_JBVIMX010000031.1:0-68318 GCF_055579625.1 Streptomyces sp. NPDC032721 | reverse complement strand
TTGTGGTTTTTTCCGGGTTTCCCCGCTCTCAGGAGGCCTGGGGGGCGGGGGGAACTCCGCGGCCAGCCACGCACACACCCGCACATGACCACCGGCCGTGGCCGGGCCCGCCACCTGCCCACCCACCCGGGCCGGCAGCCCACCCACCCCCGCCCGGACCGCACGGGCCGGGGTCTGGGGCAGCGCCCCCACGCGGCGGAGCCGCAAATGTCACAGCCGGGAAGGGGCGGGGAGGGGAAACGCCCGCGCAGCGGACCCCCACCCCCGCCCACCCTCACCGTCTCGAATCGTCCGCCGCGTCCACATGCTCCCCCACCGCCACAATCACCAACCGCGTCCCCGGCTCGGTGGCCCTCCACCGATGCCGCACTCCACCGGACAAGTGCAGCGTGTCCCCCCGCGACAGCCGGTAGGCGCGGCCCTCCGCCTCCACCTCCACCGCCCCGTCCGCGACGTACATCAACTCGTCGTTGCGGTGCTGGTACTCGCGGCCCGCGTCCTGCATCCCCGTGAACTCCACGGCGTGCAGCTGGTGGTGCCCGCGCACCAACGGCCGTACCCCCGAGCCCGGTTCGAGGCCCGGGTCCTCGGCGGCGCGGACCAGGTCGACCGAGAGCGCCGAGTCCGCCGCCGCGAGCAGCCGGTCGGCGGTGGTCTCCAGGGCCTCGGCGACCCGCTGCAGGGAACGCGCGCTCGGGCGCGCGCGCTCGTTCTCTATCTGGCTGAGGAAGGGCACGGAGAGCCCACTGCGCTCCGCCACCACGGCAAGGGTGAGTTCGAGGGCGCGACGGCGCCTCCGGACGGCCGTGCCGACCCGGAGGATCTCCTTGTCGTCCTTCTTTTCCCTCGCGTCCTTCGACGTCACAGCGGCCCTTCTCCCTTCCTCATCGGTGTTCTTCGGTGTTCTTCCTACGGTTCTTCCGCCGACGGACAGCAGACTACGCAGCTTCACGCCATCGTTTCGTACACATGTCACAGCTTGCCCGCCGGACTCCACCAGGTCTGTAGTGGCGGGAACGCGCCGGGACCCGCAAAAAAGAGTGGGCCCCGCCGTACCGCGCGGTGCGCGTACGGCGGGGCCCACCCTGAGCGAGCGGCCGAGTGGATCAGCCCGCGGCGGGGGCCATCTTGTCGGCGATGCCGGGGTTCTCCTTCATCCAGGCCTCGACGGCCTCCGGCTCGTGGCCGGTGCCGCGCTGCTGGATCTCGTTCTCCAGGCTGGCGAGCTGCTTCTCGCTCAGCCTGAAGTCCTTGAACCACTTGGTGAGCTGCGGGTAGTTGGACCCGAAGTCCTTGTTCCCGATGATGTGCAGGCGGTCGCCCTCACCGAAGAGCTTCTTGGAGTCCTTGAGCTTGGTCATGTCGTACGCGTTGTAGGCCCAGTGCGGCGTCCACAGCAGGACCGCGACCGGCTCCTTCTTGGCGTACGCGCGCTTCAGCTCGGCGAGCATGGCGGGCGTGGAGCCCTCGACGAGCTTGTACTCCTTGTCCAGGCCGTAGCCGGGAAGGACGTTGTCCTTGACGTTCTTCATGGCGGCGGCGCCGGGCTCGATGCCGATGATCTTGCCCTTGAACTGCTCGCCCTTGCCCTTGAGGTCCTCCAGGGACTTGACGTCCTTGACGTAGGACGGCACGGCGATCTCGACGGAGGTGGGTCCGTACCAGGAGCCGACGTCGGTCAGCTTGTCCTTGTACTTGTCCCAGTAGTTCTTCTGCGTGTACGGCAGCCAGCCGTCGAGCTGGACGTCGACGTCACCGGCGGCGAGACCCGCGTACATCGGACCCACCTCGAACTGCTTGAGGTTGATCTTGTATCCGCGCTCCTCCAGGACGTTCTTCCAGAGGTACGTGGCGGCGATGTCCTCCTCCCAGGGGAACCAGCCCATCTCGACAGGGCGCTCGCGCTCGTCCTTGCCGCCCGCGGCCTTGGCGGTGTCGGCGACCGGGGCCAGCTTGTCGACCAGGCCGGGCTGGGTCTTGAGCCAGGTGCGGACCGCGTCCTGCTCCTTGCCCTTGCCGGACTTCACGATCTGCGCCTCAAGGCTGGTGAGCTGCTTCTCGTCCAGCTTGAAGTCCTTGATCCACTTGCCGACCTCGGGGTTGTCCGCCGAGAAGCCCTTGCGGGCCAGCGTGTGGACGCCGTCGCCCTTGCCCCAGGCACCCTTGGGGTCCTTGAGCTTCTTGAGCTTGTAGTCGTTGTACGCCCAGTGCGGCGACCAGAGCGGAACCACGATGGGCTCCTTCTTGGCGTACGCGCGCTTCAGCTCGGCCAGCATGCCGGGGGTGGAGCCCTCGACGAGCTTGTACTCCTTGTCGAGGCCGTAGGCGCCGAGGACCTTGTCCTTGAGCAGGCCCATCTCACCGGCGCTGGGCTCAATGCCGATGATCTTGCCGCCGAACTTGTCGGCCTTGCCCTTGAGGTCGTCCATGGAGTCGATGCCGTCCATGTACTCCGGGACCGTCAGCTCCAGCGAGGTCGGGCTGTACCACGCGCCCATGTCCTCCAGCTTGTCCTTGTACTTGGCCCAGTACTGGGCGTGCGTGGTGGGCAGCCAGGCGTCCGTGTTGAGGTCGATCTGACCCGTGGACTGGCCGGTGTAGAGGGCGCCCGCCTCGTACTGCTTGGCGTCGACCGTGAAGCCGCGCTGCTCCAGGATCTCCTTCCAGAGGAAGGTGGAGGCGATGCCCTCGTCCCACGGGATGTAGCCCATGGAGATCTTTTTGCCGTCGCCGATCTGCGAGGCGCCGGAGCCCGCCTGGTCGGCCTTCTTGCCGCCGAACATGCTCATGCTGCCCGCGACGAGCGCGAGGATCACGATGCCCGCGACGGCGACGACCGGCTGGGGGCGGTACGTGAGGAACTTGGACCCGCCGGCCATGGCGCGGGCCTTGGCCAGCGCGCGGCGGCCCAGCGGGGAGACGGCGGTGCCGAAGGCGCTGGTGATGCGGTCCAGGTACATCGCCAGGATGACGATGGAGATGCCCGCCTCGAAGCCGAGGCCGATGTCGACGTTGCCGATGGCGCGGTAGACCGCGCCACCGAGGCCGCCGGCGCCGACCATGCCCGCGATGACGACCATCGAGAGGCAGAGCATGATCTTCTGGTTGATGCCCGCCATGATCGTCGGCAGGGCCAGCGGCAGCTGGATGCGGCGCAGGATGTTGCCGGGCTTGGTGCCGAACGCCTCGGCGGCCTCGACCAGTTCGGCGTCGACCTGCCGGATGCCCAGCTCGGTCATGCGCACGCCCGGGGGCAGCGAGAAGATGATCGTGGCGATGATGCCGGGGACGGCGCCGACGCCGAAGAAGAGGATGCCGGGGATCAGGTAGACCATGGCGGGCATGGTCTGCATGAAGTCCATGACCGGCCGGACCACGGCGCTGACCTTGTCCGAGCGGGCGGCCCAGATGCCCAGCGGGATCGCGATGATCATCGTGATGATGGTCGCGACGAGGACCAGCGAGAGGGTCGACATGGCGTCGTCCCACAGCTCGATGGAGTCGATCAGGGCGAAGCCCGCGAAGGACAGCACACCGGCGGTCAGCCCGCGCAGCCAGAACGCGATGACGGCGAGGATGCCCGCCATCAGGAACGCGTTCGGGGCGGCGAGGACGGCGTAGATGCCCTCCTGCATGCCGCCGACGACGGCGGAGATGAAGTCGAAGAGCCAACCCAGGTTCTGGGTCAGCCAGTCGACGGCGGAGTCGACCCACTGGCCGAGGTGGAGCCTAGGCATCGGCTGCCACCTTCTTCGTGCTCACGGTCTTCCTGTCCTTCTTCGCCGCGTCCTTCTCGACCGCGTCCTGTACGGGCGCCGCCTGCGCGGGTTCCATCGGCTCGCCGAGCACGGCGAGCAGCCGGGCGCGCGGTACGACGCCGATCAGGGAGCCCTTCGCGTCGGTCACGGCGACCGGAACCCCGCTCGTCGAGCACGGCGTGAACAGCTCGATGATCGGGGTGTCCGCGGTGACCTTCGCCGGGGCGGCGGCCAGTACGTCCTGGGGGCTGCGCAGTTCCTTGCCCGCGTCGTCCTTGGTGCCCACGGCGGTGTGCGGCTCGGCCATGATGGCGCCGGCCGTCAGCACGCGGGAGCGGTCGACGTCCTGGGTGAAGGAGGCCACGTACTCGTTGGCGGGGGTGACGAGGATGTCCTCGGCGGTGCCGAGCTGGACGATCCGGCCGTCCCGCATCACGGCGATGCTGTCGCCGAGGCGCATGGCCTCGTTGAGGTCGTGGGTGATGAAGACGATGGTCTTCTTCAGGGTCTTCTGGAGTTCGAGCAGCTGGTCCTGCATGTCGCGGCGGATCAGCGGGTCGAGCGCCGAGAAGGACTCGTCCATGAGGAGCAGGTCGGCATCGGTGGCCAGGGCGCGGGCCAGGCCCACACGCTGCTGCATACCGCCGGACAGCTCGTCGGGCCAGGACTTCTCCCAGCCCTTGAGGCCGGCCATCTCCAGTGCCTCGGTGGCCCTCTTCTCGCGCTCCTCGCGCGGGACGCCCTGCACTTCGAGGCCGTACGCGGCGTTCTCCAGCACACTGCGGTGCGGGAAGAGCGCGAAGTGCTGGAAGACCATGGAGATCTTCTTGGCACGGACCTCGCGCAGGTCCTTGTCGGACAGGGCGGTCAGGTCCTGTCCGTCGAAGAGGACGCGCCCGGCGGTCGGGTCGAGCAGACCGTTGAGCATGCGCAGCAGCGTGGACTTGCCGGACCCGGAAAGGCCCATGACCACGAATATGTGGCCGGGCTCGACGGTGAACGAGGCGTCGATCACCGCGGCGGTCGTACCTTCGGCACGCAGCTCGTCGCGGTCGCCGCCGCCCTCCAGCCGCTTTACCGCCTCGCCGGGTCGTCTGCCGAACACCTTGTACAGGTTCTCGGCCTGGAGCCTGGACACATACACCTCACGTATTGAACCGATGACGACCCGCCACCCCCGTGGGCAGGTCGTGGAGCGGCGCGGGGTCGGCCCGCTTCACCCTTCCAAATGTTGAACTTCGGACCAGGTCCGCTCCGAATGCGCCCCTGCCCTCGGTTACACGAGCCAAACGGAAAGTGATCCACTTCACTTACGGGCCGCCTACGGTTCACCCCGGGCCGCTGTCGGTGCCGTACGGCATCATCGGGAGCGTGACCCGACGCCTGATGCTCCTCGACACCGCCTCCCTCTACTACCGCGCCTATTTCGGGGTCCCGGACTCGGTCCGCGCCCCCGACGGCACCCCCGTCAACGCGGTCCGCGGCCTGCTCGACTTCATCGCCCGCCTCGTCCAGGACCACCGCCCGGACGACCTGGTGGCCTGCTGGGACAACGACTGGCGCCCGCAGTGGCGGGTGGACCTGATCCCCTCCTACAAGGCGCACCGGGTGGCCGAGGAGATCGAGGGCGCGCCGGACGCGGAGGAGACCCCGGACACCCTCTCCCCCCAGGTCCCGGTGATCGAGGGGGTCCTCGCGGCCCTCGGCATCGCCCGGGTGGGCTCCGACGGGTACGAGGCGGACGACGTGATCGGCACCCTCACCCACCACGCCAAGGGCCCGGTCGACGTCGTCACCGGCGACCGCGACCTGTTCCAGCTGGTCGACGACGCCCGCGGGCGCCGCATCCTCTACCCGCTCAAGGGCGTCGGCACCCTCCAGCTCACCGACGAGTCCTGGCTGCGCGAGCGGTACGGGGTGGACGGTCCCGGTTACGTGGACCTGGCCCTGCTCCGCGGCGACCCGAGCGACGGGCTGCCGGGCGTCCCGGGCATCGGCGAGAAGACCGCCGCGAAGCTGCTGGACGCGTACGGGGACCTGGCCGGGATCATGGCGGCGGTCGACGATCCGGCCTCGAAGCTCACCCCCTCCCAGCGCAAGCGCCTGGACAAGGCCCGCCCCTACATCGCGGTGGCGCCGAAGGTGGTCCGGGTGGCGAGCGACGTCCCGCTCGCCCCCTTCGACCCGGCGCTCCCCTCCGCACCCGCCGACCCGCAGGCACTGGAGGCCCTCGCGGAGCGGTGGGGTTTGGGAGGTTCTTTGCAGCGCCTGCTCTCCGTACTCCAGAACTGAGCTGTTAACTTAGGCAAGCCTAAGCAAATAGCACCGCTGTACCTGGGGAGAGCACTGTGGCAGAACGACCGGCCCGCACCGCACCGCGAGCCCACGAGGCGACGGTGGTGCGCACCGAGCGGATCACTCCGCACATGGTGCGCGTCGTACTCGGCGGCGAGGCCCTCGCGGGTCTCGACGTCCAGGAGTTCACCGACCACTACGTCAAGGTGCTCTTCCCGGCGCCTGGGGTGACCTACCCGGAGCCCTTCGACATGGCCCGTATCCGCGAGGAGTTCCCCGCCGAGCAGTGGCCGGTCAGCCGGACGTACACCGTCCGCAGCTGGGACGGCGCGGCCCGCGAGCTCGCCATCGACTTCGTGGTGCACGGTGACGAGGGCCTGGCGGGCCCCTGGGCCGCCCGGGTCGAGGCCGGCGAGACGGTCCGCTTCCTGGGCCCCGGCGGCGGCTACGCCCCGGACCCGGCCGCCGACTGGCACCTCCTGGTCGGCGACGAGAGCGCGCTGCCCGCCATCGCGGCGTCACTGGAGCGCATGCCGGAGGGCGCGGTCGTGCACGCCTTCGTGGAGGTGCCCGACGCGGCCGAGGAGCAGAAGATCGTCACCCCCGACGGGGTCTCGGTCACCTGGCTGCACCGAGGTGAGCGCCCGGTCGGCGAGCAGCTCGTCGCGGCGGTGCGCGACCTGGACTTCCCCGCCGGGGACGTGCACGCCTTCGTGCACGGCGAGGCGGGCTTCGTGAAGGACCTCCGCCGCCATCTGCGCATGGAGCGCGAGATCCCGCGCGAGCGCCTCTCGATCTCCGGCTACTGGCGCCTCGGCCAGGACGACGACACCTGGCGCGCGGTGAAGCGGGAGTGGAACGAGCAGGTCGAACGCGAGCAGGAGGGCGGGGCGGCCTGAGGCTGCCCCACACGCACCACCCGCTCCCCCCACACGCACCACCCGCTCCCCCTGCACCACCCCCGGGTCGGCGCCCGCCACGCGCGCGGCGCCGATCCGGGTCGCCGCCCCTCACTCGCCAAAGCACCCGAGTCCGGCGCACAACTCCCCGCCGGATCCTGCGGCTTCAGCCCCGCGGCCGGCCGTTCCGTCTCTGCTGTCGGTCGAGCCGTGCCGACTCCTCCGCCTGCGCGATGCGCCGCAGTGAGCCGAACATCGCGTCCCCCAGCACCATTCCGATCACCACGCTCTCCAGCACCCGGTCCGCCGCCCCCTGCTCGGTGACGTACTTGAGGTCCGCCTCCGCGGCCGTCTCCGCTGCCACCGCGTAGGCGTCGAGCGCCACCCCGAATCCCTCGTGGCCGAGCCGCTCCGCCTCCGTGAGGGTACGGGCCAGGGCCTCGCCGTCCGGGTGTCCCGGCGGCACCCGCCAGCCCCTGCGTTCGGCCAGTGCGGCCACCGACTCACGTGCCGCCTGCGACGGTTCGCCCTCGCCGACCAGGCTCGGCGCCGCGACCGTGCTCGCCACCGTGCCCAGCAGTTTGTGCAGGGGCTGCGAGGTGTCGTCCACCGCCGCGAGGATCTCGCCGATCCGGGACAGCGACAGTTTCCCCGCCCCCAGGAGTGCGCGGATCAGCCGCAGCCGGCGCTCGTGCTCGTCCCCGTAGGCCGCCTGGTTCGGGCTGGTCAACTCCCCTGCGGGGAGCAGCCCTTCCCGTACGTAGTACTTGATCGTCGGCACCGGGACTCCGGTTCTGCGACTCAACTCCCCTATGCGCACCGCGCGTTCACCTCTCGCTGTTCGCTCGAACCCTCTTGCCAGCTTCCATCCTCTCATGGATAGTTGCCCTATCCGATAGCGGCGAGTACCGCTATCCATTCTCGGATGCATTCAACAGGGGGTCCCCCATGCACACTTGGCGCACCTGGCACCGGCCGCTCGTGGTCTTCTCGGCCCTGATGCTCGTCTTAACCGTGGCCACCGGACTCGGTCTGGTCCTCGACGGACGGACCGTCGCCAACTCCCCGGTCTGGTTCAAGCCCTTCAAGTTCTCGGTGTCCTTCGCCGCGTACGGGCTGTCGCTGGCCTGGATGCTGTCGTTGCTGCCGGACGGCCGGCGGGCCCGGATCGGCCGGCGGGCGGGTCTGGTGGTCGTGGTGGCCAGCCTCGCGGAGATGGTGCTGATCCTGGTCCAGGCCGGCCGGGGCAAGCGCAGCCACTTCAACACCGAAACCCCGCTGGACGCCACACTGTTCGCCGTCATGGGCGGCACGGTGGTGATCCTCTGGCTGGGCAGCCTGGTGATCGCGCTGATGGTGCTGCGGACGAAGATCCTCGACCGGGCCACCTCCCTCGCGGTGAAGGCGGGATCGGTGCTCGCCCTCGCCGGTACCGGCCTCGGTTTCCTGATGACCCAGCCGACCGCCGCCCAGCTGAAGGCGGGTATCACCGACACCACCGGCGCGCACGGCGTGGGCGTCGCCGACGGCGGCCCCTCGATGGCCGTGACCGGCTGGGCGACCACCGGCGGTGACCTGCGCGTACCGCACTTCGTCGGGATGCACTCGCTGCAACTCCTGCCGCTGGTGGCCCTGGCGCTGATCACGCTGGCCCCGCGCATCGCCCGCCTCGCCGACCCGCGCGTCCGGCTGCGCCTCACCGCCGTGTTCTCCGCGTCGTACGCGGGCCTGCTCGCCCTGGTGACCTGGCAGGCGCTGCGCGGCCAGGCCCTGGTACGGCCCGACGGCACCATCCTCGTCGCGGCAGGCGCCCTCGCCGTGGCGGCCGTGGCCGCGACCCTCCTCGCGCTCCGCCACAGCCCCGCGAAGCACCGGGAACCGCACGACGGGTCGCACGACGCCTCGCACGACAAGCCGCACGAGAAGGAGCTCGCCGCATGACCTCCTTCCTCTTCGACCTGGCCTTCTACCTCGCGGCCCCCTGCTGGCTACTGATGATCTTCCTGCCGCAGTGGCGCTGGACCCTGCGGATCGCGCGCTCGCCGCTGACCGTCCTGCCGATCCTGGTCGTCTACCTGGCCATGACCGTCCCCGTCTTCCCCGAACTGTGGGCGGCCGTCCGCAGCCCCAGCCTGGACGGTTTCCGGGAGCTGACGGTGCTGGCCGACGGGGCCGGGGCGATCTGGGCCCAGGTGATCGCCTGGGACCTGCTGCTCGGCCAGTGGATGTTCCTCGAAGCCCGCAGGCTGAAGCTGCACCCGCTGCTGATGGGCCCGCTGCTGGTGCTGACGATCCTGCTCTCGCCGATCGGCCTGCTGGTCTTCCTGGCCCTGCGGGCGGCAAGGTCCGGCAGGTCTGGCAGGTCTGGCAGGACCGGCAAGTCCGGCAGGACCGGCGTGTCCCGGGCCCGGGCAACCGGTGCGCCCGCACAAGGTGGGGCAGGCTGACCAATCCGGGTGTGCACCGGCTCCGAATGCCCTGTGGGAGTCAGTGTCCGCAGCATGGTTGAGCCGAAGGAAAGACCCGCGTGAAAGAAGCCGTCCAGCTCAGTGGGGCCGTCCCCCCGGGACCGGACCTCCAGGAGCTCATCAGCCGGGTCGCCCGGGGTGACCAGGAGGCCTTCGGCCGGGTGTACGACCTGGTCAGCGGCCCGGTCCTGGGCCTGGTCCGCAGTGTGCTGCGCGATCCGGCGCAGTCCGAGGAGGTCGCCCAGGAGGTGCTGGTGGAGGTGTGGCGCACGGCCGCCCGCTTCCAGCCCGCCAGGGGCAGCGGAATGACCTGGGTGCTGACCCTGGCGCACCGGCGGGCGGTGGACCGGGTGCGTTCCGCGCAGGCGGCGGCCGACCGGGAGCAGCGGGCCGCGCTGCTGGACCGTACGCCCGCGTACGACGAGGTCACCGAGCAGGTCGAGGCGCGGCTCGAACGCGAGCAGGTGCGCCGCTGTCTGCGCACCCTGACCGAGCTGCAACGCCAGTCGGTGACCCTCGCCTACTACCGGGGCCTCGCCTACCGCGAGGTCGCGGAACTCCTCTCCGTACCGCTGGGGACGGTCAAGACCCGGATGCGCGACGGGCTGATCCGGCTGCGCGACTGCCTGGGGGTGGGCACATGAGCGACGCCGAACTGCACACGCTGACCGGGGCGTACGTCCTGCACGCGCTGACCGACGACGAGCGGGCCGCCTTCGAGCGGCACCTCGGGGACTGCCCGTCCTGCACCCAGGAGGTGCGCGAACTGAGCGCCACCGCGGCCCGGCTGGGCCGGGCGATGACCGAGACGCCGCCGGACCGGATGAAGGCGGAGGTGCTGCGGCGGATCGTCACCGAGCGCCAGGATCCGCCGTCGACGGTACGTCAGGGCCGGGTGCGGGGCCGCTTCGGCCGGGCCGCGACCCGCTTCACCCTGGCGGCGTGCCTGGTCGCGGCGGCCGGTCTCGGCGGTATCGCGGTCTGGCAGCACCAGGTGGCCGGGGACGCGGAGCAGCGGGCGGAGCAGCAGGCGCAGGCCGCGCAGCTGCGCGCCGAGGCGCTGGCCGCCGTGCTCGCGGCGCCGGACGCGAAGGCCACCACCGGCAAGGTCGCCGACGGGGCGACGGCGACGGTGGTCCTCTCGCGCAGCCGCGACCGGGCGGCGTTCGTGGCGTCCGGACTGCCCCGGCCGCCGTCGGGCAAGGTCTACCAGCTGTGGTTCAACGACGGCGGCACCATGCGCGCGGCCGGTCTGCTGAACCCGGCCGCCCGCGCGGACTCGGTGCTGATGGAAGGACCGGTCGGCACCGCGTCCGGCATGGGCATCACCGTCGAACCGGCCGGGGGCTCCCCCGCGCCGACCTCCTCCCCCGTCGCACTGATGGAGTTCCCCGCATGAGCCCTTCCCCGACCGAGGGCCGGCCCCGCGTCGCCGTCGTCCTCTTCACGTCCGACCTGCGCGTCCACGACCAGCCCGTGCTGCGTGCGGCGCTGCGCGACGCGCCGGAGGTGGTGCCGCTGTTCGTGCTCGACGACGGCGTACGGGAGGCGGGTTTCGCGGCGCCGAACAGACGCGCGTTCCTCGCCGACTGCCTGGCCTCGCTGGACGCGGAGCTGCGCGAGCGGGGCGGCCGGCTGGTCGTCCGTACCGGCGAGGTCGTCCGGGAGACGGCCAGGGTGGTGGCCGACACCGGCGCCCGTACGGTGCACGTGGCGGGCGGGGTCAGCGGGTACGCGCTGGGCCGCGAGCGGCGGCTGCGCTCCGCCCTGGCCGCGCACGGCTGCGAGCTGGCGGTGCACGACGCGGTGGTCACGGTGCTGCCGCCGGGCGCGGAGACCCCGTCGGGATCGGGCAGCGACCACTTCGCGGTGTTCACCCCCTACCACCGCCGCTGGGCGGCAGCCGGGACGCGTGCGGTGCTGCAAGCGCCAAGGGTGGTGCGGGTGCCGGAGTGGATCGCCGGTGATCCGCTGCCGTCGCGGGACAAGGTCGAGGGCACCTCGCCGGGGCTGGCGGCCGGTGGCGAGCGGGAGGCCAGGAAGCGGTTCAAGTCCTGGCTGGCGGACGGCACTTCGGGCATCCAGGCGTACGAGGACCGTCACGACGACCTGCCGGGCGACGCCACCTCCAGGCTGTCCCCGCACTTCCACTTCGGCTGCCTGTCGCCGACGGAGGCGGTGCACCGGGCGCGGGCGAAGGGCGGTGCGGGCGCGGAGGCGTTCGTACGACAGCTGGCGTGGCGGGACTTCCACCACCAGGTACTGGCGGCCCGGCCCGCCGCCTCCTGGTCCAACTATCGCGACCGGCACGACAGTTGGCGGTCCGACCCGGCCGAGGTGGCGGCCTGGAAGGACGGGCTCACCGGATTCCCGGTGGTCGACGCGGCCATGCGGCAGCTCGCCCACGAGGGCTGGATGCACAACCGGGGCCGTCTCCTGGTCGCCAGCTTCCTCACCAAGACCCTGTACGTGGACTGGCGCGTCGGCGCCCGCCACTTCCTCTCCCTCCTCGTCGACGGGGACGTGGCGAACAACCAGCTCAACTGGCAGTGGGCGGCGGGCACCGGCACCGACACCCGCCCCAACCGGATCCTCAACCCGCTCGCCCAGGCCAAACGGTTCGACCCGCACGGCGACTACGTACGGCGCTGGGTGCCGGAACTGGCGGACCTCGCGGGCTCCGCCGTCCACCAGCCGTGGCGCCTCGAAGGACTGGACCGGGCCCGCTTCGACTACCCGGACCCGATCGTGGACCTCACCCAGGCCCGCACCCGATTCGAGCGGGCACGCGGCCAACACGCCTAGAACACTCAGGACTTGAACCGTGCCGCCACCGGGAGATGGTCGCTCCCGGTGGACGGCAGCGTCCAGGTCTCGGTCGGGGTGAGCCCCCGGTCGAGGATGTGGTCGAGCCTGGCCAGCGGGAACCCGGCCGGCCAGCTGAACCCGAACCCGCCGCCCACCGCGTCCTGCACCGGCCGCAGCCGCTGGGTGAGCGGGGCCAGGGCGCGGTCGGCGGTGGAGCCGTTGAGGTCGCCGAGCAGCAGCACCCGGTCCTGCCGCTCCTGGGCCAGTACGCGGTCGAGCTCCTGGATGTTGCGGTCGCGCGCCCCGGTGCCGAAACCGAAGAGTCCCACCCGTACCGACGGCAGATGGACCACGTACACGGCGATCGGACCGCCGGGCGCACGCACCTCGGCCCGCAGCGACCTGCTCCACCCCGGATCGAGGACCACCCGCCGGGTGTCGTTGAACGGGTAGCGGCTCCACAGCCCGACCGTCCCGATCCGCACATGGTGCGTGAGGACCGGCGACAGCACCCGCTCCACCGCCGTGAGACCCTCGTCGGTGAGCTCCTCCAGGGCCACCAGGTCGGGCCGGGCGTCGAGGAGGCCGCGTGCGGTGGCGGCCGGGTCGGGGTTGGCCGCGCCGACGTTGTGGGTGACCACGGTCAGCCGGGGCGTCGCGGCGGACGCCGTGCCGACCGTCACCGGCCAGAACACCGCGAGCCACACCACGGCGGCGAGCCCGGCCGCGACCGCACCGCTCGCGGACCGCTTGCGCAGCGCGGCCAGCAGCCCCAGCGGAACGACCAGCCCGCACCAGGGCAGCAGGGTGTCGAGCAGACTCCCCAGGTTCCCGAACGAGTTGGGCACCAGACCGTGCACCAGCGGCAGCATCCCGACGGCCCCGACGACCACGGCCCCGACCCGGCCGCGCCGCCAGGAGAGACGGCGGGACGCGCGGCGGGACGGCGGGCCCACCGGATTCACCGGGTCGGCCGGGTCCACCGGGTCCGCCGGGTCCGCCGGGTCCGCCGGGCTGGAGGGGTGCTCCTGCGGGTCCTGCGGGTCCAGCGGGTCCTGCGGCAGGTCGTCGTCCCTCATCGGATCGGAGAACCCGCCACCGATGAAGACGTCCGGACAGTGATCATCACGCAGCTGCGTCATTCGAGGGCTCCTCCGCTGTGGAATGCCCCCAGTCCAGCGGGCGCCGTGTTGTCCCGGTGTCTCGGATTCCGGATACGTTCGCGATATGTCCGCCGTAGTTCCCTTGAGGTGGGAAAACACACGAGGAGAAGATCACCGATGCGGGTGCTGATTGTCGAGGACGAGCTGTACCTCGCGGAGGCGGTGCAGGCCGGGCTGCGGCTGGAGGCCATCGCCGCCGACCTGGCCGGGGACGGCGACACCGCCCTGGAGATGCTGGACGTCCACGCGTACGACGTGGTGGTCCTGGACCGCGACATCCCCGGCACGCACGGTGACGACGTCTGCCGCACCATCGTGGAGCGCGGGCTCGGCTGCCGGGTGCTGATGCTGACCGCGGCGAGCCGGCTCGACGAGAAGGTGACCGGCTTCGAGATCGGCGCCGACGACTACCTGACCAAGCCCTTCGACCTCAAGGAGCTCGTCGTACGGCTGCGGTCGCTGGCCCGCCGCCCCAAGGAGGGCAGCCCGCCGGTCCTGGTCCACGGGGACCTGCGGCTCGACCCGTTCCGCCGGGAGGTCTACCGGCGCGGCCGCTATCTGGCGCTCACCCGCAAGCAGTTCGCCGTACTGGAGGTGCTGATGGCCGCCCGGGGCGGCGTGGTCAGCGCGGAACAGCTCCTGGAGAAGGCCTGGGACGAGAACGCCGACCCGTTCACCAACGCGGTCCGCATCACCATCTCCACCCTGCGCAGACAACTCGGCGAGCCTTCGGTCATCCTCACGGTGCCCGGTGTCGGCTACCGCCTCGGCGACGGATCGGGACCCACCTCATGAGCACCGCCACCGCACTCCCCGACGGCCCCCTCCTCGCCTGGCGGCCGCGCCGGCCCACCGCCAGGCTGCGGCTGACGCTGAGCTACGCCCTGTTCGCGGTCGTGGCGGCCGCGTGCGGGCTCGGGGTCATCTACGTCGCGATGTACAAGTTCCCCGACTATCCGCTGACCGCGTCCAATCCACGTGCCGGCGACTACGCGCCGAGCCGCTCCGAGGTCATGGACCTGGTGGTACGGGTCTCCGGCCTCGCACTCCTCGCTGTCACCGTGATCGGTCTGGTCGGCGGCTGGTTCATCGCGGGCCGGGTGCTGCGCCCGCTGCACGAGATCACCAGGGCGGCGGACCGGGCCGCCTCGGGTTCGCTGGAGCACCGCATCGGGCTCACCGGCAGGCGTGACGAGTTCACCGACCTCTCCGACACCTTCGACCACATGCTGGGCCGCCTCCAGGACTCCTTCGAGGCCCAGCGCCGCTTCGCCGCCAACGCCTCGCACGAGCTGCGCACCCCGCTCGCGGTCACCCGCACCATGCTGGATGTCGCCGCCGCCGACCCGGCCGGACAGGACTACACCCGGTTGGTCTCCCGGCTCCAGGAGACCAACCAGCGCGGCATCGAGATCATCGACGCGCTGCTCCAGCTCTCCGACCTCGACCACAGCGAACTCCCGCTGTCCGAGACCGACCTGGCCGACGCCGCCACCGAGGCGCTGTCCGTCGTCGGCGAGGAGGCCGCCGAAGCGGGCATCACCGTGAGCGCCGAAACCGGCCCGGCACCCGTGACCGGCAACCCCGTACTGCTGCGCCAGCTCGCCCTGAACCTGCTCCAGAACGGGCTGCGCCACAACCTCCCCACCGGCGGCACCGTCACCCTGACCACGGGCGGCGGTGCTTCGGGGACGAGCGTGCTGACCGTGACCAGCACCGGCGAGGAACTGCGGCCCGAGGCGGTCGCCACGTACGCCGAACCCTTCCTGCGCGGCCGTGGCCGGCTGGCGGGCACTGCGGGAGGCGCCCGCCGAAGCCACGGCCTGGGCCTGGCCATCGTCTCGGGCATCGTCGACGCACACGAAGGCAAACTGACCCTGGAGCCAGCCCCGGGCGGCGGCCTGACGGTGCGGGTCTCACTGCCCGGGTCGGGTGGATCGGGTACGGGGTCCAGGGCTTGAGCCACTGAGCCACGGCCCCCGGCTACCCGGCGCGCTTCCTCGGCGCCCACGGGAAGAACCCGTTGGTGCGCGCCGCGTACTCCGTGAATCCCGGCCGGTCCGCCATGCTCCGCTCCAGCAGCCGCTTCCCGCTGCCGAAGATCAGCAGGTAGCTCATCATCAGCGGGCCGATCACGCCGAGCCCGGCCGCCGTCCAGCTCCCGGCGGCGGCGAGGAAGAGGCCCCACCAGACGCAGAAGTCACCGAAGTAGTTCGGGTGGCGGGTGAGGCTCCACAGGCCCCGGTCCATGATCTTGCCCCGGTTGGCCGGGTCCGCCTTGAACCGGGCCATCTGCCTGTCCCCCACCCCCTCGAAGAACAGCCCCACGCCCCACAGCGCACATCCCGCCCAGGCGACCCACCCCAGCTCCACGGGCACGTACATCGCCGTCTGCACCGGCAGCGATACCAGCCACACCAGTGCCCCCTGGAGCAGGTAGACCATCCGGAAGGCGTACGCGTTCCGGCGGCCGCCGGGTGCTTTGGCGAGCATCGCCTCGTACCGGGGATCCTCCCCGTGCCCGCGCCCGCGCAGCCCGATGTGCACGGCGAGCCGCAGCCCCCAGACGCAGGTCAGCACGGTCACCAGCAGCCGCCGCCCGTCGTCCCCGAACCCGGCACCGGCCCCTGCCGACGTGATGTACGAGACGACGGCCACGGCCGCGAAGGCGGCGCCCCACGCCACGTCCACCACCCGGTGGAACCCCAGCCTGACGGCGATGCCGAAGGTGACCAGCATGACGGCGAGCGCCGCGGCCGCCGCCCAGAGGAGGCCGAGGGACCAGTCGGACCACGGGAATCCGTTCACCTGGCACCGGCCTCCGTCAGCAGCAGCTGGCGCACGTCGAGGTAGCCGGAGCGGAATCCGGCTTCCGAGTAGGCCAGGTAGAACGACCACATCCGGCGGAACACCGCGTCGAAACCGAGCGCCTCCACCGCGGCGGCACGCGCCTCGAAGCGTTCCCGCCACAGCCGCAGCGTCTCCGCGTAGTGCGCGCCGAAGCCCTCCGAGCGGGCCACCCGCAGCCCGGTGTGCCCGGCGGTGGTCTGTTCCAGGGCGTCCACCGAGGGGATGAGCCCGCCGGGGAACACGTACTTCTGGATCCAGGTGTACGTGTCCTTGCTCGCCAGCAGCCGGTCGTGCGGCATCGTGATGGCCTGCAACGCGACCCGGCCGCCGGGGGTGAGCAGCCGCTCCAGGGTGGCGAAGTACTCGGGCCAGAACTCCTCGCCGACGGCCTCGATCATCTCCACGCTGACCACCGCGTCGTAACTCCCCTCCACCTTGCGGTAGTCGTGCAGCAGCACGCTCACCCGGTCGGCGACCCCGGCCTCCGCGATCCTGCGCAGTGCGAGCTCCCGCTGTTCGGTGGACAGGGTCACGCTGGTCACCCGGGCCCCGCGCCGGGCCGCCCGGATCGCCAACTCGCCCCAGCCCGTGCCGATTTCGAGCATCTCGCTGCCGTCGCCGACTCCGGCGAGGTCGAGCAGCCGGTCGATCTTGCGGTGCTGGGCGGCGGGCAGCGCATCCGCGCTGGCGGGGAAGGCCCGGAAGACGGCGGAGGAGTAGCTGAGCGTCTGGTCGAGGAACAGGGCGAAGAGATCGTTGGAGAGGTCGTAGTGGTGGCTGATGTTGTCGCGGGACCCCTCGGGGGTGTTGCGCGCGGCGGCGGGCTGCTTCGGCGCCCAGATGCCGCGCAGCCGCTGGAGCGGTCCAGGGACCAGGGTCGCCGCGTGGTCGGCGAGCACGGTCAGTACGCCGACGAGGTCCTCCGCCGTCCACTCCCCCGCCATGTACGACTCGCCGAAGCCGATCAGACCGCCCGCACCCAGCCGCCGGTGGAAGGCGCCCGGCGCGTACACCCGCATCACGGGCCCGCCGCGCCCCAGCGTGGAACCGTCCCGGAACTTCACGCTCAGCGGCAGCCGGGCGAGCGCCTGCCGCACGATCAGCCGGGCGACGGCGGTACGCGCCGAGGACGCCTTCGGCAGCCGGGCCACGTCGGGCCACCGGGCCGGGTCCACCACGACGGTGGCCGGGGGCAGGGACACGCTCATTCGACACCCTCCTGGGGTTGGTGACAGGGGCGGCTGTGCACGGGCAGCCCGCGCAGGTACAGCAGGACGCCGTGCAGCCGGATCGCGGCGGAGACCGCGAGGGTGGACAAGGGGTGGCGCACCCCGGTACGGAGCAGGGCGGCCGTGGTGGCCGGCCTGCGTTCGCCGCGCACGGTCGCGGTGAAGGGGCTCGTACCCGCACGGTCGAGGCGGATACCGAGGCTGAGCCGCTCACCCGGTTCGGGCAGCCTCATGCGGTAGTGGCCGTCGACGGGGAAGAACGGTGATACGTAGAACTCCTTTGCCACGTCTGCCAGTTGACCGGTCCGCCGGTCGGCGCGCAACAGGTAGCAATGGCGTTCGCCGTAGGTGTTGTGGACCTCGGCGACGACGCAGCGCAGTACCCCGTCGGGGCCGTGGCACCAGTACAGGGTCAGTGGATTGAAGACGTACCCGAGGACGCGGGCGTGCGCGAGCATGGTCACCCGGCCGCCGCCGAGGTCGATGCCGCGTGCGGCGAGGAACCGCTCCAGCCCGGCGCGGATGCCGGGGGCGCCGCCGCCGAAGTGGTCACGGGCGTCGAACCGGGCGAACGGCCGCAGGGGGCGCGGCAGTCGGGGGAGCCGGTCCAGGTCGACGTACCACATGTAGGTGCGGTGCCTGAGGGAGTGGCGGCGGGGTGAGGTGCGGGCGTGGACGACGGTGCAGAGGTAGAGCGCGGCGGCCTCTCGGGCCGTGACGGGGACGGGTGCGGTGGTCACCAGATCACCCCCAGTGCGGCGGCCGCCTCGGCCCCCGAGCGGCAGCCGTCCTCGTGGAAGCCCCAGCCGTGGTACGCCCCCGCGAAGGCGGTCGTCGGCGTGTTGAGCGAGGGCAGCAGGGCCTGGGCGGCCACCGACTCCGTGGTGTAAAGGGGGTGTTCGTACACCATCCGCTCCACCACCCGGCGTTCATCGACGAGTTCGGCCCCGTTGAGGGTGACGAGGTACGTCTCGGGGGCGTCGAGCCGCTGGAGCCGGTTCATGTCGTAGCTGACCTGGACCCGTTCGGCGCCCGCGTCGCACCGGGGCATCAGGTAGTTCCAGGCGGCCCGGGCGCGTGGGCTGCGGGGCAGGACGCGGGTGTCGGTGTGCAGCAGCGTGGGGTTGCGGGAGTAGCGGAACGCGCCGAGCACCCGCCGCTCGGCCTCCGTGGCGTCGACGAGCAGCCGCAGCGCCTGCCCCGGGTGGACGGCGACGACCGCCCGGGCGTACTGCTCGGTGGTGCCGTCCTCGGTGGTCACCTCGACCCCGTCCGGGTGCCGCCGCAGCGCACGCACGGGGGTGGCGGTGCGGACCGCGGTGAGCTGTTTGGCGACGCGGTCGACGTACTCCCGCGACCCTCCGGTCACGGTCCGCCAGACGGGTGAGCCGCCGATGCCGAGCAGCCCGTGGTGGGCGAGGAAGCGGAACAGGTGGCGGGCCGGGTGACGGAGTGCGGTGGCGGGGTCGCAGGACCAGACGGCGGAGACGAGCGGGGTCAGGAAGTGCGCGACGAAGTACGCGGAGAACCGCCCGCGCCGCACGAACTCCCCCAGCGTCAGCACCTCTTGCGCCTCTGACGCCGCTGACGCGAGCAGCTGCCGGGCCCTGCGGTGGAACACCGGAACCTCGGCGAGCATCCGCAGGTAGGCGGGCCTGGCGGCGTTGCGCGGCTGGGCGAACAGGCCGCCGGGGCCGCGCGCGCCCGCGTATTCGAGGCCGCAGCCCTCGCACCGTACGGACATGCTCATCTCGGACTCCTGGGTGGCCACCCCGAGTTCGCGGAAGAGCCGCAGCAACTGCGGGTAGGTGCGCCGGTTGTGCACGATGAAGCCGGAATCGACGCGGTGCACCCGCCCGTCGGCGGACGGCACGTCATGGGTGTGCGCATGTCCGCCGAGCCGGGGCTCGGCGTCGTACAGCGTCACGTGGTGCGCGCGGGCGAGCACATGGGCGGCGGTCAGCCCGGCCACCCCGCCGCCGATGACGGCGACCGCCGACCGCTCCCCTGTACTTGTACCTATAGCTGTACTTGACACAGACCCTCCAGGTGTACGTGGCTCCCGTAGATGGTTCGGAGCCGTCCGCCCGGTGGATTGGTCGGGAACCCGAATGACGGAACCGGCCGATCGGACCAATCCGCGACCACCCGCCGCGCCGAATGCAGGGCGTGAGCGAGAAAACGGGAAGTCGACGCACCACCGCCGCACTGCGTGCCGCGGCGGCGCTCAGCGGCCTCATCGCCGGTTTCACGGCGCTGTGCGCGGCGGAGCTGGCGGCTGCGGCCGTACGTCCCGAGGCGGGGCCGGTCACGGCGGTGGGCGGCGCGGTCGTGGACCGTACGCCCGCCGCCGTGAAGGACTTCGCCGTCCGCACCTTCGGCACCGCCGACAAGCTGGTGCTCCAGCTCGGCATCCTGGCGCTGCTGGCACTGTTCGCCATGGCGACCGGAGCGCTGGCGGCCCGCCACCGCCGCACGGGCGCCCTGCTGGTGCTCGCCTTCGGCGCACTCGGCGCGTGGGCGGCCCTGAGCCGCCCCGACGGCCGCCCGCTGGACGTGCTGCCCTCCCTGGCGGGAGGCCTGGCGGGCGGCGCGGTGCTCCTCCTGCTCACCTCGAAGCTGGGCGCGGCGGGGACGAGGGATGCCGCGCCCGCACCGGGTGGGCGGCCGCAGGCCGCTGCGGGGCCGACGGCCGCCCACCCGGAAAGCCCCGCCGGCGCCCCCGGCTTCGACCGGCGCGCCTTCGTCCTGTCGGCCTCCGCCGCCGTCGCCGCCTCGGCAGGTGCCGGGTTCGCGGGCCGCCGGCTGAACTCGGGCCGGCAGGCCGACGCCTCGGCTGCCCGGGCCTCGATCACCCTGCCCGCGCCCGCCGACCCGGCCCGGCCGGTGCCGCGCGGCGCCGAACTGCGGGTGCCCGGCCTCGGCCCCCTGACCACGCCCAACCGGGACTTCTACCGGGTCGACACCGCCCTGGTCGTCCCCCGGATCGACGCCACCCGCTGGCGGCTGACCCTGCACGGGCGCGGTGTGCGCAGGCCCCTGACCTTCTCGTACGACGACCTCCTCGCGCGCCCGCTGGTCGAGCGCGACATCACCCTGACCTGCGTGTCCAACCAGGTGGGCGGCCCGTACGTCGGTAACGCCCGCTGGATCGGGGTCCGGCTGGCCGACCTGCTGCGAGAGGCCGGCGTACGGCCGCCCTCGCTCGGCGGCCCCGCCGACCAGCTGGTCGCGACGTCCACGGACGGCATGACCCTCGGCTCACCCGTCGAGACCGTCATGGACGGCCGGGACGCCCTCCTCGCCCTCGGCATGAACGGCGAACCGCTCCCCTTCGACCACGGCTTCCCGGTCCGGATGCTGGTGCCCGGCCTGTACGGCTACGTATCGGCGTGCAAGTGGCTCCGGGACCTCGAACTGACCACGTTCGACGACTTCGACGCGTACTGGGTGCGCCGCGACTGGGCCCGCGAGGCGCCCGTCAAGACGCAGTCGCGGATCGACACCCCGCGCCCGTTCGCCTCGCCCCGGGCGGGCACGGTGCAGGTCGCCGGGGTGGCCTGGGCGCAGCACCGGGGCATCGCCCGGGTGGAGCTCCGGGTGGACGGCGGCCCCTGGCAGGACGCGACGCTCGCCGCCGAGACCGGCCCCGACACCTGGCGCCAGTGGACGTGGCCGTGGCGGGCCACCCCCGGAAACCACCGCCTCGAAGTCCGCGCGACGGACCGCGAGGGCGACACCCAGACCGAACGCCGGGTCGGCACCGTTCCCGACGGCGCGACCGGCCTCCACTCGGTGGTGGTCACCGTGCAATGACCTGCCGACCCACCTCGTCCGCACCACCCACATCCACCAAGGAGAACGTCATGAGCACCACCCGTACCCTCGCCCGCCGTGCCGCCCTCGCCGTCTCCGCCGCGGCACTGCTCCCGCTGGCGCTGACCGGCTGTTCGGACGGCGGCAAGGACAAGGAAGCGGCGCCGAGCCAGAAGGCGAGCACGGCCGCCTCGCCGTCCGCGATGACCCCGGCGAGCGGCCCGTTCGGCCCGGGCTGTGCCGGAGTTCCGAAGGAGGGCAAGGGCAGCTTCGACGGCATGGCCAAGGACCCGGTGGCCACCGCCGCGTCGAACAACCCGGCCCTGTCCACGCTGGTCACCGCGGTGAAGAAGGCCGGCCTGGTCGACACCCTCAACAACGCGCAGAACATCACGGTGTTCGCCCCGACCAACGACGCCTTCGCCAAGCTGCCCAAGGCCGACCTGGACGCGGTCCTGGCCGACAAGGCGAAGCTCACGGACATCCTCACGTACCACGTGGTGGGCCAGAAGCTCACCCCGAAGCAGCTGGAGAACGGCACTTACCCGACCCTCCAGAAGACCAACCTCACCACGGCGGGCTCCGCCGAGTCCTACAAGATCAACGACACCTCAACGGTCGTCTGCGGAAACGTCCCCACCGCCAACGCCACGGTCTACATCGTCGACACCGTCCTCATGCCCCAAACCTGAGCGACGGGGCAGACCACCGCCCCCTCGGCCAGCGGGGCCGCCCCCACCCCCTAGCCCCCTTGGGCGGCGGGGCCGCCCCCCGGGGGCGGAACGGGCGGGCAAGGGGGCGGCCCCCGACGGAGTCGCACCCCTCACCCCCGCCCCACCTCCGCCCCCGCCCCCGCCCCCGCCCCCGCCAAACACCACCGCCCCACCCCACCCCCCACCCTCCGTACCCTTGACCCACCATGCCCCGAAGACCCCGCCCCCGCACCCCCCAATCCCCCCTCCCCCAACACCTGGGCATCGACCCAATCCGCCTGACCGTCCCCACCCCCGACACCCCCACCACCACTCCACCCCCACCCCTCCGCACCTACCTCCACACCCGCCTCGCCGCCGCCGGCCCCACCACCATCGACCGCATGCTCGCCAACGGCGCCTTCGTCGCCGCCGACGGCACCCCCCTCCCCCCGGACACCCCCTGCACCCCCGGCCTCACCCTCTGGTTCCACCGCGAACTCCCCCCGGAGCCCCCGGTCCCGTTCCCCATCTCCGTACTGCACCGCGACGCCCGCATCCTCGTCGCCGACAAACCCCACTTCCTGGCCACCACCCCCCGAGGCAGCCACGTCACCCAGACCGCCCTCGCCCGGCTCCGCCACGAGCTGGACCTGCCCGCGCTCAGCCCGGCGCACCGGCTGGACCGCCTGACCGCCGGCCTGGTGCTCTTCGTGGTCGACCCCACGCTCCGCGGCGCGTACCAGAACCTCTTCCGGGACCGCGAGGTGACCAAGGAGTACGAGGCCCTGGCCGCGTACGACCCCGCCACCGCCCCCGCCTTTCCCCGCACGGTCCGCAGCCGCATCGAGAAGATCCCCGGCATCGTCGCCGCCCGCGAAATCCCCGGCGAGCCCAACAGCGAGAGCCACATCGAACTCCTCGACCACCAACCCGGCCCCGGACCCGGCCCCGACCACCACCCCGGCCCCGGACTCGGCCGCTTCCGCCTCCTCCCCCACACCGGCCGCACCCACCAGCTCCGCGTACACATGAACGCCCTGCGGCTGCCGATCCTCGGCGACCCCTACTTCCCCGAGCTCGCGGACCCGCCCCCGGCCCCGGACGACTTCACCCGCCCGCTCCAACTCCTGGCCCGCACACTGGAGTTCACCGATCCACTCACCGGCACGCACCACCGCTTCGAGAGCCGCCGCACCCTGCGCGCCTGGACCGACCCCCAGGGCTGGGCCGCCCACACCACCGCATGACGAAGGCCCCGGCCGGAAAACATCCCGACCGGGGCCCTCACACCACCCCCAGCTCACCCCACCGAGCTGTAGGCCACCACCCCCCGCAGCACCGCATCCACCGCCTTGCGCGCGTTCTTCCCCACCGTGCTCCCGTCCCGGGGAGCCGCCGCGGCGACCTGTCCCAGCACGTCGATGACCTGCTTGCACCAGCGCACGAAGTCCCCGGCCGGCATCTCCGCCTCCCGGAGCACCTCGTCGAGGCCCTTGCCCGAGGCCCACATGTAGACCGCCCAGGCGAACCCGAGGTCCGGCTCGCGCTGGCCGACCCCCTCCGCCTGGTTGATCTTGTGGTCCTCCTCCAGGGCGTCCAGCCGCCCCCAGATCCGGACCATCTCGCCGAGCGCCGCCTTCGCGGCGCCCCCGGGCACCTTGGGCGCCACGGCATCGTCCGCCTGCCGCGCCTCGTACACCAACGCCGAGACGCACGCGGCGAGTTCGGCCGGGCTCAGGCCCTCCCACACCCCGTCGCGCAGGCACTCGGAGGCCAGCAGGTCCAGCTCGCCGTAGAGCCTGGCGAGCCGCTTGCCGTGCTCGGTGGCCTCGTCGCCGCGCAGGTAGTCCAGCTCGGTGAGCAGGGCGTAGATCCGGTCGAAGGTGCGGGCGATGGTGTTCGTCCGCCCCTCGATGCGGTTCTCCAGCTGCCGGGTGTCGCGCTTGAGCCGGTAGTAGCGCTCGGCCCACCGCGCGTGGTCCTCGCGCTCGTCGCACCCGTGGCAGGGGTGTGCCCGCAGGGCCGTGCGCAGCCGGGCGATCTCGCGGTCGTCGGCCGCCGCGGACCGCCCCTTGCGCTGCCGGTCGGGCACGATGTGCCCGGCCTTGGAGCGCAGTTGGGACGCCAGGTCGCGCCGGGACTGCGGCGAGCGCGGGTTGAACGACTTCGGGATGCGCATCCGGTCCAGCGCCTCCACCGGCACCGGGAAGTCGATCTGCGCCAGCCGCTTGACCTGCCGCTCGGCGGTCAGCACCAGCGGGCGCGGCCCGTCGTGGTGCTCGAAGCCGCCCCGGTGGCCGTTGCTGCGCCCCGCCGGAACCCCCGGGTCGAGTACCAGTGCGAGCCCCGCGAACTTCCCCGTCGGTACGTGGATGACATCGCCGACCTTGAGCTTCTCCAGCGAGTCGGCGGCGGCCACCCGCCGCTGGTTCGCGCCCTGTTTGGCGAGTTCGGTCTCGCGGTCCTTGAGGTCACGGCGCATCGCCGCGTACTCCTCGAAGTTCCCGAGGTGGCAGGTCATGCCCTGCTGGTAGCCCTCAAGCCCCTCCTCGTTCTTCTGGACCTGCTTGGAGATCCCGACGACCGACTTGTCCGCCTGGAACTGTGCGAACGAGGTCTCCAGGAGCTCCCTGGAGCGGTGCCGCCCGAACTGCTGGACCAGGTTGACCGCCATGTTGTACGACGGCTTGAAGCTGGAGCGGAGCGGGTACGTCCGGGTACCGGCGAGCCCGGCCAGCGCGCTCGGGTCCATGCCGCGCTGCCAGAGCACCGCCGCATGCCCCTCGACGTCGATGCCGCGCCGCCCGGCCCGCCCGGTGAGCTGGGTGTACTCGCCCGGGGTGATGTCGGCGTGCTGTTCGCCGTTCCACTTGACCAGCTTCTCCAGGACCACCGACCGCGCGGGCATGTTGATGCCCAGCGCGAGGGTCTCGGTCGCGAAGACCGCCTTGACCAGGCCCCGTACGAACAGCTCCTCGACGACCTCCTTGAAGGTCGGCAGCATCCCGGCGTGGTGCGCGGCGATGCCCCGCTCCAGCCCTTCGAGCCACTCGTAGTACCCGAGGACGTGCAGGTCCTCGCCGGGGATGGAGGCGGTCCGCTCCTCCACCAGCTCGCGCACCTGCTGGCGGGCGTCCTCGTCGTTGAGCCGCAGCCCGGCGTACAGGCACTGCTGTACGGCGGCCTCGCAGCCGGCCCTGCTGAAGATGAAGGTGATCGCGGGCAGCAGCCCTTCGGAGTCGAGGCGTTCGATCACCTCGGCCCGGCTGGGCGTCCAGATCCGGGTCCGCGATCTGCGCTCGCGCTCCCGGTCTGCCTCGCGGACCATCTTGCCGCGCCGCCGCTCGCGCGGGTTGTACGTCTTCTGGTTCTCCATCCGGGCCATCCGCAGCAGGTCCGGGTTGACCTCGCGGCGGCCGCCCCGGCCGTCGTCGGACTCCTCGAAGAGGTCGTACATCTTCCGGCCGGCCAGCACGTGCTGCCACAGCGGCACGGGGCGGTGCTCGGAGACGATGACCTCGGTGTCACCGCGTACGGTGTCGAGCCAGTCGCCGAACTCCTCCGCGTTGGAGACGGTCGCCGAGAGGGACACCAGGGTCACCGACTCGGGAAGGTGGATGATCACCTCTTCCCAGACGGCGCCCCGGAAGCGGTCGGAGAGGTAGTGCACCTCGTCCATGACCACGTACGCGAGTCCGAGCAGCGACTGCGAGCCCGCGTAGAGCATGTTGCGCAGCACCTCGGTGGTCATCACGACCACGGGGGCGTCCGGGTTGACGCTGTTGTCGCCCGTCAGCAGCCCGACCTTGTCCGCGCCGTAACGCTTCGCGAGGTCCTGGTACTTCTGGTTGGACAGCGCCTTGATGGGCGTGGTGTAGAAGCACTTGCCGCCCTGGGTGAGGGCGAGGTGCACGGCGAATTCGCCGACGATCGTCTTGCCCGAGCCGGTGGGTGCCGCGACCAGCACGCCCTTGCCCGACTCCAGCGCCTGACACGCCTCGATCTGGAACGGGTCCAGGTCGAAGTCGTACATGGCCCTGAAAGGGTGGAGCGCGGTGGCTTCCTCGGCAGCGTAGATCCGGGAGGCGGCGTATCGCTCGGCTGGTGAGAGGTCCTCTGTCATCTTGCTTCGAGCCTACCCGCCACCCCTGACACTCAGCCCGATCTTTATCCACCCTTGGACCCGGCCGGGCCGCGGGCCCCTCCTCACCCTGCCCGCACCCAGCCGCCCAGCACGCTCACCGCCCCCGCCACACACTCCACTCCCACCGGCAGCGCGCCCACCGGCTCCCCGTCCGCGTAGCCGTTCATGCCCGCCGCCGCCAGCCACACCCGCCGGGCCCGGTGCACCCGCACCTTCGGATGCCGCAGGTGGGTCCCCTTGTAGACCTGCGGGAACACCCTCACCAGCGTCCGCCGCGAGCACTCGCGCACCACCGTCACGTCCAGCAGCCCGTCGTCGGTGCGCGCCTCCGCACAGATCCGCATCCCGCCGCCGTACGACGTCCCGTTGCCCACGGCCACGAGCATCGCCCGGAACTCCTCCACCGGCCCGTCGTCCAGTCGCATGCGGTACGTCACCGGCCGGAACGCGGCCAGTTCGGCGACGATCGCCAGGTCGTACTTGGTCCGCCCGCCGGGCCACCGCATCCGGTTGCCCCGGTCGTTGACCCGCGAGTCGAACCCGGACGCGAGCACCCCTCCGTACCAGCGCCCGCCGCCTTCCGGGACCTCCGCCCCGGCCTGTCCGCCGGTGATCCGCCCCAGGTCGATCCTCCGCAGCCGTCCGTCGCGCAGCGCCCGGGCCGCGATCCGCCCGGCCGCCGCCGGGTCCCGTACGGGCAGCCCCAGCGTCCGCGCGAAGTCGTTGCCGGTGCCCACCCCGACGATCCCGAGCGGGGTCGCGGTCCCGGCGACGGCCTGGAGCGCCAGGTTCACCATGCCGTCCCCGCCGACGGCCACCACCGCCCCGGTCCCTTCGGCCACCGCCTCCCCGACCCGCCGCAGGGCGTCGTCGGGGCCGTCCCCCAGCACCGTACGCACCGAGAATCCGGCGTCCCGGAACGCCCGCGCGGCAGGCTGCGCGGCATGCGCTCCCCGGCCGCGCCCGGCGGTGGGATTGACGAACAGCGTGATCCTGTCGGCCGTGACAGCCGTGGACGGCGTGGAAGCTGTGGCATCGGACATGCGAAAGGTCCCCCCAGAGTGAATCCGGGGGGACCCTACAAGATCGGTGGCCGCCGCGTAACCCGCCGTAACCCCCAGCGGGCGGGCGCCGCTCGCGGCGCCTCAGGTGATGTCGTCGTACCCGTTCAGCTGCTTGCGCCCGCCGTCCGCCTGCGAGGGCAGCGGCGTCCGTCCCGCCGTCACGGGTTCGACCTCGTGGTCCAGCGGCTCCGGCGTCAGGTCGAGGTCGGACGCCTCGTCCGGGTCCAGGCCCGCGTCCGGGTCCTTGCGCGCACGGCGCTTGTCGTTGATCAGCGAGAAGCCGACCGCGACGAAGTAGAGGACGGCGATCGGGCCGGCCAGGGCCAGCATGCCGACGGGGTCGGTGGTCGGCGTGATCACGGCGCCGAAGACGAAGACGCCCATGATGACGCCCCGCCACCACTTGACCATGCGCTTCCCGGAGAGGACTCCGGTCATGTTGAGCATGATCAGGACCAGTGGCAGCTCGAAGGAGACACCGAACACGAGCACCATGCGCAGGGTGAAGTCGAGGACGTCGTTGAGCGCGAGGATGTTCGCCGAACCGGAGGGGGTGAAGCTGATGAGCACCTTCACACTGACCGGCAGGATCAGGTACGCGAGGTAGGCGCCGCCCGCGAACAGCGGCACGGCAGCGCCGACGAAGGCGTACGTGTACTTCTTCTCGTTGCGGTGCAGGCCCGGCGCGATGAACGCCCACAGCTGGTACAGCCAGATCGGGCTGGACGCCACGAGTCCGACGGTGAGGCTCACCTGGATCGTCACGCTGATCGGTGCCATCAGCGAGTTGAAGGAGACGATGGCGCAGTTGCCGCCGTCGCTCGTGATGTCCGGGCCGCACTTGGGCACCGGGTCCGTGATGAAGCGCAGCAGCGTCTGGCTGAAGTAGAGAGCCACGACGGTGGCCACCACGATCGCGAGCACACCCTTGGCGAGCCGGTTGCGGAGCTCGCGCAGGTGTTCCACGAGGGGCATCCGGCCCTCGGGGTCCTTCTCAGTCTTGCGGGCAGACTTGAGCAACCCACGTCCTCATCTCGTGCGGCAGGGAGTCACCGGTTGCGGTGCCTGCGGCGGACCTGGGTCAGCGCTGGGTGTCGGTCGGCTCGGACACCGGGCGCGAGCTGGTCACGTCACCGGGAGCGGCCTTGATGGTGCGGGGTGCCTCGGCGGCGGGGCTCTGGTTCTGCTGCTCGGCGGGAGCCTGCTCCGGGGCGTCGTCCTTCTTCATCGCCTTGGCCTCGCTCTTGAGGATGCGGGCGGACTTGCCCAGCGAACGGGCCATGTCCGGCAGCTTCTTGGCGCCGAAGAGCAGGATGATGACCACAATGATGAGGATGATTTCGGGGGCACCGAGGTTCATGCTGTTTACCTTCTTCACCGAGGCGACAGGGGGGTCTGGCACTCGACCGGCCGGACAGGTGTCCGGTCGCCGCGCTGCCAGCGATCGTAACCCGAGGGGGTAAACGCGGGGCAATGCCCGTGCGTCGCCCGGGTAGCGACCCGTCGCCTCGCTCCGGGGCCGCGTTCACCGAGCGTACCGCCCGTATGACCGGCGATGGAGACCCCGTACGCATCTCGCCCGGCCCATCGCACGGCCGGGCCGCTCCCCCGCTAGCGGAGCGCCTCTCCGGTCCGCGCCAGGCTCTCCGCGGAGCGTTCCAGTTCCTGCGCCGCGCGGTTGATCTGCTGCGAGCTCTTCGCCACCTGACGGCCGAGCCGCCGCACTTCGGCGAAGACCCTGACCGCCAGGACGCCGAGCACGGCGAGTCCGAGGAATCCGAGGGCGATGGCGAGCATGGGCCAGAACATGGGCAGAGCCTAGACGCTAGGGGGACCGACGAGGAACACGCAGCTCGGAGCGGACAGCGGCCCGGTGCGGGGGATACGGCTCAGAGCGCGGAATGCAGCCGCAGCGTCCGTACGCCGCCGCCCGTGAGCAGTTCCACAATGCGCTCGCCCGCGGGCTTGCGCACCGACGACCCGCACTCCGGGCACGTGAAGGAGTAGAAGGTCGTACGGCGGCTGCCGCCGATCGCGAGGCGCAGTTCCTGCGCGTCCAGCTCGAAGCGGGACCGGCAGTCGGGGCAGCCTGCCTTGAAGAGGACCGCTCCCACCGGAGCGGCCACACCAGACATCACGGACATGTCTCCAGCTCTCCTCGTACGTCGCTCTGTTGCTTCTCCACCACGGCCACGGCCACTCCCGGACCGCGGCCGTACCCGGCTCCTAGGCGAGCCCGCCCGGACCCCGGTCGTCCGCCGTCTCGTACGCGGCGAGCGCCTCGCGGGCAGCCGTCCGCGCACTGTCGGCGAGCGCGGGCGGCGACACGATCCGCCCGTCCCGGCCCAGCCGCAGCCCCAGCCGCCGCAACGACGCCGGGTCCGGGGTGCGCAGCGTCACCCGCAGCCCCCCGTCCGGCAGTTCCTCGGCACTGTCGTGCGGGTAGTACTCGGCGACCCACCGCCCGCCGGGCCCCACCTCGACGACCACCTCGGGGTCCTCCGCGGCCGGCTGCACGAGCCCCTCCGAGAGGTCCCGCAGCTCGATCTGCGGCGGTACGGAGGGCTCGTCGAGCAGCTTGATCTCGGCGACCCGGTCGAGCCGGAAGGTGCGCCGCGCCTCCGACAGGCGGCACCACGCCTCCATGTAGGTGTGACCCACCGCGAACAGCCGGATCGGATCCACCTCGCGCTCGGTCAGCTCGTCCCGGGCGGGCGAGTAGTAGCGCAGCCACAAACGCCGCCGCTCCGAGATCGCCCGGTCGACGTCGGCGAAGACGCCGCCCTCCGACTCGAAGGTCACCGAGAGCCGCGAGCTGGCCCCGGCCGCCTCACCGGCCGCCGCCTCCAGCTTCGCGGTGGCCCGCAGCAGCGCCTGCCGGTCGCCCTCGCGCAGCCCGGGCAGCGTGGACACCGCCCGCGCGGCCACCAGCAGCGCCGTCGCCTCGTCGGCTGCGAGCCTGAGCGGGGCGGCCACGTCGTCCGGGTTGTGCCACCAGATCCGCTCGCCGTCGGTGTCGATGTCGAGCAGGTCACCGCCCCGGAAGCTGGTCCCGCACATCGGCAGTACGTCCAGGTCGGAGATCAGCTCGTCCTGGCTGATCCCGAAGGCCCGCGCCACGTCGTCGACGTGCGCCCCGGGCCGCTCCCGCAGATACGTCACCAGCGACAGCATCCGCCGGGTCTGGTCGATCGCGTTCGTCGCCATAACAGTCCTACGCCCCTCAGCCCTTGGCCACGGCGCGCAGCCGGTCCACGACGTCCGCCCGCAGGTCCGCGGGCTCCAGCACCACCACGTCGGGGCCGAACTCCACCAGCCAGGCGTCCAGCCCGTGCCCGTACGGAATCGCCAGCTCGTCCCAGCCGTCACCCAGTTCACGCACCGCACTCGCCCGCGAACGCAGCGGATACCCGGCCCCCGCGCGCAGCTTGATCAGCGCGCTGCGGGTCGCGGTCTCCCCCGCCCAGCTCTCCACGGTCTCCCGTACGGTCACCACGTCCGGCACCTCGGCCCGGAACGCGCCCGCCCGCGAGCGCACCTTCCCGGTGATCCGCGACAGCCGGAACACCCGCTCCGCCTCCCGCTCCCGGTCCCAGCCCGCCAGGTACCAGTGGCCGCGCCAGCACTCCAGCGTCCACGGCTCGACCTGCCGCGTCTCCGGGCGGGCCGCGGTGGCCTTGCGGTAGTCGAAGACCACCGGACGGCGGTCCCGGCACGCCAGCATCAAAGGCTCGAAGGCCGCCTCGTGCACCGGGATCCGCGGCTCCAGCGCACTGTGCTGCTGTCCGTCGTACGGGTCCTCCGCCTCCGGCATCCCGGCGGCGCGCAGCTTCTGCAGCGCGCCGCTGGCCGCACCCGCGAGCCGGGCCTGCTGCCACACCTTCGCGGCAAGACCGAGCGCGGCGGCCTCCTCGGCGTCCAGGGTGATCGCGGGCAGCCGGTTGCTGTCGCGGCGGGCCAGATAACCGGCGTCGCCGTCCAGGTTCTCCACCGTCTCGATGACCAGGCCGAGTTCGCGCAGATCGTCCTTGTCGCGCTCGAACATCCGGTTGAAGGACTCCTCGTTGCCCGCCTCCAGGTAGGCCTCGATCGACTCCTTGAGCTCACGCTTGCTGAGCGGGCGCCGGGTCCCCAACAGGCACAGCGCCAGGTTCATCAAACGCTCGGCCTTGGCAATCGCCATCGACGCCCTCTCTCCCGAAGTGCGCGCCGCGAAACACCGGGCGCTACGACCGTCGACCGTACCGCCCCGGGGTGTCGCGGCAAAAGCCGAGGGCCCCTGCCGGTCCGGCAGGGGCCCTCGTCGCTACGCGCGGTGATCCGCGCAGCCGTGTTCCGCGATCAGACGGACACCAGGTCGCAGACGAAGATCAGCGTCTCGCCCGGAGCGATGACACCGCCGCCCGCGCCACGCTCGCCGTACGCCAGGTGCGCCGGGATGGTCAGCCGGCGGCGGCCGCCGACCTTCATGCCCTGCACGCCCTGGTCCCAGCCCTGGATGACCTGACCGGCACCGAGCTGGAACTCCAGCGGGTTGCCGCGGTTCCAGGAGGCGTCGAACTCCTCGCCGGTCGAGAAGGCCACACCCACGTAGTGGACCTTCACGTAGTCGCCGGCCTTCGCGACGGCGCCGTCGCCCTCCCAGATGTCCTTGATCTCAAGGTCGGTCGGGACGTCGCCCTCGGGGAAGTCGATCTCGGGCTTCTCGATGCTCACTGCTGTGCTCCTACTTCATGCCTTGTACCCGTTCGGGACAACCGGGACAGTCTTACATTGCCGCGAGGATGTCCACGACGAAGACCAGCGTGGAGTTGGCCGGCATGGTCTCCCCCTTGGCCTCCTTGCCGTATCCCATCTCCGGCGGGATCACCAGCAGCACGCGGCTGCCGACCTTCTTGCCGACCAGACCCTGGTCCCAGCCCGGGATGACCTGACCCGCGCCGATCGCCGTGACGAACGGGGAACCGGTCTTCCAGCTGGTGTCGAAGAGCTCCGCCTTCGGCTTGCCCTCGTTCAGCTTCCAGGCCGCACCGCTGTACTGCATGTACACGGCCTGGCCCTTCTTCACCTCGGGGCCGTCACCCTCGATCAGCGTGTCCGAGACCAGCTTCTTCGGCGGGTCGTTCTTCGGGATCGTGATCGTGGCGGCCTCTTCCTTGTCCGCCTGGATCTTCGGCATGTCGGCGGCGGTGTCCTTCTGCTTCCCCTCCGCCTTCTTGGGGACGATCTTCTGGATGTCCAGGACGAAGACCAGGTTGTCCTTGGGACCGACCTTCATCTCCGGCTTGCCCTGCGCACCCCAGGCCGCGGCCGGCGGCGCCACGATCAGCACACGGCTGCCGACCTTCTGCCCCAGCACGCCCTGCGAGAACGCCGGAATGACCGCCGGGGAGCCCGCCGCGATCATCTGCGGCGGCGCGGCCTTGCCCTTCTCGCCGTACGAGCCGCCGAGCGACTGGCTGCCCTTCCAGATCCTGGCCTCGTAACCGGCCATCACGAGGTCGCCCTTCTTGACCTCGGGGCCGTCGCCCGCCTTCACCGTGTTCACGACGAACTTGCCGCTCGGCTCGCCCTTGGGGATGGTGAGCTGCGGCTGCTTCATCACCTCGCCCTTGACCTCGGGCATCGGCGCGGCGGACTGGACCGGCTTGGGCGCCTCGGGCTGCTTGGCCGCCTTGTCGGGGGACGAGGAGGAACTCTTCTCGTCCTTCGGCTCCTTGGACTCACCGCCCCCGCAGGCGGTCAGCGCCAGGGCCGGAACGATCAACAAGGCTGCAAGTCGACGTCGCACAAGTGTCCTCAGGGGTTGCTGGGAGTGGTCAGTGGCCGCCACTCTACGGCCCGCTCCCCCGCGGATGTCGGAGGGCATGCGAAGGGCCCCGCGGACAGATGTCCACGGGGCCCGGGGGACGGCTCCCGCCCCCGCCCGCCGTCACCGGCGCCGGCTACATCCCGGCGATCAGCTTCTCCACCCGGTCGTCGACCGACCGGAACGGGTCCTTGCACAGCACCGTGCGCTGCGCCTGGTCGTTCAGCTTCAGGTGCACCCAGTCGACGGTGAAGTCCCGCCGCTGCTCCTGCGCCCGCCGGATGAAGTCGCCGCGCAGCCGCGCCCTGGTCGTCTGCGGAGGCACCGACTTGCCCTCGAAGATCTTCAGGTCGTTGCAGATCCGGGCCGCCTGACCCTTGCGCTCCAGCAGGTAGTACAGGCCCCTGCGCCGGTGGATGTCGTGGTACGCGAGGTCTATCTGCGCGACCCTCGGGTGCGACATCGTCATGTTGTGCTTTTCCCGGTACCGCTCGATCAGCTTGTACTTCATGACCCAGTCGATCTCGGTGCCGATCCGGTCCAGGTCCTCCGCCTCGATCGCGTCGAGCGTGCGGCCCCACAGCTCCAGCACCTGCGCCACGTTCCCGGTGCGGATGCCCCTGCGGTCGACGAAGTCCACGGCCTTCTCGTAGTACTCGCGCTGCACCTCCAGCGCGGAGGCCTCCCGCCCGCTGGCGAGACGCACCTTGCGCTGGCCGGTGATGTCGTGGCTGACCTCGCGGATGGCCCGGATCGGGTTCTCCAGCGTCAGGTCGCGCATCACCGTGCCCGCCTCGATCATGCGCAGCACCAGGTCGGTGGCACCGACCTTGAGCAGCATGGTCGTCTCGGACATGTTCGAGTCGCCGACGATGACGTGCAGCCTGCGGTAGCGCTCCGCGTCCGCGTGCGGCTCGTCGCGGGTGTTGATGATCGGCCGGGACCGGGTCGTCGCGGAACTGACGCCCTCCCAGATGTGCTCGGCACGCTGGCTCACGCAGTACACCGCACCGCGCGGCGTCTGCAGCACCTTGCCCGCACCACAGATCAGCTGACGCGTGACCAGGAACGGAATGAGGATGTCCGCGAGCCGGGAGAACTCTCCGTGCCTCGCCACCAGGTAATTCTCGTGGCAGCCGTAGGAGTTCCCGGCGGAATCGGTGTTGTTCTTGAACAGATAGACGTCGCCCGCGATTCCCTCCTCGTGCAGGCGGCGTTCGGCGTCGACGAGCAGGCCTTCGAGAATGCGCTCGCCGGCCTTGTCGTGGGTGACCAGTTCGGTCAGGTTGTCGCATTCGGGAGTTGCGTATTCCGGATGCGATCCCACGTCGAGGTACAGGCGGGCGCCGTTCCGCAGGAAGACGTTGCTGCTGCGGCCCCATGACACAACACGGCGGAAGAGGTAGCGCGCCACTTCATCAGGAGACAGTCGGCGCTGTCCCCTGAACGTGCACGTGACGCCGTACTCGTTCTCCAGCCCGAAAATGCGGCGGTCCATGTCTGAACATTACGCCTGATGGCCTGAGCTGAAACCGGGTTCGACCTCACCGATTCGATCATTTTCAAAAGCCCCGCCAGGGTTTACGGCGGCCGCGCCGCGCTCCGCAACCGGAGGAACCGTCAGCACCCGGCGCGTCGACAGCAGTACGAGCAGCGCCAGTACGCCGCCCACGGCCGCCACCGCGAAACTCGCCGAGGTGCCCCCGAGTTCGACCGCGGGCCCCGCCGCACCCGTACCGACGGCCGACCCGACACCGAACGTCGTCACCAGCCACGAGAACGCCTCGGTGACCGTCCCGCGCGGCGCGTGCCGGTCCACCACGATGAACGCGCACGCCAGCGCCGGCGCCAGGAACACCCCCGCCACCGCCGACAGCACCGTCATCGCGACGATCCCCGGCGTCAGCATCAACGGCAGATAGCCCGCCGCCAGCAGCGCCACGATCACCAGCAGCCTCGGCTCCGGCGCACCCGCCCACTGCCGCGCCCCGTACGCCAGACCGCCCACCAGCGCCCCGAGCCCGAGCGCCGCCATCAGCACCCCGTACACCCAGGTCTTGTGGTGGTCGTCGCCGTACGCCACCCCGGCCACCGTGATCGAACCCAGCGCCGTCCCGACGAAGAAGAACGACCCCAGCAGCGCCAGCAGCCCCTTCGAGCGCAGCGCCCCCAGCCAGTGCGCCTCGCGCGCCGCCGACCGCCAGGCCCGCGACGGCTTCGACACGACGACCGACAACGCCCCCAGCACACCTATCGCGTTGATCACCAGCAGGGCGGCGGCCGGCGACCAGAGCGACACGAGCAGCGTCACCAGCAGCGGGCCGACGGTGAACATGATCTCCTGCGCCACCGCGTCCATCGCGTACGCCCGGTGCACCTTGCCCTCGTCGCCCAGCACGCTCGGCCACAGCGCCCGCAGCCCGCCCTCCAGCGGCGGCGTGAACAGACCGGCCACGGCCACCGCCGCGTACGTGAGGACCAGCTGGTCGATCCCGCTCAGACAGAGCACGAGCATGCCGAGCGCCGACAGCAGCGCGGCCGGGAGCTGGACCTTCGGCTGACCGCGCAGGTCCACGGCCCGCCCCAGGAGCGGCTGCCCGACGGCGTTGGCCACCCCGTACACCGCAGCCAGCGCGCCGCCGAGGGTGTAGCTGCCGCCCTCGGCCCGGGTGAAGAGCATGATCGCGATGGGCGCCGTCGCATTGGGCAGCCGCCCCACCAGGGTCCCGGCCAGCAGGCGCGCGGCATGCCGCGTCCTGAGCAGTTCGGCATATCCCGCCGCCATCTGTCCCGCCCTTCTCCCTTGGCACCACTCCCGCGACCACCAAGGTGTTACGTATAACTAACACCGTCATACGTACCATGACCACAGCTGAAAGGTCCATCGCCCACCACGCCCCTCGTGCGGCGGGGCCACTTCTCCACCCCCCGCCCCCACCCACGGAGCCCCCGGTGACCACCCCCGCCCACCCCACCCGCCCCACACCCACCAGCCGCGACGTCGCCCGCGCCGCCGGGGTCTCCCAGGCCACCGTCTCCCTCGTCCTCGGCGACAAGTGGCGGGGCCGCGTCTCCGAGCCCACCGCCGCCCTCGTCCGCGACACCGCCCGCGACCTCGGCTACCGCCCCAACCTCGCCGCCCGCACCCTGCGCCTGGGCCGCACCCGCACCGCCCTCCTCGTCGTCCCCGCCCTCACCAACGAGTTCTTCGCCCGCGTCTACACCGGAGCCGCCGAGACCGCCGCCGAACACGGCTTCGGCGTCGTCCTCTACCCCTCCCCCGACGGCATCGGCCCCGCCCGCGACCCCTTCGCCTCCGCCCGCACCGCCCTCGACGGCGTCATCGCCTCCTCGATGGCCACCGGCGCCCTCGGCACACTGCGCGGCGCCGGACTCCCCCTCGTCATGCTCGACAGCGACCCGGCCGACCCCGCGGGCGACGCCGCCGCACACGTCAACCTCGCCATCGCCGACGGCATGCACCAGGTCACCGCCCACCTCCTGGAACTCGGCCACCGCCGCTTCGTCCACCTGGCATCCGCCGTCGACTCCTGGACCTTCGACGTACGCGCCCGCGCACTCGCCACCGCCCTGCACGACACCCCGGACGCCACCCTGCGCACCATCCGCTCCCCACTGGACGTTCACAGCGCCCGCGCCGCCACCGAAGCCACCCTCACCGAGCCGGCCGCCCGCCCCACCGCCCTGATCTGCGACGACGACATCCTCGCGGCCGGCGCCTGCAAAGCCCTGCGCCGCCTGGGCCTGCGCGTCCCCGAGGACATCTCCGTCACCGGCTTCGACGACCTCGCCCTCGCCAGCGCCGTCGAACCCGAACTGACCACCGTCCGCCTCCCCGCCGAACAGGTCGGCCGACGCGGCATGGCCGCCCTCCTCGCCGTACTCGAAGGACGCACCCCGGAAACCGGCGACCTCCCCGTCGAACTGATGGTCCGAGGCTCCACCGCCCCGGCACCCACCCGCGCCCCCTGACACACGTGTGGCCCCGGACCGCATCACACGGTCCGGGGCCACACGAGCCACCACTTCCCGGCCCTACTCCTCCTCGGTGTCCGAAGGCACCTCGGTCGGCGCCGACGCATCACCGTCGGCCTCCAGCAGACGCGCGAGCTGCCGCCCCACGATCCGCTTGAACTTCCGCTGCTGCGGCCGCGTACGGTCCAGCACGGCCACTTCCAGCCGCTCCGCCGGAATCTCCCGCTCCGTACCGTTGGTGTCCCGCGACAGCGCCTGCACGGCCAGCTTCAGCGCCTCCGCCAGACTCATGTCGTCACGGTGCCGCTGATCCAGGTAACTGCTGATCTGCTCAGCGTTGCCACCGACCGCGACCGAACCGTGCTCATCCACGATCGACCCGTCGTGCGGCAGCCGGTAGATCTGGTCACCCTCCCGCTCGGCACCGACCTCGGCAACCACCAGCTCGACCTCGTACGGCTTCTCCGCATTGCTGGAGAAGATCGAACCCAGCGTCTGGGCGTACACATTCGCCAGCCCACGCGCCGTCACATCGTCACGGTCGTAGGTGTATCCGCGCATATCGGCGTACCTGACGCCACCGATGCGCAGATTCTCGTACTCGTTGTACTTACCGGCGGCGGCGAAACCGATCCGGTCGTAGATCTCGCTGAACTTGTGCAGCGCACGGGACGGGTTCTCGCCGACAAAGACAATGCCGTCGGCGAACTGCAGCACCACAAGGCTGCGTCCACGGGCGATGCCCTTCCGCGCGTATTCCGCGCGGTCGGCCATGGCCTGCTGGGGTGAGACATAGAACGGCGTCGACACCGGCTATCCGTCCCTTTCTGTCAGAGGCAAACACATCGAAGAAACCGCGGAGACCGCAGAGATCACAGAGACCGAAGTCGTCAGAGCAGAGCGGCACGCGGCCCGTCGGGCTGCTCCAGCCGCTTCGCCAGAATCGTCCGGGCCAGCTCGGCGGACTCCTCCTCCGTCAGCCGCCTGAAACCGTCCTCCGTGATGACGGTGACGATCGGATAGATCCGCCGCGCCATGTCGGGACCACCGGTCGCCGAGTCGTCGTCCGCGGCGTCGTACAGCGCCTGGATGACCAGCGTCGTCGTCTCCTGCTCCGACAGGTCCTTCCGGTACAGCTTCTTCATCGAGCCGCGCGCGAACACGGAACCCGACCCGGTCGCCGCGAACCCGAGCTCCTCGGAGCGGCCCCCCGTGACGTCGTACGAGAAGATCCGGCCCTTCTCGCGATCGAGGTCGTACCCCGCGAACAGCGGCACGACCGCCAGGCCCTGCATGGCCATGCCGAGATTCGACCGGATCATGGTCGACAGCCGGTTCGCCTTGCCCTCCAGCGACAGCTGGGCGCCTTCCACCTTCTCGAAGTGCTCCAGCTCCAGCTGGAAGAGCTTCACCATCTCCACGGCCAGACCGGCCGTGCCGGCGATGCCCACGGCCGAGTACTCGTCGGCCGGGAACACCTTCTCGATGTCGCGCTGCGCGATCATGTTCCCCATGGTCGCCCGCCGGTCACCGGCGAGCACGACCCCGCCGGGGAACGAGGCGGCCACGATGGTCGTCCCGTGCGGTGCCTCGACGACGCCCTGCACGGGCGGCAGTACCCGGTTGCCCGGCAGCATCTCGGGCGAGTGCTCGCCGAGAAAGTCCATGAACGACGAGGAGCCCGGCGTCAGGAAGGCAGCTGGTAGACGCCCGGTGCTACGAGTGTTGGCTTCCACGCGGTTCCCTCCACGTATGCGGCGGCACGCCTTATGGCATCCGGCCGATCCTTCAACTGCCCCAGCGCCGCATTGCAGCTGAAGCACAGTACGCCTCGGACCCTACCCGTCTCATGGCAGTGATCCACATGCTCCGCAGGAGCAACTAGGCAGATACAGCAGACCCCTTGCTGGGAGGCGATCATCTCGTCCAGCTCGTCCGGCGTGATGCCGTACTTGCGCTGGAAGTAGCCGATCCGATTGCGCTCCGCCCTGCACACCCGGCAATAACTCGCCCAGCCGTCCGACGAAGACCGATTGGCCTCCCACTGGGAGTGGGGCTTGATCTCACCGCACTGCGGGCAACGCTTGTGCCCCCTTGGAACCGGCACCTTGACGCGGACCGATTTCCCCTTGGCCTCTTGCCGCTGCCGGTAGTACGCAGCTTGGCACTCCCGGCAATGCGCCTGGAGACCATCGCGCATGGACTTGTTACCGGCGAAGGAGTCTCGCGGAAGTACACGCCTGCACCGCGAGCACTCCTTCCCCATCAGGGAATCGGACATTTACCCCTATTCCCCACCTTTTTGCACAAATGACCTCACGAACTCCTCTGCGTTCTCTTCGAGCACATCATCGATTTCGTCGAGAACAGAGTCCACGTCGTCCGACAGTTTTTCCTGCCGCTCCTTGAGGTCCTCCGAAGCCTGCGCGTCCTGCGTCTGCTCCTCGGTCTCCTCGGTGGAACGCGTGGCCTTCTGCTGTCCGCCGCCGGTGTCCTTGGTCGCCATCTCTACCTCACCCCGCTCGGTTCGATGTCCTTGGTCCTTGATCAGACCCTACAAGCGGGGTCTGACATTTGCCCCGTACTTAACGAAGCCGCAGGAACCACCTGGATGATTCCCACCGGGGCCGCACTTCAGCCGCGATCAGCCGCCCGAGAGCACCCGGACCAGCTCGTCCGCCGTCCGGCAGCGGTCGAGCAGCTCCTTGACGTGGTTCCTGGTGCCCCGCAGCGGTTCCAGCGTCGGCACCCGCTGGAGCGAGTCCCGGCCCGGGAGGTCGAAGATCACGGAGTCCCAGGAGGCCGCCGCGACGTCGTCCGCGTACTGCTCCAGGCAGCGGCCGCGGAAGTACGCCCTGGTGTCCTCGGGGGGCTTGTTCTCGGCCCGCTCCACCGCGCTCTCGTCCAGCAGCCGCTTCATCTTGCCGCGGGCCGCCAGCCGGTTGTAGAGGCCCTTGTCGGGCCGTACGTCCGCGTACTGGAGGTCGACCAGGTGGAGCCTGGCCGCGTCCCAGTCGAGCCCGTCGCGCCGCCGGTAGCCCTCCAGGAGCTCCCGCTTGGCGATCCAGTCCAGTTCCCCGGACAGGCTCATCGGGTCGTTCTCCAGCCGGTTGAGCACGTCCTCCCAGCGGCTGAGCACGTCCTTGGTCTGGTCGTCGGCGTCCGCCCCGTACCGCTCCTCGACGTACTTCCTGGCGAGCTCGAAGTACTCCATCTGAAGCTGTACGGCGGTCAGTGAGCGCCCGCTGCGCAGCGTGACCAGGTGCTGGAGGTCCGGGTCGTGGGAGACCTGGTGCAGGGTGCGCACCGGCTGGTCCACGGCCAGGTCGACGTTGATGAAGCCGTCCTCGATCATGGAGAGGACGAGGGCGGTGGTGCCCAGCTTCAGATAGGTCGAGATCTCCGAGAGGTTGGCGTCGCCGATGATCACGTGCAGTCGGCGGTACTTCTCCGCGTCGGAGTGCGGTTCGTCCCGGGTGTTGATGATGGGGCGCTTGAGGGTGGTTTCGAGGCCGACCTCGACCTCGAAGTAGTCGGCGCGCTGGCTGATCTGGAAGCCGTGTTCGTGCCCGTCCTGGCCGATGCCGACGCGGCCCGCGCCGGTGATGACCTGCCGGGAGACGAAGAACGGGGTGAGGTGGCGCACGATGTCCGAGAAGGGGGTCTCCCGCTTCATCAGGTAGTTCTCGTGCGTGCCGTAGGAGGCGCCCTTGTTGTCGGTGTTGTTCTTGTAGAGCAGGATCGGCTGTGCGCCGGGGAGCTGGGCGGCCCGCTCGGCGGCCTCGGCCATGATGCGCTCGCCGGCCTTGTCCCAGAGGACGGCGTCCATCGGGTTGGTGATCTCGGGCGAGCTGTACTCGGGGTGTGCGTGGTCGACGTAGAGCCGTGCGCCGTTCGTGAGGATGACGTTGGCCAGGCCGATGTCCTCGTCGGTGAGCTGGCTGGAGTCGGCGGCTTCGCGGGCGAGGTCGAAGCCTCGCGCGTCCCGCAGCGGGTTCTCTTCCTCGAAGTCCCAGCGGGCGCGGCGCGCCCGGTGCATCGCCGCCGCGTAGGCGTTGACGATCTGGGACGAGGTGAGCATGGCATTGGCGTTGGGGTGGCCGGGGACGGAGATTCCGTATTCCGTCTCGATGCCCATTACTCGCCGTACGGTCATGCGGCCCTCCTTGCCCGGCGGCGCCCCCGTCCTGGGGCGGCGCTCAAGTACCGCTGGTTCTGGGGTGCGTGTGCGGTGCCGTCCCCGCACTGTGCGACCCGGCGGTGGCGGTACGGAAGAGCCTAGAACGCCTTTGCGCTGGTGGGGAGATCAAATCCGTCATTGCTCTGTTGTGTGCTGAAGTCCCGCCGGATTGGCCGGGTGGTGCGGGGAAAAGAACCGGCTGCGGATACCCCGCGGGGTATCCGCAGCCGGGTTGCGCTTTACAGGTACTGGCCCGTGTTCGCCACCGTGTCGATGGAGCGGCCGGTGTCCGCGCCCTGCTTTCCGGTGACGAGCGTGCGGATGAAGACGATCCGTTCGCCCTTCTTGCCGGAGATGCGGGCCCAGTCGTCCGGGTTGGTGGTGTTGGGCAGGTCCTCGTTCTCCTTGAACTCGTCCACGCAGGCCTGGAGGAGGTGGGAGACGCGGATGCCCTTCTGGTTGTGGTCCAGGAACTGCTTGATGGCCATCTTCTTGGCCCGGTCGACGATGTTCTGGATCATCGCGCCGGAGTTGAAGTCCTTGAAGTAGAGGACTTCCTTGTCGCCGTTGGCGTACGTGACCTCCAGGAAGCGGTTCTCCTCGGATTCCGCGTACATCTGCTCCACGACCGACTGGATCATGGCGTGGGCGGCGACGTCCTTGGAGCCGGAGTGCTCGGACAGGTCGTCCGAGTGCAGCGGCAGCCGGGACGTCAGGTACTTCGCGAAGATGTCCTTCGCCGCCTCCGCGTCCGGGCGCTCGATCTTGATCTTCACATCGAGTCGTCCGGGGCGCAGGATCGCGGGGTCGATCATGTCCTCGCGGTTGGAGGCGCCGATGACGATGACGTTCTCCAGGCCTTCCACGCCGTCGATCTCGGCGAGCAGCTGGGGGACGATGGTGTTCTCCACGTCCGAGCTGACGCCGGATCCGCGGGTGCGGAAGAGCGATTCCATTTCGTCGAAGAAGACGATGACGGGGGTGCCCTCGCTCGCCTTCTCCCGGGCACGCTGGAAGACCAGGCGGATGTGGCGCTCGGTCTCGCCGACGTACTTGTTGAGGAGCTCGGGGCCCTTGATGTTGAGGAAGTAGGACTTCCCTGCGGGCTGGCCGGTGACCTCGGCGACCTTCTTGGCAAGGGAGTTGGCGACGGCCTTGGCGATGAGCGTCTTGCCGCAGCCGGGCGGTCCGTAGAGCAGGATGCCCTTCGGTGGCCGCAGTTCGTGCTCCTTGAAGAGGTCGGGGTAGAGGTAGGGCAGTTCGACCGCGTCGCGGATCAGCTCGATCTGGTTGCCCAGGCCGCCGATCTTCTCGTAGTCGACGTCCGGGACCTCTTCGAGGACGAGCTCCTCGACCTCGCTCTTGGGAATGACTTCGTAGACGTATCCGGATCGGGGTTCCAGCAGCAGGGCGTCGCCGGGGCGGATGGTGATGTCCAGCAGCGGCTCGGCGAGCCTGACCACCCGTTCCTCGTCGGTGTGCCCGACCACCAGGGCCCGTTCGCCGTCCTCCAGGATTTCCTTGAGGGTGACGATGTCCCCGGCGCGCTCGTACTCCATGGCCTCGACCACGTTGAGCGCTTCGTTGAGCATGACTTCCTGGCCGCGCCTGAGCTCTTCGAGCTCGACGCTGGGGCTGACGTTCACCCGGAGTTTGCGTCCTCCGGTGAAGATGTCGGCCGTGCCGTCCTCGTTGGCCTCAAGGAACACACCGAAGCCGGCCGGCGGCTGTGCGAGCCGGTCCACTTCTTCCTTGAGGGCCACGATCTGGTCGCGGGCCTCGCGGAGTGTGTTGGCGAGCCGCTCGTTCTGTGCGGACACGCCTGCCAGGTTGGTCTGCAGCTCGACGATCCGCTCTTCGAGAATCCTCGTGTGACGCGGAGAGTCGGCGAGCTTGCGTCGCAGGACGGCGATTTCCTGCTCTAGATAGGCAACCTGTCCGGCGGGGTCCTCGGACCCTCGCGCGGGCCGGATGCCGCGGTTGATGTCGTCGTCGTGGGCTGCCACGGTCCTCACCTCCTCCAGGGGGAGCTGGACGCTTCCTGACCCTACCTGGGTAGGTGTTGGTTGAAACCCCTAGATCACAAACACGATCGAGGAGTGTCTGATCTTCACCCTTGCGTACTCCCTCACAGAGGGGGGATACCCACCCAGCAACATCGGAAAGCGGGCGGTTGTATCGTCGAAGTGTTCAACACCCGTCAGGGCTGGCTTCAATTGGTGCATACCGCGCAGGGAACGGCAGGAGATATGACCGTGCAGGAAGAGGCTCCCACCGCAGACGGTGCCCAGGTCGGGGACCCTCTTGAGGTGTGGATCGACCAGGACCTCTGCACCGGCGACGGGATCTGTGCGCAGTACGCGCCGGAGGTCTTCGAGCTCGACATCGACGGTCTCGCGTACGTGAAGAGCGATGACGACGAGTTGCTCCAGGCCCCGGGGGCCACGACGCGGGTACCGCTGCCGCTGTTGCAGGACGTGGTGGACTCGGCCAAGGAGTGTCCGGGCGACTGCATTCATGTACGTCGCGTTTCGGACAGGGTCGAGGTCTACGGGCCGGACGCCGGGTAGGTCCGGCCGGGATCGGGACGAAGGGCGGGGCCCGCGGCGTCAGACGCCGCGGGCCTCGTTGGTGGCGGAGCGGGTGAACTTCCCGTTCCGCCACTGCCATTTGATCTTCTGGGTCTTGTCCGGGCAGCAGCGGGCGACCGCGTCGGAGGAGTAGCCGAGGAGGGTCGCGGAAACGGTGTCGCCGGTGACGGAGAGTTCTGTCACGTTCTGCTCCTCGCCGGGCTCCAGGAGGGTCGCGACGACGCGGTTGGCTCCGGTGAGGACGTAGAGGGCGCTGGGCGGGGTGCCGATTCCGGAGTCGCAGCGTACGGCGGCGACGGTCTCCGGGTTCTTGTCGCCGTCGAGGTCGCCGACGGCCTGCTTGAGCAGAACGGTCTTGCCGCTGCGGCATTTCAGCGGGTACGCGGCCGCTTTCGCGTCCGGGGCGGGGAGCGCCTTCGCGGGGCCGGGGGCGGCCTGTGCGGCGGTGTCGGGTGAGGGGGCGGCGGCAGCGGGCTGGAGCAGGGCCGCGGCGGCTATGACGGCTGCCGTGGCGGCGGTGGTGGCCAGCCAGTGCACCGCGCGGGGCCGGGTGTGTGCGGGGGCCGTGGGCGCGGGGTTCTGCACGCGGGGTGTCTCCTGTGGGGCTGTGCCGGGAGGGACACCGGCGACGGGAGGGTGGCGAGCATCGTGCCATACGGGGCGGCGGGGCGGAACGCCGGGGTGGGTGTCGGTGGGCCCCAACGTGAAGGCGCCGCCGTCCAGTTCTCGTGTCGGTCCGGGAACTGGACGGCGGCGCCGGTCTGTTGGGAGGTGCGGCGGGGCTCAGCCCTGGCTGCCGCGCTCCTTGTTGGGGCCCTCGTAGTCCTCGCCGTAGGCACCCTTGGAGGGGCGGCGGCGGCGCATGGGGGGCTCGACGCCGTCGGCGAGGCGGCGGGCGGTGACGAGGAAGCCGGTGTGGCCGATCATGCGGTGGTCCGGGCGGACGGCCAGGCCCTCGACGTGCCAGTTGCGGACCATCGACTCCCACGGCTGGGGTTCGGCGAAGCAGCCGATCTCGCGGATGGACTCGACGGTCCTGGCGAGCTGCGTGGTGGTGGCGACGTACGCGCACATGATGCCGCCGGGGACGAGCGCCTTGGAGACGGCTTCGAGGGTTTCCCAGGGGGCGAGCATGTCGAGCACGACGCGGTCGACCTCGGTGTCGGACAGGTTGTCCTGGAGGTCGCCGACGGTGAGGGTCCACGCGGGGTGGGGGCCGCCGAAGTAGCGCTCGACGTTGCCCTGCGCGATGTCCGCGAAGTCCTGGCGGCGCTCGTAGGAATGCAGCATTCCGTGGTCGCCGATGGCGCGGAGGAGGAAGGCGCTGAGGGCGCCGGAGCCCACTCCCGCTTCGACGACGCGGGCGCCGGCGAAGATGTCGGCGAAGGCCAGGATCTGCCCCGCGTCCTTGGGGTAGACCACGGCTGCGCCGCGGGGCATGGACAGGACGTAGTCGGGGAGCAGGGGGCGGAGTGCCAGGTAGGCGACGTTCCCCGTGGTACGGACAACACTGCCCTCGGACGCGCCGATCAGCTCGTCGTGCGAGAAGGCACCCTTGTGGGTGTGGAACTGCTTCCCGGCTTCGAGCGTGAACGTGTAGTGGCGGCCCTTGGGGTCAGTCAGCTGGACCTGGTCCCCGACCTTGAAGGGCCCGCGTCGGCGGGCGGCACCGGTCGGTTCGGACATGTGACCAGACTACCGGCTGTTTGAGGGGCCGTACGCCGCTGCCCGGCCCGCCCCTGGGCCGGTGGGGGGTCACGGCTGGGGGCGGGCCATCGCCTTGACGAAGGCGCGCTCGACGTCGGCGGTGGACAGGACGCCGTAGATCTCGCCGGTTTCCTCGATGACGAGGTACTCGGTGGCGGGGGCGGCGCGGAGCCGGTCGAGGAGTGCTTCGCCGGCGAGTTCGGCGGGGATGCGCATGTCGTCGGTGAGGTCGGCGGCGAGTCCGCTGACGGCGACCCAGGGGCGGCGGTGTTCGGGCACGTTGCCGATGGCGGCTTCGCGGACGACGGCGGTGGGGTTGCCGTGGCCGTCGACGACGACGAGTGCGCGGGCACCGGCCTCGTTGGCGCGGCGGAGTGCCTCGGAGAGCGGGGTGGCGGATTCGACGGGGACGGCGCGGCGGGTGAGGGTGCGGGCGCGCAGGTCGGGGAGGTGCTGGCGCAGCCTGGCCATCCGCAGGCTGTTTCCGGCGCCGGTCCAGATGATGGCGGCGAGGATCGCGGCGAGGAGTGCGTCCAGGACGGTGTCCATGCCGGTGATGTCCTCGGTGGCGTTGCCGAGGGCTCCGGTGTGGGTGAGCAGGGGCAGTCCGATGAGGACGGCGACGGCGAGCGCGCGGCCGACCCAGGCGGCGGCGACGGTGCCGGTCATGGGGTTGCCGGTGATCTTCCAGATGACGGCGCGGAGCATCCGGCCGCCGTCCAGGGGCAGGCCGGGGAGCAGGTTGAACGCGGCGACGATGAGGTTGGAGATCATCAGCCCGGCGAGCAGGACACCGGGCACGGTGCCCGCTTCGACGAGGTCCATGGCGAGGTAGAAGGCGCCGCCGAGGACGAGGGAGAGGAGGGGCCCGACGAAGGCGAGGACGAATTCGCGGCCAGGGGTTTCGGTCTCCTTCTCGATCTCCGAGACACCGCCGAAGAACTGGAGCTGGATGCGCCGGACGGGCAGCTTGAAGCGGAGGGCGGCGACGGTGTGGGCGAGCTCGTGGACGAGTACGGAGGCGTAGAAGGCGACGGCGAAGAAGAGGGAGACGAGGTACCGGGCGGCACCGAGCTCGGGCAGCACGAGGTCGAGCTGCCCGCCGAACACCCAGGTGATGAGCGCGGCCACGAGGAACCAGCTGGGCGCCACGTAGACGGGCACCCCGAACGGCCGCCCCATGAGCAGCCCCCCACCGGAACTGGAGGTGGTGTGCTCGCGGGAGGGATCGGGGGCGGGGGCCTTGGCGGGCGTACCGGCCTGGGCGTTGGCGGGTTCGGTGGCCGGGGTGGCTTCCTGGGCATTGCTCGACGCGGCGGCCCGGGCGGCGCCGTGCGGTGCTGCTGCCGGAGCGGCGCCCGTGTCGGCGGCAGGGGCGGGGCTCGGGTCGCTGCCCGGGACGGTATCCGGGGCCGTTCCTTGGACGCTGCCCGCAGGGGCGGGGCTTTCCGGCATGGTCCCGGTGCCCGCGCCCGCAGCGGTGTCCCGGGCGGTGTCGGCGGCCGGAGGGGTTGCCTGGGCGTTGTCCGTTGCCGTGGCCCGGTCGGGGGTGTTCGGCGGGGTGGTGCCCCGGGTGGTGTCCGTGTCGGACTTGGGGCGGTCGCCGTCGCCGTTCTTCTCGTCGGCGGTGCGCTCGTCGCTCTCGTCCACGGGGTCCCTTCGATGTCGTCACGCCGGTGTCGCCCTGATGCCGTTGTGCGGGGCAATGCCCTGATCATGCAGTGCGGGAGGGTCTGCCGTCGATGGTAGGGGGGCGTTGTCAGTGGCGGGTCGTAGGGTCTTAGTCATGAATACGAGTACCGGCACGGCGGACGGGGCGAGGCGGCCCACGGGGCTGTCACCCTCCAGGGCGAGCGACTTCATGCAGTGTCCGCTGCTGTACCGGTTCCGGGTGATCGACAAGCTGCCGGAGAAGCCGAGCGAGGCGGCTACCCGGGGGACGCTGGTGCATGCCGTGCTGGAGCGGCTGTTCGACGATCCGGCGGTGGAGCGGACGGTGCCCAAGGCGCGGGCGATGGTGCCGGGGCAGTGGGACCGGCTACTGGAGGCCAAGCCGGAGCTGTCCGAGCTGTTCGCGGACGATGCCGAGGGCGAGCGGCTGGCGCGGTGGCTGGGGCAGGCGGAGGACCTGGTCGAGAAGTGGTTCTCGCTGGAGGATCCGACCCGGCTGGAGCCGGCGGACCGGGAGCTCTTCGTCGAGACGGAGCTGGAGTCGGGGCTGCGGCTGCGCGGGGTGATCGACCGGGTGGACGTGGCGCCGACGGGCGAGGTGCGGATCGTCGACTACAAGACGGGGAAGGCGCCGCGTCCCGAGTACGCGGAGGGTGCGCTGTTCCAGATGAAGTTCTACGCGCTGGTGATCTGGCGGTGGAAGCGGATCGTGCCGCGCAGGCTTCAGCTGGTGTATCTGGGCAGTGGCGATGTGATGACGTACGACCCGAACGAGGCGGATCTGGAGCGGATGGAGCGGAAGCTGCATTCGTTGTGGGACGCGATTCGGGAGGCTACGGAGACGGGGGATTGGCGGCCTCGGCCGACGAAGTTGTGTGGGTGGTGTGATCATCGGGCGGTTTGTCCGGAGTTTGGGGGGACTCCGCCGGTGTATCCGTTGGAGGTTCGGGCGCCGAGGGGGGCGTCGGAGTAGGGGCGTTTTCTGGAGTGGGGCCATGGCGGGGGTGGGGCGGGGGCGTGGGGGTTCGGCTCCGCCGGGGGCCGCCCCCTTGCCCGCCCGTTCCGCCCCCGGGGGCGGCCCCGCCGCCCAAGGGGGTGGGCAGGGCAGAATGGGGGTGGTCTAGGGAAGAGGAGTTCACGTGGCTATCCGCGTCCTGCTGGTGGACGACCAGCCGCTGCTGCGTACCGGGTTCCGGATGATTCTGGAGGCCGAGCAGGACCTTGCGGTCGTCGGCGAGGCCGGGGACGGTCTGCAGGCGCTCGATCAGGTGCGGGCGTTGCAGCCCGATGTGGTGTTGATGGACATCCGGATGCCGCGGATGGACGGTGTCGAGGCGACCCGGCAGATCACGGGTCCCGGACGGGACGGCCCGGCGAAGGTGCTGGTGCTGACCACGTTCGATCTGGATGAGTACGTGGTGGAGGCGCTGCGCGCGGGGGCCAGTGGGTTCCTGCTGAAGGACGCGCCCGCGCACGAACTGGTGCAGGCGATCCGGGTGGTGGCGGCGGGTGAGGCGATGCTCGCGCCGAGCATCACGCGCCGGCTGCTGGACAAGTACGCGGATCACCTGCCGTCCGGTGAGGACGAGGTGCCGGACACTCTGCACACGCTGACCGAGCGTGAGGTGGAGGTGCTGAAGCTGGTGGCGCGCGGCCTTTCGAACGCGGAGATCGCCGCCGACCTGTTCGTGAGCGAGACCACGGTGAAGACGCACGTGGGTCACGTACTGACGAAGCTGGGGCTGCGTGACCGGGTGCAGGCCGCCGTCTACGCGTACGAGAGCGGTCTGGTGCGTCCTGGCGCCCAGTAGGTGCGCCCGACGGTTCGGTACGAGGAAGGGCCCCGCCGGGTTTCCGGTGGGGCCCTTCCTGGTGCTGTGCGCGGGGTGGGTCAGCTCTTGCTGATCTCCCAGAAGCGGAAGACCGTCGAGGGGTCGAGGGTCCACTCCAGGCCCGCGACGTTGCTGTGGGCGACGGCGTACTGCTTGCCCTGCCACAGCGGGAGGACGGGGACGTCCTCGGCGACGATGTTCTGGAGGCGGCCGAAGTCGTCGGCGGTGTTGCCCCGGTCGGCGACCGCTGCCGTGCCGGGGATGATCTTGTTGGTGATCTCGGCGTTCTCGTACCCGTTGGACAGGACGTTGCCCTTGCCGAAGAACGGCTGGGTGAAGTTGTCGGGGTCCGGGTAGTCGGGGATCCAGCCCTTGACGTAGACGCCGTACTTGCCGGCGGCGATGTCCTTCTCGTACTGCTTCTCGTCGACGGACTTCACGTCGGCGTCGAAGAGTCCGCTGCGGTTGAGCTGCTGGGCGAGGGCCTTGAACTCCTGGACCGTGGCGGGGCCGTAGCGGTCGGGGGTGGCCCAGAGGGTGAGCTTGACCTTGTTCTTGATGCCGGCTTCGCGCAGTGCCTGCTTGGCCTTCGCGGGCTGGGGGCTGCCGCCGTACTTGTTGTAGAAGGCGGTGTTGTGGCCGGTGATGCCCGCCGGGATGATCGAGTACAGCGGGGTGGCGGTGGACCGGTAGACCTCGCGGACGAGGGCCTCGCGGTCGACGAGGTAGGCGATGGCGCGGCGGACGCCGACGTTGCCGGTGACCGGGTGCTTGGTGTTGAAGACCAGGTGCTGGACCTCGGCGCTGCTGCCCTCGACGGGGGTGACCGGCTTGTCGTCGCCGGGGGCGGCGGACTCGGCGGCGGCGATGTCCTGGGCGGTGAGACCGCGGTAGGCGAGGTCGATGCTGCCGTCCTTGAGGGACTCCCCCAGTGCCTTCTGGTCGCCGTGGAAGAGCTGGAGGGTCATGCCGGTGTTCTTGATCTTGGCATTGCCCCGGTAGCGGTCGTTGACCGCGAAGGTGGCCTTCTCCTTGCCGAAGGAGTCCAGCCGGTACGGGCCGGAGCCGACGGCCTTGTCGTCGGTGCGCAGCTTGTCCGCGGGGTACACGCTGTGGTCGACGATCGAGCCTGCGCCGGAGGCGATCTTGCTGGGGAAGGTCGCGTCGGGGACCTTGAGGTGGAAGACGACGTGCCGGTCGTCGGGGGTCTCGATGCTCTTGATCGACGAGAGCATCACGGCCGGGCCGGCCTTGTCGTTGATCTTCAGGGTGCGCTCGAAGGAGTACTTGACGTCCTTGGCGGTGAGCGCGTGGCCGTTGCTGAAGGTGAGGCCGGCGCGCAGGGTGCAGCGGTAGACGGTGCTGCCCTCGTCGAAGGCGCAGCTCTCGGCGGCGTCCGGTTCGGGTTCCGCGCCGCTCTTGGGGAAGGCCATCAGCGACTGGAAGACGTTGTTGAACAGGAGCCAGGAGCCCGGGTCGTAGCCGGAGGCCGGGTCGGTGGCCTTGATCTCGTCGGACATGCCCATGGTGACCGGCTGGCCGGTTCCGGCGGTCGGTTCGGCCCCGCCGCCGGTCGCGCTGCCGCAACCGACGAGGAGACCTGCCGAGAGTCCGGCCGCGAGGGGGGCGGTCAGCCATGGCTTACGTATCTGCACCGTGCGTTTCACACTTTCGAAGGGGTGTACGTCGTACGTGGGGGGATTGTTCGTGCGGGATCAGACGCCTCGGCCGAGCTCCCACAGCTGGAGGTCGGCGGCGAAGTTGACGGCCCATTCGGTGCCGGTGATGTCGCTGCGGGCGGCGAGGTACTGCTTGCCCTGCCAGAGCGGCAGGATCGGCACGTCGTCGGCGACGATGTCCTGGATCCGCTCGAAGACCGGGACGGCCGCGCCGCGCTGGGCCTCGCGCCGCGACTGCGGGATGAGGGTGCCGCGGATCTTCTCGTTGGCGTACGGGCTGTTGAGGAAGTTGTCCTTGTCCAGGAACGGGGCCACGTAGTTGTCGCCGTCGGTGAAGTCGGGGAACCAGCCCATGCCGTAGACGGCGTATTTGCCGGCCTTCTGGCTGCCGGAGTACTCGCTCCAGGGGGTGCCCTTGAGTGAGACGTCGAAGAGCTTGGTGTCGTTCAGCTGCTTCTGGAGCGCCTCGAACTCCTTCTTGGTGACCGCGCCGTAGTGGTCGGTCGTGTAGTTGAGCGTCAGCTTCAGCGGGGTGGTGATGCCGGCGCCGCGCAGCAGGTTCTTGGCCTTGGCGGCGTCCGGTGCCGGGAACTTGTTGAAGAAGGAGTTCTTGTGGCCGGTGATGCTCGACGGGATGATCGAGTACAGCGGTTCGGCGGTGGCGCCGTAGACCTCGCTGGTGAGCTTGGCGCGGTCGACGACCGCGGCCATGGCCTGGCGTACGGCCTTGTTCTTCACGGCGGGGTCGGCGGTGTTGAAGCCGAGGTAGCGGATCTCCAGGCCGGGGAGTTCGACCAGCTTGACGTTGGGGTCCCGGTTGGCCGACATGTCGTTGATCTGCTGGGGCGACATGGTGCGCGAGACCATGTCGATCTCACCGCTGCGCAGGGCCTTCTCCATGGCTGCGGAGTCGGCGAAGGAGCGGATCTCGACCTTGTCGTTCTGGAGCTTGATGTCGCCCTTGTAGTGCGGGTTCTTGGTGAAGACGGCCTTGGTGGCGGTCTTGCCCCTGGTCTCCACGTGGAGGGTGTACGGGCCGGAGCCGTTCACCTCGAAGCCCGCGCGGACCTTGTTGGGGGCGTAGGTCTCGTCGTCCACGATGGAGGCGGCGGGGGTCGACAGCTTGTACGGGAAGGTGGCGTCGGGGGTCTTGAGGTGGAAGACCACCTCGCTGTCGCCCTTGGCCTCGACGGTGTCGATGCCGCTGAGGAGGCCGACGGGGCCGTTCTCGTCCTTGATCTTCAGGACGCGCTCGACGGAGAACTTCACGTCGGCGGCGTTGAGGGCCTTGCCGTCGGCGAACTTCAGGCCGCTGCGGAGCTTGCAGCGGTAGCTGGTGTTCTCGGTGTCGGTGAAGCCGCACTGTTCGGCGGCCTCGGGCACCGGTGCGCCGCCGCCGCGCGGGACGCGCAGCAGGGTCTGGAGGGACTGCCGCAGGACGTTCCAGGCGCCGACGTCGTAGGCGTACGCCGGGTCGAAGGGGGCGGGGCCCGTCTGGGTCGCGACGAACTGGTCCGTGGTGCCGACGACAATGGGCTTGCCGGCCCCGTCCCCGCTGTCGGCCTCGCCGCCGCATGCGGCGAGCACCGGTGCGAGCAGGCAGACGGCTGCGGGCAGCACCCATGTCTTGCGGTTCATCCTGGACGTTCTCCCTCAACCGGCGCTGCGCTGCAGCCTTGTGCGAACACTTCGCCGTTATCCGCCAGTTGGGGATGAGCAGATCGGGCCGGTTACCGAACCGCAGTGGGGTCCGGCGAAGTTCTCGCGTTGAGATTAGTGGGAATTCGTGAGGGTGTCCGACCGCAGTCCCCGGCCCGCTCGGCTCTCCGAACCGGGGAATTTTTCGTACACCTCTTCACCAATCCGGACACAAGGGCACCCGAAATGCCCTGTCGGCCAGGGTTTTTGTCGTCACGGGCAGACACCCGGAGGTCAACCCGTGACCAAGCTCACTCAAGGAATACATTTACGGAGCAGTGAATTCCCAATAGGGATCTCACGCAATACGCACGACCCGCTGCCCTGTGTTTCCGTCCATTCGGAAAGCCACGCAGGGTGTCCGTATCAGTGCATTCCCGTGATGAGCTTCCGGAGAAATGCGAGATCGACTTCTTCGAGCGAGCCGACGACCGCGCGGCCCGCGGCGGGGGCGATCGGCGCCACGGACGGTACGGCGACCACCCGGCAGCCGGCCGCCTCTGCCGAGGCCACTCCGGTCGCGGTGTCCTCGATCACCGCGCATCTCACCGGGTCGGCGCCGAGCCGGTCCGCCGCGTGCAGATAGGGGTCGGGGTGCGGCTTGGTGCGGGCGACCTCGTCGCCCGCGACGGTGAAGTGGAAGGTGTCGGGCCCGAAGGAGTCGAGGATCCGGTCGATGATGCGCCGGTGCGAGGCAGAGACCAGGGCCGTCGGGATCTCGTACGAGCGCAGTTCGGCCAGCAGCCGCTGGGCGCCCGGCATCAGGGGGACGCCGCGTCCGATGCGCGCCTCGAAGCGGTCGTTGAGCAGGACGGTCAGCTCGGGCACGGTGATGTCGGCGCCGGTGGACTCGATGAGGAAGCCGGCGCTGCGGGTCATCGGCCCGCCGACGACGATCTCCCGCCAGGATTCGTCGAGTTGGTGCCCGAGGTCGGCGAAGGCCTCCTTCTCCGCGTCCCACCAGAAGCCCTCGGTGTCGACGAGCGTGCCGTCCATGTCGAGGAAGACCGCCTGGAGGGCGGAGTCTTCGGCCGTACGGGTACTGAGCGCGGGGACGGTGCTGGTCATCCGGGCACACCTCCTGAGGGGACGAAAGGCCGGTTGCCCTCTCCAGTGGAGAGGGCAACCGGCCTGCACTGGGCCGACCAGTGTACGTCCGGCCCGGTGAACGCGCGTTCCCATATTCCCGCGCCCCGGGTGAACGGGGGTGGAAGGAGTGGCTCGGCGTGCGTGGTGCCTCAGCGCGCGTTGAAGTACTTCGCCTCGGGGTGGTGGATGACGATGGCGTCGGTGGACTGCTCCGGGTGGAGCTGGAACTCCTCGGAGAGGTGCACGCCGATCCGCTCGGGCTGGAGCAGCTCGGCGATCTTGGCGCGGTCCTCCAGGTTGGGGCAGGCGCCGTAGCCCAGCGAGAAGCGGGCGCCCCGGTACTTCAGGGCGAACATGTCCTCGACGTCGGAGGGGTCCTCACCGGCGAAGCCGAGCTCGGAGCGGACCCGGGCGTGCCAGTACTCGGCGAGGGCTTCGGCCAACTGGACGGAGAGGCCGTGCAGTTCGAGGTAGTCGCGGTAGGCGTTGGCCTCGAAGAGCTTGGCGGTCTCCTCGCCGATCTTCGAGCCGACGGTGACGACCTGGAGGCCGACCACGTCGACCTCGCCGGACTCCTCCGGGCGGAAGAAGTCCGCGAGGCACAGGCGGCGGCCCCGGCGCTGGCGGGGGAAGGAGAAGCGGGTGCGCTCGGAGCCGTCCTCGTTGAGGAGGATCAGGTCGTCGCCCTTGGAGACGCAGGGGAAGTAGCCGTGCACGACGGCCGCTTCCAGGAGGCCCTCGGTGTGCAGCTTGTCGAGCCAGCCGCGCAGGTGCGGGCGGCCCTCGGTCTCCACCAGCTCCTCGTACGTCGGACCGCCCTTGCGGGCTTCCTTGAGGCCCCACTGCCCCTTGAAGAGGGCGCCCTCGTCCAGCCAGGACGCGTAGTCCTTGAGCGGGATGCCCTTGATCACCCGGGTGCCCCAGAAGGGCGGGGTGGGGATCGGGTTGTCGGTGGAGGTGTCGGAGCGCACCGAACCCTCGGGCTCCTCGACCTCCAGGACGGCGACGTTCTCCCGCTTGGGTACGCGGCGCTGCTTGAGCTCGGGGAGCTTGGCGCCGGGGACGCCGCGCTTGACGCCGATGAGGGCGTCCATGAGGCGCAGGCCCTCGAAGGCGTCGCGGGCGTAGCGCACCTCGCCCTCGTAGATCTCGTGCAGGTCCTGCTCGACGTACGCCCTGGTCAGGGCGGCGCCGCCGAGGATGACCGGGAAGTCCGCGGCCATCTTGCGCTGGTTGAGCTCCTCCAGGTTCTCCTTCATGATCACCGTGGACTTGACGAGGAGGCCCGACATGCCGATGACGTCGGCCTTGTGCTCCTCGGCGGCTTCCAGGATCGCGGAGACGGGCTGCTTGATGCCCAGGTTGACGACGTTGTAGCCGTTGTTGGACAGGATGATGTCGACGAGGTTCTTGCCGATGTCGTGGACGTCGCCGCGGACGGTGGCGAGGACGATGGTGCCCTTGCCGTCGGCATCGCTCTTCTCCATGTGCGGTTCCAGGTGGGCCACCGCGGTCTTCATGACCTCGGCGGACTGGAGCACGAACGGCAGCTGCATCTGGCCGGAGCCGAAGAGCTCGCCGACCACCTTCATGCCTTCGAGGAGGGTGTCGTTGACGATGTCGAGGGCCGGGCGGGTGGTCAGGGCCTCGTCGAGGTCGGCCTCAAGGCCGTTCTTCTCGCCGTCGATGATGCGGCGCTGGAGGCGCTCGTCGAGCGGGAGGGCGAGGAGTTCCTCGGCGCGGCCCGCCTTCATCGACTTCATGTTGACGCCCTCGAAGAGCTCCATGAGCTTCTGGAGGGGGTCGTAGCCCTCGGCGCGGCGGTCGTGGATCAGGTCGAGGGCGACCTTGACCTGCTCCTCCTCCAGCCGGGCGATCGGCAGGATCTTGGAAGCGTGCACGATCGCGGAGTCGAGGCCGGCCTTGACGCACTCGTCGAGGAAGACGGAGTTGAGGATGACGCGGGCGGCCGGGTTGAGGCCGAAGGAGATGTTGGAGAGGCCCAGCGTGGTCTGGACGTCGGGGTGGCGCTTCTTGAGCTCGCGGATGGCGCCGATGGTGGCGATGCCGTCCTTGCGGGACTCCTCCTGGCCGGTGCAGATGGTGAAGGTGAGGACGTCGATGAGGATGTCCGACTCCTGCACCCCCCAGTTGCCGGTCAGGTCGGCGATCAGGCGCTCGGCGATGGCGACCTTGTGCTCGACGGTACGGGCCTGGCCCTCCTCGTCGATGGTCAGCGCGATCAGGGCGGCGCCGTGCTCGGCGGCCAGCTTGGTGACCTGCTGGAAGCGGGACTCGGGGCCGTCGCCGTCCTCGTAGTTGACGGAGTTGATGACGGCGCGCCCGCCGAGCTTCTCCAACCCGGCCTGGAGTACGGGGAGTTCGGTGGAGTCGAGCACGATGGGCAGGGTGGAGGCGGTGGCGAAGCGGCCGGCCAGTTCCTTCATGTCGGCGACGCCGTCGCGGCCCACGTAGTCGACGCAGAGGTCGAGCATGTGGGCGCCCTCGCGGATCTGGTCGCGGGCCATCTCCACGCAGTCGTCCCAGCGAGCCTCCAGCATGGCCTCGCGGAACTTCTTCGAGCCGTTGGCGTTCGTCCGCTCGCCGATGGCGAGGTACGAGGTGTCCTGGCGGAACGGCATCGTCTGGTACAGCGAGGCGGCGCCCGGCTCGGGGCGCGGCTCGCGGGTGGCGGGGGTCAGACCGCGTGCCCGGTCGACGACCTCGCGCAGGTGGGCGGGGGTGGTGCCGCAGCAGCCGCCGATGAGGGAGAGGCCGTAGTCGTTGACGAACGCTTCCTGGGCGTCGGCGAGTCCCTCGGGGCCGAGCGGGAAGTGGGCGCCGTTCTTGGTGAGTACGGGCAGACCGGCGTTGGGCATGCACATCAGCGGGGTGCGCGAGTGGCGGGCCAGGTAGCGCAGGTGCTCGCTCATCTCGGCGGGGCCGGTGGAGCAGTTGAGGCCGATGAGGTCGATGCCGAGCGGTTCCAGGGCGGTCAGTGCCGCGCCGATCTCGGAGCCGAGCAGCATGACGCCGGTGGTCTCGAAGGCCAGCGAGCAGATCAGCGGGACGCTGACGCCGAGGGCGTCCATGGCCCTGCGGGCGCCGATGAGGGAGGACTTGGTCTGCAGCAGGTCCTGGGTGGTCTCGACGATCAGGGCGTCGGAGCCGCCGGCGAGGAGGCCCTCGGCGTTCTGCTGGTATCCGTCGCGCAGGATGCTGTACTCGGTGTGGCCGAGCGAGGGGAGCTTGGTGCCGGGGCCGATGGAGCCGAGCACCCAGCGCTGGCGGCCGTCCTCGGCGGTGAACTCGTCGGCGACCTCGCGGGCGATCCGGGCGCCGGACTCGGAGAGTTCGACGATGCGGTGGGCGATGTCGTACTCGTTGGCGGCCGAGTGGTTGGCGCCGAAGGTGTTGGTCTCGACGCAGTCGACGCCGACCGCGAAGTACTCCTTGTGCACGTTGCGGACGATGTCCGGGCGCGTGATGTTGAGGACCTCGTTGCAGCCTTCGAGGTCCTGGAAGTCTTCGAGCGTGGGGTCCTGGGCCTGGAGCATCGTGCCCATCGCGCCGTCGGCGACCACTACTCGGGTGGCGAGCGCCTCGCGGAGGGCTTCGGCTCGGGTCCTGGCGTCGGACGTGGAGTTCGGCAACGAGGCCATGGATGTGCTCCCAGGGTTGCGACGGCTGTCGGCTTTGCGCGTGCCCGGCGGCGCGCGCACCCGGTCAGGGTAGCGGGGCCCGTCCCGGGAGTGTGCATGTGTATCGCACGGCGGACAGATGATCCGCAGATGTCCGGTCGGCCGGTGCACAGATGTCCGGTGCCGGTGGCCGAGGGTTCCGGTGACACGGGTCGGCATCGGCCGATACTGTTCAGCATTGCCGAACGTCCGGTTGCCGCCGGAGGGGACGCACCCCGAACTTTGTCTAACCCAGTGGAGGTGATCGGGCGATGGCTCGCAACATCCAGTCGCTGGAACGGGCGGCCGCCATGCTGCGACTGCTCGCGGGCGGTGAGCGGCGGCTCGGCCTGTCGGAGGTGGCCGCGTCCCTGGGCCTGGCCAAGGGCACCGCGCACGGCATTCTGCGCACCCTGCAGCACGAGGGCTTCGTGGAGCAGGACCCGGCGTCCGGCCGCTACCAGCTGGGGGCCGAGCTGCTGCGGCTGGGCAACAGCTATCTGGACGTGCACGAGCTGCGGGCCCGCGCCCTGGTGTGGACCGACGACCTGGCCCGCTCCAGCGGCGAGAGCGTCTATCTGGGCGTGCTGCACCAGCAGGGCGTACTGATCGTGCACCACGTTTTCCGGCCCGACGACAGCCGCCAGGTGCTGGAGGTGGGGGCCATGCACCCGCTGCACAGCACCGCACTGGGCAAGGTGCTCGCCGCGTACGACCCGGTGGCGCACACCGAGGCCGTGGAGAGCGAGCGGGAGTCGTTCACCCCGCGCACCCTGACCGCCCCGGCGGACTTCGAGGGCGTACTCGATCTCACCAGGGCCCGCGGCTGGGCCGCCGACGTGGAGGAGACCTGGGAGGGCGTGGCGTCGATCTCCGCCCCCATCCACGACCGCCGGCGGATGCCGGTGGGCGCGGTCGGCGTCACGGGCGCGGTCGAACGGGTCTGCCCCGACGGGGAGTTGAAGCCCGAACTGGTCGCGGCGGTGCGGGACTGCGCGCGTGCGGTGTCGCGGGATCTGGGCGCCGGGCGGTTCTGAGCCGCTCCCCCGGGGCGTGAAAGCCGGATCACAAACCCTTGACTCGCTGGTAACGGGGGTGAAAACTGCCGTTCATCGGTCGGCATTGTCGAACACCTACCGGCAATACGGGTTAGAGTGTGACAACGCCAGGAACCGACTGGGCTCTCATCGAGGGTCTGAACCTGGACGAAGGACAAAGGAGTCGCGGGTGTCCAGCCTCGACATCTTCACCGGCGAGACCATCGGTACCGCCGTGCTCATCCTGCTGGGCGGTGGCGTCTGCGCGGCGGTCACCCTCAAGCGCTCGAAGGCGTTCAACGCCGGCTGGCTCGCCATCACCTTCGGGTGGGGCTTCGCCGTCCTGACCGCCGCGTACATCTCCGGCGGGCTCTCCGGCGCCCACCTGAACCCGGCCGTCACGGTCGGCCTCGCGGTCAAGGGCGGCACCGCCTGGGGCGACGTCCCGGTCTACTTCGCGGGCCAGATCCTCGGCGCGATGATCGGTGCGCTGCTGGTCTGGGCGTCGTACGCCGGACAGTTCCGCGCCCACCTCACGGACCCGGAGATCCTCGCGGCGCAGCCCGTCGAGGACGGCATGGTCGACCAGAAGACGGCCCCCAAGGCCGGTCCGGTGCTCGGCATCTTCTCCACCGGCCCCGAGATCCGCAACGCGGTGCAGAACCTGACGACCGAGATCATCGCCACCGCGGTGCTGGTCCTGGCCATCCTGACCCAGTCGACCATCGGCGGCGTGCTGCCCGCCGACCCCAAGGGTCCCGGCGTCATGGGCGCGATGATCACGGCGTTCGTCGTCGTCGGCATCGGCCTCTCCCTCGGTGGCCCGACCGGGTACGCCATCAACCCGGTCCGTGACCTCGGCCCGCGCATCGTGCATGCTCTGCTCCCGCTGCCCAACAAGGGCGGCTCCGACTGGGGCTACGCCTGGATCCCGGTCGTCGGCCCGCTGATCGGCGGCGCCCTGGCGGGCGGCATCTACCAGCTCGCCTTCGCCTGAGCACCGCACGCGACAGAGCCGTACGACCACAGACTTCGAGGAGCACACCGTGACCGACGCACACACCACAGGCCCGTTCATCGCGGCCATCGACCAGGGCACCACCTCCAGCCGCTGCATCGTCTTCGACAAGGACGGCCGGATCGTCTCGGTCGACCAGAAGGAGCACGAGCAGATCTTCCCGAAGCCGGGCTGGGTCGAGCACGACGCGAACGAGATCTGGGAGAACGTCCAGGAGGTCGTGGCGGGCGCCGTCGTCAAGGCGGGCATCACCGCCGCCGACGTCAAGGCGATCGGCATCACCAACCAGCGCGAGACCACGATGATGTGGGACAAGCGGACCGGTGAGCCCGTACACAACGCCATCGTCTGGCAGGACACCCGCACCGACGCCCTCTGCAAGGAGCTCGGCCGCAACGTCGGCCAGGACCGCTTCCGCCGCGAGACCGGCCTCCCGCTGGCCAGCTACTTCGCCGGCCCCAAGATCCGCTGGCTGCTGGACAACGTCGAGGGCCTGCGCGAGCGCGCCGAGGCCGGCGACATCCTCTTCGGCACCATGGACTCCTGGGTCATCTGGAACCTCACGGGCGGCGTCGACGGCGGCGTGCACGTCACCGACGTCACCAACGCCTCGCGCACCCTCCTGATGAACCTCCACAAGATGGAGTGGGACGAGAAGATCCTGCACTCCATGGACATCCCGGCCGCCGTCCTCCCGGAGATCAGGTCCTCCGCCGAGGTGTACGGCACGGCCGCCGACGGCGTCCTGGCAGGCGTGCCCGTGGCGTCCGCGCTCGGTGACCAGCAGGCGGCTTTGTTCGGCCAGACCTGCTTCTCCGAGGGCGAGGCGAAGTCCACGTACGGCACCGGCACGTTCATGCTCATGAACACCGGCGAGGAGCCCGTCAACTCGTACAACGGCCTGCTGACCACCGTCGGCTACCAGATCGGCGACCAGAAGCCGGTGTACGCGCTGGAGGGGTCGATCGCCGTCACCGGATCGCTCGTCCAGTGGATGCGCGACCAGATGGGCATGATCAAGACCGCGGCCGAGATCGAGACGCTGGCCTCCAGTGTCGAGGACAACGGCGGCGCGTACATCGTGCCCGCGTTCTCCGGCCTGTTCGCCCCGTACTGGCGCTCCGACGCCCGCGGTGTGATCGCCGGTCTCACCCGGTACGTCACCCGGGCGCACATCGCCCGCGCCGTCCTTGAGGCGACGGCCTGGCAGACCCGTGAGATCACCGACGCCATGACCAAGGACTCCGGCGTCGAGCTGACGGCCCTCAAGGTCGACGGCGGCATGACCTCCAACAACTTGCTGATGCAGACGCTGTCGGACTTCCTGGACGCCCCCGTCGTCCGTCCGATGGTCGCCGAGACCACCTGTCTCGGTGCTGCCTACGCGGCCGGCCTCGCGGTCGGCTTCTGGTCCGGTACGGACGAGCTGCGCGCCAACTGGCGCAGGGCCGCCGAATGGACCCCCCGCATGGACGCGGACACGCGGGACCGTGAGTACAAGAACTGGCTCAAGGCCGTTGAACGCTCCATGGGCTGGATCGACGGAAACACTGGCGAGGAGTAATCGACATGACCACCCTGCAGAGCGCCCCGGTCTCCGGGACGCGCCCGGCCGACGGTTCGACCGCGAGCCGCGCCGAGACCCGGGAACGGCTTTCCAAGGCGACGTACGACCTCCTGGTGATCGGCGGCGGCATCCTGGGCATCTCCACCGCCTGGCACGCCGCGCAGTCCGGACTGCGGGTGGCCCTGGTGGACGCCGGTGACTTCGCCGGCGCCACCTCGTCCGCCTCCTCGAAGCTGCTCCACGGCGGGCTCCGCTACCTCCAGACCGGTGCGGTCAAGCTGGTCGCGGAGAACCACTTCGAGCGGCGGGCGGTCTCGCGGGACGTCGCCCCGCACCTCGCCAATCCGCTGACCTTCTACCTCCCCGTCTACAAGGGCGGCCCGCACGGCGCGGCCAAGCTGGGCGCCGGCGTCTTCGCCTACTCGGCGCTGTCCGCCTTCGGCGACGGCGTCGGCCACGTCATCTCGCCCTCGCGGGCCGCTCAGGACGTCCCCGAGCTGCAGACGGACGGCCTCAAGGCCGTCGCGGTCTACAAGGACGACCAGATGAACGACGCACGGATGGCGCTGATGACGGTCCGCGCGGCCGTCGAGGCGGGCGCCACCGTGCTCAACCACGCCGAGGTCACCGGGCTGCGCTTCACGCACGGCCGGGTCACGGGCGCGGAGCTCAAGGACCGGATGGACGGCACCGAGTTCGGGGTGAACGCCCGTCTGGTGCTGAACGCCACCGGCCCGTGGGTGGACCACCTGCGCAAGCTGGAGGACCCCAACTCGGCGCCCTCCATCCGCCTCTCCAAGGGCGCGCACCTGGTCCTGAAGCGGACCGCGCCGTGGCGGGCCGCGCTGGCCACGCCGATCGACAAGTACCGGATCACCTTCGCGCTGCCGTGGGAGGACCAGCTGCTGCTGGGCACCACCGACGAGGAGTACGAGGGCGACCCGGCCGACGTCGCGGTGAACGAGAAGGACATCGCCCAGATCCTCGACGAGGCCGCGTTCTCCATCCGCGACCAGCAGCTGTCGCGGGACCTGATCACGTACTCCTTCGCGGGTCTGCGGGTGCTGCCGGGCGGTCCCGGCGACACCTCGAAGGCCAAGCGCGAGACGGTCGTCACCGAGGGACGCGGCGGCATGCTGTCGGTGGCCGGCGGCAAGTGGACGACTTTCCGCCACATCGGCCGTACGGTGATGAACAAGCTGGCTGACCTCCCCGGCCACCCGCTGGGCGAGGACATGGAGCCCATCTCGCACCTGCCCAAGAAGCTGCCGCTGCCGGGCATCTCGAACCCGAACGCGGTCGCCCACCGGCTCCTGGTGGACGGCGGGACGCCCGGTCCGAGGATGGCCCCCGAGACGGCACGGCACCTGGCCACGCACTACGGCTCGCTGTCCTTCGACATCGCGCGCCTGGCGAGCGACGACCCGGCGCTGGCCGAGCGGATCCACCCGGACGCCCCGGAGATCATGGCGCAGGTCGTGTACGCCAGGGACCACGAGTGGGCGGAGACCGCGGACGACGTGCTGCGCCGCCGGACGACCCTGACGATCCGCGGTCTGGCGACGGACGACGTGCGGGCGAAGGTCGAGCGGGTACTCTCTCGCGAGAGCTGAACCGATCCTGCGTGATCCGGCGCGATCCGGCCTGATCCGACTTGATCCGGCCTGGTCAGAGCCTTGAGGCGGAGGGCGGACCCCGTTGGGGGCCGCCCTTCGGCGTGCGAGGATACGTCGGAGGTCTGGCGGCGGTGCCGGGCGGGAGCAGGAGGTCGTCCATGGCCGTCACCGACGAAGCCATCGAACGCATCAAGGCCATGATCGTCTCGGGTGCGCTGCGTCCGGGCGACCGGCTGCCCAAGGAGAGCGAACTGGCGGCCGAACTGGGCCTGTCGCGCAACTCCCTGCGGGAAGCGGTGCGGGCGCTGTCGCTGATCCGGATCCTGGACGTACGGCAGGGCGACGGCACGTACGTCACCAGTCTGGACCCGCAGTTGCTGCTGGAGGCGATGAGCTTCGTGGTGGACTTCCACCGCGACGACACAGTGCTTGAGTTCCTGGCGGTACGCCGGATCCTGGAGCCGGCCGCCACGGCGATGGCCTGCGAACGGCTGACCGAGGACGAACTGGACGCGCTGGAGACCCAGTTGACGGACCTGGGCACGGCACCCTCGGTGGAGGAGCTGGTCGCGGCCGACCTGGAGTTCCACCGCTCCATCGTGCAGGGCTCGGGGAACTCCGTCCTGTGCTCGCTCCTCGACGGGCTCTCCGGCCCCACCACCCGGGCCCGGATCTGGCGCGGGCTGACCCAGGAGGACGCACTCAGCCGCACCCTGCGCGAGCACCGGGCGATCCTGGGGGCGCTGCGCGACCGCGACCCGGAGGCGGCCAGGTCCTGGGCGACGGTGCACATCGCGAGTGTGGAGCAGTGGCTGCGGTCGACGCTGTAGCGGTACGTACCGGAGAGATCCGGGGGATGCGGGGAGGATCCGGGGAATCCGGGGAATCCGTGGGCGAAGATCGGATCTCTCCGATCCGGCCGATTTCGATTGATTCAGAGCCCTGAGGGCACGCTTCCCGCATGCGTAAGGTGTGTCCCTGGACAGGGGGAACACCCGATGAAGTCGGAAGAAGGAGGCGCTGGGTGATCGAGCTCGACGGGGTTCCCGAGCTGGTCGACCCGGTCATGGTGGCCGCGTTCGAAGGCTGGAACGACGCCGGTGACGCCGCCTCGGCCGCGGTCGCGCATCTGGACCGGGAGTGGAAGGGCGAGGTCTTCGCGGCGCTCGACGCCGAGGACTACTACGACTTCCAGGTGAACCGGCCCACCGTCTTCCTGGAGAACGGCGTACGGAAGGTCACCTGGCCGACGACCCGGCTCTCAGTGATCCGCACCGGCGGCGAGAAGCCGCGCGACCTGGTGCTGGTGCGCGGCATCGAGCCGTCCATGCGATGGCGTTCGTTCTGCAACGAGATCCTGGGCTTCGCGCACGAGCTGGGCGTGGAGATGGTGGTGGTCCTGGGCGCGCTGCTCGGCGACACCCCGCACACCCGCCCGGTCCCGGTCAGCGGCGTCACGTCCGATCCGGACCTGGCGCGCACGATGGACCTGGAGGAGACGCGGTACGAGGGTCCCACGGGCATCGTCGGCATCCTCCAGGAGGCGTGTACGCATGCGGGGGTCCCCGCGGTGAGCCTCTGGGCGGCGGTGCCGCACTACGTCTCGCAGCCCCCGAACCCGAAGGCCACCCTCGCCCTCCTGAACCGGCTGGAGGACCTCCTCGGGCTGCGCATCCCGCTCGGCGAGCTGGCGGAGGACGCGCGGGCCTGGCAGGTCGGCGTCGACCAACTGGCCGCCGAGGACAGCGAGGTGGCGGAGTACGTCCAGTCGCTGGAGGAGGCGCGGGACACCGCGGACCTCCCCGAGGCGTCCGGCGAGGCCATCGCCCGCGAGTTCGAACGGTACTTGCGCAGGCGCGATCCGGCGGCGGGCCCCGGCCCCGGCGAGGGCGGACCGCCCAGCCACGCCACGGACGGCGGCGACGCCTACCTCCGCGACACCGCGAGCGGCCGGTCCGGCTCCACCAGGCCGCCCAAGAAGCCGAGGGGGACCGGTACGGAGGCGGGCTCCGAGGACGGTTCACCGTCGTCGGACGCCGACGACGGCGGCGAGAGCGGGCCTCCCGAGGGCTCGGGGAGCGGCGGGGAGTAGCCGAGGCGGGGAGCAGCCCCGCACCGCACCGCCCCGCACCGCGCACGTACGGGCCCGCCCCCCGGAACGAACAGGGGGCGGGCCCGCCGCGTCGGCAGGGGTCAGACCACGGGTACGGAGACCGCGTCGTACTCGGTCGTGGGGGTCGGCTCCGTGTCGAAGCGGGCGTTCGGCAGGTAGAGGCAGTTGCCCCAGGAGGCCGCCGTGGTGGGGATGCGGAAGCGGGGGTCCGTGATCCGGGTGACGGGGCGGCCCCGGGTGCCGGCGTCGTCCAGGCGGATCACGTCGACCGCGTTCTGCGCCTGCTGGACGACGTACAGGATCCGTCCGCGCAGCAACAGGCCGTCCGCGTTGGGCAGTCGCAGCGGGCCTGTGTCGATCCGGCGGGCCACCCCGGTGCGGGCGTCGACGCGCATCAGCGAGCCGCCCTCCACAACCGTGTTGGCCACGATCAGGGCCCGCCCGTCAGGGGTCCGCTCGATGCCGTTGGCGGTGAACCCGGGGCCCTGCGCCCAGTCCCCGGACAGCGGGCGCACCAGGATGTCCCGGGCCGAGGGCAGCCGCCCGCCGCGTCCGAGCGGGAGTCCGTAGAGCGTGGGCCGGTAGGAGTCGGTGAACCACGCGATGCCGGGGCGCAGCACCACGTCGTTGATCATTCCCGCGGCGGGCAGGTCGTAGACGGCCAGGTGGCGTCCGCTGCGCGGGTCGGCGACCCGGATCTGCCGGGATTCGCCGCCCGCGAGGAAGAGCCGGCCGGCGTCGTCGGTCTTGAGGCCCACGGTGAAGCCGCCGAGGCCCCGGACGACGATCTCGCCCCGCCCTGTGGCTAGGCTCGCCCGGTACACCGATCCGTCGGCCAGGGAGCCGAAGTAGGCGTACGGCTGGTGGCCGATGGCGATGCCCTCGGGCTGGAAGCCGTCGGGCAGCGGGAACGCGGTGGGCCACCGGCCGGTACCGCCGTCGCCCCCGCTCCGGGCCCCTTGCCCGGCCGCGTGCGCCGTCATCGCCCCCAGCGGGGACAGGAGCGCCGCGCCGCCCAGTGCGGCGCTCGCGGTGAGAAGCCTTCGACGTGCCAAGGATCCGCTCACTGAACGTCCTTCCGACGAATTTTTCTTCCGACGAATGTTTCTTCCGAACCTATGAACGCATAGACCTCAGCACATCCGCCCTTTTCCGCGCAGCCGTTGGCCGGAATGGTGCGTGACATCTGGTTCAGGCCGAATTGGCCGGGCTTCCCCGTTCCGCTTTTGTTCAAACGCAGTTGGCGTGTTTCGGGTGGACGGATCGCCCGAGCGGTAGCAGGGTGGGCCACCGAGGTTCCGAGTCGAGACCGGACAGGCACGCAGCGCACGGCACCCGAGGGGAGCGGTGGAAGCGATGACCGATCAGGTACATCCCGGAGAGGGCCCCGGCAACACGGGCCCGGGACCGGGCGGAGCGGGATTCACCTACCGGGGCGCCGACCCCGAACTCATCGTCGTGGCCAGCGGCGAGGCCCGGCTGCGGGCGGGCGCCGAGGGCGTCCGCTCGGCGGCGGGCTCGGACGTGTCGGCCCTGAACATGTTCCTCAGCGACGAACAGCTCGCCCTGGAACCTCTGTTCGGCAACGAGGAGCGGCACGGCGGCGCGGCCCGCGAGGACGAGGAGCTGGCGCTCTACTACCGGGTACGCGGCGGCGAGGACCGGGCACAGGAGCTGACCGCACGGCTGGCGGCGCTGCCGGGCATCGAGACGGCGTACGTGAAACCGGGCGCGGTCCCGGCGGCGTACCCGCAGGAGACCAAGCGCCTCAAGGAGGGCACCCCCGCCACTCCCGACTTCACCGGCCGGCAGGGCTATCTGCGGCCCGCCCCGGAGGGCGTGGACGCGTACTGGGCGTGGGCGCGTCCCGGCGGCCTCGGCGAGGGCGTCACCGTCATCGACATCGAGGGCGCCTGGCAGCTGGGGCACGAGGACCTGGCGGACAAGCTGGCCGGTGTCGTCATCGGCACCCCGGTGCAGGACCTGGCCTGGCGCAACCACGGCACCGCCGTCCTCGGCATCATCGGCGGCGACCTGGGCGAGCGCGGCATCACCGGCATCGCGCCGCAGGCCACCACCGCCGCCGCCTCGTTCCGCGGCCTCGGCACGGCGGCGACCATCCAGAACGCCGCGGCCCGGCTCTCCCCCGGCGACCTCCTGCTCATCGAACTGCACCGCCCTGGGCCGAGGTTCGACTTCGAGGAGCGCGACGACCAGCGCGGTTACATCGCCCTGGAGTGGTGGCCGGACGACCTGGCGGCGATCCGCTGGGCGACGTCCCGGGGCATCGTCGTCGTCGAGCCGGCCGGGAACGGCGGCGAGAGCCTGGACGACGCGCTGTACGAGCGCAGGCCCGACGAGTTCCCCGAGCAGTGGCGCAACCCCTTCAACCCGTCGCACGGGACCTCGGGCGCGGTCCTGGTGGGTGCGGGCGCTCCCCCGCCCGGGACGCACGGCCGCGATCACGGTCCGGACCGCTCGCGGCTGGCGTTCTCCAACTACGGCGCCCGCGTGGACGCCCAGGGCTGGGGCCGCGAGGCCACCACCACCGGCGGCTCCTGGGACCGCCCGGGCGACCTCCAGGGCGGTGCGGACGAGATCGCCTGGTACACCGACACCTTCGCCGGTACGTCGTCGGCGTCGCCGGTCGTGGCCGGCGCGCTCGCCTCCCTCCAGGGCATCCTCAAGGCGGCGGGCCTGGCACCGATGGATGCGCAGCGGGCCCGTGAGGTGCTGCGCGCCACCGGCTCCCCGCAGCAGGACGCGCCCGGCCGGCCGGCCTCGCAGCGGATCGGCAACCGGCCCGACATCAAGTCCGCGGTCACCCGGCTGCTGCCCTCCGCGGTGGGCACCGGGCAGGCCGAACGGTACTGGGACGAACTGCTCCCGTACCCCCGTGAACTCCCGCCGCGGCTGCGGCTGTTCGTGGCGGGCGCTTGGCGCAACCTGAACGACCCGGACCCCGAGATCCGCCGGGCGGTGCACGCCGCCTTCGCGGGGGGCCGGCCGGACGTACGTGTGTGGTTCTCGGACGAGGAGATCGTCGGTCTCGTCGTCACCGGCTGAACGGAACGCAACGACCGGAAGGTGGCAACAGCATGAGCACCACCCCGCAGATGCAGGGCCAGGGTTACGGGCAGCAGACCTACGGCCAGCAGCAGGGCTTCGGCCAGCAGGGCCAGGGTCAGCAGGGCTTCGGGCAGCAGGGCTTCGGGCAGCAGGGCTTCGGCCAGCAGGGCTCGGACTCCACCGCCCCGCCGCCGCCCCAGTTCGGACAGCAGGGCCAGGGCCAGGGCCAGCAGGGCTTCGGCCAGCAGGGTTCCGGCCAGGGCCAGCAGCACATTCCGCCGCAGATGCAGCAGCAGCTCCAGCAGCTCGGCCAGCAGCAGCCGTACCAGCAGCTCCTCCAGCAGCTCGGCCAGAGCCAGCAGGGTCAGGGTCAGCAGGGCCAGGGCCAGGGTCAGCAGCAGCTCGGCCGGCCGGGCATGGAGCAGCAGGCCATCAGGAGCAACACCGCCACGGCGTACTGGGACGTCGTGCAGCCCCTCCCCGGCCAGCCGCCGATCCTGTACCTGCTGGTCGACAACACCTGGCGTCAGCTGGTCAACCCGAGCCAGGTCGTGCACGACGAGGTCCAGCGCGCGTTCGGCTTCGGACACCGGGTGATCGGGTTCTACGACGACCAGTCACCGGCCTTCATCACGGCGATCGTCGTCACCAAGTAGCAGAGCAGCACCGGGCAAAGACCGGCGGGGGGGGGGGGGGGGGGGGGGGGGGGGGGGGGGGGGGGGGGGGGGGGGGGGGGGGGAGGGGGGGGGGGGGGGGGGGGGGGGGGGGGGGGGGGGG
>NZ_JBVIMX010000030.1:0-73445 GCF_055579625.1 Streptomyces sp. NPDC032721 | reverse complement strand
GTCGCCGACGGGCGCAGGGAACTGCGCGGCGCTGGGCACGAGTGGTTGTTTTGGGGGCGCGGGGAACTGCGCGAGCAACCCACCACCGGCCCGCACATCCGAACCCCCGGCCCCGCGGCCAGCGGTCTAGGGAAGGGGCGGGGAGGGGCATCGCCCGCCGCAGGCGCGATCCCGCCGAACGTTTCGGGGGCCGCGTGGTGGCAGCCGCACAGTCAGAGCAGCAACGGGAAAGGGTGCGGTCGCCCGGCGCTCCAAGTGTGCCGTCGCGCCCAGGTAGCCTCGCCGGGTGACCGTAACCCTCATCTGGATCATCGTCGCTCTCGTGGCGATCGCGCTCTACCTCAGCTGGACCGCCGGACGGCTCGACCGGCTGCACGCCCGGATCGATGCCTCCCGGGCCGCGCTCGACGCCCAGCTGCTCCGGCGCGCCTCGGTCGCGCAGGAGCTGGCCACCTCCGGGGTACTCGACCCGGCCGCGTCGATCGTGCTGTACCAGGCCGCGCACGCCGCACGGCAGGCCGAGGAGGAGCAGCGGGAGGTGGCCGAGAGCGACCTCAGCCAGGCGTTGCGGGCGGTCTTCGGCGAGCCGGAGCAGGTGGAGGAGCTGAAGGCGGCGCCGGGCGGCGAAGAGGCCGCGGAGGAGCTGGCGGCGGCGGTGCGCCGGGTGCCGATGGCGCGGCGGTTCCACAACGACTCGGTACGGGCGGCCCGGGCCCTGCGCAGGCACCGCAAGGTGCGGTGGTTCCGGCTGGCCGGGCACGCCCCGTTCCCGATGGCGTTCGAGATGGACGACGAGCCCCCGGTGGCCCTGGCGGACCGCCCGGGAACGTAACCCGGTGAAGCCCGTACCCAAAACGATCCACCGGGTGGTCATTGGCCCTTGCAGTGGACTGGTCCCAGCGGGTTTCCTCGGCGGTGCAGGAAATAGGACGTAGGAACGCTTTTCTTCACCGAGCGAGGTCGATGAGATGTCCAGCACCCCCACCCCCCAGCAGTCCCCGGCCACCGGCACCGACCGCGTCAAGCGCGGCATGGCCGAGCAGCTCAAGGGCGGCGTGATCATGGACGTCGTCAACGCCGAGCAGGCGAAGATCGCCGAGGACGCGGGCGCCGTCGCCGTCATGGCGCTGGAGCGGGTCCCCGCCGACATCCGCAAGGACGGCGGCGTGGCCCGGATGTCCGACCCCAACATGATCGAAGAGATCATCGAGGCCGTGTCGATCCCGGTCATGGCGAAGTCCCGGATCGGCCACTTCGTCGAGGCCCAGGTCCTCCAGTCGCTCGGTGTCGACTACATCGACGAGTCCGAGGTGCTGACCCCGGCCGACGAGGTCAACCACTCCGACAAGTGGGCCTTCACCACCCCCTTCGTCTGTGGCGCCACCAACCTGGGCGAGGCCCTGCGCCGCATCGCCGAGGGCGCGGCCATGATCCGCTCCAAGGGCGAGGCCGGCACGGGCAACGTCGTCGAGGCCGTCCGCCACCTGCGCCAGATCAAGAACGAGATCGCCAAGCTGCGCGGCTACGACAACAACGAGCTGTTCGCCGCCGCCAAGGACCTCCGTGCCCCGTACGAGCTGGTCAAGGAGGTCGCCGAGCTCGGCAAGCTCCCGGTCGTGCTGTTCTCCGCCGGTGGTGTGGCCACCCCCGCCGACGCCGCGCTGATGCGCCAGCTCGGCGCCGAGGGCGTCTTCGTCGGCTCCGGCATCTTCAAGTCCGGCGACCCGGCCAAGCGCGCCGCCGCCATCGTCCGCGCCACCACCTTCTTCGACGACCCGAAGATCATCGCGGACGCGTCGCGCAACCTCGGCGAGGCCATGGTCGGCATCAACTGCGACACCCTCCCCGAGTCCGAGCGCTACGCCAACCGGGGCTGGTAACTCGTATGAAGGCCAACCCCGTTGTCGGCGTCCTGGCACTCCAGGGCGACGTACGGGAGCACCTGGTCGCCCTGGCCGTGGCCGACGCCACGGCCAGGGAGGTCCGGCGCCCCGAGGAGCTCGCCGAGGTCGACGGGCTGGTGATTCCCGGCGGGGAGTCCACCACCATCTCCAAACTGGCCGCCCTCTTCGGCCTGCTGGAGCCGCTGCGCGCCCGTATCGCCGACGGCATGCCCGTCTACGGCACCTGCGCCGGACTGATCCTCCTCGCGGACAAGATCCTCGACCCGCGCTCCGGCCAGGAGACGCTCGGCGGCATCGACATGATCGTGCGCCGCAACGCCTTCGGACGGCAGAACGAGTCCTTCGAGACCACCGTCGACGTCACCGGCGTCGAAGGCGGCCCGGTCGAGGGCGTCTTCATCCGCGCACCGTGGGTGGAGTCCGTCGGCGCCGAGGTGGAGGTGCTCGCCGAGCACGGCGGTCACATCGTCGCCGTACGGCAGAACAACGCGCTCGCCACGTCCTTCCACCCGGAACTCACGGGTGACCACCGGGTCCACGAGATGTTTGTGGAGATGGTGCGCGCCGCCACCTGACCGAGTCCCGGTAGGATCTCTGCCGAACGCAGCAGAATTGGTTACGCGAAGGAGACAGGCAGATGTCCGGCCACTCTAAATGGGCTACGACGAAGCACAAGAAGGCCGTGATTGACGCCAAGCGCGGCAAGCTCTTCGCGAAGCTGATCAAGAACATCGAAGTCGCGGCCCGCACGGGCGGCATCGACCCCGAGGGCAACCCCACGCTGGTCGACGCCATCCAGAAGGCGAAGAAGAGCTCCGTCCCCAACAAGAACATCGACTCCGCGGTCAAGCGCGGCGGTGGCCTTGAGGCGGGCGGCGCCGACTACGAGACGATCATGTACGAGGGTTACGGCCCGAACGGTGTCGCGGTGCTCATCGAGTGCCTCACCGACAACCGCAACCGTGCCGCCTCCGACGTGCGCGTCGCCATGACCCGCAACGGCGGCTCCATGGCCGACCCGGGTTCCGTCTCGTACCTCTTCAACCGCAAGGGCGTCGTCATCGTCCCCAAGGGCGAGCTCACCGAGGACGACGTGCTGGGCGCGGTGCTCGACGCGGGTGCCGAAGAGGTCAACGACCTCGGCGACACCTTCGAGGTGATCAGCGAGGCCACCGACCTGGTCGCGGTCCGTACCGCGCTCCAGGAGGCCGGCATCGACTACGACTCGGCCGACGCCAACTTCGTGCCGACGATGCAGGTCGAGCTGGAGGAAGAGGGCGCGCGCAAGATCTTCAAGCTGATCGACGCGCTGGAGGACAGCGACGACGTGCAGAACGTCTTCGCCAACTTCGACGTCAGCGACAAGGTCATGGCCGCGCTCGACGAGGAGTAGTCAGCAGTTGCCAGTACGACGACGGGCCGACGGGGACATCCCCGTCGGCCCGTCGCGTTGCCGGACCTGATTGTCAGTGCGAGCCGATAGCCTGCACAAACAGGTGAGCGAAGAAGGGGCGGCGCATGCGGGTGTTGGGCGTGGACCCGGGGCTGACCCGGTGCGGTGTCGGCGTCGTGGAAGGTGTCGCGGGGCGGCCGCTGACGATGTGCGGGGTGGGGGTCGTACGGACGCCCGCCGACGCCGAGTTGGGGCTGCGGCTGGTCGCCATCGAGCAGGGCATCGAGCAGTGGCTCGACGACTACCGGCCCGAAGTCCTCGCCGTGGAGCGGGTGTTCAGCCAGCACAACGTGAGTACGGTGATGGGCACCGCCCAGGCCAGTGCCGTCGCCATGCTGTGCGCCTCGCGGCGCGGCATCCCCGTCGCCCTGCACACCCCCAGCGAGGTCAAGGCCGCCGTCAGCGGCAGCGGCCGGGCCGACAAGGCGCAGGTCGGAGCGATGGTGACCCGGCTGCTGCGGCTCGACGCACCGCCCAGACCCGCCGACGCCGCCGACGCGCTCGCCCTCGCCATCTGCCACATCTGGCGGGCCCCCGCGCAGAACCGGCTCCAGCAGGCGGTGGCCGCGCACAAGTCCCGTACCGCACCACAGGCACCACAGCTCCGCACCGTACAGAGAGGCCGTACCTCATGATCGCCTTCGTCACCGGCCCGGTGGCCGCACTCGCCCCGGCCACCGCCGTCATCGAGGTCGGCGGTGTCGGCATGGCCGTCCAGTGCACGCCGAACACCCTGTCCACGCTCCGCATGGGCAAGGAGGCCAAGCTGGCCACCTCCCTCGTCGTACGCGAGGACTCGCTCACGCTGTACGGCTTCGCGGACGACGACGAGCGCCAGGTCTTCGAGCTCCTGCAGACCGCCAGCGGCGTCGGCCCCCGCCTCGCCCAGGCCATGCTCGCCGTGCACAGCCCCGACGCGCTGCGCCTCGCGGTGTCCACCGGGGACGAGAAGGCGCTGACCGCCGTCCCCGGCATCGGCAAGAAGGGCGCGCAGAAACTCCTCCTCGAACTGAAGGACAGGCTCGGCGAGCCGCTCGGCACCGGCGGACACCTCGGCGCCCAGCGCGTCGCCTCAGGACCCGCCCCCTGGACCGAACAGCTGAACGCCGCGCTGATCGGGCTCGGCTACGCCTCCCGCGAGGCGGAGGAAGCGGTCGCCGCCGTCACCCCGCAGGCCGAGGCCGCGCTCGCCGAGGGCACCCAGCCGCCGGTTCCGCAGCTGCTGCGCGCCGCCCTCCAGACCCTCAACCGCACCCGCTGACCGCGCACCCCACGCGACCCCAGCCCGGCACACCCGACCCGAGAGACCCGCACATGAACTGGGACGAGACCGGACCCGACAGCGAAGACCCGAGGCTGGTCGACTCCGCCGCCGACGGCGAGGACCAGGCCGTCGAGGCCGCGCTGCGCCCCAAGGACCTGGAGGAGTTCGTCGGCCAGGAGAAGGTGCGCGAGCAGCTCGACCTGGTGCTGCGGGCGGCCCGCGCGCGCGGTGCCACCGCCGACCACGTCCTGCTCTCCGGCGCCCCCGGCCTCGGCAAGACCACCCTCTCCATGATCATCGCCGCCGAGATGAACGCCCCGATCCGCATCACCAGCGGCCCGGCCATCCAGCACGCCGGTGACCTCGCCGCGATCCTCTCCTCCCTCCAGGAGGGCGAGGTCCTCTTCCTCGACGAGATCCACCGGATGTCCCGCCCGGCGGAGGAGATGCTCTACATGGCGATGGAGGACTTCCGCGTCGACGTCATCGTCGGCAAGGGCCCCGGCGCCACCGCCATTCCCCTGGAACTGCCCCCCTTCACCCTGGTCGGCGCCACCACCAGGGCGGGTCTGCTGCCGCCGCCGCTGCGCGACCGCTTCGGCTTCACCGGGCACATGGAGTTCTACGAACCGGCCGAACTGGAGCGGGTCATCCACCGCTCCGCCCGCCTCCTCGACGTGGAGATCGCCGCCGACGGCGCCGCCGAGATCGCCGGACGCTCCCGGGGCACCCCCCGCATCGCCAACCGCCTGCTGCGCCGGGTCCGCGACTACGCGCAGGTCAAGACCGACGGCGGCATGATCGACAAGGACATCGCCGCCGCCGCCCTCAAGGTGTACGAGGTGGACCCGCGCGGCCTCGACCGGCTCGACCGGGCCGTCCTGGGCGCACTCCTCAAGCTCTTCGGCGGCGGCCCCGTCGGCCTGTCCACTCTCGCGGTCGCGGTGGGGGAGGAGCGCGAGACCGTCGAGGAGGTCGCCGAGCCCTTCCTCGTACGGGAGGGACTGTTGGCCAGAACACCACGGGGGCGGGTCGCCACCCCTGCCGCGTGGGCGCACCTGGGCCTCGTACCGCCCCAGCAGGGCGCCGGGAGAAGCGGACAACCGGGTCTGTTCGGGACGTGACGGTGTGGAGGGGCGCAGAGTCAGGAACCTGGGTGCGATGCTGGGCGTTGTTCCATGTAGGCGGACTCGCTTAGACTCCGCCGATGCCGACCCTCCGGGCCGGCACGCCCACCCCCGTATATAACAGGCCGCCTTCGTCGCGGTCGTGCGAAGGAAGTTCCGTCCCGTGAGTGTTGTGACCCTTCTCCCCTTCATCGTGCTCATCGGGGCCATGTTCCTGATGACCCGGTCCGCCAAGAAGAAGCAGGCGGCGGCTGCGCAGATGCGCAACGAGATGCAGCCCGGCACCGGTGTCCGGACCATCGGCGGCATGTACGCCACGGTCAAGGAGGTTCACGACGACACGGTCCTTCTTGAGGTCGCCCCCGGCGTCCACGCCATCTACGCGAAGAACGCCATCGGCGCCGTCCTCGACGACGCCGAGTACAACCGCATCGTGCACGGTGAGGACGCTGCCGCCGAGCTCGACGCCGACAGCCCCGTCGTCCCGGACGACGCCTCGTCGCTGACCGGTTCCGACGCCTCCGGCGACGACGCCGGCCGCATCGACCTCGGCAAGAAGCCCGAGTCCGGCGACGACGCCGCACCGGCCGCCGACGCCGAGCCGAAGGACAAGAAGGCCGGCGAGGGCGACGCGAAGTAGTCACTTCCGCGGACCGCGATGACGCCCGAACGGCGAACCGCGGTCCGCGGACCGTGCCGTCCCCCTCGGGGGCCGGCGCCCCCACAACACTTCGTGGCCGCATCGGCGCACACCCCGCGCGTGCGGTTGGACAGGGAGAAACGAGAAGGTGGCAGCACCGAAGAAGGGCCGTAGGCCGGCGGGGGCCCCGAGCAGGCCGGGCCGTGCGCTGGCCCTGATCACGATCGTCATCCTCGCCCTCGCCGGCGGGATGTTCGCATCCGGGCACACCACCCCGCGCCTGGGCATCGACCTGGCCGGCGGTACGAGCATCACGCTCAAGGCGCAGAACGAGCCGGGTCAGCCGAACGCGATCAACAAGACCAACATGGACACCGCGGTCGGCATCATGGAGCGCCGTGTCAACGGCATGGGCGTCTCCGAGTCCGAGGTTCAGACCCAGGGCAACGACAACATCATTGTCAACATCCCCAAGGGCACGAACTCCGCGCAGGCCCGTGAGCAGGTCGGTACCACCGCCAAGCTCTACTTCCGGCCCGTACTGGCGGTCACCCAGGGCGCGCCGCTGCCCGACCCGTCCAAGACCCCGAAGCCGACCCCGTCGGCCACGGGCAAGGACGGCAAGCCCGCGGCCAACGACCCCAAGGACAAGGGAAAGCCGACGGCCACTCCGTCGTCGACCGCCACCTCCCAGGGCCGCGCCGTCACCGACGCGCTGAAGGCGCCGACCCCGACTCCCACGGGCAGCACGGGCAGCAAGACGCCGGACCCGAAGAAGACGCCGCCGCCCGCGCCGGACCCGGCCACTCAGAAGCTGGAGAAGGCGTTCGCCGCCCTCGACTGCAACAACTCCAAGCAGCGCGAGACGGCCGGCAAGGGCATCAAGCCCGGCGAGCCGACCATCGCCTGTGGTCTGGCCACCGACAACAAGACCTGGGAGAAGTACATCCTGGGTCCGGCCGAGCTGGAAGGCACGGACGTCAAGAAGGCCGGCGCCCAGTTCGACCAGCAGCGCGCCATGTGGATCGTGAACATGGAGTTCACGAAGGCCGGCTCGGAGAAGTTCTCCAAGACCACCGGCAAGCTGATGAGCCAGCAGCCGCCGATGAACCAGTTCGGCATCATCCTCGACGGCAACGTCGTGTCGGCCCCCTCGGTGCGCACGGTGCTCTCCGGCAGCGCCGAGATCTCCGGCAGCTTCACCCAGGAGTCCGCCCAGGAGCTCGGCAACATCCTGTCGTACGGCTCCCTGCCGCTGACCTTCAAGGAACAGTCCGTCACGACGGTCACCCCCGCCCTCGGCAGTGACCAGCTCAAGGCGGGCCTCATCGCCGGTGCGATCGGTCTCGCACTCGTCGTGGTCTACCTGGTGCTCTACTACCGCGGCCTGTCGTTCGTCGCGCTCCTGAGCCTCCTGGTCTCCGGCATCCTGACGTACGGGATCATGACCCTGCTCGGCCCGATCATCGGCTTCGCGCTGAACCTGCCGGCGGTCTGCGGTGCCATCGTCGCCATCGGCATCACCGCCGACTCGTTCATCGTGTACTTCGAACGCATCCGGGACGAGATCCGCGAGGGCCGCACCCTGCGTCCCGCCGTGGAGCGCGCCTGGCCGCGTGCCCGGCGCACCATCCTGGTGTCCGACTTCGTGTCGCTGCTGTCCGCCGTGGTGCTGTACGCCGTCACCGTCGGCAAGGTGCAGGGCTTCGCGTTCACGCTCGGCCTGACCACCCTGCTCGACGTCGTCGTGGTGTTCTTCTTCACCAAGCCGCTGATGACGCTGCTCGCCGCGAGGACGAAGTTCTTCGGCAACGGCCACAAGTGGTCCGGGCTCGACCCGAAGCGGCTCGGCGTCCAGCCCCCTCTGCGCCGCACCCGCCGTGTCTCCGCCCCCACCGAACCGAAGGAGGCGTGAGATGTCGCGACTCGGCAGCATCGGCGCCAGGCTGTACCGCGGCGAGGTCGGTTACGACTTCGTCGGAAAGCGGATGATCTACTACGGGATCTCCGTCCTGATCACCCTCATCGCCATCGCGGGCCTCGGGTTCAAGGGCCTCAACATGGGCATCGAGTTCCAGGGCGGCGCGCTCTTCACCACGCCCCCCACCTCGGTCTCCGTGCAGCACGCGAAGGAGGTCGCCGAGAAGGCCTCCGGCCACGACGCGATCGTCCAGAAGCTCGGCAACGACACCCTGCGCATCCAGGTCGGCGGCATCGACACCGCCAGCGCATCCCCGGTCACCGAGAAGCTCGCCCAGGACCTCAAGGTCCCGGCCGAGAAGATCAACACCGACCTGGTCGGCCCCAGCTGGGGCGAGGACATCGCCAACAAGGCGTGGATGGGCCTCGCGATCTTCATGGTCCTGGTGGTGATCTACCTCGCCATCGCCTTCGAGTGGCGGATGGCCGTCGCCGCCCTCGTCGCACTGATCCACGACCTCACGATCACCGTGGGCATCTACGCCCTGGTGGGCTTCGAGGTCACCCCGGGCACCGTGATCGGTCTGCTGACCATCCTCGGTTACTCGCTCTACGACACCGTCGTCGTCTTCGACGGTCTCAAGGAGGGGTCGAAGGACATCACCAAGCAGACCAAGTACACCTACAGCGAGATCGCCAACCGCAGCCTCAACGCGACCCTGGTGCGTTCCATCAACACCACGGTCGTCGCCCTGCTGCCGGTCGCCGGACTGCTGTTCATCGGTGGCGGTGTGCTGGGCGCGGGCATGCTCAACGACATCTCGCTGTCGCTGTTCGTCGGCCTCGCCGCCGGTGCGTACTCCTCGATCTTCATCGCCACCCCGCTGGTCGCCGACCTGAAGGAGCGCGACCCGCAGATGAAGGCCCTGAAGAAGCGCGTCCTCGCCAGGCGCGCCGCCGACGCCGCCAAGGCGGAGGCGGGCGAAGACGGCCAGGGCCCGGAGGACGCCGTTCCGGCCACCGCGTCCGGTGTCGTCGGCCCCCGTCCCGGCCGTGGCCGCAGCCCTCAGGGGAAGCGCCGATGACCACCACCGACACCACCCGTGACCTGCTGCTCAGCCGGATCACCGATGTGCAGGACTACCCCAAGCCGGGCGTCGTCTTCAAGGACATCACCCCGCTGCTCGCCGACCCGGTCGCCTTCACGGCCCTCACCGACGCCCTCGCGGAACTGTGCGTGAAGCACGGCGCCACCAAGGTCGTCGGCCTGGAGGCCCGCGGCTTCATCCTGGCCGCACCGGTCGCCGTCCGCGCGCAGCTGGGCTTCATCCCGATGCGCAAGGCCGGCAAGCTCCCCGGCGCGACGCTCTCGCAGAGCTACGAGCTGGAGTACGGCACCGCCGAGATCGAGGTGCACGCCGAGGACCTGTGCGCGGGCGACCGCGTCCTGGTCATCGACGACGTGCTGGCCACCGGCGGCACCGCCGGGGCCGCGCTGGAACTGATCCGGCGGGCCGGGGCCGAGGTCGCCGGAGTCGCCGTCCTGATGGAGCTCGGCTTCCTGGACGGCCGCGCCAAGGTGGAGCCCGCCCTCCGGGGCGCCCCGCTGGAGGCACTGATCAAGGTCTGAGTAAGGTCCGAGCGACCTACCGCCGGTACGAGGCGGACCGTACGGACAGCGGAGAAGCGGGCCGCCGGGGCAACCCGGGGCCCGCTTTTCCCATGAACCGACTTCCGTCCCAGGAAGAACGCGGGGCCAAGGGTCGATACCATGGGCGTTCCGGACCCGACCGGGAAGCACCTGAACCGGGCGGGCCCCGCCGAGGGCCCCGGACTCCAGGACCCGTACGAGGAGCGCTCTTGCCTGACGAGGCCCAGCCAGTCGCCACCCCGCAGCCGGACAAGGCCGCGGCGGGCGCCACGCCCCCGAAGCCGACGGCCGACACGTCCAAGCCGGCGGTGGCTCCCGAGCGCGCCAACGGAACGCCTGCCCCCGCCCCCGCGGTACGCCCGGCCGCCCCGGTGGGCGCCACGGCCCGCAGCGGCGGCTCCTCCAACCGCGTACGCGCCCGGCTCGCCCGCCTCGGAGTGCAGCGCCAGTCCCCGTACAACCCGGTCCTGGAGCCACTGCTGCGGATAGTGCGCAGCAACGACCCGAAGATCGAGACCGCGACGCTGCGCCAGATCGAGCGCGCCTACCAGGTCGCCGAGCGCTGGCACCGCGGGCAGAAGCGCAAGAGCGGCGACCCGTACATCACGCACCCGCTCGCCGTGACGACCATCCTCGCCGAGCTGGGCATGGACCCGGCGACGCTGATGGCGGGCCTGCTGCACGACACCGTCGAGGACACCGAGTACGGCCTGGACACCCTGCGCCGCGACTTCGGCGACCAGGTGGCGCTGCTGGTCGACGGCGTGACCAAGCTGGACAAGGTCAAGTTCGGCGAGGCCGCGCAGGCCGAGACCGTACGCAAGATGGTCGTCGCCATGGCCAAGGACCCCCGGGTCCTGGTCATCAAGCTGGCCGACCGCCTGCACAACATGCGCACCATGCGCTACCTCAAGCGGGAGAAGCAGGAGAAGAAGGCCCGCGAGACGCTGGAGATCTACGCCCCGCTCGCCCACCGGCTGGGCATGAACACCATCAAGTGGGAACTGGAGGACCTCGCCTTCGCGATCCTCTACCCCAAGATGTACGACGAGATCGTCCGGCTGGTCGCCGAGCGCGCGCCCAAGCGGGACGAGTACCTGGCCATAGTGACCGACGAGGTCCAGTCCGACCTTCGCTCGGCCCGCATCAAGGCCACCGTCACCGGCCGCCCCAAGCACTACTACAGCGTCTACCAGAAGATGATCGTCCGCGGGCGGGACTTCGCGGAGATCTACGACCTGGTGGGCATCCGCGTCCTGGTCGACACCGTCCGGGACTGCTACGCGGCCCTGGGCACCGTGCACGCGCGATGGAATCCGGTCCCCGGCCGGTTCAAGGACTACATCGCGATGCCGAAGTTCAACATGTACCAGTCGCTGCACACGACGGTCATCGGCCCCAACGGCAAGCCCGTCGAGCTCCAGATCCGCACCTTCGACATGCACCGCCGCGCCGAGTACGGCATCGCCGCGCACTGGAAGTACAAGCAGGAGGCCGTGGCGGGCACCTCCAAGGTCCGCACCGACGTGCCGCGTCACAAGGACGACGCGGTCAACGACATGGCGTGGCTGCGGCAGTTGCTGGACTGGCAGAAGGAGACCGAGGACCCCAGCGAGTTCCTGGAGTCGCTGCGCTTCGACCTCTCCCGCAACGAGGTCTTCGTCTTCACGCCCAAGGGCGACGTCATAGCGCTGCCGGCCGGGGCGACCCCGGTCGACTTCTCGTACGCCGTGCACACCGAGGTCGGCCACCGGACCATAGGGGCGCGGGTCAACGGGCGGCTCGTACCGCTCGAATCGACCCTGGACAACGGCGACCTGGTCGAGGTCTTCACCTCCAAGGCGGACGGCGCGGGTCCGTCCCGCGACTGGCTCGGCTTCGTGAAGTCGCCGAGGGCGCGCAACAAGATCCGCGCCTGGTTCTCCAAGGAGCGCCGCGACGAGGCCATCGAGCAGGGCAAGGACGCCATCGCGCGCGCCATGCGCAAGCAGAACCTGCCCATCCAGCGCATCCTGACGGGCGACTCCCTCGTCACGCTCGCGCACGAGATGCGCTACCCCGACATCTCCTCGCTGTACGCGGCGATCGGCGAGAGCCACGTCACCGCGCAGTCCGTGGTGCAGAAGCTGGTGCAGGCGCTCGGCGGCGAGGACGCCGCCAACGAGGACATCGCGGAGAGCTCACCGCCCTCGCACGGCCGCAGCAAGCGCCGGGCCAACGCGGATCCCGGAGTGGTCGTCAAGGGCGTCGACGACGTCTGGGTCAAGCTGGCGCGGTGCTGTACGCCGGTGCCGGGCGACCCCATCATCGGGTTCGTCACGCGCGGCAGCGGCGTCTCGGTGCACCGCGCGGACTGCGTCAACGTCGACTCGCTGTCGCAGCAGCCCGAGCGGATCCTTGAGGTCGAGTGGGCGCCCACCCAGTCCTCGGTCTTCCTGGTCGCCATCCAGGTCGAGGCCCTGGACCGGTCCCGGCTGCTGTCGGACGTGACCCGGGTCCTCTCCGACCAGCACGTCAACATCCTGTCGGCGGCCGTGCAGACCTCCCGCGACCGGGTGGCCACCTCGCGCTTCACCTTCGAGATGGGCGACCCGAAGCACCTGGGCCACGTGCTCAAGGCCGTCAGGGGAGTCGAGGGCGTGTACGACGTGTACCGGGTGACCTCGGCGCGCAGGCCGTAGACGCCGCTGACACGCGGAAGGGGCCCCGGCGCGATGCCGGGGCCCCTTCACGTACTTCTACGGGGCAATTCAGCCGCCGAACTCCTCCAGGCCCTTCATGGCCTGGTCGAGCAGCGCCTGACGGCCTTCGAGCTCACGGGCGAGCTTGTCGGCCTTGGAGTTGTTGCCCGCGGCGCGCGCCGTGTCGATCTGCTTCTGGAGCTTCTCGACGGCGTCCTGGAGCTGGCCGGTCAGACCCGCGGCACGCGCGCGTGCCTCCGGGTTCGTCCGCTTCCACTCGTTCTCCTCGGACTCCTGCAGCGCCCGCTCGACGGCCTGCATCCGGCCCTCGACCTTCGGCCGTGCGTCACGCGGTACGTGACCGATGGCCTCCCAGCGCTCGTTCAGGGCCCGGAACGCGGCACGCGCGCTCTTCAGGTCCTTCACGGGCACCAACTTCTCGGCCTCGGTGGCGAGTTCCTCCTTCAGCTTGAGGTTCTCGCCCTGCTCCGCGTCCCGCTCGGCGAAGGTCTCGCCGCGCGCCGCGAAGAAGACGTCCTGGGCGCCGCGGAAGCGGTTCCACAGGTCGTCCTCGAACTCGCGCTGGGCGCGGCCCGCGGCCTTCCACTCCGTCATCAGGTCGCGGTAACGCGCCGCCGTGCCGCCCCAGTCGGTCGACTTCGACAGCGACTCGGCCTCGGTGACCAGCTTCTCCTTGGCCTTGCGGGCCTCCTCGCGCTGCGCGTCCAGCGACGCGAAGTGCGCCTTGCGCCGCTTGGAGAACGCCGAGCGGGCGTGCGAGAACCGGTGCCACAGCTCGTCGTCCGCCTTGCGGTCCAGCCGGGGGAGACCCTTCCAGATGTCCACCAGCGCCCGCAGCCGCTCGCCGGCCGAGCGCCACTGCTCGCTCTGCGCCAGCTCCTCGGCCTCGGTGACCAGCTTCTCCTTGGCCGCCTTCGCCTCGTCGGCCTGCTTGGCCTTCTCGGCCTTGCGCTCCTCGCGGCGCTTGTCGACCGTCGTGACGAGTGCGTCCAGCCGCTTCGTCAGCGCGGCGAGGTCGCCGACCGCATGGTGCTCGTCGACCTGCGTACGCAGGTGATCGATCGCGGTCTGGGCGTCCTTGGCCGACAGGTCGGTGGTCTTCACCCGCTTTTCGAGGAGGCCGATCTCGACCACCAGGCCCTCGTACTTGCGCTCGAAGTAGGCCAGGGCCTCCTCGGGAGAGCCCGCCTGCCAGGATCCGACGACCTTCTCGCCCTCGGCCGTACGCACGTACACGGTGCCCGTCTCATCGACGCGGCCCCACGGGTCGCTGCTCACAGCGCCTCCTCCACATGATGCCTGCGAGGTTCTCGCCTCCGGGCATCGTCCACACGTTTTTCAACGTCCACAGTCTGATCGCGGGGCCGAAGACGCCCTGCACACCGCCAACATAGGCGACGTGCGGGGCGGCTGTCCGCATCCCGCACATCCCGGTTTACTTAACGACGGTCGCCTTGTCGATGACCACGGAGGCGTTCGGTGCCCCGTCGCCCTGCCCGCTCGACTCACCCGCATCAGCGATCTTCTTCAGCACGTCCTGACCGCCCTTGATGGTGCCGAAGGGGGTGTAGTTCGCCGCCAGCTGACTGTCCTTGTAGACGAGGAAGAACTGGCTGCCTCCGGTGCCGGGGCCCGCGTTGGCCATCGCGACCGTGCCCGCCGGGTAGATGCCGCCCTTGAGCTTGGGGTCCTTGAGGTTCTCGTCGGGCAGCTTGTAGCCGGGGGTGCCGGTGCCGGCCGCCGTCGGGTCGCCGCACTGCAGGACGTAGATGCCCTGGGTGGTGAGGCGGTGGCACTTCGTGTGGTCGAAGTAGCCCTTCGAGGCGAGGAAGTTGAAGGAGTTGACGGTGCGCGGGGCGTTCTTCGCGTCCAGCTCCAGGTCGATGTCGCCACAGGTGGTCCGGAGCTTCATCTTGTACGTTGCCGACTTGTCGACAGTGAGCGCGGGCTCCTTGTCGAAGGACAGCTTGGCGACCTCGCCGGGGGCGGGCTCCTTGCACGGGTCGGACTTCTTCGAGGCGTCGGAGCCGCTGCCGCTGCCCGCGACCTTGCCGCCCTTGTCATCCTTCGAGTCGAAGACGCCGGCCGCACAGGCGCTCACCGTGCCGGCGACGACGACGGCCAGCGCCGCGCCGATCACCGCGGTACGGCGCCGGTTCCTGCGCTGTCGTTCCGCCCGCCGCTGCTGCTGGCGCTCGAACTTTTCCCTGGCGAGCTGGCGCCGCCGCTGATCGCTGGTGACCACCGGGTGTTCTCCTCGTACGTGTCGAATGCGGTGCGGACGCCTGTCCGACCGAGCAGGTCAGCCCGAACCGTATATGGGTTAGCTGTGCGATGAGCAGCGCCGGTAGGCTTCTTTCTATTGCGTACGCAATACAAGCCGGCCACGGTCGGCTCCCCGTCGGACGACTTTATCGAGGACGATCGTGCTAATTGCCGGGTTCCCCGCCGGGGCCTGGGGGACCAACTGCTACCTGGTCGCCCCCGCCGCAGGCGAGGAGTGCGTGATCATCGACCCCGGCCACCAGGCCACCCAGGGTGTCGAGGAGACGCTGAAGAAGCATCGGCTGAAGCCCGTCGCCGTCGTGCTCACCCACGGCCACATCGACCACGTCGCCTCCGTCGTCCCCGTCTGCGGGGCCAAGGACGTACCCGCGTGGATCCACCCCGAGGACCGCTTCATGCTGAGCGACCCGGAGAAGGCACTCGGCCGCTCCCTGGGCGCACAGCTGATGGGCGAGCTCACGGTGGGCGAACCGGACGACCTCAAGGAACTGCACGACGGGGCCGAGCTCAAGCTCGCCGGTCTGGACCTCACCGTGTCGCACGCGCCCGGCCATACCAGGGGGTCGGTGACCTTCAGGCTGCCCGAGGCCGCGGACATCCCGCAGATCCTCTTCTCGGGCGACCTGCTGTTCGCCGGCTCCGTAGGACGCACCGACTTCCCCGGTGGCTCCCACGACGAACTCCTGCAGTCGCTCGCCCGCGTGTGCCTGCCGCTGGAGGACTCGACCGTGGTGCTGTCCGGACACGGCCCCCAGACGACCATCGGCCAGGAGCGCGCCACCAACCCGTATCTGCGGGACCTGAGCGGCGCGCCCGCCCCCCGACGAGGAATGTGACACACCTCCCGTGAGTACTTTTCAGGCCCCCAAGGGCACGTACGACCTGCTTCCCCCGGACTCCGCGACCTATCTCGCGGTGCGTGAGGCCATTTCCGCACCGCTGAGGAACTCCGGCTACGGCTACATCGAGACGCCCGGATTCGAGAACGTCGAACTGTTCGCGCGCGGTGTCGGCGAGTCCACCGACATCGTCACCAAGGAGATGTACGCCTTCGAGACCAAGGGCGGCGACAGGCTCGCGCTCCGCCCCGAAGGCACCGCTTCCGTGCTGCGCGCGGCCCTGGAGGCCAACCTCCACAAGGCCGGCAACCTCCCCGTCAAGCTCTGGTACTCCGGCTCGTACTACCGCTACGAGCGCCCGCAGAAGGGCCGCTACCGCCACTTCTCGCAGGTCGGAGCCGAGGCCATCGGCGCCGAGGACCCCGCGCTGGACGCCGAGCTGATCATCCTGGCCGACCAGGCGTACCGCTCGCTCGGCCTGCGGAACTTCCGCATCCTGCTGAACTCGCTCGGCGACAAGGAGTGCCGCCCCGTCTACCGGGAGGCCCTCCAGTCCTTCCTGCGCGGACTCGACCTCGACGCGGAGACCGTCCGCCGCGCCGAGATCAACCCGCTGCGGGTCCTCGACGACAAGCGCGCGGACGTGCAGAAGCAGCTGGTCGGCGCCCCGGTGCTGCGCGACTACCTGTGCGACGGGTGCAAGGCGTACCACGAGGAGGTGCGCGCGCTGATCACCGCCGCGGGCGTCGCCTTCGAGGACGACGAGAAGCTGGTCCGCGGGCTCGACTACTACACCCGCACCACCTTCGAGTTCGTCCACGACGGTCTCGGCTCGCAGTCCGCGGTGGGCGGCGGCGGCCGCTACGACGGCCTGTCCGAGATGATCGGCGGCCCCGCGCTGCCGTCCGTCGGCTGGGCGCTCGGCGTCGACCGCACGGTGCTCGCGCTGGAGGCCGAGGGCGTCACCCTCGACATCCCGTCGGCCACCGCCGTGTACGCGGTCCCGCTGGGCGAGGAGGCCCGCCGGGTGCTCTTCGGTACGGTCACCGAGCTGCGCAGGGCCGGCGTCGCCGCCGACTTCAGCTACGGCGGCAAGGGCCTCAAGGGCGCCATGAAGAACGCCAACCGCAGCGGCGCCCGCTATGTCGTCGTCGCCGGTGAGCGCGACCTCGCCGAGGGCCAGGTCCAGCTCAAGGACATGGAGTCCGGCGAGCAGGAGCCGATCGCGCTGGACGCGGTCGTCGCGGAGATCCAGCGCCGCCTGGGCTGATCCACCGCGGATTCCGTACGAGGGAGGGGCCCGGCATCGGTCGATGCCGGGCCCCTCCCTCGTACGCCCGCCCCCGCTCACCCGCCGGCCCGGGTCACGGTCTCGCGGGCCGTCAATGCGGCGGGCGCCGATTCGTCCTGCCGGACGATGCCCACCCTCGAACGCCAGTCGTGGTCCGCCCTCGCCGGGTCCGCGCCCAGCACCGTCACTTCGCCGTATGTCCAGGTCGAGGCCGTCCACGGTGGCCACTTCGCCGTACCGCTTGCGCAATCCCCTTACCCGTACCGCGAGTTCCGTCATGAACCTTGAGGGGGAGCGCGAACCGGACTTTCCGTGCCGTTCGTGCACTCGTCCTTTGACTGCTTATGTCCTACGAACGGCGCACGGCTTCCCCCGTGCGGCAGAATGAACCCTGCTTCACAGGCCACGGCAGCGACGGAACGGCGATATGACGACGACAGCGGTTGACGACGTGTCGGGCGACACGTCCGGGGAACGGGACGAGCGGGACGGCATGGGCCTCATCGGGGCCGGCCGGGCGTTCGCCTGGATGCTGATCATCACGGGAGCGGCCGGACTGGTCGCCGCCTGGATCATCACCATCGACAAGTTCAAGCTGCTGGAGGACCCGAACTTCACCCCCGGGTGCAGCCTCAACCCCGTAGTGGCCTGCGGGAACATCATGAAGAGCGACCAGGCGGCGTTCTTCGGCTTCCCCAACCCCATGCTCGGCCTCGTCACGTACGGCATGGTGATCGCCATCGGCGTCGCCCTCCTCGCCGGGGCCCGCTACAAGCGCTGGTACTGGCTCGGGCTCAACGCGGGCACCCTCTTCGGCGTCGCCTTCTGCACCTACCTCCAGTACCAGTCGCTCTACACGATCCGCTCGCTGTGCCTGTGGTGCTGCCTCGCCTGGGTCGCCACCATCGTGATGTTCTGCTACGTCACCGTCCACAACCTCAAGCACCGCATCCTCCCGGCGCCGCGCTGGCTGCGCAGCGGTCTGGTCGAGTTCCACTGGGTGCCGCCGGTGCTCTGGATCGGTGCCATCGGCATCCTGATCCTGACCAACTGGTGGAGCTTCTGGACCAGCTGAGGTCCCCGGGGAAGCCGTCCGCCGACCGCGTTGTCAGTGGGCTGACCTAGGCTTCTGGTGTGGAGCCCGATCTCTTTACCGCAGCAGCGGAAGACCGCCAGGAAAAGGACCCGTCCAGCAGCCCCCTGGCCGTCCGGATGCGCCCGCGCACCCTGGACGAGGTCTTCGGACAGAAGCACCTCCTCAAGCCGGGCTCACCGCTGCGCCGCCTGGTGGGGGAGGGCGGCGGCGGCCCGGCAGGACCGTCGTCCGTGATCCTCTGGGGCCCGCCGGGCATCGGGAAGACGACCCTGGCGTACGTCGTCAGCCAGGCCACCCAGAAGCGCTTCGTGGAACTCTCCGCGATCACGGCGGGCGTGAAGGAAGTACGGGCGGTCATCGAGGGCGCCCGCCGCGCGTCGGGCGGGTACGGCAAGGAGACCGTCCTCTTCCTCGACGAGATCCACCGCTTCAGCAAGGCCCAGCAGGACTCCCTGCTGCCCGCCGTGGAGAACCGCTGGGTCACCCTCATCGCGGCCACAACCGAGAACCCGTACTTCTCGATCATCTCCCCGCTGCTCTCCCGCTCGCTGCTCCTGACCCTCGAATCCCTCACCGACGACGACCTGCGCGGACTGGTCCGCCGGGCGCTCACCGAGGAGCGCGGCCTCGGCGGCGCGGTCACCCTCGCCGAGGACGCCGAGGACCATCTGCTGCGGATCTCCGGCGGTGACGCCCGGCGCGCGCTGACCGCCCTGGAGGCGGCGGCCGGAGCGGCGCTCTCCAAGGGCGACGCGGAGATCACCCTGGAGACGGTCGAGGAGACCGTCGACCGGGCCGCCGTGAAGTACGACCGCGACGGCGACCAGCACTACGACGTGGCCAGCGCCCTCATCAAGTCCATCCGGGGCTCGGACGTGGACGCCGCCCTGCACTACCTGGCCCGGATGATCGAGGCGGGCGAGGACCCCCGGTTCATCGCGCGCCGCCTGATGATCTCCGCCAGCGAGGACATCGGCCTCGCCGACCCGACGGCCCTGCCCACTGCGGTCGCCGCCGCCCAGGCCGTCGCCATGATCGGCTTCCCCGAGGCCGCCCTGACCCTGAGCCACGCCACCATCGCGCTGGCCCTGGCCCCCAAGTCCAACGCGGCGACCCTCGCCATCGCCGCCGCCCAGGCGGACGTGCGCAACGGCCTCGCCGGAGCCGTCCCGCCCCACCTGCGCGACGGCCACTACAAGGGCGCCGCCAAACTGGGCCACGCCCAGGGGTACGTCTACCCGCACGACGTCCCCGGCGGCATCGCCGCCCAGCAGTACGCCCCGGACGAGGTGCACGGCCGCCAGTACTACACCCCCACCCGGTACGGGGCCGAGGCACGCTACGCGGACGTGGTGGAGAAGGTGCGCGAGCGGCTGAACGGGCAGGGCTGAACGGGCAGGGCCGGGCACTGCGGCCTAGGCTCCGGACATGGCCCGACGTCCGGTGGTCCTGCTCGCGTGCCTCACCGCGCTGTCCGCCTGCCACCATGCCGAGACGCCCCCGCCGCAGCCCACTGCCGCCCCGCTCACCAGCCCCGGCTTCCCGCCCACCGCCGCCGGGGCCCGCACCGGACTGGCCGGCCTCACCGTCGCCCGGGGCCAGAACTGGGAGACGTACAACAGGGCCGAGTTCGGCGAGACCTGGTCCGACGAGACCGACGCCCCCGGCGGGCGCAACGGCTGCGACACCCGCGACGACGTCCTCAACCGGGACCTGACCGTGACCGAGCAGGGCAGGCACGACGCGTGCGTCCCGCTGTCCGGCGTGCTCCACGACCCGTACACCGGCAAGGACCTCCCGTACGCCTACCGCCGCGCCTCGCAGATCCAGACCGACCACGTCGTCCCGCTCGGCGCCGCCTGGCGGGCCGGAGCCTGGGCGTGGACCCCCGAGAAGCGGCTCGCGTACGCCAACGACCTCGACGTACTCCTCGCCGTCGACAAGCAGGCCAACTACGACAAGAGCAGCAAGACCCCCGACAAGTGGAAGCCGCGCCGCGCATACTGGTGCGAGTACGCCCGCCGCTGGACCGGCATCAAGGTGAAGTACGCGCTGACCGTGACGCCGCCGGAGAAGGGCGCGCTCTTCGAGATGCTGGGGACCTGCACCTGACGCCCCGGTCCGCAGCATCACAGGTGGCCTAGTACAATCGACCGAAGTGCTGCGTCCCGTGTCCGGTCTCGTACCGGCACCACCAGAACGGGACATGCAGCCGGAGCCCCTTTCGAGGGTGTTCCAGGAGCGTCGCGCACCGTTGAAGGTGTCGCGGGCAGCCCGTCATCCCGGGGAAACCCAAGGATCGACGGGCCACTCGCGTGCTGCACATAGTGCCCAGACCCAGGGAGCGGCTGCCCGTCCAGAAGTCTTGGAGGGGTTTCCCAGGCTGCGGATGCGACCTCCCTTAACCCTGGTGAAGCCGTATTCCGAACAGATAGAGAGGTTGGTTCGTGCCGAACCAGTCCCGCCCCAAGGTCAAGAAGAGCCGCGCGCTCGGCATTGCGCTGACGCCGAAGGCCGTCAAGTACTTCGAGTCGCGCCCCTACCCGCCGGGCGAGCACGGCCGTGGCCGCAAGCAGAACTCGGACTACAAGGTCCGTCTGCTGGAGAAGCAGCGTCTGCGCGCCCAGTACGACATCAGCGAGCGCCAGATGGCGCGCGCCTACGACCGCGCCAAGAAGGCCGAAGGCAAGACGGGCGAGGCGCTGGTCGTCGAGCTTGAGCGTCGCCTCGACGCCCTGGTCCTGCGTTCGGGCATCGCCCGCACCATCTACCAGGCCCGCCAGATGGTCGTTCACGGCCACATCGAGGTCAACGGCGGCAAGGTCGACAAGCCGTCGTTCCGCGTCCGTCCCGACGACGTCGTGATGGTCCGCGAGCGCAGCCGCGAGAAGGTCCCCTTCCAGGTCGCCCGTGAGGGTGGCTACGACACGGAGGGCGAGACCCCGCGCTACCTCCAGGTCAACCTGAAGGCCCTGGCCTTCCGCCTGGACCGCGACCCGAACCGCAAGGAAATCCCGGTCATCTGCGACGAGCAGCTGGTCGTCGAGTACTACGCCCGCTGATTCGGCGCAGTACTCCCCGCACTTGCGTGCACTGCCCGTCGTCTTCCCGCCTCCTCGCGAGGCGGGGAGCGGCGGGTTTGCGCATTCCCGGGCGCGCGATATGCGGTACGGGGTCGCGGCCCCGGCGCGATAGGCTCGCGGAACGACTTTTCGTGACCACACAGCTCGACGCAGCAGGGAGTGAAACGTGTCCGGTGGAGAGGTGGCCGGCATCCTGGTGGCCGTCTTCTGGGCGATTCTCGTCTCCTTCCTCGCCGTGGTTCTGGTGAGGCTGGCGCAGACGCTCAGGGCGACGACCCGGATGGTGGCCGAGGTGACCGAGCAGGCGGTACCGCTGCTGTCCGACGCCTCCGCGACCGTACGATCCGCGCAGACCCAGCTGGACCGGGTCGACGCGATCGCCTCCGACGTCGCCGAGGTCACCTCCAACGCCTCCGCGCTCTCCTCCACCGTCGCCTCCACCTTCGGTGGCCCCCTGGTCAAGGTCGCCGCCTTCGGGTACGGAGTGCGACAGGCGATCGGCCGCAAGAAGAACCCGGAGCCGCCGGTTCCGGACCGCCGTACCGTGATCGTCGGCCGGACGCTGCCCTCCGCGCGACGGGCGAAGCGAAACGGCCGGGGTTCCCGCGGACCTAAGGACTGACGCAGCGATGTTCCGCCGTACGTTCTGGTTCACCGCAGGCGCAGCCGCCGGCGTGTGGGCCACCCAGAAGGTCAACCGCAAGATCAAGGCGCTGACTCCCGAGAGCCTCGCCGCGCAGGCCGCCGACAAGGCCGTCGAAGCGGGTCACAAGCTCAAGGACTTCGCGCTCGACGTGCGGGCCGGCATGGTCCAGCGCGAGGCCGAACTCGGCGACGCGCTCGGCCTGGACGCGGCCCCCGACGACGCGCGAGCGCTCCCGCCGCAGCGCTACGCTGCGGCGCTCGACCAGCCCAAGCCTTCGCACCACACCACCAACTCCCCGTATCGACACGGGAATTCGTTCAACCGGAATGAGGACCACTGATGGAGTCGGCAGAAATTCGTCGCCGCTGGCTGAGCTTCTTCGAGGAGCGCGGTCACACCGTTGTCCCTTCGGCGTCGCTCATCGCGGACGACCCGACTCTGCTTCTGGTCCCGGCGGGCATGGTGCCCTTCAAGCCGTACTTCCTGGGTGAGGTCAAGGCCCCCTGGCAGCGCGCCACCAGCGTCCAGAAGTGTGTCCGTACGCCGGACATCGAAGAGGTCGGCAAGACCACCCGGCACGGCACGTTCTTCCAGATGTGCGGCAACTTCTCCTTCGGGGACTACTTCAAGGAAGGGGCCATCCGCTTCGCCTGGGAGATCCTGACGAAGTCCGTCGACGACGGCGGCTACGGCCTCGACCCCGAGAAGCTCTGGATCACCGTCTACCTCGACGACGACGAGGCCGAGGAGATCTGGCGGGAGAAGATCGGCGTCCCCGCCGAGCGCATCCAGCGCCTCGGCAAGAAGGACAACTACTGGTCGATGGGCGTCCCCGGACCCTGCGGCCCGTGCTCGGAGATCAACTACGACCGCGGCCCCGAGTTCGGCGTCGAGGGCGGCCCGGCCGTCAACGACGAGCGCTACGTGGAGATCTGGAACCTGGTCTTCATGCAGTACGAGCGCGGGGCCGGCCTCGGCAAGGAGGACTTCGAGATCCTCGGCGAGCTCCCGTCGAAGAACATCGACACGGGCCTCGGCCTGGAGCGCCTCGCCATGATCCTCCAGGGCGTACAGAACATGTACGAGACCGACACCCTGCGCGTCGTCATGGACAAGGCCACCGAGCTGACCGGTGTGCGCTACGGCGCCGCCCAGGGCAGCGACGTCTCGATGCGCGTGGTCGCCGACCACATGCGCACCTCCGTGATGCTCATCGGCGACGGCGTCACCCCCGGCAACGAGGGCCGCGGCTATGTCCTGCGCCGCATCATGCGCCGCGCCATCCGCAACATGCGCCTCATGGGTGCCACCGGCCCCGTCGTCCAGGAACTCGTGGACACGGTCGTCGACACGATGGGCCAGCAGTACCCGGAGCTCATCACCGACCGCCAGCGCATCCTGGGCGTGGCCCTCGCCGAAGAGGCCGCCTTCCTCAAGGCCCTCAAGGGCGGCACCAACATCCTGGACACCGCCGTCACCGAGACCAAGGCCGCCGGTGGCAGCGTCCTCTCCGGCGACAAGGCGTTCCTGCTCCACGACACCTGGGGCTTCCCGATCGACCTCACCCTCGAAATGGCCCAGGAGCAGGGCCTTTCGGTGGACGAGGACGGCTTCCGCCGCCTGATGAAGGAGCAGCGGGACCGCGCCAAGGCCGACGCCCAGGCCAAGAAGCACGGCCACGCCGACATGTCCGGCTACCGCGAGATCGCGGACGCCGCAGGCGAGACCGACTTCATCGGCTACACCTCCACGGTCGGCGAGTCCCGCGTCGTCGGCATCCTCGTCGACGGCGTGCCCTCGCCGGTCGCCACCGAGGGCGACGACGTCGAGATCGTGCTGGACCGCACCCCGTTCTACGCCGAGGGCGGCGGCCAGATCGGCGACACCGGCCGCATCAAGCTGGACAGCGGCGCCATCGTCGAGGTCCGCGACTGCCAGAAGCCGGTCCCCGGCGTGTACGTCCACAAGGGCGTCGTCCAGGTCGGCGAGGTCACCGTCGGCGCCCAGGCCCAGGCGATCATCGACGTACACCGTCGCAACGCCATCGCCCGCGCCCACTCCGCCACGCACCTCACCCACCAGGCGCTGCGCGACGCGCTCGGCCCGACGGCCGCCCAGGCCGGTTCCGAGAACCAGCCCGGCCGCTTCCGCTTCGACTTCGGCTCCCCGGCCGCCGTGCCGGGCAACGTGCTGATCGACGTCGAGCAGCGGATCAACGAGGTCCTCTCGCACGAGCTGGACGTCCAGGCCGAGGTCATGTCGATCGACGACGCCAAGAAGCAGGGCGCCATCGCCGAGTTCGGCGAGAAGTACGGCGAGCGCGTCCGCGTGGTCACCATCGGCGACTTCTCCAAGGAGCTGTGCGGCGGTACGCACGTCCACAACACCGCCCAGCTGGGCCTGGTGAAGCTGCTCGGCGAGTCCTCGATCGGCTCGGGCGTACGCCGTATCGAGGCCCTGGTCGGCGTCGACGCGTACAAGTTCCTGGCCCGCGAGCACACGGTCGTCGCCCAGCTCCAGGAGCTGGTCAAGGGCCGCCCCGAGGAACTCCCGGAGAAGATCTCCTCGATGCTCGGCAAGCTGAAGGACGCCGAGAAGGAGATCGAGAAGTTCCGCGCGGAGAAGGTGCTCCAGGCCGCCGCCGGACTCGTCGCCGGAGCCAAGGACGTCAAGGGCGTCGCCCTGGTCACCGGCCAGGTGCCCGACGGCACCTCCGCCGACGACCTGCGCAAGCTGGTCCTCGACGTCCGCGGCCGCATCCAGGGCGACCGGGCCGCCGTGGTGGCGCTGTTCACCACCGCCAACGGCCGCCCGCTGACCGTCATCGCCACCAATGAGACGGCCCGTCAGCGCGGCCTGAAGGCCGGTGACTTGGTGCGCACCGCCGCCAAGACCCTCGGCGGCGGTGGCGGTGGCAAGCCGGACGTCGCCCAGGGCGGCGGCACCAGCGTCGAGGCCATCGGCGACGCCATCGACGCCGTCGAGCGCCTCGTCGGGGAAACCGCCTGATGCGACGCGGACGCCGGCTCGCGATCGACGTCGGGGACGCCCGGATCGGGGTCGCCTCGTGCGACCCCGACGGGGTCCTCGCCACCCCGGTGGAGACCGTGCCGGGACGTGACGTCCCGGCCGCCCACCGGCGGCTGAAGCAGCTGGTCGAGGAGTACGAACCCCTCGAAGTGGTGGTCGGCCTCCCTCGCTCCCTCAACGGGGGCGAGGGGCCGGCCGCGGCCAAGGTCAGGGCCTTCGCCCAGGAGCTCGCCAAGGGCATCGCGCCCGTCGGCGTTCGGCTCGTGGACGAGAGGATGACCACAGTGACGGCCAGTCAGGGGCTGCGGGCCTCGGGCGTGAAGTCCAAAAAGGGCCGGTCTGTCATCGACCAGGCCGCCGCGATTGTCATTCTTCAGAACGCGCTTGAGGCCGAACGGGTGTCGGGAGAGCTCCCGGGCGAAGACGTCGAAGTGGTTGTCTGATCGCGATACGGTAACGTTCCGCGCCGTGGCGGCGTTCGAACAGCTGCCGCACAGGAAACGAGGCGGGTCGGATCGTGCCCCACGCGCGCCACACCCGCCGCCCAGCGGCTCTAGGGGACCGATGACTGAGTATGGCCGGGGTCAGGGCTCCGAACCGTGGCACCCCGAGGACCCGTTGTACGGGGACCAGGGTGGCCAGGGTTGGCACGGGCAGCAGGCCGCGCACGGGCAGTCGCCGTACGGGCAGGACACGTACGGCGGCGGCCAGGCGCCGCAGCAGTACCCGCAGCAGGGCCAGCCCCAGCAGCCGTACTACGACGGTCAGCAGTACCCCCAGCAGCAACTGCACCAGCAGTACCCGCAGCAGCAGGGCTACGGCCAGCAGCCCCAGCAGGGTTACCAGGACGGCTGGGACACCGGCCAGGGCCAGGCGATTCCGTACGGGATGAACCCCACCGACCCGTACAGCGGCCAGCAGCCCGGTTACGACACCGGCCAGCACGACTTCTACGGCACCCCCGAGGCCTACCCCCCGCCGCAGCCCCCCGGCCAGCGGCAGGCCCCGCCCGAACCGGCCACCGACTGGGACCCGGACGCTCCTGTCGAGGAGGAGCACCCCTTCTTCACCGGCACCGACGACAACCGTCGGTCCGGGCGCGCCGCGGACGATGACGACGAGTACGACGACGAGCCCTCCTCGCGCCGCGGCAAGGGCGGCGGCAAGGGCAAGAAGAAGAGCCGCAACGGCGTCGCCTGTCTGGTGGTCTCGGCCGTCCTTCTGGGAGGGCTGGGCGGGATCGCCTACTTCGGCTACGACTTCCTGAAGGCCCGCTTCGGCGCGGCCGAGGACTTCGAGGGCGAGGGCACGGGCCAGGTCGCGATCGAGATCAAGGACCAGGCGGGCCTCAACGAGATCGGCAATGCGCTGAAGAAGGCGGGCGTCGTCAAGAGCGTCGACGCCTTCACAGCCGCGGCGGAGAAGAACCCCAAGGGCCGCACCCTCCAGCCCGGCGCCTACGTCCTGCGCTCGGGCATGTCCGCGGCCAGCGCGGTCGAGCTCATGCTCGACCCGAAGAGCCGCACCAACTACATCCTGCCTCCGGGCACGCGGAACGCCGCGGTGTACAAGCAGATCGACAAGCGGCTCGAACTCGCCGAAGGCACCACCAAGAAGATCGCCACGGACAAGATCAACGAACTGGGCCTGCCCTCCTGGGTGCCCAAGGACACCGTGATCATGGACCGGCTGGAGGGCTTCCTCTACCCCGGTACGTATCCGATGTCCAAGGGCACCAAGCCCGAGGACGTGCTCAAGAAGATGGTGTCGAAGGCGACCTCGTACTACGAGGCGCAGAACATCACGGGCGAGGCGGCGAAGCTGAAGCTCAAGCCCTTCGAGCTGCTCATCGTGGCCAGCCTCGTCGAGGCCGAGGGCAAGACGCACGACGACTACCGCAAGATCTCCGAGGTCATCTACAACCGCCTCAAGTACAACCCGCAGACCGTGGGCAAGCTCCAGTTCGACTCGACCTACAACTACGCCAAGGGTCAGAGCAACATCAACATTGGCGAAGAAGAGATCAAGAAGGACAAGCACCCCTACAACACGTACACGAACACCGGTCTGCCGCCCGGCCCCATCAACAACCCCAGCGAGGACGCCCTCTCCGCAGCGGTGAATCCGACCAGCGACGGTTGGCTCTACTTCGTGGCGACCGACGGCAAGAGCAAGACCGAGTTCGCCAAGACGCACGACGAGTTCCTCAAGCTGAAGGAAAAGTTCAATGCCAGCCAGAAGGGCCGCTGAGACGCGGCGGGCCGCCGTCCTCGGCTCGCCCATCGCCCACTCGCTCTCCCCGGTCCTGCACCGCGCCGCCTACGCGGAGCTCGGCCTCGATGGCTGGACGTACGGACGCTTCGAGGTGGACGAGGCCCGACTCCCCGGATTCATCGGGGAGTTGGGGCGGGAGTGGGCGGGGCTCTCGCTGACCATGCCGCTCAAGCGGGCGATCATTCCGCTGCTCGACGAGGTCAGCGAGACGGCGGCCTCGGTGGAGGCGGTCAACACCGTCGTCTTCACGGAGGACGGGCGGCGGCTCGGCGACAACACGGACATCCCAGGCATGATCTCCGCCCTGCGCGAGCGCGGGGTGGAAAAGGTCGAGTCGGCGGCGATCCTGGGCGCGGGCGCGACGGCCTCGTCCGCACTGGCCGCGCTGGCCAGGATCTGCGCCGGGCCCGTCACCGCGTACGTACGCAGTGAAGCGCGCGCGGCCGAGATGCGGACCTGGGGCGAGCGGCTCGGGGTGGACGTGCGGGCCGCCGACTGGGCGGACGCGCGCGAGGCCTTCGCGGCGCCGCTGGTGATCGCGACGACCCCGGCGGGGACCACCGACGAGCTGGCCGAGAACGTGCCCGGGGCCGTCGGGACGCTCTTCGACGTGCTCTACGAGCCGTGGCCCACGGCCCTCGCCTCGGCCTGGTCCGGGCGCGGGGGAGCGGTGGTCGGCGGGCTCGACCTCCTCGTGCACCAGGCGGTGCTCCAGGTCGAGCGGATGACGGGTGCGGCCGCCGCGCCGCTCGCCGTCATGCGGGCCGCCGGCGAACGGGCACTGTCCGCCAAGTGAGCTTTCGGTCCGAGTGATGGACCTGGGGCAGGGGCGGGTGCCGGAACGTGGGAGGATCGGGGACGGCGGGTCCGGGCCGCGCATCCGGGCTGCGTCATCGCAGTTCCGGGCGCGAGTATGAGGAGCATCGTTGAGCAGGTTGCGCTGGCTGACCGCGGGAGAATCCCACGGACCCGCACTCGTCGCGACGCTGGAGGGACTTCCCGCCGGTGTGCCGATCACCACGGACATGGTGGCGGACGCGCTGGCGCGCCGGAGGCTCGGTTATGGGCGCGGCGCCCGCATGAAGTTCGAGAAGGACGAGGTCACCTTCCTCGGCGGCGTCCGGCACGGCCTCACCATGGGCGGCCCCGTCGCGATCATGGTGGGCAACACCGAGTGGCCCAAGTGGGAGCAGGTCATGTCGGCCGACCCCGTGGACCCCGAGGAGCTGGCCAAGCTGGCGCGCAACGCGCCGCTGACCCGCCCCCGGCCCGGCCACGCGGACCTCGCGGGCATGCAGAAGTACGCGCTGGACGAGGCGCGTCCGGTGCTGGAGCGGGCGAGCGCGCGGGAGACCGCGGCGCGCGTCGCGCTGGGCACCGTGGCCCGTTCGTACCTGAAGCAGACCACCGGCATCGAGATCGTCTCGCACGTCGTCGAGCTGGCCGCCGCCAAGGCTCCGTACGGGGTCGTGCCGGTCCCCGCCGACGAGGCGAAGCTGGACGAGGACCCGGTGCGCTGCCTGGACGCGGACGCGTCGAAGGCGATGGTCGCGGAGATCGACCAGGCCCACAAGGATGGCGACACCCTGGGCGGCGTCGTCGAGGTACTGGCGTACAACGTGCCCGTCGGGCTCGGTTCGTTCACGCACTGGGACCGCCGTCTCGACTCGCGGCTCGCGGGCGCCCTCATGGGCATCCAGGCCATCAAGGGCGTCGAGGTCGGCGACGGCTTCGACCTGGCGCGGGTGCCGGGCTCCAAGGCGCACGACGAGATCGTCCCGACGGCGGACGGCGTGAAGCGCACCACCGGCCGGGCAGGCGGCACCGAGGGCGGCATGTCCACCGGTGAACTGCTGCGTGTGCGGGCCGCGATGAAGCCCATCGCGACGGTGCCGCGCGCGCTGGCCACGATCGACGTCGCGACCGGCGAGGTCGCCGCCGCGCACCACCAGCGCTCCGACGTGTGCGCCGTTCCGGCGGCGGGCATCGTGGCCGAGGCCATGGTGGCGCTGGTCCTCGCGGACGCGGTCGCCGAGAAGTTCGGCGGGGACAGCGTCGGCGAGACGCGGCGCAACGTGCAGTCGTACCTCGACAACCTCCAGATCCGGTGACCGGCACACCGAACGGGCCGAAGATCGTCCTCGTCGGTCCGATGGGGGTCGGCAAGACCACCGTCGGAGCCCTCCTCGCAGAGCGGCTCGGGCTGGCCCACCGGGACACCGACGCGGACATCGTCGCAGCTCAGGGACGTGAGATTGCCGACATCTTCGTCGACGACGGCGAGGAGCACTTCCGCGCCCTGGAACGCGAGGCGGTCCGTACGGCGGTCGCCGAGCACACGGGCGTACTCGCGCTCGGCGGCGGGGCGGTCCTCGACGGGGCGACCCGCGAACTGCTCTGCGCGCACCCCGTCGTCTATCTGTCGATGGACGTGGAGGAAGCGGTCAAGCGCACCGGGCTCAACCAGGCCCGCCCGCTGCTCGCCGTCAATCCGCGCAAGCAGTGGCGCGAGCTGATGGAGGCCCGCCGCAGCCTGTACACCGAAGTCGCCCGGGTGGTCGTCGCCACCGACGGACGCACCCCCGAAGAGGTCGCCCAGGCGGTCCTCGACGCACTGGAGTTGAAGGACGCATGACGGACAAGGCAGCAGCACCCACCCGGATCACCGTAGGTGGCACGGACGGCACCGAGGCGTACGAGGTGCTGGTGGGGCGGCAGTTGCTGGGCGAGCTTCCCGGGCTGATCGGGAAGAAGGCCAAGCGGGTCGCCGTACTGCACCCCGAAGCGCTCGCCGAGACCGGCGAGGCGGTGCGCGAGGACCTGGCCGCGCAGGGGTACGACGTCATCGCGATCCAGCTGCCGAACGCCGAGGAGTCCAAGACCGTCGAGGTCGCGGCGTACTGCTGGAAGGCGCTGGGACAGACCAACTTCACCCGCACCGACGTGATCGTCGGCGTCGGGGGAGGGGCCACCACCGACCTGGCGGGCTTCGTCGCGGCCACCTGGCTGCGCGGGGTGCGCTGGATCGCCGTCCCGACGACCGTGCTCGGCATGGTCGACGCGGCGGTCGGCGGCAAGACCGGCATCAACACCGCCGAGGGCAAGAACCTCGTCGGCGCCTTCCACCCGCCGGCCGGGGTCCTCTGCGACCTCGCGGCGCTGGACTCGCTGCCCGTCAACGACTACGTCAGCGGTCTCGCCGAGGTCATCAAGGCCGGTTTCATCGCCGACCCGGTGATCCTCGACCTGATCGAGGAGGACCCGCAGGCGGCGCGCACCCCCCAGGGGCCGCACACCACCGAGCTGATCGTCCGGTCGATCAAGGTCAAGGCGGAGGTGGTGTCCGGCGACCTCAAGGAGGCCGGACTCCGCGAGATCCTCAACTACGGGCACACCCTCGGGCACGCCATCGAGAAGAACGAGCGGTACAACTGGCGGCACGGCGCGGCCGTTTCGGTCGGCATGGTCTTCGCCGCCGAACTCGGGCGGATCGCGGGCCGGCTCGACGACGCGACCGCAGACCGGCACCGCTCCGTACTGGAGTCGGTCGGACTGCCGCTCACCTACCGGGGCGACCAGTGGCCCAAGCTGGTGGAGAACATGAAGGTCGACAAGAAGTCGCGCGGTGACCTGCTGCGCTTCATCGTCCTGGACGGCCTCGCCAAGCCCGTCGTCCTGGAGGGCCCGGACCCGGCGATGCTGCTGGCCGCACACGCCGAGATCGCCGCGTGAGCCGCGTGACCCGGGTGCTGGTCCTCAACGGGCCCAATCTCGGGCGGCTCGGTTCGCGCGAGCCCGATGTGTACGGGGCGACCTCGTACGCCGGACTCGTCGAGGCGTGCCGGGAGCTGGGCAAGGAGCTCGGGTACGACGTCGAGGTACGTGAGACCAACGACGAGGGCGAGCTGATCCGCTGGCTCCACGAGGCGGCGGACGGATCGATTCCGGTCGTGCTCAACCCCGGTGCCTTCACGCACTACTCGTACGGGATGCGGGACGCGGCTGCCCAGCGCACCGCCCCGCTGATCGAGGTGCACATCTCGAATCCGTACACCCGGGAGGAATTCCGGCACACCTCGGTGGTGGCCGCCGTCGCCAGCGGCACCATCGCCGGTTTCGGCATCGGCTCCTATCTGCTGGCGCTTCGCGCGCTCGCGGAGCAACGCGACGCCTGAAACAACCGTCTCTCGGAGCAGGGCACTTAGTATCGCCTCCGGCCGTTCATCAGGTGAACGGACGGAGGCGGTACCGTGCGAGGGTTCGAGTGGGCCTTCGCGGGTCAGCATCAACACGATCCGGGTCCACCGCTTCGGGTGGACCCCAAGGCCCGGCAACAGTCGCCTGTACGAGACGGAGTGGCACCGGATGCAGCACGTAGTGGGGGCTCCGCTGCCACCTCCCCACGGACCCGGCGCGGCCTGGGCGAGCGCGGCCCCGCACCCGCAGGGCACCCCGCAACCGCCTCCGGTGCCGCAGGGGCCGCCCTCGGCGCCGCACGCGCCTCAGCCTCAGCCGCATGCCACGGGGTTCACCGTGCATGGCCCCGGCGCCCCGCAGCCGCAGCACGCGCCCGTGCCGCCGGGGGCCCGTGACACCACCGGGCACATCCAGCTGCCTCCGGGCGGCCCCGTACCGCTGCCCGCGCCGCCTGCGGCCGCGGCCCCCGCGCACACCGGGAACACCACCCTCGCGGTGCTGCTGATAGGGCCTGCGGGGGCGGGCAAGACGACCGTGGCCAAGTACTGGGCCGCGCACCGCAGGGTGCCCACCGCGCACATCAGCCTCGACGACGTCCGCGAGTGGGTCTGCTCCGGCTTCGCCGACCCGCAGGCCGGCTGGAACGACCACTCCGAGGCGCAGTACCGGCTCGCGCGGCGGACGTGCGGGTTCGCCGCGCGGAACTTCCTGGCCAACAACATCTCCTGCATCGTCGACGACGCGGTCTTTCCGGACCGGCCTGTCGTCGGGCTCGGGGGCTGGAAGCGGCATGTGGGGCCCGGGCTGCTGCCGGTGGTTCTGCTGCCGGGGCTGGAGATCGTGCTGGAGCGCAATGCCAAGCGCAGTGGCAACAGGCGGTTGAGCGACGAGGAGGTGGCGCGGATCCACGGCCGGATGGCCGGGTGGTACGGGTCCGGGCTGCCGATCATCGACAACTCGCAGTTTGACGTGGCGACGACGGCGCAGTTGTTGGATGAGACGTTGGCGAGGGCGATGGCTAGTCCGCCGACTTGGTAGGGGTGTGTGGGGGTACGGGGGCGTAGGTGGGGCGGGGGCGGGTTGTGTGACTCCGTCGGGGGCCGCCCCCTTGCCCGCCCGTTCCGCCCCCGGGGGGCGGCCCCGCCGCCCAAGGGGGCTCGGCAAGGGGGCGCGGGCGGGGAACACGGTCGGACGCGTAGGAGCGGCGGGGGTGAAGGGGCTTACCTACGCTCGGGGCATGTCCGAAGTCCTTGGAATCCGTCGTGGGCGGCTGCGCGACCGGGCCGCCGCCGCGGGCAGTGACGCCGCGCTCGTCTCCCGGCCCGCCAACGTCCGCTACCTCGCGGGCAGCGCCCCGGCCGGTGCCGTCGTCCTGCTGGGCCCCGGCGGCCCGGAGAGCGACGTACTGCTGTGTCCGCGCACGCCCGAGGGCACGCCCGTCGAGGGCCGCCCCGACGAGGCCCTGCGCATCCACGTCCTGCCGACCCCCGGCGCGGACGCGGCGGTCGCCGCCGCAGGGCTCGCGGCGGCCGCCCGTGCCACCTCGCTGGCCGTCGAGGAACACCACCTGACCATGGCCCGCTACCGGGCGCTCGGCTCGGTGGCGCCCCGGCTGCACCTGGCCGAGCTGGGCTCCGCCGTCGAGCAGCAGCGCATCGTCAAGGACCAGGAGGAGATCTCGTGCCTGCGCACCGCCGCCGAGATCACCGACCAGGCACTGGGCGAACTCCTCGAATCCATCCTGGTCGGCCGGACCGAACGCCATCTCGCCCTCGAACTGGAACGCCGCCTCGTCGACCACGGCGCCGACGCCCCCGGTTTCGCGACCTCCGTCGGTACGGGCCCGAACTCGGGCCGCGGCGGCCACCGGCCGACCGACCGCCGGGTCGAGGAGGGAGATTTCCTCTCCGTCTGCCTGGGCGCCAACTACCGGGGCTACCGCTGCGAGATCGGCCGCACCTTCGTCATCGGCACCACTCCCGCCGACTGGCAGATCGAGCTCTACGACCTGGTGTTCGCCGCCCAGCGGGCCGGCCGGGAGGCGCTGGCACCCGGTGTGGAGTACCGAGAAGTGGACCGCGCGGCCCGGCAGGGACTGGAGGCCGCGGGGTACGGAGAGGCCCTTTCGGCGTCCGTCGGGCACGGTGTGGGACTCGAAATCGTGGAGGACCCGCAGTTGGCACCGTCGGCCATGGGTAAACTGGACGCTTGTGTGCCGGTCACCGTCGAACCGGGGGTTCACCTCCCAGGTCGGGGCGGGGTCCGGATCGATGACACGCTCGTCGTGCGCCCCGAGGCGGACGGCGGACCCGAGCTACTCACCATTACGACCAAGGAACTGCTCGCGCTCTAGCGCAATGCTTGCCGAGCGGCGCACTTCGGTCGTTCCACCAGTCCAGGAGATTCCGCAACCGTGGCTTCCACGAACGACCTCAAGAACGGCATGGTGCTCAAGCTCGACGGAGGCCAGCTCTGGTCCGTCGTCGAGTTCCAGCACGTCAAGCCCGGCAAGGGCCCTGCCTTCGTGCGCACCAAGCTCAAGAGCGTGATGTCCGGCAAGGTCGTCGACAAGACGTTCAACGCCGGCACGAAGGTCGAGACGGCCACCATCGACCGCCGTGACATGCAGTTCTCGTACATGGACGGCGAGTACTTCGTCTTCATGGACATGGACACGTACGACCAGCTGATGGTCGACCGCAAGTCCGTCGGCGACACCGCCAACTTCCTGATCGAGGGCTTCACCGCCTCGGTCGCGCAGTACGACGGCGAGGTGCTCTACGTCGAGCTGCCGGCCGCCGTCGAGCTGACCATCCAGCACACCGACCCCGGCGTGCAGGGCGACCGCTCCACCGGTGGCACCAAGCCCGCCACCCTGGAGACCGGTTACGAGATCGGCGTCCCGCTGTTCATCACGACCGGCGAGAAGATCAAGGTCGACACCCGCACGGGCGACTACCTCGGCCGGGTGAACAGCTAACCGTGGCCGCTCGCAACAACGCCCGCAAGCGCGCGTTCCAGATCCTCTTCGAGGCCGATCAGCGCGGCACGTCCGTGCAGGATGTCCTCGCGGACTGGGTCCGGCACTCGCGGAGCGACGAGCGACAGCCGCCGGTGACCGAATACACGATGGAACTCGTCGAGGGATACGCGCGCTACGCGCCCCGGATCGACGAGCTCATCGCGACCTATGCCGAGGGCTGGGACCTCGACCGCATGCCGGTCGTGGACCGCAACATCGTCCGGCTCGGTACGTACGAGCTGGTGTGGGTGGACGGGACCCCGGACGCCGTGGTGATCGACGAGGCGGTTCAGCTCGCCAAGGAGTTCTCCACCGACGAGTCCCCCTCGTTCGTGAACGGTCTGCTCGGCCGTTTCAAGGACCTGAAGCCGAACCTTCGCCGCGAGGACAGCGACAGCTGACACTGTCGCGCGGGCGGGGATTTCGCTGCGAGAAGGGCCCGCGGTACGGATATCCGTACCGCGGGCCCTTTCGTGTGCCCATGCGGTGTGCCGACGCCGGATGCGGCCGGAAACGCGGACAGCGAAAAACCGCCGGGGGCGGCAGCGGCAGTAATTGCCTCCACCGCCCCCGGCGGGACGTTTCTTCTCTTGCGGCGTACGGCGCGAGAGGTGGCGGATCAGACCTCTTCGTGGCCCACCGCGCGACGCGCGTCCGCGTCCAGGACGCCCCAGCTGATGAGCTGTTCGGTCAGGACCGACGGCGACTGGTCATAGATCACGGCCAGGGTGCGCAGGTCGTCCTGACGGATCGACAGCACCTTGCCGTTGTAGTCGCCGCGCTGCGACTGGATGGTGGCCGCGTACCGCTGGAGCGGGCCGGCCTTCTCCGCCGGAACGTGCGCGAGACGCTCCAGGTCGAGACGGAGCTTCGGCGGCGGCTCGGCGGCACCGCCGGGCGTGGTGCCCGGCAGGAGCTCCTGGACCGGAACCCCGTAGAAGTCCGCCAGCTCGGCGAGACGCTGCACGGTCACCGCGCGGTCCCCGCGCTCGTACGAACCCACCACGACCGCCTTCCAGCGGCCCTGGGACTTTTCCTCGACACCGTGGAGGGAAAGGCCCTGCTGGGTGCGGATCGCACGGAGCTTGGCCCCGAGCTGCTTGGCGTATTCGCTGGACATAAAGCTCCCCGGACGCTGGAACATTGCGGCTCCGCCGCGTGGCTGGTAACTCACTGTGAGGTTACGCAGCGTTACTTGGTTGCGTCAAGCCGAACGGGTGGGAGCCCCGTGAGAGAAGGGATCCAAGGCCCCTGGTACGGTGGAACACGCACATCCGACGTCCTTTAAGAACCGTCCCGTGAGGCGGAGAAGGAGGTCCGTTTCAAATGGACACCAGCAACACCGGCCTTTCCGGCAATTCCGATGCGCGGCCCGTTCTCGAAGGCCCCGACATCGCACGGGTTCTGACCCGTATCGCACACGAAATCGTCGAACGCGCCAAGGGCGCCGACGATGTCGTACTCCTCGGCATTCCGACCCGCGGTGTTTTCCTCGCCCGCCGGCTCGCCGCCAAGCTGGAGGAGATCACCGGCCGCCCGGTGCCGGTCGGCTCCCTCGACATCACCATGTACCGCGACGACCTGCGGATGCGCCCCGCGCGCGCCCTGGCCCGTACGGAAATCCCCGGCGACGGCCTCGACGGCCGCCTGGTGGTCCTCGTCGACGACGTGCTCTTCTCCGGACGGACGATCCGCGCCGCCCTGGACGCCCTCGGCGACCTCGGCCGCCCGCGCGCCGTCCAGCTCGCGGTCCTGGTCGACCGCGGCCACCGTGAACTCCCGATCCGCGCCGACTACGTCGGCAAGAACCTCCCCACGTCGTTGCGGGAGACGGTCAAGGTCCAGCTCGCCGAGGAGGACGGTCGCGACACCGTGCTGCTCGGTGTCAAGCAGACCGCCCCGGCCGACAAGTAGCGCCTGCCCGCTGTGCGGCCCGCGATCCGGGTCGTACGGCGACGGCTGCCTGCTCGTACGCCTCCCAGCCCTCCGTACACCTGGAGAGAACCCAGATGATGCGCCACCTCATCTCGGCCGCCGACCTCACCCGCGACGACGCCGTCCTGATCCTCGACACCGCCGAGGAGATGGCCCGGGTCGCCGACCGGCCGATCAAGAAGCTGCCGACGCTGCGCGGCCGCACGGTCGTCAACCTCTTCTTCGAGGACTCGACCCGCACCCGGATCTCCTTCGAGGCCGCCGAGAAGCGGCTCTCGGCGGACGTCATCAACTTCACCGCCAAGGGCTCCTCGGTCTCCAAGGGCGAGTCGCTCAAGGACACCGCGCAGACCCTGGAGGCGATGGGCGTCGACGCCGTCGTCATCCGGCACGGCGCGAGCGGGGCCCCCTACCGCCTCGCCACCTCCGACTGGATCGACGCGACCGTCATCAACGCCGGTGACGGCACCCACCAGCACCCCACGCAGGCCCTGCTGGACGCCTTCACCATGCGGCGCCGGCTGGTCGGCCGTGACGCCGGGCTCGGGCAGGACCTCGAAGGCAAGCGGATCACGCTCGTCGGCGACGTCCTGCACAGCCGGGTCGCCCGGTCGAACGTCGACCTGCTGCACACCCTGGGCGCCGAGGTGACCCTCGTGGCGCCGCCCACCCTGCTGCCGATCGGCGTCGAGAACTGGCCCGCCGAGGTCTCGTACGACATCGACAGCGTGCTCGCCAAGTCGGACGCGGTGATGATGCTGCGCGTCCAGCGCGAGCGCATGAACGCGGCCTTCTTCCCGACCGAGCGCGAGTACTCGCGGCGGTACGGGCTGGACGGCGAGCGGATGGCGAAGATGCCCGAGCACGCCATCGTCATGCACCCCGGCCCGATGGTCCGCGGCATGGAGATCACCGCCGAGGTCGCCGACTCCGACCGCTGCACGGTCGTCGAGCAGGTCGCCAACGGCGTCTCCGTCCGCATGGCCGTCCTCTATCTGCTTCTGGGCGGCAACGAGTCCGCCACCGCACACACCGCTCGTACCGAGGAGAACAAGTAATCATGAGCAAGATCCTTATCCGCGGTGCGAAGGTGCTGGGCGGCGACGTCCAGGACGTACTGATCGACGGCGAGACCATCGAGGCGGTCGGCACCGGCCTCTCCGCCGAGGGCGCCGAGGTCATCGAGGCCGACGGCAAGGTCCTCCTGCCGGGCCTCGTCGACCTGCACACCCACCTGCGCGAGCCGGGCCGCGAGGACTCCGAGACCGTCCTCACCGGCACCCGCGCCGCCGCCTCCGGCGGCTACACCGCCGTCTTCGCGATGGCCAACACCTTCCCGGTCGCCGACACCGCCGGCGTCGTCGAGCAGGTCTACCGGCTCGGCAAGGAATCCGGCTACTGCGACGTGCAGCCCATCGGCGCCGTCACCGTCGGCCTGGAGGGCAAGAAGCTCGCCGAGCTCGGCGCCATGCACGACTCCGCCGCCGGGGTGAAGGTCTTCTCCGACGACGGCAAGTGCGTCGACGACGCCGTGATCATGCGCCGCGCCCTGGAGTACGTGAAGGCCTTCGGCGGCGTCGTCGCCCAGCACGCCCAGGAGCCCCGCCTCACCGAGGGCGCCCAGATGAACGAGGGCGTCGTCTCCGCCGAGCTCGGTCTCGGCGGCTGGCCGGCCGTCGCCGAGGAGTCGATCATCGCCCGCGACGTGCTGCTCGCCGAGCACGTCGGCTCCCGCGTGCACATCTGCCACCTGTCGACCGCCGGATCCGTCGAGATCGTACGGTGGGCCAAGTCGCGCGGCATCGACGTCACCGCCGAGGTCACCCCGCACCACCTGCTCCTCACCGACGAGCTGGTCCGCTCGTACAACCCGGTCTACAAGGTGAACCCGCCGCTGCGCACCGAGAAGGACGTCCTGGCGCTGCGCGAGGCGCTGGCCGACGGCACGATCGACATCGTCGCCACCGACCACGCCCCGCACCCGCACGAGGACAAGGACTGCGAGTGGGCCGCCGCCGCCATGGGCATGGTGGGCCTGGAGACCGCGCTGTCCGTCGTCCAGCAGACGATGGTGGAGACCGGCCTCCTCGACTGGGCGGGCGTCGCCGAGCGGATGTCCTTCGCACCGGCCGTCATCGGCCGCCTGGAGAACCACGGCCGCCCCGTCTCGGCAGGTGAGCCCGCGAACCTCACGCTCGTCGACGCCGCTTACCGTGGAGAGGTGGACCCCGCGGGCTTCGCCTCCCGCAGCCGCAACACCCCCTACGAGGGCCGCGAGCTGCCGGGACGCGTCACCCACACCTTCCTGCGGGGCCGGGCGACGGTCGTGGACGGGAAACTCGCGTGACAACTCTCATTACGTTGGCGGCTGAGGCCGAGCAGAAATCGGCGGAGGTGACCGACTGGGGCTCGCGCATCGCATGGGTCGCCGGGCTGGTCCTCTTCGTGGTCTTCGTGTACTGGCTGATGCGCCAGGGCTGGAAGTGGCGCGGCACCCTCCAGTCGGACCTGCCGGAGCTCCCCGAATCGCCGGAGCAGCCCGGTGAGGCGAAGCTGAGGATGGACGGCCGGTACCACGGGTCCACGACGGCAGGGCAGTGGCTCGACCGGATCGTGGCCCACGGGCTCGGCACCCGCAGCAGGGCGGAGCTGACGCTCACCGACCTGGGCCTGGACGTCGTACGGCCCGGGGCGGACAGCTTCTTCGTCCCGCGCGGCCAGCTCCGCGAGGCCCGCCTCGACAAGGGCATCGCGGGCAAGGTCCTCGCGGAGGGCGGCCTGCTGGTCGTCACCTGGGAGCACGGCGACAAGCTCATCGACTCCGGCTTCCGCTCGGACAGGGCGGCCGAGCACACGGACTGGGTCGAGGCCATCAACTCCATGACCGACAGCTCCAAGAACACAGCAGTTACTACGGAAGGCACCGCACGATGACGATCTCCACCCGGGGAGCCGGCCAGGCTCCCGCCGTACTCGTCCTGGAGGACGGCCGCAGCTTCCGCGGCCGTGCCTACGGGGCCGTGGGGGAGACCTTCGGCGAGGCGGTGTTCAACACCGGCATGACCGGCTACCAGGAGACCCTCACCGACCCCTCGTACCACCGTCAGGTCGTCGTGATGACCGCCCCGCACGTGGGCAACACCGGCGTCAACGACGAGGACGACGAGTCGGCGAAGATCTGGGTCGCGGGTTACGTCGTACGCGATCCCGCCCGCATCCCGTCCAACTGGCGCTCCCAGCGCTCCCTGGACGACGAGCTGAGCAAGCAGGGCGTCGTCGGGATCTCCGGCATCGACACCCGCGCGCTCACCCGCCACCTGCGCGAGCGCGGCGCCATGCGCGTCGGCATCTTCTCCGGCGCCTCCCTGGCCGACGAGGCGACGCTGCTCGCCCGCGTCAAGGAAGCCCCCCAGATGAAGGGCGCCGACCTCTCCGCCGAGGTCGCCACCAAGGAGACCTACGTCGTCCCCGCGGTCGGTGAGAAGCGCTTCACCGTCGCCGCCATCGACCTCGGCATCAAGGGCATGACCCCGGCGCTGATGGCCGAGCGCGGCATCGAGGTCCATGTGATGCCGGCCACGGCCACCGCCGAGGACCTGTACGCCGTGCACCCCGACGGCGTCTTCCTCTCCAACGGCCCCGGCGACCCGGCCACCGTCGACCTCACCGTCATCAAGGAGGTCCTCGCCAGGAAGACCCCCCTGTTCGGCATCTGCTTCGGCAACCAGATCCTCGGCCGCGCGCTCGGCTTCGGCACGTACAAGCTGAAGTACGGCCACCGCGGCATCAACCAGCCGGTGCAGGACCGCACCACCGGCAAGGTCGAGGTCACCGCGCACAACCACGGATTCGCCGTCGACGCCCCGCTCGACAAGGTCTCCGACACCCCCTACGGCCGGGCCGAGGTCTCCCACGTCTGTCTCAACGACAACGTGGTGGAAGGCCTGCACCTGCTCGACCAGCCCGCGTTCAGCGTCCAGTACCACCCCGAGGCAGCAGCCGGACCGCACGACGCGGCCTACCTGTTCGACCGCTTCGTGAACCTCATGGAGGGCCAGCGTGCCTAAGCGCACCGATATCCAGTCCGTCCTGGTCATCGGTTCAGGACCGATCGTCATCGGCCAGGCCGCGGAGTTCGACTACTCCGGCACCCAGGCCTGCCGCATCCTCAAGGCCGAGGGCCTGCGGGTCATCCTGGTGAACTCCAACCCGGCGACGATCATGACCGACCCGGAGATCGCCGACGCCACGTACGTCGAGCCGATCACCCCGGAGTACGTCGAGAAGATCATCACCAAGGAGCGCCCCGACGCTCTCCTGCCGACCCTCGGCGGCCAGACCGCGCTCAACACCGCGATCTCCATGCACGAGCAGGGTGTGCTGGAGAAGTACGGCGTCGAGCTGATCGGCGCCAACGTCGAGGCCATCAACAAGGGCGAGGACCGCGAACTCTTCAAGGGCGTCGTCGAGGCCGTCAACGCCAAGATCGGCCACGGCGAGTCCGCCCGCTCGGTCATCTGCCACTCGATGGACGACGTCCTCAACGGCGTCGACCAGCTTGGCGGCTACCCGGTCGTCGTCCGCCCCTCCTTCACCATGGGCGGCGCAGGCTCCGGCTTCGCGCACGACGAGGAGGAGCTGCGCCGCATCGCAGGTCAGGGCCTCACGCTCTCCCCGACCACCGAGGTGCTCCTGGAGGAGTCCATCCTCGGCTGGAAGGAGTACGAGCTGGAGCTGATGCGCGACAAGGCCGACAACGTCGTGGTCGTCTGCTCCATCGAGAACTTCGACCCGATGGGCGTCCACACCGGCGACTCGATCACGGTCGCCCCGGCGATGACGCTCACCGACCGCGAGTACCAGCGGCTGCGCGACATCGGCATCGCGATCATCCGCGAGGTCGGCGTCGACACCGGCGGCTGCAACATCCAGTTCGCGATCAACCCCGACGACGGCCGCGTCATCGTCATCGAGATGAACCCGCGCGTCTCCCGCTCCTCGGCGCTCGCGTCGAAGGCGACCGGCTTCCCGATCGCCAAGATCGCCGCCCGGCTCGCCGTCGGCTACACGCTGGACGAGATCCCCAACGACATCACCGAGAAGACCCCGGCCTCCTTCGAGCCGACCCTCGACTACGTCGTCGTCAAGGTCCCGCGCTTCGCCTTCGAGAAGTTCCCGGCCGCCGACGCCACCCTCACCACCACCATGAAGTCGGTGGGCGAGGCCATGGCCATCGGCCGCAACTTCACCGAGGCGCTGAACAAGGCGCTGCGCTCGCTGGAGAAGAAGGGCAGCCAGTTCACCTTCGTCGGCGAGCCCGGCGACAAGGCCGAACTCCTGGAGACCGCCAAGGTCCCGACCGACGGCCGCATCAACACCGTCATGCAGGCCATCCGGGCCGGCGCCACCCAGGAAGAGGTCTTCGACGCCACGAAGATCGACCCCTGGTTCGTCGACCAGCTGTTCCTGATCAAGGAGTACGCGGACGAGCTCGCGGCAGCCGACAAGCTCCACCCCGAGCTGCTCGCCGACGCCAAGCGCCACGGCTTCTCGGACGTCCAGATCGCCGAGATCCGCGGTCTGCGCGAGGACGTCGTCCGCGAGGTCCGGCACGCGCTCGGGGTCCGCCCGGTCTACAAGACGGTCGACACCTGCGCCGCCGAGTTCGCGGCGAAGACGCCGTACTTCTACTCCTCGTACGACGAGGAGAGCGAGGTCGCGCCGCGCGAGAAGCCCGCCGTGATCATCCTGGGCTCGGGCCCGAACCGCATCGGCCAGGGCATCGAGTTCGACTACTCCTGCGTCCACGCCTCCTTCGCGCTCAGCGACGCGGGCTACGAGACCGTGATGGTCAACTGCAACCCGGAGACGGTCTCCACCGACTACGACACCTCCGACCGCCTGTACTTCGAGCCGCTGACGCTCGAAGACGTGCTGGAGATCGTCCACGCGGAGTCCCTCGCGGGCCCGATCGCCGGTGTCATCGTCCAGCTCGGCGGCCAGACCCCGCTCGGTCTCGCCCAGGCGCTCAAGGACAACGGCGTCCCGGTCGTGGGCACCCCGCCCGAGGCCATCCACGCCGCCGAGGACCGCGGCGCCTTCGGCCGGGTGCTCGCCGAGGCCGGTCTGCCCGCGCCCAAGCACGGCACCGCGACCACTTTCTCCGAGGCCAAGGCCATCGCCGACGAGATCGGCTACCCCGTCCTCGTACGCCCCTCGTACGTGCTCGGCGGACGCGGCATGGAGATCGTCTACGACGAGACCCGCCTCTCCTCCTACATCGAGGAGTCCACCGAGATCAGCCCCTCGCGGCCGGTCCTGGTCGACCGCTTCCTCGACGACGCGATCGAGATCGACGTCGACGCCCTCTACGACGGCACCGAGCTCTACCTCGGCGGCGTCATGGAGCACATCGAGGAAGCCGGCATCCACTCCGGCGACTCCGCCTGCGCACTGCCCCCGATCACCCTCGGCGGCCACGACATAAAGCGCCTGCGGATCTCCACGGAGGCCATCGCCAAGGGCGTCGGCGTACGCGGACTGATCAACATCCAGTTCGCCATGGCCGGGGACATCCTCTACGTCCTGGAGGCCAACCCGCGCGCCTCGCGCACCGTGCCCTTCACCTCGAAGGCGACCGCGGTGCCGCTGGCGAAGGCCGCCGCCCGCATCTCGCTGGGCGCCACCGTCGCCGAACTGCGCGCCGAGGGCATGCTCCCGGCCACCGGCGACGGCGGCACGCTGCCGCCCGACGCGCCGATCTCCGTCAAGGAGGCCGTCATGCCGTGGAGCCGCTTCCGCGACATGCACGGACGCGGCGTCGACACGGTGCTCGGCCCGGAGATGCGCTCCACCGGTGAAGTCATGGGCATCGACTCGGTGTTCGGCACGGCGTACGCCAAGTCGCAGGCGGGCGCGTACGGTCCGCTGCCGACCAAGGGCCGCACCTTCATCTCGGTCGCCAACCGAGACAAGCGCTCGATGATCTTCCCGGCGCGCGAACTGGTCGCCCACGGCTTCGAGTTGCTCGCCACCTCCGGCACCGCCGAGGTCCTCAAGCGCAACGGCATCAACGCCACCGTCGTGCGCAAGCAGTCCGAGGGCGAGGGCCCGAACGGCGAGAAGACCATCGTCCAGCTCATCCACGACGGTGAGGTCGACCTCATCATCAACACCCCGTACGGCACGGGCGGCCGCCTCGACGGCTACGAGATCCGTACGGCGGCGGTCGCCCGCTCCGTCCCCTGCCTCACCACGGTCCAGGCGCTCGCCGCCGCCGTGCAGGGCATCGACGCCCTCAACCGGGGCGACGTCGGAGTCCGTTCACTCCAGGAACACGCGGAGCATCTGATCGCGGCCCGCGAGGACGGCTGAGAACGAGGGGGACACCGGAAACGGTGTCCCCCTCTTCGCGAGCCCACCCTCCACAGACCTCAGTCCTCAGACTTCCGAAGGCCCTCATGTACAAGTTCTTCTTCAATCTCGTCTTCAAGCGGATGGACCCCGAGAAGGCCCACTACCTGGCCTTCCGCTGGATCCGGCTGGCCGCCCGCGTCCCCGTGCTGCGCACCTTCGTCGCCGCCGCCCTCGCGCCCCGGTACGAGAACCTCCGCACCGAGGCCCTCGGCCTGCGCATGCACGGCCCGTTCGGCCTGGCCGCCGGCTTCGACAAGAACGCGGTCGCCATCGACGGCATGACCATGCTCGGTTTCGACCACATCGAGATCGGCACCGTCACCGCCCAGCCGCAGCCCGGCAACCCCAAGAAGCGCCTCTTCCGGCTGATCCCCGACCGCGCGCTGATCAACCGCATGGGCTTCAACAACGAGGGCTCCCAGGCGGTGGCCGCACGGCTGGCCGCCCGTCACCCGGTCTTCAGGGCGACCGTCGGCGTAAACATCGGAAAGACCAAGGTCGTACCGGAGGAGGAAGCGGTCGCCGACTACGTCACCTCCACCGAGCGCCTGGCCGCCCACGCCGACTACCTCGTGGTCAACGTGTCCTCCCCGAACACCCCCGGCCTGCGCAACCTCCAGGCCACCGAGTCGCTGCGCCCGCTGCTGACCGCCGTACGGGAAGCCGCCGACCGCACCGTCACCGGCCGCCGCGTCCCGCTCCTGGTCAAGATCGCCCCCGACCTCGCGGACGAGGACGTCGACGCGGTCGCCGACCTGGCCCTGGAGCTCGGCCTCGACGGCATCATCGCCACCAACACCACCATCGCCCGCGAGAGCCTGGGCCTGAAGTCCGCCCCGGAGCTGTACGGCGAGACCGGCGGGCTCTCCGGCGCCCCCGTCAAGGCACGCTCCCTTGAGGTCCTGCGCCGCCTGTACGCGCGCGTGGGCGACGATCTCGTCCTCGTCGGGGTGGGCGGCATCGAGAACGCCGAGGACGCCTGGCAGCGCATCCTGGCCGGTGCCACCCTCGTCCAGGGCTACAGCGCCTTCATCTACGAGGGCCCGTTCTACGCCCGCGCCATCCACAAGGGCCTGGCCGCGCGCCTCGCCAACAGCCCGTACAAGACCCTCGCCGAGGCCGTCGGCGCAGACCACCGGAAGCAGGCCGCAGCATGACCGTCACCCCCTTCGGCACGCGCCTGCGTACGGCCATGGACACCCGCGGCCCCCTCTGCGTCGGCATCGACCCGCACGCGTCCCTCCTGGCGGCCTGGGGCCTGGACGACGACATCAGGGGCCTGGAGACCTTCACCCGCACCGTCGTCGAGGCGCTCGCCGACCGGGTCGCCGTACTCAAGCCGCAGTCCGCCTTCTTCGAGCGCTTCGGCTCGCGCGGCATCGCCGTACTGGAGAAGGCCGTCGAGGAGTCCCGCGCCGCAGGGGCGCTGGTCCTGATGGACGCCAAGCGCGGCGACATCGGCTCGACGATGGGCGCGTACGCGGCCACCTACCTGGACCCGGCGTCCCCGCTCTTCTCCGACGCGGTGACCGTCTCCCCGTACCTCGGCTTCGGCTCGCTGCGCCCGGCGCTCGACCTGGCCGCCGCGAACGGCGCGGGCGTCTTCGTCCTCGCGCTCACCTCCAACCCCGAGGGCGCCGAGGTGCAGCGCGCCACCGCCGCCGACGGCCGCTCGCTGGCCCAGCTGATGCTGGACCACATGGCCGCCGAGAACGCGGGCGCCGACCCGATGGGCTCCGTCGGCGCGGTCGTCGGCGCCACCCTCGGCGACGCGGGCGCGGACCTCGCCATCAACGGCCCGCTGCTCGCCCCGGGCATCGGCGCCCAGGGCGCGACGCCGGCGGACCTTCCCGGAGTCTTCGGTTCCGCCGTCGGCAACGTCGTTCCGAGCGTGAGCAGGGGAGTGCTGCGGCACGGCCCGGACCTCACCGGACTGCGAGATTCCGCACAGCGGTTCGCCGATGAGGTGCGGGAAGCGGTTTCCGGGGCCTGAGGGAGCGCTCCGGGAGTGCTCGGGGAGCGCTCGGGGGCGGTCCGGACGTGGTGCGGGCGTGGTCCGTGGACGGGTCAAGGATCGAAGTTGACGAATTACTGACCCAAATCCCGGGTGATACGCGGCAAATGTCCGCCTCGTCTGAGGCTGACCAGGACTTTTAGTCCGTTCTCACTGACGGGAGCGGCCATGCCCGCTAGTCTCCGACGAGAGCAAACACACAGCTCCACCGTGTGTTGCTCACCGCGTGCGGAAGGGACTGGTTTCCGCACCGGTCCGTATCCGACAGTTCGACATCCGAGGTGACGTAGGCGTGGCTCTTCCGCCCCTTACCCCTGAACAGCGCGCAGCCGCGCTCGAAAAGGCCGCCGCGGCTCGCCGGGAGCGGGCCGAGGTCAAGAATCGACTCAAGCACTCCGGCGCTTCCCTCCACGAGGTCATCAAGCAGGGCCAGGAGAACGACGTCATCGGGAAGATGAAGGTCTCCGCCCTCCTTGAGTCCCTGCCCGGTGTGGGCAAGGTCCGCGCCAAGCAGATCATGGAGCGTCTCGGCATTTCCGAGAGCCGCCGGGTGCGCGGTCTCGGCTCCAACCAGATCGCATCCCTGGAGCGTGAATTCGGCGGCAGCGCTGCCTGAGCGCTCCCGTCGGAGGTCCGGCGTCCCGGGCACCCCCGGGAAGCTGGAATAATCGCTCCATGGCTGCAACATCCCGGGGGACGTCCCCCGCACCCCCGGACGTACGTCCGCGGCTGACCGTGCTCTCCGGCCCCTCCGGGGTCGGCAAGAGCACGGTCGTGTCGCATATGCGCAAGGTCCACCCCGAGGTCTGGCTCTCCGTCTCGGCCACCACCCGCAAGCCGCGACCCGGCGAGCGCAACGGTGTGCACTACTTCTTCGTCTCGGACGAGGAGTTCGACAAGCTCATCGCCAACGGTGAGCTGCTGGAGTGGGCCGAGTTCGCGGGCAACCGCTACGGCACCCCCCGGGGCGCCGTGAACGAGCGCCTGGAGGCCGGCGAGCCCGTACTCCTGGAGATCGAGCTGGAGGGCGCCCGCCAGGTCAAGGGGTCGATGTCCGACTCCCAGCTGATCTTCCTGGCCCCGCCGAGCTGGGACGAACTGGTCCGCCGGCTCACCGGCCGGGGCACCGAGTCGCCCGAGGTCATCGAGCGCCGGCTGGCCGCCGCCAAGATCGAACTCGCCGCCGAGTCCGAGTTCGACACCACCCTTGTCAACACCTCCGTCGAGGACGTAGCGCGTGAGCTGCTAGCCTTGATGGAAGTTGTTTGATCTTTGTCCATTTTTTCGGGCGTCCCAGAAGACCGGTCCTCCGGGAAGCCGGGTATCCCGGAAGTTTTCGGAAGGTAGAGCGTGTCCTCTTCCATTTCCACGCCCGAGGGCATCATCAACCCGCCGATCGATGAGCTGCTCGAGGCCACGGACTCGAAGTACAGCCTCGTGATCTACGCGGCCAAGCGCGCGCGTCAGATCAACGCGTACTACTCCCAGCTCGGCGAAGGCCTGCTGGAGTACGTCGGTCCGCTGGTGGACACCCACGTCCACGAGAAGCCGCTCTCGATCGCCCTGCGTGAGATCAACGCGGGTCTGCTGACCTCCGAGGCCATCGAGGGCCCCGCCCAGTAGGCGTTATCTGCTCCTTCACCACAGGCCCGACGGCTCGTCCGTCGGGCCTGTGGTGTGTGATGGGTCTGTACGAATCCGAAGAGTGCGGGGAGACGAGACTGTGGAGAAGCCGAAGGTCGTCCTGGGGGTCAGCGGGGGCATCGCCGCCTACAAGGCGTGCGAGCTGCTGCGCCGGCTGACCGAGTCGGGCCATGACGTACGGGTCGTACCGACCGAGGCGTCGCTGCACTTCGTGGGCGCGGCCACCTGGTCCGCGCTGTCCGGCAACCCGGTCTCCACCGAGGTCTGGGACTCCGTCCACGAGGTCCCGCACGTACGCATCGGCCAGCACGCGGACCTCGTGGTGGTCGCCCCGGCCACCGCCGACATGCTCGCCAAGGCCGCGCACGGCCTCGCCGACGACCTCCTCACCAACACGCTCCTCACCGCCCGCTGTCCGGTGCTCTTCGCGCCCGCGATGCACACCGAGATGTGGGAGCACCCGGCCACCCAGGAGAACGTGGCGACGCTGCGCCGCCGGGGCGCGGTCGTCCTGGAGCCCGCCGTGGGCCGCCTGACCGGCGTCGACACCGGCAAGGGGCGCTTCCCCGACCCGGTCGAGATCTTCGAGACCTGCCGCCGGGTGCTGGCCCGCGGCGTGGGCGAGCCCGACCTCACCGGCCGCCACGTCGTCATCAGCGCGGGCGGTACGCGCGAGCCGCTCGACCCGGTCCGCTACCTGGGCAACCGTTCCTCCGGCAAGCAGGGCTACGCGCTGGCCCGCACGGCCCTCGCGCGCGGCGCCCGGGTCACGCTGATCGAGGCCAACACCGGGCTGACCGACCCGGCGGGCGCGGACGTGGTCCGGGTCGGCACCGCCGTACAGCTGCGGGAAGCGGTCCTGAAGGCCGCCGAGGACGCCGACGTGGTGGTGATGGCGGCGGCCGTGGCGGACTTCCGCCCCGAGACGTACGCCACCGGGAAGATCAAGAAGCAGGACGGTGCGGAGCCCGCGCCGCTGGCCCTGGTCCGCAACCCCGACATCCTCGCGGAGGTCGCGGGCGGCGGGAACGGAGCGCGCCTCAGGCCCGGGCAGGTCGTCGTCGGATTCGCCGCCGAGACCGACGACGTACTCGCCAACGGCCGCAAGAAACTGCTGCGCAAGGGCTGTGACCTGCTCGTCGTCAACGAGGTGGGGGAGCGCAAGACCTTCGGCTCGGAGGAGAACGAGGCGGTCGTGCTCGCCGCCGACGGAGCCGAGACCCCCGTCCCGTACGGTCCGAAGGAAGGGCTTGCCGATGTGGTGTGGGACCTGGTCGTCCCCCGTCTCGGTTAAGTCCATGTGTACGGACTGTGTGCTCGCGCGAAGGGGCAATCCTCGAAATAGCGGGATATTTGGCCCCTGGCGGAGATCGCTTTCCGTGCTGCACAATGCAGTGCCGCGGATCACACCCCTCCCATTCGGCGAGACGTGTGGTCCAGCAGGCAGGCACGACCGATAAAGTGGTGGCGGACCGAGGCCGGGCGCAGCTCCCGGCCGGTCCGCCAATGATCAGCCAGCAGCCGCTGCAACCCCAGGGAGCGTTGTGTCCCGTCGTCTCTTCACCTCGGAGTCTGTGACCGAGGGCCACCCCGACAAGATCGCTGACCAGATCAGCGACACGATCCTCGACGCGCTCCTGAGGGAGGACCCGACCTCCCGGGTCGCCGTGGAGACGCTCATCACGACGGGCCTCGTGCACGTCGCGGGTGAGGTCACCACCAAGGCGTACGCGCCGATCGCGCAGCTCGTGCGCGAAAAGATTCTCGACATCGGCTACGACTCCTCGAAGAAGGGCTTCGACGGCGCCTCGTGCGGCGTCTCGGTGTCCATCGGCGCGCAGTCCCCGGACATCGCGCAGGGCGTCGACACCGCCTACGAGAAGCGGGTCGAGGGCGACGAGGACGAGCTCGACAAGCAGGGCGCGGGCGACCAGGGCCTGATGTTCGGCTACGCGTGCGACGAGACGCCGGAGCTCATGCCGCTCCCGATCCACCTCGCGCACCGCCTGTCGCGCCGTCTGTCCGAGGTCCGCAAGAACGGGACGATCCCGTACCTGCGTCCCGACGGCAAGACCCAGGTCACCATCGAGTACGACGGCGACAAGGCCGTCCGCCTCGACACCGTGGTCGTCTCCTCGCAGCACGCGTCGGACATCGACCTGGAGTCGCTCCTCGCCCCGGACATCCGCGAGTTCGTCGTGGAGCACGTCCTCAAGCAGCTCGTCGAGGACGGCATCAAGCTCGACACCGAGGGCTACCGCCTCCTGGTCAACCCGACCGGGCGCTTCGAGATCGGCGGCCCGATGGGCGACGCCGGCCTCACCGGCCGCAAGATCATCATCGACACCTACGGCGGCATGGCCCGCCACGGCGGCGGCGCCTTCTCGGGCAAGGACCCGTCCAAGGTGGACCGTTCGGCCGCTTACGCGATGCGCTGGGTCGCCAAGAACGTGGTCAAGGCCGGTCTGGCCTCGCGCTGCGAGGTCCAGGTCGCGTACGCGATCGGCAAGGCCGAGCCGGTCGGTCTCTTCGTCGAGACCTTCGGCACCGCCACGATCGACACGGACAAGATCGAGCACGCCATCTCCGAGGTCTTCGACCTCCGCCCGGCCGCGATCATCCGTGACCTCGACCTGCTGCGCCCGATCTACTCCCAGACCGCCGCCTACGGCCACTTCGGCCGCGAGCTGCCGGACTTCACCTGGGAGCGCACGGACCGCGTGGACGCCCTGAAGAAGGCCGCAGGCCTGTAAGGCGCACGCACGCCGCACGGCGACCGCTCGCCCTGCCGAGCGGAACCACCGGGGCCCCGGACCGTTTCACACGGTCCGGGGCCCCGGTGCGTGGTGGGCCCGGGTGTCTCGCCGCGGCGGGACACGTGGGGGTGGTCAGAAGGGGAGCGTGGACTCCGTCCCGTTCACGCCGTCCGGTGCTTCGGTGCTTTCCGGTGGGGCGGGGGGTGCGGAGTCGCCGAAGCGGTTGCGGATCCGGTCGGCGGCTTCTTCGTTCATGCCGTGCACCGTGTTGGCGACGAATTGGGCGATCAGCAGGGCCTGCGGGTCGCCGGGTGCCAGGTCCAGTGAGCTCAGCAGCTGCGCGAAGAACTCCTCGGGGGACGCGGCGGATCCGGGCTCGGTTTCGGGGTCAGGGTCCGGGTCCGGTACGGCGCTGAATTCGAAGCCGCCCGGTGCTCCGGGCGTTCCGCCCGGGGGATATGACCCGTCCGGGCCCGGTTCCGTGAGTCCGTCCGGGTCGTCGCCGTCGGGGAAGCCCGGGACCAGGTGCCGCAGCCGATCGTCGATGTCGGTGTTGTTGGCGGCGGAGGTGAGCTGGGCGAGGAGCCCGATGTCCTGGACCGTTTTGTCCACCTTGTCGTCATTGCGGTGCAGCCACCACACGACCGCGCTGCCGGTGTCGCGCAGTACGTCCTTGCCGAGGTAGGCGCGTCGGCTCTGCTCGTACTTGCGCTCGTGCTCCCAGACGGCCTCGTCCTTGCGGACGGCGGCCAGCTTCGCGAGCCGGTCGCGGTCCTGGTCGGCGAGGGTGAGCGAGACGTCCACGGCCAGGGCCTCCACCCGGCCCGTGGTGTCGTCGAGCATCGTGGCCAGCCGGCCGTTCAGCTCGTGCTGGACCAGGGAGGCGCGGTGCGGCGGGCTGACGGCGGTCACTTCCCTGGCCCGGGCGAGCACCGCGTCGACGGCAAGGCCGCTCGCGTTGATCGGAGGGGCGTAGCCGGAGACGGACACCGGGCACCAGCGGATCGTCGCCGAGAAGAGGAAGTCGTAGTCGTCGTAGCTGCTGGGCAGGACGACGTCGGTGACGCGCAGCTCGCGCCTCTCCAGCGGCGGCAGGGGGAGGTCCGGCTCCTGCATGAGCTGCGTGGGGAAGGGGTCCGGCCGGCGCCCGGCGAGGTACAGGGCGAGGAAGGGCGTGGCGATCACCAGGGCGGCGGCGGAGGACCACACCCACAGCGGCCAGTGCCGTACGAGACCGAGGATGGTGACGAGCAGCCCCGCGATCAGCGTGAGGAAGACCGTGACGGTTTTCTGACCGGAACTCATCGTGCGGTGTCCTCCTGTGAGGGCGCGGGCCGTGCGGGCGCGGGCCGGGTCGTCTGGGTGGTGCTGATCTTCTGGAAGAGCCGGACGGGGAGCGCGGCCAGGGAATGGTCGGCGGGCCGTCGGGCGGCCGTGCGCAGCGCTTGGCGGTAGAGCAGGCCGAGCAGGTCGCCCCGGCGTTCGCAGGCGTCGACCAGGATGTCCAGCAGGCGGTCCTCGTACGGACTCCCGGAGCAGGCCGCGCGCAGCCAGGCCACGGCGAAGGGCGCCCACCCGGACTCGGTACGGTCGTCGAACACCGCCGTCCAGCAGTGCACGAGGTGCTCGCGCACCTGGGTTTCGGCGAGGAGCGGCCGGGGCCGGTCGGCCGCGTCGAGCAGGGGGCCGGGCGCGGACAGCGCGAGGAAGATGCCGGGATCGGCCGGCTGCACGGTCCGGGAGGACCGGGCGAGCCGGTAGAGCATCTGCCGCAGCAGCCGGTGGTCGTCCTCGATCAGGCCGGTCAGCGCTTCGAGGGCCTGACCGGGCCGGTTCTCGTGCCGGGCCAGGTGGTGCAGGCGGACCAGCGCCGCGTAGGGATGGTGCACCGCCACTTCCACCGCGCAGATCTCGACCAGTACCCGGCGCAGGGGTGCGGAGAGATTGGCCCGCGTCGCCCATTCGCGGATGACGGCCAGGAAATGGACGCCGTACTCCGCGTTCCGCAGACCGTGCTGCAGGACCTCGGCGGCGGACCTGTGCTGGCGGTGGCCGGTCCTGTCCGCGGTCCAGCGCTGGACGAGTTCGACGAGGTCCTCCGGCCGGTCGGCCGCCAGACAGTGCTCCGTGAACCTCCGTACCAGGGCCGACCGTTCCTCCCGCGAGAGCTCCGGGAGGCCCACCGCCTTCTCGGCCCATCCGGTCAACGGCTCGCGCATGCCGGGGAAGTTCCTGCGCAGGTGGCGGCGGGCGAGGGCGCCGGTGGCCGGGGCGGTGAACCGGACCCGACCGTCGTCGTCGATGTCCGCGTGCACCTGCCGCAGCCGCTCGGAGAACGGCTTCCGGTCCAGCAGCGCCCGTACCTCCGTCTCCGGATGCGTGGCGTCCAGGAGCAGCGCCGCGCCTCGGTGCACGACGTCCGTGCGGGAGGAGTGCAGCATGGCCGTGGCGAGCAGGAGCGCCCGGTGGGTTCCCTTGCGTACGTCGTCGAACCGGTCGACGGCGCTCGGGGGAGGCGCGACCAGGGCGAGGGCGTGGGCCCAGGCGTCGCCGATCGCCGTACCGCGCGCCAGCCGGTCGCAGAGCTCCTGGGCGAGGCTGCCCACCTTGGTCAGCGGCGGAGCGCTGTTCAGGTACGAGCTGACCGCGGGCGGCGGGCTGTGGGCGTGCGCCGGATCGGCACCGTCGGACTCGCGCAGGTGCTTGCGGACGATGGAGAGCTCCATGCCCGGCAGCCGCGAGACCCGGCAGCGCATGTCGCCCAGGGCGCCGCCGGGGCGGTGGTCGGGCCGGGACGGCAGCACCACCACGAGCGCCGCCTTCCGGTCGAGCAGCACCTGGCGGAAGGCGGACAGTTCGCCGCTGATCCGGTGCCAGCGTTCGGCGGGAGCCTCCGAGAGGTCGAGCCACAACCGGTCACCGTCGTCGACGGTCGTCGGATCGAGGAGGCTCCGCCCGGGATACTCCTCCTCGTCCAGCACCACCTCCTGGAGTACCCGCCGGGCGGGGGCCAGGCCGCTCAGCAGGATCTTCGCGGTGGCGGTACGGCCGCTGCCCGCCGGACCGTCGAGGAGCACGGTCCGCCACCTCGCCAGCTTCTCGCAGGCCTCGTTGAAGCCGCGCGGCTCGGCGAAGCGCTTCTGGAGCCAGCTGAGTTCGTCCTCGGCCTCGGCGCGCGGGGACTTGGCCCGTGGCGGCCCGAGCAGCGGTTCTTCACCCTTCCCCGGAGGTGCGAGCGAGATGTGCACCGAACCGGTACCCGAGTTGACCAGGTAGGCCTGGTCCAGTCGGCTGGTGGGGGCTTGGGTCATCGGGCGCCGTCCTCGCGCCGTTCCTCCGGCGGCCGTGCCTCCCGGTTCCTGCCGCCGAACGTCTGGTGGATGCCGCCCTGGTTGTCCCCGGCGATGTACTGGGCGCCGTCGCCCGTGAAGTGCGGGAGGTGCAGGTCGCCGGAGCCCGAGTTGACCGGGCCGTGGGCCTGGCCGATGTGGGTGGTGGGGGCCATGTTGATGCCTCCCGAGACGTTCCCGGCCTGGACGGCCGAGCCGTGGTTGTCCCCCATCGAGTTGTTCACCGAGCCGGGCTCGGGGCGGGGCGGCGGCGCGGTGGCGGCCCTGAACGCCCGCTCCGCGGCCGCGAGTTCGGGTACCCGTGCGGCCAGGGCGTCGCCGATGGCGGTCAGGCCGTGCTCGGCGTCCTGGTTGTCGTAACGGAGGGACTGCAGGTGGGCCAGCTTCTCCAGGACGTCGGGGAGGGCGGCCGGGCGCAGGCGTTCCGTCCGGCGGCCGATCAGCACGGGCACCACGGGTATGTCGCAGTCGAAGGCCTCCAGGATCTCCCTGCGCACCCAGTCCGTGGGGTCGTGCAGCTTGGGCGAGGACTCCCAGTCCTTGCCGATCATGGCGAGCAGCACGGCGCTGCGCCGCACCCCGCTGAGCAGCTTGCCGTCGAAGACGACGCCCGGCGCGATGGACTTGCTGGCCCGGAAGATCCGCTCGCCGCCGAAGCGGCGGCTGAGGTCGCGTTCCAGGGTGGTGGCGACCTCGTCGCCGTCGCCGGTGCGGTAGTTGATGAAGACGTCGACCATGCTGCTTCCCTTTCGTCGTACGAGCGGTTACGGGAGCGGTGCCGCGGCGGGGGACAGAGCGAGCGCGAGCTGCGGGGCGAGCGCGCGGACGGCGGGGTGCGCCGGGTGCCGGCCGAGGGCCCTGGAGAGGCGCCGCAGATCCTGCGTGACGGTCGCCGAGTCCACCGTGCGCGCCGCGTCGAGCACTTCGGCGGTCAGGGAGCAGGCGTGGTCGAGGTCGCCCGCGAGCGCGTGGCTCAGGGCGTGACGGGTGCCGTAGCGGGCCCGGGTGCGCAGGGCGGTGGCCGGTACCCGGGCGAGTTCGCGCCCGAGGGCCTCGGCGGCCTCGCGCGGCCGGCCGAGATCGAGGAGGGACCAGCCGGTGATCATCGCCACCGGGTCGGAGAGGTTCGTCGTGCCGATGACGGGCGGGGCGGTGCTGGCGGGGGAGGTGCTGGTGCTGGTACCGGCTTTGGCTGTGCCTACGGTTCCGGTTTCGGGTCCGTCCCGGGCCAGGAGGTCCCTGGCCCGGTCCAGGAGGCGCATACAGGCGCTGTGGTCGCCCGCGAGCGCGTGCCCCTGTGCCTCGCGCTGGGCGGCGAGGCCACGTACCCGGGCCGGGGCGCGGCCGGTGCGGGCCTCCTGGGCCAGGGCGATGGTCGCCGTGGAGTTGCCCCGGTAGTACGTGACGAGTCCCCGGCGCACCAGGGCGTACGAGGCGAACCCGGTGTCGCCGTTGGCGAGGGCGAGTTCCACCGCGTACTCGGTCCAGCGCAGGGCCGCCGCTCCGTCCCCGGCCTCCTGCGCCATCCAGCCCGCGAACTCGGCGTACCGCGCGCACAGATCGAGCAGTCCGCGCCCGGTGCGGGGGCCGCTGCGCTCGGCCAGCAGACGCAGCGCGCGGGTCTGTTCCGCCAGTGCGGGCAGTACGGCGGCGGGCGGTGCCACCTGCCCCAGCCGGCGGTACTGGTCGAACATGCCGCGGGAGATCTCCAGGAGGGTGCCGTCCGCCGGGGGCGCCGCCGGACGGGGCGGGGCGGAGGAGGCGGGCGGGGCAGCGGAGGCGGGTGGGGAGGACGCGAGGACCGTCGTGCCCGCCAGGACGGAGGCGACGCCCGCGGTCACCACCTGACGGCGGGCCGGGCCGTTCCCGTGCCTCGTCGGGCCCTCGGCCGTGGGCAGCAGGGCGAGGAGGGCTCCGTCCGCGCCGAGCTCCGCGTCACAGAGTCTCGCCAGTTCCTCGGCGGGCCGCTTGTGCCCGGTCTCGACCTTGCTGAGGTGGCCCTTGCTGTAGTGGATGCGCAGGGCCAGCTCCGCGACGGTCAGCCCCGCGCCCTGGCGGGCCCTGCGTAACTCGCTGCCGAACGCGGAGGGCGACGTCGGCCCCTGGTACGACTCGTACGGCTGGTACGGCACTTCGTCCCCCGTCTGTCTCTTTCGTACGTCGTCCTTCGTCTGTCGTCGCGAGCCAGGTTGGGCCCGCAGGACGGGCCGGACAAGGCGGCCGGTGGGGTTTCCCGTTTCCCGAAGTGGAGGGAACCCGATCCGCTTCGCGCTGTCGAGACGGCGAAATCGGACAGGCGGGCCGGGGCCGCTGTCAGTGGTGTCTGGTAGGAATTTGGCTGTGAGCAGCGACGATGAGCAGGGGCGGGAGGCCGGGGGGCCCGAGCAGCTGGCTTTCCTTCGGGAGATCGTGCGGGAGGCGAAGGTTCCGAAGGCCAAGCCCCGGACCTGGCGCGGTGCGCCGCTGGCCAAGGAGCGGCCGGTGGCGCGGGTGCTGGTGGACAAGGGGGTGCTGCACCTCGACAAGTACTTCGACTACGCCGTCACCGAGGAGCTGGACGCGGACGCGCAGCCGGGGGTGCGGGTGCGGGTGCGGTTCGGGGCGGGGGCGCACCGGGTGCGGGACGGCCGGCGCGAGGGCGGGGGGATGATCGACGGGTTCATCGTGGCGCGGCTGGAGGAGTCCGACTACGCCGGGCCGCTCGCCGCGCTCGCCTACGTGGTGTCGCCGGAGCCGGTGCTCAGCCCCGAGCTGCTGGAGCTGGCGAGGGCCGTGGCGGACCGGTACGCGGGGAGCCTCGCCGATGTGCTGCAGCTGGCGATCCCGCCGAGGAACAAGGCGGCTGAGGAGCGGCCCTCGCCGGAGCCGTTGCCCGCGCCCGAGGCGCCCGGGGCGGGGACCTGGGAGCGGTATGCGCAAGGTCCCGCGTTCCTGCGGGAGTTGGCGCGGGGCGGGGCGCCCAGGGCGGTGTGGACCGCGTTGCCGGGGGCGCACTGGCCCGATGAGCTGGCGCGGGCCGCGGCGGCGACGCTGGCGTCCGGGCGGGGCGTGCTGATGGTGATGCCCGACGGGCGGAGCGCGGCGCGGGTGGACGCCGCACTGACCGCGTTGCTCGGCAAGGGGCGGCACACCCTGCTGACCGCCGACGCCGGGGCGCAGAAGCGGTACCGCGAATGGCTGGCGGTGCGGCGCGGGTCGGTGCGGGCCGTGGTCGGGACCAGGGCCGCGATGTACGCGCCGGTGGCCGACCTCGGCCTGGTGGTGGTCTGGGACGACGGGGACGCCAGCCACAGCGACGACCGCGCACCGTACCCGCACGTGCGGGAGGTGCTGGAGCTGCGGGCGCAGCGCAGCCAGTGCGGTTTCCTGCTCGGGAGCACGAGCTGCACGGTGGAGGCGGCCCAGCTGGTCGAGCGGGGCTGGGCCAGGCCGCTGGTGGCGGTGCGGGAGCAGGTGCAGACCGCCGCGCCCCTCGTCCGTACCGTCGGCGACGCCGAGGTCGCGCGGGACGGGGCCGCCCGGTCGGCCCGGCTGCCCAGCCTCGCCTGGCAGGTGGCGCGGGAAGGGCTGAAGACGGGGCCCGTGCTGGTGCAGGTGCCCCGGCGGGGGTACGTACCCAGGCTGGCGTGCGAGCGCTGCCGGACGCCCGCCAGGTGCGCGCACTGCGCGGGGCCGCTGGAGGCCGCCGACCAGCGGGAGCTGCACTGCGGATGGTGCGGGCGGGACGCGGCGGGCTGGAGCTGCGCGGAGTGCGGCTGCACGCGGATGCGGGCGACGGTGGTCGGGGCGCGGCGTACGGCCGAGGAGCTGGGCCGGGCGTTTCCCGGGGTGCCGGTACGGACCTCGGGCCGCGACCACGTACTGGACGCGGTGCCGGACGGGCCCGCGCTCGTGGTGAGCACCCCGGGCGCCGAGCCGGTCGCCGAGCGGGGGTACGCGGCGGCGCTGCTGCTGGACGGCTGGGCGATGCTCGGGCGGTCCGACCTGCGGGCCGAGGAGGAGGCGCTGCGGCGCTGGATCGCGGCCGCCTCGCTGGTACGGGGGCGTGGCGAGGGCGGCACCGTGGTGATCGTCGCGGAGCCGACGCTGCGGCCCGTACAGGCACTGGTGCGGTGGGACCCCGTCGGGCAGGCCCTGCGGGAACTGGCCGAGCGGGCGGAGCTGGCGTTTCCGCCGGTGTCGCGGATGGCGGCGCTGAGCGGGCGGCCCGAGGCCGTCGAGAACTTCCTGTCGGCGGTGGAGCTGCCGTCGGACGCGGAGGTGCTGGGTCCCGTGCCACTGCCGGTGCCGGCCGCGGGACGGCCGCGCCGGAGCGAGGATCCGCCAGTGGGGGAGCAGTGGGAGCGGGCGTTGCTGCGGGTGCCGCCGGGGAGCGGGCCCGAGCTGGTCGCGGCGCTGAAGCGGGCGCAGGTGGACCGGCTGGTGCGGGGGGTGGGGGACCCGGTGCGGATCAGGGTGGATCCGCTGGACATCGGCTGAGCAGCCGCCGGGACGGGCCCGGACATGCGGCTGCCCCTGCCGGTCGGGCGGGCAGGGGCAGCCGGTGGGGGTGGTGGTGGGTCGGCCCTGGGGATGGGGCCAGCCCCGGTGGTGGGCGTCAGCCGTTGCGCGGGCCGGGGAGGGAGGTGGGGCGGGATTCCTCGCGGAGGGACTGGCTGGAGGCCGTCGGCTGCGGCGGCATGGAGCGGGCGGCCGGGACCGCGGGCAGGATTCCGGGCAGCGTCCGCGTGGTGGTCGCGGTCGCCGTGCTGCCGGTCGCCGCGGAGGACGGGGCCGGGGAGTGCGGCGAGGCGGGGGGATGGGGTGACGAGTGGGACGTGGTGGGGGAGTGCGGCGTGGACGCGGGGTCCGTGCCGTTGTGCTCGGCGGGGGTCGAGGCGGGCGACGGCGCGGCCGCCCGGCGTGCGCCGTAACGGCGGTGTACGGCCTGCTTGGTGACCCCGAGCGCCGAACCCACCGCGTCCCACGAGAAACCGAGCGAGCGGTCGAAGTCCACGGCGGCGGTCACCAGGGTCTCGACGCTGTCCCGCAGTTCCTGCGCGAGACGGACGGTCGGGGCGGGGGCCCGCCCGTACACGACGAAGCCCGTGGAGGGTCCTGAGCGGCGCGGGCGGTACACATTGCCCAGCTGGGCGGTGAGGGTACGCAGCGCGTCCACCTGCCGGCGGACCCGCTCGATGTCCCGTACCAACAGGTGCAGGCTGGCCCGCGCTTGGGCGTCGTGGGTTGCGTGGTCGGCCATGAAAAAGCCTCTCGAACCGGCGTTGATGAAGAAGGACGAGGAAGGACGGGGCCGCCGCTTCGGCGACCCGTTTCGGTCAATCTCTTTTGACCAACGCGTCACCTGGCATTGGGGTCACGCTCCAGGGGCGTGTCCGCATATGCGCGGGGCGCACGGACGTGCGTACGCCCCCTGGAGCAAGTGGCGGACCTCGCCCATAGACTGGTGCGCTGCCCGATTCCGTCCCGAGAGGCCCGTACACCCATGAAGCTCGTCTTCGCCGGTACCCCCGAGGTCGCCGTGCCCGCCCTGGACGCCCTGATCGCCTCCCGGCACGAGGTCGTCGCCGTGGTGACCCGCCCCGACGCCCCCGCAGGGCGGGGCCGCAGGCTGGTCGCCAGCCCCGTCGCGGAGCGCGCCGAGGAGGCCGGCATCGAGGTGCTCAAGCCGGTGAAGCCGCGCGACGAGGAGTTCCTGGCCCGGCTGCGGGAGATCGGGCCCGACTGCTGCCCGGTGGTCGCCTACGGTGCGCTGCTGCCCAAGGTGGCGCTGGAGGTGCCCGCCCACGGCTGGGTCAACCTGCACTTCTCGCTGCTGCCCGCCTGGCGCGGCGCGGCCCCCGTGCAGCACTCGGTGATGGCGGGCGACGAGGTGACCGGTGCGTCGACCTTCCAGATCGAGCAGGGCCTCGACTCGGGGCCGGTGTACGGAGTGGTGACCGAGGACGTACGGCCCACCGACACCAGCGGTGACCTGCTGACCCGGCTGGCCTTCGCCGGTTCCGGGCTGCTCGTCGCGACCATGGACGGCATCGAGGACGGCACCCTGAAGCCGGTGCCGCAGCCCGCCGACGGCATCACCCTCGCCCCGAAGATCACCGTCGAGGACGCCCAGATCGACTGGCAGGCACCCGCGCTCCGCGTCGACCGCGTGGTGCGCGGCTGCACGCCCGCGCCCGGTGCCTGGACCGTCTTCCGGGGCGAGCGGCTCAAGCTGGTGACGGCGGCCCTGGCCACGGAGCTGACCGGGCTCGCCCCGGGCGAGCTGGCCGCGGGCAAGAACAACGTGCACGTCGGCACCGGCTCGCACGCCGTCGAGCTGCTCTGGGTGCAGCCGCAGGGCAAGAAGCCGATGAAGGCGGCGGACTGGGCGCGGGGGGTACGGATCGCCCCGGGCGAGCGGCTGACCAAGGCGGACGTAGGCTGAGAGGGTTCGACCCTTTCGATAAGCGGAGCACCTTTTGAGCGACCAGAAGCCCCAGCAGAGCCGTCCCGCCCGCAAGCCGTACAAGCCGCACCGCAAGCCCCAGAAGGACCCCGTCCGCTTCCTCGCGTTCGAGGCCCTGCGGGCCGTCGACGAGCGCGACGCGTACGCCAACCTGGTGCTGCCCCCGCTGCTGAAGAAGGCCCGCGAGAAGAACGAGGACTTCGACGGCCGCGACGCCGCGCTGGCCACCGAGCTGGTCTACGGCACGCTGCGCCGGCAGGGCACGTACGACTCGATCATCGCGGCCTGCATCGACCGGCCGCTGCGCGAGGTCGACCCGCCGGTGCTCGACGTGCTCGCGCTCGGCGCCCACCAGCTGCTCGGCACCCGCATCCCGACGCACGCGGCCGTCTCCGCCAGCGTCGAGCTGGCGCGGGTGGTGCTCGGCGAGGGCCGGGCCAAGTTCGTCAACGCCGTACTGCGCAAGATCTCCCGGCAGGACCTCGACGCCTGGGTGGAACAGGTCGCTCCGCCCTACGAGGACGACGCCGAGCAGCACCTCGCCGTCGTGCACTCGCACCCGCGCTGGATCGTCTCCGCCCTGTGGGACTCGCTGGGCGGCGGCCGGGGCGGCATCGAGGACCTCCTGGAGGCCGACAACGAGCGGCCCGAGGTGACGCTCGTCGCCCGCCCGGGCCGCTCGACCACCGAGGAGCTGCTCGACGTCCTGGGCGAGGAGTCCGGGCTGCCGGGCCGCTGGTCGCCCTATGCCGTACGGATGGCCGAGGGCGGCGAGCCCGGCGCCCTGGACGCGGTACGGGACGGACGCGCGGGCGTCCAGGACGAGGGCAGCCAGCTGGTTGCCGCGGCCCTGGCCAACGCCCCCGTCGACGGGCCCGACCGGCGCTGGCTCGACGGCTGCGCCGGACCCGGCGGCAAGGCGGCGCTGCTTGCCGCGCTCGCCTCCGAGCGCGGTGCCGTGCTGCTGGCCTCCGAGAAGCAGCCGCACCGGGCCCGGCTGGTCGAGCAGGCGCTCGCCGGGAACCCAGGCCCCTACCAGGTCATCGCCGCCGACGGCACCCGCCCGCCGTGGCTGCCGGGCACCTTCGACCGCGTACTGATGGACGTGCCGTGCTCGGGCCTGGGCGCGCTGCGCCGCCGCCCCGAGTCGCGCTGGCGCCGCCGCCCCGAGGACCTGGACGGTTTCGCCCCGCTCCAGCGGGGGCTGCTGCGCGAGGCGCTGAAGGCGGTACGGGTCGGTGGCGTGGTCGGCTACGCGACCTGCTCCCCGCACCTCGCCGAGACCCGCGTCGTCGTCGACGACGTGATCAAGGGCAAGGGCGCGGGCAACGAGCCCTTCGAGGTCGAGTGGGTGGACGCCCGCCCGCTGATGCCCGGCGTCTCCGCGCTCGGCGACGGTCCCGACGTACAGCTGTGGCCGCATGTGCACGGCACCGACGCGATGTATCTGGCGCTGCTGCGGCGCACCGCCTGACCCAGGAAGACCGGCGGGGGCGCCGCCGCGGCGCGTGCCCCCGCCCCTCCCCGGGCCACCCGGTCGGGGAACTGCCGTGGGGCATGGCAGGCTTGGGGCATGGCAGCCCAGATCAATCCCAGCATCCTGTCCGCGGACTTCGCCCGCCTCGCCGATGAGGCCAAGGCAGTCGAGGGCGCCGACTGGCTCCATGTCGACGTCATGGACAACCACTTCGTGCCCAACCTGACGCTCGGTGTGCCGATCGTCGAGTCGCTGAGCAGGGCCACGGACATTCCGCTGGACTGCCACCTGATGATCGAGGACCCGGACCGCTGGGCCCCGCAGTACGTGGAGGCCGGCGCCGGGTCCGTCACCTTCCACGCCGAGGCGGCCGCCGCCCCGGTCCGTACGGCACGGGAGATCCGCGCCAAGGGCGCCCGCGCGTCCATGGCCCTCAAGCCGGCCACGCCCATCGAGCCGTACGAGGACCTGTTCCCCGAGCTGGACATGCTGCTGATCATGACGGTCGAGCCGGGCTTCGGCGGGCAGTCGTTCCTCGACATCATGCTGCCGAAGATCCGCCGGACCAGGCAGCTGATCGCCAAGCACGGCCTGGAGCTGTGGCTCCAGGTGGACGGCGGGGTCTCCGCCTCCACCATCGAGCGGTGCGCCGAGGCGGGCGCGGACGTCTTCGTCGCGGGCTCCGCCGTGTACAACACCGACGACCCGGCCGCCGCCGTCCGGATGCTCCGCCACCAGGCAGACGAGGCCACCGCGAAGGCGCCCTGGGCCTGCGCCCACTGAGTGCACCCGCAGTATCGGCGCGGCCACGGTAATAAGAAGGCAAAATGAACGAGGGCCCGCAGGGCTGATCAAGATCCGTCGCATCTGACAGGATGAACGACGAACCATTGTGTGAAAGTGAACCAAGGTAAGGAGATCGCGGTGTCTGCGATGTCAGCGGGCCGGTCGGCCATGCGGATGGGACCCGCTGAGCTGGTTCAGGCGGCGGCGATGGCCCGCCGCTTCTACCTTGAGGGCAAGTCCAAGATCCAGATCGCCGAGGAGTTCGGCGTCAGCCGCTTCAAGGTGGCCCGGGTCCTGGAGACCGCCCTCGAACGTGATCTCGTACGGATCGAGATCCGCGTCCCCGCCGAACTGGACGCGGAGCGCTCCGACGCCCTGCGCGCCCGCTACGGCCTGCGCCACGCGGTCGTCGTCGAGTCCCCCGCGGACGCCGCCGACGACGCCCCCGATCCGGAGAACCTGGGCGAGGTCGCCGCCGACCTCCTGGGCGAACTCGTCAACGAGGGCGATGTCCTCGGGCTGGCCTGGGGCCGCTCCACCATCCACATGGCCGCCGCCCTGCACCACCTGCCGCCGTGCACGGTCGTCCAGCTCACCGGCGTGTACGACGCGGGGACGGCCGAGCGCGGCTCGGTCGAGGCGGTCCGCAGGGCCGCCCAGGTCTCCGGCGGCGAGGCCCACCCCATCTACGCGCCGATGCTGCTGCCCGACCCGGCGACCGCGGCCGCGCTGCGCAACCAGACCGGGATCGCCCGCGCCTTCGAGTACTTCGACAAGGTGACGGTGGCGTGCGTGTCCATCGGCTCCTGGGAGCCGGGCATCTCCACGGTGCACGACATGCTCACCGACGAGGAGCGGGCGCACTACGCCTCGCTCGGCGTCGCCGCCGAGACCTCCGCGCACCTCTTCGACGCGGAGGGCCGCCGGGTCGGCCGCGACCTGGGCGAGCGCTGCATCACCGTCGAGGCGGACCGGCTGCGCCGGATACCCGAGGTGGTCGCCATCGCGGGCGGCCTGCGCAAGGCCGCCGCGATCGACGCGGTGCTGCGCTCCGGCCTGGTCACCAGCCTGGTCACGGACACGGCAGCCGCGGACTACCTGCTGAGCGCGGGCGGTACGCCGCCGCGTCCGGCGCTGGACCGGGCCGACCCGGACGAGTGAGCGCCGCGAGTGGTACGTGAGAGGGGCCCGCATCCTGCGCAGGATGCGGGCCCCTCTCACGTAACGCCGCCGGTTACCCGACCACGGTCTCGGCCGCCGGCTTCTTCTCGGGGAAGTGGCAGGCCGCGACGTGGTCCTCGGCGTGCGAGGTCATCGCGGGCGTCTCGGTGGTGCAGCGCTCCCGCTCCTTGGCGCCGAGCGCCAGGAACACCGGGCAGCGGCCGCGGAACCGGCAGCCCGTCTGCTTGTCGGTCGGGCTGGGCGGGTCGCCCGGCAGCAGGATCCGCTGCCGCTCGCGCTCCCGCTTGGGGTCGGGCACGGGCACGGCCGACAGCAGGGCCTTGGTGTACGGGTGCTGCGGGTTGTCGAAGACGGTGTCGACGTCGCCCGCCTCGACCGTGCGGCCCAGGTACATGACGCTGACCCGGTCCGCGATGTGCCGGATCACCGACAGGTCGTGCGAGACGAAGAGGTACGAGAGCCCCATCTCCGCCTTGAGCTGCTGGAGCAGGTTCAGCACGCCGGCCTGGATGGACACGTCGAGCGCGGACACCGGCTCGTCCAGGACCAGGAGCTGCGGCGACACCGACAGCGCGCGGGCGATGCCGATGCGCTGGCGCTGGCCGCCGGAGAACTGGTGCGGGAAGCGCTGCGCGTACTCCGGGTTCAGCCCGACCTTGGCGAGCAGGTCGGGGACGACCTCGGCGATCTTCTCCTTGGGCATCTTCAGCGCCCGCATGGGCTCCGCGATGACATCGGCGATCGGCATGCGCGGGTCGAGGCTCGCCATCGGGTCCTGGAACACGATCTGCATCGCCGAGCGCAGCTTGTTCAGCTCCGAGCGGCTCAGTCCCGCGGTGTCCTGGCCGAGCAGCGAGATCGAACCCGACTCCGGCTTGGCCATGTTGAGGATCTCGAACAGCGTCGTGGACTTGCCCGAACCCGACTCACCGACCAGGCCGAGGGTCTCGCCCTGCCGGATGTCGAGGTCCACGCCGTCCACCGCGTACACGCTGCCGACGCGGCGCTTGAAGGCGGTGCCCTTGAACTGCGGGAAGGTCTTGACGAGTTCGCTCACCCGCAGGACGCTGTCGCGCTCCTCGCGGGGGACTGCGGCCGCGGCGAGCGGCGGGATCTCCGGCAGCGGGTAGATGTCCGCGGGGCTGAGGTCCCTGGCGACGATCTCGTCCGTACGGTGGCAGGCGACGCGGTGGTCGTCACCCGCGAGCACCGGGTCCTCGCTGCGGCAGCGGTCCTCGGCCATCGGGCAGCGGTTGGCGAACGCGCAGCCGCCGTCAAGGTCCTGGAGCGGGCTGGGCGCGCCGGGGATCGGCACGAGGGGCTTCGCGGCGGCCTTCGTACCGTCCTCGCTCGGCTCGTCCACGCGCGGGACGGCGCCGATCAGGCCGAGGGTGTACGGCATCCTCGGACGCTCGAAGACGTCGTCGACGGTGCCGGTCTCGACGACGCGGCCCGCGTACATGACCGCGATGCGGTCCGCGGCGCCGGCGATGACCCCGAGGTCGTGGCTGACCAGGACCATGGCCGCGCCGGTCTCGCGCTGCGCGGTCTTCAGCACCTCCAGGACCTGCGCCTGGATCGTCACGTCGAGCGCGGTGGTCGGCTCGTCGGCGAGGATCACGGCCGGGTCGTTGGCGATGGCCATGGCGATCATCGCGCGCTGGCGCATGCCGCCGGAGAACTCGTGCGGGAAGGACTGGGCGCGGGCCTTCGGGTTGGGTATCCCGACCAGGTCGAGGAGTTCGACGGCGCGGGCCGCCGCCTTCTCCTTGGTCATGTCGTTGTGCGTGCGCAGCGCCTCGACGATCTGCTCGCCGATCCGGTACACGGGGGTGAAGGCGGACAGCGGGTCCTGGAAGACCATGGCGACCTTGTTGCCGCGGACCCGGCTCATGTCACGGTCGGAGGCCCCGAGCAGCTGCTGCCCGTCGAGCTTCACGGAACCGGTGATGATCGCGGTGTCCGGCAGCAGGCCCATGGAGGCCAGCGAGGTCACGGACTTGCCGGACCCCGACTCGCCGACGATGCCCAGGACTTCGCCCCGGTGCAGGTCGAGGTCGACGCCCCGGACGGCGGGGACGATGCCGTGCGGCCCCTGGAAGCTGACGTTCAGGTTGCGGACCTGGAGCAGCGGCTCGCCCTTCTTCAGGGCGGGGGCTGCGGTGGAGGGGCTGGCGGTGGTGGTCACGCACGGCTCCCGGGGGTCTCGTAGGTGGAAGTGGGGGCGGCGAGGGCGGTCGCCTTGGCGGCCTCCTCGCGCAGGGCCTTCGCCTCGCGGGCGATACGGCGGCGCTGCTTGCCGGAGACGCGGTCGGACGTGGGGTCGAGGGCGTCGCGCAGGCCGTCGCCCATCAGGTTGACGGCGAGGACGAAGATCACCAGGGTCAGGGCCGCCGGGTAGAAGAGCCACGGCGAGGTCAGCGCCGAGTCCTGGCCCGCGGTGATCAGGGTGCCGAGCGACACATCCGGGGACTGGACGCCGAAGCCGAAGTAGGAGAGTCCGGTCTCGGCGATGACCGCGCCGCCGACCGCGATGGTCGCGTCGATGATCAGGAAGGAGGCGAGGTTGGGGAGGATGTGCCGCAGGATGATCCGGAAGGGGTGCACACCCATGAACCGGGCGGCCCGCACGAATTCCTGGTCCTTCAGCGACAGCGTCATCGAACGTACGACGCGCGCGGTGATCATCCAGGCGAACACGGCGAGCAGCGCGACGAAGGCGAGCCAGCCGCTCTCCTTGAACACCGGGGACAGCACCGAAATGATCAGGAAGGCGGGGAAGACGAGCATCAGGTCGACGACGAACATCGACACCCGGTCGATCCAGCCGCCGAAGTAACCGGCGCACGCGCCGATCAGGGAGGCCAGCACCGTGGAGAACAGTGCCACGAGCAGACCGATCAGCAACGACTTCTGCATACCGCGAGCGGTGAGCGAGAGGACGTCACGGCCGATCTGGTCGGTGCCCAGCCAGTGGGCGCCGGACGGGGCCTGGGTCATCGCCGTGAAGTCGACATCCGTGTACTTGTACGGGATGACGAACGGTCCGATGAAGGCGAAGAGGAACAGCAGTACCACCAGGAGCGCGCCGATCAGGGCGTCCTTGCGTGCGGAGAAGCGGCCCCAGACCACCTTGCCGCGGCTCTTCTGCCGCGATGTGGCGGCGGGGGCGTCGAGTTGCACGACGGGGGAGGTTTCGGTGGCGGTCATCGGCTGGTTGCTCCCTGCGGGACGGTCATGGCTCGGTCTCTGCGTACGGAGATGAGGTCACGCATTGCGGACCCGGGGGTCGAGCGCCGCGTGCAGTACGTCGGCGACGAAGCCGGCGAGTAGCACCATCACGGCGGCGAACAGGCTGTACGCGACAACGGAGTTGACGTCGTTGCGGCTGATGGAGTCCACGAGCCACTCGCCCATGCCGTGCCAGCCGAAGATCTTCTCGGTGAAGGTGGCGCCGGTCAGCAGACCCAGGAAGCCGTATGCGAAGAACGTCGACATCGGGATCAGGGCGGTGCGCAGACCGTGCTTCAAGATGGCCCGGTTGCGGCGGAGCCCCTTCGCACGGGCGGTGCGCAGATAGTCCGAACCCAGCACGTCCAGCATGGTGCTGCGCTGGTAGCGGCTGTAGGAGGCGATGGCGATCGCGGCGATGACCAGGGTCGGCAGCAACAGGTGACCCACCCGGTCCACCAGGAGCGTGAAGAAGCCGCCCTCCAGGCCGGGGGTGAACTCACCGGTGAACTTGATGTCGGAGCCGGTGGATTCGTTGATCCAGACCATGGCGTTCTTGATGAACAGCGCCAGCACCAGGGTCGGTGTGGACATGATCAGGAAAGCGAAGATCGTCATGGCCCGGTCGGAGAACTTGTACTGCCGCATCGCTCCCCAGGCGCCGAAGAGGATTCCGACCACCGTCCCGAGGATGGTGCCGGCCAGCAGGAGGCGCAGCGAGACGCCGATGCGGTTGCCGAACTCATTGTTGACGGAGGTGCCTTCGAGGGTCCTGCCGAGGTCGCCCTGCACGGCGTTGGTGGCCCAGTCGCCGAAGCGTTCGGGAAGCGGCGTCTTGTCGTTGATGCCGAGCTCGGTGAGCTGCGCCTCCACAGCGGCGGCCGGGGGCTTGGGGTTTCGGCCTTCGAAGGAGGTGCGGGGGCTGAGTGCAGATGCTGCGAGTGCGTACGACAGCCCGATGGCCACCAGGAGCAGCACGATGTAATAGCCGAGCCGCTTCGCGAGAAAGCCGAGCACGGGACCTCCAACTGACCTGAGAGGGATGTTGCTTGCCGCAGGGTGAACGGCGGGGGGAACACGGATGGGTGGCGGAGCACGGGTCCGGCCTTGGTGTCCACATTCTGAGGTGCGATGTCCGATTAAAGGACCCTCGGAAGATCTCGATCAGGCAAAGATTCCCCATGCAACGTTTTATTTCCCGAGATGAGAGCCCTAATGTCCCGGATCAACAGCGATCGGGGCCCGTCGGGACAAAGGCGGCCGACGCGTCTCAGTCTGTGAGATTTAAGGCAACGGGAGTTTTCATGCGCAACACCACCAGGGCGGCGGCGTTCGTGGCCGCAGCCGTCACCGGTTCGATGCTTCTGACGGCCTGTGGCGGTGCCAAGGACGATGCGGCGGACACGCCGAAGCAGGTCACCAAGGACCACGCGTCGGAGATCAACCCGCAGCCGGCCGAGAGCCTCAAGCAGGGCGGTCAGCTCCGCCTTGCGGTGACCAACTGGATCACCCAGTTCAACGGCTCCCAGGTGGTGGGTAATCTCGCCGACCGCACCACGATCACGAATCCGATCATGCCGCGCGTCTTCGTGGTCGACGCGAAGGGCGAGTTCACGCCCGACAAGAACTACGTGGAGTCCGCCGAGTCCGTTGACAAGGGCGGCAAGCAGGTCATCACGTACAAGATCAACCCGAAGGCCAAGTGGAGCGACGGCACGGCTCTGAGCTACCGCGACTTCGAGGCCATGTGGAAGGCGCAGGGGCAGGGGAACGAGGAGTTCCTCATAGCCGAGTCGACCGGCTACGAGGACATCGAGTCGGTCAAGGCCGGGGCGAACGACCAGGAGGTCGTCGTCACGATGAAGAAGCAGACCTCGCAGTGGAAGGGCATGTTCTGGCAGCTGCTGCCCGCCAAGTACATCGACACGCCCGAGAAGTTCAACAAGGGGTGGGTCGAGAAGGTCCCCGCGTCGGCCGGTCCGTACAAGGTCGGAACGCTCGACAAGGCCTCGCAGACCGTCACGCTGGTGCCGGACGAGAAGTGGTGGGGCGACAAGCCCAAGCTCGACAAGATCATCTTCCGGGCGCTGGACCGCGTTGCGGCCGTCGACGCCTACCTGAACCGCGAGTTGGACGCCGTGGTTACCGGTAACGCCGACTTCTACAAGCGCACCAAGAAGACCCCGGGCACCGAGTTCCGCATCGGCGCCCCGTGGGACCAGTCCTTTATCTCCTTCGGCGCCAACGGCAACATGGCCGACGTCAAGGTGCGCCAGGCCGTTCAGCTCGCGGTCAACACCAAGACGTTGGCCGGCATCCCGGCCAACGGCATGCCGGTCGAGTACAAGGGCCTCGGCAACCACTTCTACATGAGCAATCAGAAGGGGTACCAGGACAACTCCGGCAAGTACGGCAAGGGTGATATAGCTGCCGCCGGCAAGGTGCTGGACGAGGCCGGATGGAAGGCCAAGAGCCCGGGCGAGATCCGCACGAAGGACGGTAAGCCGCTCGTCGTCAACTTCCTGGAGACCGCCGGTGCCAGCGCCACGCTGAAGAGCAGTGACGCGGCCCTTCAGTCCATGCTCAAGCAGGCCGGCATCGACATGAAGATCAACAACATCCCGGAGAACGACTTCTTCGACAAGTACATCACCCCGGGGAACTATGAGATGGCCAGCTTCCGCAGCATCAGCTACGTGGGTCTGCCCTCCGACTCATTCGCCAACTACCGAGACCCGAAGGGCAAGCAGCTCTTCGCGAACAACGGAAAGATCGTGACGCCGGGCGGCGAGGCGAAGTTCCGCGAGGCACTCAGCGCGAAGACGCCGGAAGAGGCGACCAGGCTCCAGCAGGAGGTCGACAAGCTGGTCTGGGACGCGGGCCACTCGCTGCCAGTCTACCAGACCCCGCAGATCACGGCCGTCCAGAAGAAGGTCGCCAACTACGGTTCGCCGGGCATGGCGTCCGTCGACTGGTCCAAGGTCGGCTTCATGAAGTAACTCGCTGATCGCTCAGTGTTACGCGCCCCGTCTGCCCGCACCGGCAGACGGGGCGCACGCGCGTCCGGGGTCCGCGTCCGGCCCCGTACGCCCTTTGGAGCATCGCCCACCCCGCACCCCGCCGACCTGGAGGATCCCCCCAGCGCACAAAACCGGACAGCCGTGGGACAATCGAGTACGTGCGTTTTCCCCCGGGCTGAAATGCCCCGGGGCCAACACCGAACGACTGGATGTTCCGCGCGTGCGCTTCCTCAACGATCTCAAGCCGCCGTACGACCTCACGTACGACGACGTCTTCATGGTGCCGAGCCGTTCCGCGGTCGGTTCCCGCCAGGGCGTGGACCTTTCCGCCCCCGACGGCACCGGCACCACGATCCCGCTGGTCGTCGCCAACATGACCGCCATCGCGGGCCGCCGCATGGCGGAGACGCTGGCCCGCCGGGGCGGGCTCGTCGTCATTCCGCAGGACATTCCGATCGAGGTCGTCACCGAGGTCGTGGGCTGGGTCAAGACCCGCCACCTCGTCCTCGACACGCCCATCGTGCTGGCCCCGACCCAGACCGTCGCCGAAGCGCTGTCGCTGCTGCCCAAGCGCGCGCACAACGCCGGTGTCGTCGTGGACGCGGACCAGAAGCCGATCGGTGTCGTCACCGACCAGGACCTGGCCGGCGTCGACCGCTTCACCCAGCTCTCCGAGGTCATGTCCAAGGACCTCCTGCTGCTGGACGCGGACATCGACCCGCGCGAGGCCTTCAACAAGCTGGACGCGGCCAACCGCCGCTACGCCCCCGCCGTGGACGCCGACGGCCGCCTGGCCGGCATCCTCACCCGCAAGGGCGCCCTGCGCGCGACCCTCTACACCCCCGCCACCGACGCCGACGGCAAGCTGCGCATCGCCGCCGCCGTGGGCATCAACGGCGACGTCGCGGGCAAGGCCAAGCAGCTGCTCGCCGCGGGCGTCGACACGCTCGTCGTGGACACCGCGCACGGCCACCAGGAGTCGATGATCGCCGCGGTCAGGGCCGTGCGCGCGCTCGACCCGCAGGTCCCGATCGTGGCGGGCAACATCGTCGCCGCCGAGGGCGTCAAGGACCTCATCGAGGCCGGTGCCGACATCATCAAGGTCGGCGTGGGCCCGGGCGCCATGTGCACCACCCGCATGATGACCGGCGTCGGCCGGCCGCAGTTCTCCGCCGTCATGGAGTGCGCCGCCGAGGCCAAGAAGCACGGCAAGCACGTCTGGGCCGACGGCGGTGTCCGCCACCCGCGCGACGTCGCCATGGCGCTGGCCGCCGGTGCGTCCAACGTGATGATCGGCTCGTGGTTCGCCGGTACGTACGAGTCTCCGGGCGACCTCCAGCAGGCCGCCGACGGCCGCTGGTACAAGGAGTCCTTCGGCATGGCCTCCGCGCGCGCCGTGAAGAACCGTACGAGCGAGGAGTCGGCCTACGACCGCGCCCGCAAGGCGATCTTCGAGGAGGGCATCTCCACCTCGCGGATGTTCCTGGACCCGTCGCGTCCGGGCGTCGAGGACCTGATCGACTCGATCATCGCGGGCGTACGGTCCTCCTGCACCTACGCCGGTGCGGCCTCGCTGGAGGAGTTCGCGGACAAGGCGATCGTCGGTGTGCAGAGCGCCGCCGGTTACGCCGAGGGCAAGCCGCTGCACGCCAGCTGGAGCTAGTCCGCTTCGCCGGGTGTGTCCCGTCCCCCGTCCGGGGGGCGGGACACACCCGTTTTCCGTCGGGATAGCCTGCGGCGGACGGTGTTCGTAGGGGTTCGGCGAGGTTCGACGGGGCTCGGCGGGGAGGAACAGCATGATCCGGGTTCTGCTGGCGGACGACGAGCCGATGATCCGGGCCGGGGTGCGGGCGATCCTGTCCGCCTCGGACGACATCGAGATCGTCGCGGAGGCCGGCGACGGACACGCGGCCGTCGAGCTGGCGCTGCGGCACCGTCCCGACGTCTGTCTCCTCGACATCCGGATGCCTGGACCGGACGGACTCCAGGCCGCCGAGGAGCTGCGGCGGGTGCTGCCGGAGACCGCCGTGATGATGCTGACGACCTTCTCCGAGGACGAGTACATCGCGAGCGCGCTCGGCTCGGGTGCCGCCGGATTCGTCCTCAAGTCCGGTGACCCGCGCCAACTCATCGCCGGAGTGCAGGCCGTCGCCGAGGGCGGCGCCTATCTGTCGCCGGCCGTCGCCCGGCGCGTCATCAGCCACCTCGGCACCGGACGGCTGGGCAAGCAGGCCTCCGCCATCGCCCGCACCGAGGCCCTGACCGTACGGGAGCGGGAGGTGCTCGCCCTGGTCGGCGCCGGGCTCTCCAACGCCGACATCGCACGGCGGCTGCACGTCGTCGAGGGCACGGTGAAGGCGTACGTCAGCCAGATCCTGGCCCGGCTCGACCTCAGGAACCGCGTACAGGCGGCGATCCTCGCGTACGAGGCGGGGCTCGTGCCGGAGGAGTAGGCACGCGGGCCGCCCCGTACTGCCCGGATCCCGCGCCGAGTTGATGTGCGCGCACATCTGTCGGCTGTGTCCGGACAGTGAGAGGCTGGCATACCGGGCACTGGGGACGACCAGGGGTGATTCGATGCGGCGATCGTCCGGTAAATCCGTGATGTGCGGGTGGTGTTGAATAAAATTCGCAGGGCGTGAACACGAATGGCAGGCATGCCTCCGGGTACACGCGCCCTTGCGTTGATACACCGATGAAGGGGAGGACACCGTGTCCATGGCGACCGCAGTCCCGACTGGAGCCACGCATGAGATGTCCGTGGTCACACCTGCGGAGCGTGAGCTTCCGTACGTGGAGAATCCGTCGGAGGTAGCCCCGAAGGACGCCCGGGAGCTGTCGAGGATCTTCTTCGCCAGGCTCGCCGTTCTGGAGGAGGGCACGCACGAATACCAGTACGCCCGCAACACTCTGATCGAGCTGAACCTGGCACTGGTGAAGTACGCGGCCACCCGGTTCCGCAACCGTGCCGACCAGATGGAGGACATCGTCCAGGTCGGCACGATCGGTCTGATCAAGGCCATCGACCGGTTCGAGCTGACCCGTGAGGTCGAGTTCGCCACCTTCGCCATGCCGTGCATCGTCGGCGAGATCAAGAGGTTCTTCCGGGACACCAGTTGGTCCGTCCATGTGCCGCGCCGGCTCCAGGAGCTGCGGATAGACCTGGCCAAGGCGTCCGACGTGCTCTTCCAGCAGTTCGACCGGTCGCCGACCACCGCCGAGCTGGCCGCCTACCTCGACATGGAGGAGGACGAGGTCGTCGAGGGGATGGTCGCCTCCAACGGGTACACCGCGGGCTCCATCGACATCCCGCTCGACGACGGTGCGGACTCCGGTTCGCAGACCCTCGCCGACCGGCTGGGCGACACCGACGACGACCTGGAGACCGTGGAGAACGTCCAGGCGCTGAAGCCGCTCATCGAGGAACTCGACGAGCGCGACAAGCAGATCCTGAGCATGCGCTACGGCGCGGAGATGACGCAGTCCCAGATCGGGGCCGAACTGGGGGTCTCCCAGATGCAGGTCTCCCGGCTGCTGACGCGCATCACCAAGAAGCTGCGGGAGGGGCTGCTCACCCAGGAGTGAGCGCACACGGCGAATAAGTCCGGGAGCAGAGGAAAACAAAAAAAGAAGGAAAAAAGACCAAAAACAAGGAAAAAAACAAAAAAAAAACAAAAAAAAAAAAGGGGGGGGGGGGAAGGAAGGAGGGGGAACACGGGGCGTTCCTCAACCAGTCCATCAAAGGAAACACCAAACCAGAA
>NZ_JBVIMX010000029.1:0-89562 GCF_055579625.1 Streptomyces sp. NPDC032721 | reverse complement strand
GCGCGCGGTCTGCTCCGCAGACACGACGCGGTGGCGCTACGCGCCACTCCCCCTGTATCGCTCCGCGATACAGGCTGCCGGTCCACTCCGTGGCCCAACAGCTCCGGTGCACGGCTTCGCCGTACCCCGGGCCGGTGCTCCGCACCGACGGGCCTGATCGCTCCGCGATCCGGGCGGCGGGTCACGCTCCGCGCGCCCCTGAGGGGCGCAGTAACAGCAGAGTGACAGTCTGTCGGCTGCGCGTGGGGAAGGGGGCGGGCTGGGGCCGGCCACCCCTCCGGGGCGGACAGGAAAACCGACCAGGCCACCGGAAACAAACCCGCATCCTCTGTCATGACGCTACCAGTTTCGGACACTTCATGTCACTATCACCAACCTCTATGCGTCATTCTGGGTGCCCCGCTACCTTGGTTCCATGAATGAGACCACCATCCGGTGGATCTTGCCACAGAAGCATCGAGGAGATCTCCATGCCTTTCTATTTCCTACTGATGACGACATTCTGCATTCTGCTTTCCTATAAAAAGTCCCCCAGAGTGGGGTGGCTCATGTCTGTTCCGCTGATATTTTTGCCCGCCGTCATAATTGCCTTGATATTAAGCCAAAGATGACCAAGGAATATCGGGCCATGGAAACGAACTGTGCACTCGGAAGGGACCACCCGCAATGCCGAAGGACGGGCTGCGCCCACATCAGTCGGAGGCGATCGACGCTGTACTTCGCCACCTTCAGCTCCCGGCCGGCGCCCTGGTGCCGGAGGAGGGTCTGCGCTGCCAGGTGATCGCGGCGACCGGCTCCGGGAAGACCCGCATCGCGGCCGTGACGGCTCAACGGCTGCACGCGCGGCGGGTGTTGGTGCTGGTGCCGACGCTGGATCTGCTGACGCAGATGGCCGCTGAGTGGCGGCGGGCCGGACGGACCGGGGCGATGGTCGGGGCGTGCTCCCTGGCCGCCTCGGAGTCCGGCGGGATCCCCTGCACCACCAACCCGGCCGAGCTGCTGGCGTGGGCCGGGGGCGAGGAGACGGTGACGGTGTTCAGCACCTACGCCTCCGCCTCCACCACCGTGCAACGGGCGCACGAGGCGGGTATGGGGCCGTTCGACCTGATGGTGGTGGACGAAGCCCACCGCACGTCAGGGGATGCGTCGAAGCCGTGGGCGGCCGTGCACGACCAGGCGAAGATCCCGGCCGTCCGACGGCTCTACATGACTGCCACGCCCCGGGTCTGGGAAGCGGCCGAGGATGCGCGGCGGGATGGGCGGGAGAAGCCGCGGCTGCTCGCGAACATGAGCCCGGACTCGCCCGTCTTCGGGCCGGTGGCGTGGAAGCTGACGCTGTCCCAGGCGATTTCACGGGGGCTGATTGCGCCGTACCAGGTGATCTGTGTCGACATCCGTGACCCCGAGCTCCATGCCGCGCAGGCGGCCGGCGACCGGGGCTCCTCTCTCGTGCGTGGGGCGCGGCTGGCGGCGCTGCAGGCGGGCCTGGTGACCGCGGCCGCCGATGAGAACCTCCGCAAGACCCTCGCCTTCCATTTGCGGGTCGCGGAGGCCGAGGCGATGGCGGAAGGGCTTCCCCGGGTGGCGGCGCGGCTGTTCAGCGAGGATCCGAAGCGGTACCACCCGGTGGAGCGGGTGTGGGCGTCGTGGCTGTACGGGGAGCACCAGACCGGCCACCGACGGGCCGTCCTGGACCAGTTCGAGTCCGACGTCATCAACGACGGTGCAGGGGCAGTCGCTCCGGCGATGCTCAAGGTGCTCTCTTCGGTGAAGATCCTCGGTGAGGGTCTTGATGTGGCCCGCTGTGACTCCGTCGCCTTTTGCGACGCGCGGGGTTCGATGGTCGACATTGTGCAAATGGTCGGCCGGGCCCTCCGCATGCAGCCCGGTGAGGGGAAAATCGCGTCGTTGGTGGTTCCGGTATTCCTCGGTCCGGGCGAAACAGCCGGGGAAATGGTGGCTTCAGCGGGCACGGAAACCCTCGCGAAGGTCCTCGGAGCGTTGCGGGCTCACGACACCGACGTGATCGAGCAGCTCGCCGATCCCCGTGTCCGCAGCGGGAGTTGGGAAGACAGCGAGCCTGCGGAAGCAGGTGACGAGGACAACCAGGAGCAGCCGGGGGGTGAGGCGCGGGGGCCGAGTGGTCCGGCACGGGAGTTGCTGAAGTTCTCCACCCCGAGGGATCCGGCGGAGGTGGCGCGGTTCGTGGCGCTGCGGGTGCTGCACCCGGAGAAGGCGTTCTGGCGCAGCGGCATCACCGCCGCGGCCCGGTACGTGCGGGACATCGCGGAGGGACGGGAGTTGCGGGTGCCGTACGACTACATCACCCCCGACGACTGGGAGCCGGGAGGGTTTCCGCTGGGGACCTGGCTGAAGAATCAGCGCACCGCCCACGCGGCGAAGACGCTGTCGCCGGAGCGGGTACGGGAGCTGGAACAGTTGGGGGTGGTGTGGTCGCACCAGGACCGCGCCTTCGAAGAAGGCCTCACCGCAGCCCGGCACTGGGCAGCCGAACACGGGCACTTCCTCCCACCCGCCACCGCCGTGGGGATCGGCGGATACCCCGTGGGGAGGTGGGCGAAGAATCTCCGGACGGCTGCCCGGCTCGCGGACGCCCGCCTCCAGGAGCTCGAAGAGCAGGACATCGAGATCTCCGACGAGGACGGCATGGTGGCGGGCGGGCTGTCCTGGAAGCGGCGGGAAGAGCTCGACAAGATCGATCCCGGGTGGTGCCCGGCCTGGGATGCAGGGTGGCAACGCTGCCTCCGGCTGGCGCAGCACCACTTGGAGCACGGTGGCGCCCTCCCCACCGAGCCTGGTGTGCTGCTCGTCCAGGGCGAGGACCTCGGACGGTGGGTCCAGGGGTGTCGGTTCGGGTGGGACGGCTTGCAGGCGGCACAGCAGTGGCTGCTGGAGCTGTCGCTCGGGCTGGGGCCGGCTGACGAGAGCGAGCGGCCTGTGAAGCGGACGCAGGCCGACAAGTGGAGGCTCAACCTCGCGGCGGCGAAGGCTTTCCACGCCCGTGAGGGGCACCTGAACGTGCCGAGGAAGCACGTGGAGCAGCTGGAGGCGCACGACGCGCCGGGAAGCGCTCAGAACGGCGCTGAAGGTGTCGAGGTGGTGAGCGTGAAGCTGGGCATGATCGTGGAGAACTTCCGCAAGCGGGCCGACAAGCTCTCCGACGAACGGTGGGCCGCGCTCGACCAGTTGGGGATGCGGTGGGCAGCGGGCACGGCCAGGAGGCGAACATCATGAGCACGGATGCGTATACCAGCGGCGCGATCGACCGGGCGGCGGAGGAGGTGCGGGAGGGTGATGCGGACAAGGCGCTGGCGGTCGCGGTGCGGTCGTACGCCGCGTTCGCGGTCCACGCGCGCCTCGACGACGGCATGACCGAGGAGGTCCTGCCCGTCCTCTGGTCGGTGATCCCCGAGGAGGAGCGGGAGAGGTATCCGGAGCGGCTGGAGGAGTTCGTGAACGCTTACCGGGAGCGACTGGCGCGCCTGTACGCGGACTACGGGCCTCAGTCCGCGACGGCCAAGTACGGGCGGCGCGAGCTGCTCGCGCACCCGGTGTCGCTGATCGTCCTGGAGCAGCTGGTCGAGGTCCGCTCCCGGAACACGCTCGTCGCCCGGTGGAACGGGGAACTGCCCGACCGCTGGCTCAACGATGTCAGCACCACCTGGGGCGTCGGCGCGCTGCTGTAAACCAGGGTGCAGCACAGGGGCGGGGCTCGACAGGGGGGATGTGTGGGGTGGCGGGCACCGCCGGGAGGAGCCGGGCGTGAGTGCGGTGAGGAACGAGTTGTACGCCCGGCGGCAGGATCAGGGCAGTCGGCGGTTCCAGTGCGACGCGACCGCCGTACGGACACAGCGCGGGGTGCGGTCGTATGCGCTGCTGGACGGGATCGGCGACACCTTGGTGGTGCGGGAGTGGACGCGGGAGAACGCCCGCTTCCTTGCCGCGGGCGGGATCGAGCACGGCGAGGCGTACGGAGCCTTGCGTGCGTTGTCGGCGGTATGCGCGGTCGAGGCGCGGCGGCCGGGCGCTCTGGAGGTTGGTGCGGTCGCGGTCCTCGCCGTCGTCGTACCGGGCAAGCCCGTCACGATCGCCTGGTGCGGCGACGCACGGGCCTACCACCAGCCTGCCAGTGGTAGGGAGCCGGTGCTGCTGACTCGGGATCACAACCTGCGCCAGCAGGCTCTGGACGCCGGACGCAGGGACGTGCCGGACGACTGGCGGCACGTCGTGTACTCCCACCTCGCCGACATCAGCGACGACCCGGCCATCGGGCAGGCCACGCTGCCCGCCTCGGGTGGTGGCCGGCTGCTGCTGGCCTCGGACGGGGCGTACGAGTGCTTCCACGACTACGGCCAGGAGGCGGCCCTCGCGGACGTGCTGCAGGAGATCACCCCGGCGCGGGCTGCACGGCGGATGCTCGACTTCACGGTGCAGTGGGCACGGTCGTACGCGGACAACGCCACCGTCCTGATCGCCGACCTCCCCGGCCCGTGAGGTGGGACAACGAAGCTGGACACCATGGTTCGGCTCGGTGAAGCGTGGTTGGTTCGTCCCGCGCAGGCCGTGACCCGTTCGCCGACAGGGCCGTTGAAGAGGACAGTGCACGCAGCACTACCTTCATCAGAAGTCCCCCGGTGTTTGTGCACCCCGGGGGACTTTTGGGTTCGCGCGGCCGGACACTCGCACGACTGACCTGCACCGCCCGGATGAAAGGGCTCCTCGGTGTCGCTCGTCAGGGTGACACTCGCCCTTCCTCGCGGATGGCGCCCCCGCCGTCGGTGAGGAATTTCAACTGGCCACTAACATAACGCCACCACGACGCCTGTGGCCGCCCCGGGCTCCTGCGGGGCGGGCACAGCCGCGTCATGGGCAGCGGGCCCAGGATGATCCCGGTTTCCGTCGTGTCTGTGGTCAGCCGCAGTCGTTCTTGTTGATCTTCAGCGAGCGGGTCTGGTCGTTCAGGTCGTAGCTGCGCAGATCATGGATGGATCCGCCGCTGCGGGTGACGCAGACCCAGCGTCCTGAGTGGTTGCGCTTCTCGTAGACGCGGGCGGTACGGTCGGAATTGTTGCGGATCGAGCTGCCGCGGTCGCGGATGGAGGAGGGCAGGTCCTTCACGTTGCCGTCCACGGCCCGCTTCACCCAGGGCTGCCCGCCGAAATCGATCTCGGGGTAGATGCAGACGTAGCCGTCCGGGCAGGCGATCTCCGCCACATGGGCAGTGCGACCCGGTTCGGCGGCTTCGGCAGCGGGAGCGGTCAGCAGCAGCGGGATGGCGGCGGCGGTCGTCACCGCGGCGCGCATGAGGCGAAGTGTCGTCATGCCGCCACCTGTAGCGCCCCGCTCTCGCTGCCCGCCATGCCCGCGGCACGCGGTCACCCTTGAGGAATCCCCAATCCCCTCGATGGAGTGGCGTCATGACCAAGAACCAGGATCGAGCGGCAGGGCAGGGCGCACGTACCAGGGGAACGCTCGGCCGGACACCCGGCCGACGGGAGGGCGCTGGTGTGATCACGGCGTTGGGCTGCGGCTTCCAGAAGGGCCCGGCTGGTGTGGGCGCAGCCGCGTTCCGTCGCACGGACCTGGGGCCATCACCCCTCCAGCGCTCTTGGTGTGACGTGTCTACTCGGTTACGCCACTACCCCGGTGGCCTGGGAACGGGGAGTTTTGCGTCCGGGTCGCCGGGGGCGACGGTCGCGGGGAATACGAGCCCCGAACCTAGGGCGGCGGCACTGGATCACGGTGCGCACGTGAGGTCGGCGCGAAACGCGGAGAAGCGCGCCAGCGCCCGTGCCTCAGGAGACTCATGGAGACCGCCGGCCCAAGTTGCGGTTCTGGATCTTGGTCGGGACAGGCGTTGGTGTCGGCGAGCAAGATCCCTTAGAGGGGTGTTACTGAGGGTATCGGCTGTTTGGGGCGTCAGTTTTCGTAGCTTCCGTGAGAGTCGGGTCCTTCTTTCGAGGCTCCTGTTCACTGGGTTGACTCGGCGTGCGTTCCAGAGTGGGCGGGAGCATGGCGAAGCCGGTATCCCTGAACGGGGTACCGGCTTCGACTGGGGCCCTGTGGCAGTTCGGAAAGGGGGTTGCTTACCGGTGACTCTTCGCCTGGCTGGGAAGAAAATCCCTCGGCCCGGGAATGGCGAACATGTCCTCGGCGGTAATTTCGAAGTGAAATTTCCCCTTCATGTTGATGTGGCGGAACCAGAGAAGGGGGAGCTGCCGAATGTCATCGTCCAGCACGTCCACACCCTGGGCTCGCCGATACGCGATGACCGTCTGGAAGGACACCGTGTTGGCGTAGGCCACCATGCTCAGGACGAGGCCCAGGGGGCCGAGCTGGTCTTCGAGCCCTGGGTAGTACGTGGGCAGTGGGCCGTCGATGCCATGGCAGATACGCCGGGCGAGTTGGTGCCGGTCGCAGAGGAGGCCCTTCTGGGACTCGGTCTGCTGGCGGAGCTCGGGGGAGCTATAGAGCCGCAGGAGATGCTGGGTCCTTGCGACGCGTCCGATGGCCGCGAATGCGCGGCCGAACTCGTTGGGCCGCCCGTTGTAGGTGAGCAGGCGCAGGGCGGTGTGTGCGTCGAGTTCGCCCAGGTGAATGGAACCGATCAGCCGGAGGATCTCGTCCCAGTGCGCGATCACCAGGTCCTCGTCGATCCGTCGGCGCGTTGTGCCGGGGAGCGAACTGTGAGCCGGTGAGTTCTCGAAGAACCAGAGGCTGCGGTTGCGAATCTGATCCACCGTGGGCTGGTAGGAGATTCTGGAGAGAGTGAGCAGGGCGAAGACGAGGTCCTCGTGGGCCCCGGGGTCTGCGACCACGGCATTCGGGTGCTGGGCGCCGGGGTCTTCCCGGTACTGGGCGGAGAGGGTGTTCAGTGCCTCCAGAGCTGCGCTGGGCGTGCCGGTAATGACGCGTGCAGACAGCTGCACGGCTTGGTCAGTGAGGACTGTTGTCCAGGTGACCGAGATCTTCCCTTCGGGTGCCACACCCGGGTAGAGCAGGGGCTCGGGCAGGGCGAGGCGGACACCGTCCGCCCCTGCGCTCTGCCGCGTACTGAGGACGGCGGCCAGGGGCAGGGCCTCCTGCTCACGTCTGATGTGCTCAGCGCACGCTGCCAGGGTGTCGTCGTTGATGAACTTGCTGACGGCTTCGAGGCGTTCCAGGGACAGTGCCTCGTGCTCGTCGCTGGTGACAGCGTTGAGGTCGAGGTTGCAGGCGTAGACGAGCAGCACCGCGGCGATGGACAGGTCGAGGTGCGGGAAGGGAGGCAACTCGCCAGTGGGGTGGGTGAAGGCAGCGAACGCGCCGGTGCGGCGCAGTACCTGGAGAATGAGCTGAGGGAGTTCTACGGCGGAAAGCTGCGAGGTCATGAGCCTCGCCTCCTTGGACATCATCACCGGTCGACGGCTTGCGAGGTCGAGTTTCCCGTCGGGCGTAAGGACCGGGGAGCCTTCGGGGAGGGCCGCTGCGAATGCGGTGAGAAGGGTGTCCAGCTGGGCCTGGCAGTGGCGCAGGTATTCGGTGGGGGCTTCCGGCAGGTTCAGGTCATCGAGAACGGTGCCCTTCTGCTGCTGCCAGCGCTCGCGCGGGATGAGGGCACGTCGCATGTCGCCCCATCGAGAGGCGCCTCTCACGAAGATGTTCCGTTCGCACAAGTGGTCGTGAAAGGCTTCCAGAACGCAGAAAACGTACGCTTTGAGGTTGACGGTGCTGGAAGTGTGTTCGGTGGGCGGGCCGCAGACAAGGCGCTGCCAGGAGCCCTTCAACAGGTAGGTGTGGAGGTCTTCCACCACAACGTGCTGACGCTGCAGCAGAGCCGGGAGGTCTCGGAAAGCGTTGAGCACGTGCTGGAACTGCGGAACCGTATCGAACGGCACGTTCTCTGCGAGGAGGGGGATCAGCTTGCGCGCGGCCGGGAACTGCTCGACCATCTTGGCGCGCCGGGCTTCGTGGATGTCGGAGTCGAGTGCTGGAGAGTGGGCCAGCACGTTGTCGGCACCGTCCAGCAGTTCGGAGCGGTCGCCGTAGTTTTCGAGAAGCGCCCGAATGGAATCCGTACTTACCACCGGGTCCGTGATGAGTCCGGTGTCGGTATCGTAGTCTTCAGCCACGGCGAGCAGCACGTCTCGCAGCGCCAGGACGCTGCGGGTGATGTCCATGGCGACGTGCGGCTGGTCGGCCCCGAGGGCCTTCAGCGCCTGGCTGGCAGGCTTGGACCGGAACTCCGCAGTGATCTGTTTGTCGAGCATGTCGATGGCATCGTCCCAGGCGCTCTTCTCCAGCACCTTGAACGCGGCGAGGACTTCGGCCGCTGCATCGCCCCTTTCCCGCAAGCGACTGATTTGTCCGTGCAGTGCACGCTTTGCCAACTGGGCGAGCTTGCGATCGGAGAGGTCGCTGACGTCCACTGCGGTCAGCTTCGCGCTGAGGATCTCCTCGGCGCGCGTTACCGCCCTGTTGAACAGTGCCCATGAGCGGTCGTTGCGGCGGGGGCGGCGGCGCATCGTATCCCAGCGGGTGGCGGATGCGCCGGGCTGGACCTTGAGCCATTGCTGGATCTCGGCGCGCATGGCGGGGGTCAGTTTATGGTCCAGGCGCTCCAGCAGGGATCTCTCTACCTGGGCGCGCCACTGAGCGATCTGGTCGTGCAGCACACGGTAGGGGGGCAAAAGGACACGCTGCTGACGCAGCTCCGCCACCGCCAGGCGCACCGTGTCGGCCGTGCTGTCGTCCGTCCTTGCGAACCGTGACTTCGCCCATTCCTCCAGGCCCGCCACAGCGTTCTCGTACTGGGTCCAGTCGCCCTGCTCGACCAGACGGCGGGCGTGTTCCTGAATGGTTTCTGGGTGTGCGGTGTAACGCGCGAAGGCTTCGGACGCCTGAGCCTCCGTCATCCCCAGGTGGGCACCGATGTGATGGACCAGTTCCATGGGAAACCGTGCCACGTCGGTCTCGATGCGCCCCAGGTATCGGACGCTAAGCATCAGGGAGAGAAATCCCAGCAGCGTATGTGTCTCACGTGTCTCGCTACGGGCGAGACGCTCGTCGCCCTCGCTGATGCTCATCAGGGGCCAGGCCGCCTTGGGTACACCGCCCGCGAATGTGAGGTAGCCGGCCTTTCGCGCGCGGGGCTCCAGCGGGATGTCCATACGTCTCCTCCGACGATCCGATTGGCGTGCGGAGGCAGATTCCTGTCTCTGCTGGACCGGGGTCAACCAGTCGCTCAGGCCTACGGGGCCCTGACCCGGTTCTTAGGGATCTTGCTCGCCTTTGCCGTTGCGGCAACGCCTGTTCGGGTGCCGTGTGCACGGCGCCGCGCTGCACGGGCTCTAGCGTCCCGGGCCATGGACAACGTGTGGATCGAGCCGGGCACGGATCGTGCATCCGGCTACACCGACGAACTGCTCGCACGGGCCAAGGCCCTCGCCGACCAGGACAGACAGGCATCACGGACACAGCTCACGACACGCTTCAGCCTGGGCGACGTCTGCGGAGAGATCGTCGAGCAGTCCGGAACCTCCGCGTACGAAGCCCTGGAACCGCTGGCCCGGCGGCTCGGCTACGCCGCGGAAACGCTGGAGCGGTACCTGCGGGTCGCCAAGGCAGCAGGGGCAGAGCTCCGTGAACGGCTGGCCAACTCCCGCGTCCACGTGTCCTGGACATGCGTGACCGTGGCCTGCGTCGCCGACCCTGCGGAGCGCGCCCGCCGCATCGCCGGGCTGCTCGGCCGACTGGACAGCGCGGAACGGGCCGACTGGCCGGTCGCGCTGGATGCCACGGAGTTCCGCCGGTCCCTGGGCATGCCCGACCCCCCGTCCGGTGCGGCCTCAACCACAGCTGCGGGCGAGATCGTCGCCCAGCTCGGCCGCGGCGAAGTCCGCGAAGCCGTCCTCGCTGAACTGACCAAAACCCCCGCGGCGGTCCTGGAGGTCCTGCGGGAGCCCGCCGTCCGCGAGGTGCTCAAGGACCGGGAAGTCGCCCGGTTCGTGCGCGAGCAGATGCGACCGGGACCCGTCCCGGACGAAGACCTGGTCAACAGGCTTGTCGGCGACGACGCCCACGACTCCCGGGCCGACTGGACGGTCCGGTACTTCGGTCTCGCCCAACAGTGCAGGGAAATCCTCCTGCTGGGGCCCGAGGACTTCGTGGACATCGACGACCCCGAGGTATGGCAGTCCGTCGAGTCCATCCGCGACTCGGTCACTTCCTGGGCTGACCGCGTCCTCCAACAGCGCCCCCGTACCATCCGTCTCCTCACCGGAAAGTAGCAACCATGCCTCTGCGCAAGGCCACCGGCCGATACTCCAACGCCGTACGCGATGTCCTCGACAGCGAAGCCCTCCGCTGCATCCACGGCGGCGGCAGCGAGGCCGAGCAGCTCGCACGACTTCAGGCTGTCGTCCACTCCAACATCAAGGTGCTCTCGGACCCGTACCGCCCGCTGGTCGCCCGCATGGTGCGCTCCATGTGCACCACCTCCTACAACAAGGTCCTCAGGGAGATCCAGGTAGTCGCCACGGTGGGCCCGCCGGGACCGAGCGGGCCGGAGGGTGCTGACCCGGTGGGTCCCACTTTCCCGGGACCCGGCTGCGGTGCCGTCGGGTCCAACGACATCGACGTGCCGGTACCTGGCCCCCGTACAGGCATCACCGACGACGAGAAGACCGTGGCGAAGGTGCTGCTCGGCGAAGGCGGCGAACTCACCGAGAAGTCTGCCCAGCAGTCCGTACGGGAGGATCTCGACCGCATCGTGACGAACCTGCTGCCCCAGCTCGCCCAGAGCGACTTCAGGGAGGCCGACCGTCTCGACGGCAAGGCCAAGCAGAACGCCGATGATGCCCGCAAGCACCGTGAACGCGGCAACCGCATCATCGCGCTGATCAAGCGCTACGAACGGCTCGTCGCCGGAATCGACAACCTCCCCGGGGTCTTCAACCTCACCGACTACCTCAACGAAGTCGGCGCGCAGGCCCTGGGCCTGGACGAGGACGACGCCGAGCTGCTGCGCTACGCGGGTGCCCTGTGACCGAGTCCGACTGGCACCAGGAGATCAAGGAGTGGGGTGTGGCCACCGAGATCCCGCTCGGCAACCGCCGCGCCGACTGCCTGCTGCACTGCGGCAAGCGGGCCGAGATCCAGTCCCGGCCGCTGCCGCCCGCCGAAGTGGCCGGCCGCGAGGCCCACACCGATTTGTGGATTCTGGACTGCCGTCGCGCCCACCGCACCCGGCACCTGAGGGTCTGGCAGGACCAGGAGTTCGGCACCCTGATGCGCTGGAACCATGCTTGGCACGGCTTCGCCGTCGCCAAGCGCCCGGTCCTGCTGAATCTCCAGCTCGACCTGCGCACCGGCCGCGGCACCTTCCTGGACGTCACCGTCTGGGCCTTCGACGGCTACCGGGCCACCGGCACCGGCCAGCTGCGCACCGCCGCCGACGTCCGCACCTGGATGGGCGACGGCACCCCGCTCCCCAGGCGGCTCCGATGATGGTGCCTTCGCCTTCCGTGCGGTGCCACCGCATCGTGACGATCGAACTCGACGGCATCCTGCGGCAGGTACCCGCTGAGTACCACCCCAGCGGCCCGCTCATCGGCCGTATGGTGACCGCCCGGGTCTTCCACGCCTCGGGCCGGTTCGACGCATGCCCGGCTCCCGTGGCCATACCGCTGCACCGGCCCACGGCCCACACCGACCGAAGGCTCATCGTGATCGACGACCTGTCCGAACATTGGGTCATGGGGTTCACCGTCCTCTACCAGCAACAGCACTACCGCATCACCGGCTTCCACCCGGCCTCAGTCGTCCCTTCCGCCATCGAGAAGGCGCTCTCCTGGCACTCCTCCGGCCCTGCCTGAGCACGATCTGCATCCGGCAGTCGGCGGCATCAGCGGCCTCTCCGGCCGGGGAACCAGCGGCTCCCGCCGCTGGTTCCCCGGCCGCTCATCCCGACGGCGCAGATGGCGTAGCCCCACAGACTGGCTGCGGCCCGACGACCACGCCCAACGCCGTGGCCGCTCAAGCCCCAGTACCCACACCACTGAACGACTCTGTGGGGGATCGACAGCGCGGCGCGGGCGCAGGACGCTCCGCAGAAAGCCATGGGGGCCGGCCGGTTCGCGGGCGGCCCCGCGTGCGTCCGCGAGGGTGCACACATGGCAGCAGGGCCCGCCCACCGAGTGTCCGGGGAACGGGCCCTGCGCTGTAGGCACGTCGGGTGGTTGCTAGTTGTCGACGGTCAGGCAATTCCCCACGATCTACATGATCAGCGTCATGTAATTCCCCACCCCTGCGATCACGACTCCCCATGGGGACAGCGAATCCGTCGGTGTGCACTCGGCAGGCCATGACCGGCCTCTACGCTGATCCGATGCGCCAGCCCGCCGCAGAGCCGTACTGGAACACCAACATTGCCCGGCACCCGGGCATCCTCCGGTCTGTTCCCGAGGGGTGCGGCGATGCCCTGGACGTTGGCTGCGGGGACGGGCTGCTGGCACGGAAGCTTGCCGGGCGGGCGAAACACGTCACCGGGATCGACAAGTCGCCCGACATGATCGCCAGCGCGCGTGAGCTTGCTGCCGGCCATCCGCAACTCACCTTCACCGAAGGTGACTTCCTCACCGCGGAACTTCCCCGTGCGGAGTACGACTTCGTCTGCTCGGTGACCACGATCCATCACATGGACTTCGAGGCGGCCCTCGTCCGCATGCGTGAGCTGCTGCGGCCTGAAGGCACGCTGGTGGTGGTCGGTCTGGCCCGCGAGGCGAGCGTGACGGAGTGGGCGGCGTTGATCGCGGCTGCCCCGATCGTGCGGATCGCGAAGGTACTGCGTCGCGCGCGTGGCCCGCAGGGCATGCCGGTCGCCGACCCCCAGATGAGCTATGGGCAGGTGCGGGCTGCTGCCCGGCGGCTGCTGCCCGGCGTGCGCTACCGCCGCCACGTGCTGCGCCGGTACTCGCTGACCTGGGAGAAACCCTCCCTCTGATCCCGGCATCGATGGCGACTTTCCCCATCCTGAGCGGTTTGAACGTCATGTAATTCTCTATGGCGGTTCCTCCTGATTCTCCATGGGTAGCGCGGAGTCCGGGACCGAGGGACCTGGTCGTCGCGGAGCTGTCCGTGTTCCTCGCCCCGTGGTTCGGCAGGCCGATGGGCAGCCCGGATGGCAAGGAGAACGTTCGTCGTGGTCGACACCACCGAGATTTACGTCCACTGGTACGCGGGCCGCTCGAAGAGCGCGCTGGCCGCGTCGCTGGGAGTGGACCGCAAGACGGTCAGGAAGTACCTGGCGCCGGCGGAGGCGGCAGGGATCATCCCGGGCGGCCCGCCGTTGAGCGAGGCTGACTGGGCCGGGCTGATCGAGGGCTGGTTCCCCGGCCTCATCGACCGGAGACTGCGGCAGGTCACCTGGTCCGACATCGACGAACTCCGCGACTACATCAAGCCTGAACCGAGTTCTGGAGGCGGGGGTGGCGCCCTTCAGAGCGACCTCTGCACGTACGTGAGCGAGTGGGCCGCGGTCAAGATGCGCTGGCAGCTGGCCGTCAACCCCGCCGAGGCGAACGCGCTCGCCCAGGTGTCCGTCACCTGCCCCACCAGCCCCCTCAAGGTCACCCTCGCCCGCTGACTCCGCGCTGGCGCTGCCCCCGCGCTCTGCCCTGGTGCGCTCCCCTGCGTCGCAGGGAAGCGGAGTTCATGGTCTGGTTCCCCCGGTGAAGTCGATGAGGTAGAGCGGATCGGCGGGCACGCTCTGGTCGGTGCCTGTTCTCCGTTTCCTGGCACGGCACTTGACCTGGCGGATCGCTGTCTGGATCTCGGTTCCGGCCTGTCTCTCGGGGAGTTCGGGGCGAGTGACCGGGGAGGCGGGGGGGCTCTCGCCGCCGAGGAGGCGGCGGACGCGGTCAGCGAAGTCGGGGCCGGGGAGGGGGAGCAGGGTGTCGGGGTGGGTGCGGTGGGCGGCGGTGACGACGTAGTTCATCACCGTGTCGACGACGGTGGGGCGGGGGCGGGAGGCGAAGCCCCGGCGTTTGAGTTCGCGCAGGACCCGCAGGTTGGTGAACAGATCGGCGTCCTCGGACTGGTGCCAGGGCCCATCCACGGTGGCCGGGGCGGGCGAGGCCGGGGGTGGCGGGGTGATGAACATCCGGTACCAGAACGCGGCGGCCCGGCGTTCGCCCCCGGCTCGGTGCTGGAGGTAGAGACAGTACGCGGCGGTCTGGTCATCGGCACCGGCAGCGTACTGCCACCAGAAGCGGGCGGCGAGTTCTTCCCCGGCGAGCTGGAGCATGCAGCCCATCGTCCGGGCGCCCGCAGGGCCGGGGAGGGTGTCGGTGACGAACTCGCCGAGCTCGTCCATCGCGGTGCTGGTCACCGCGACCTCGCACAGGATGTGCAGGACCTCGGACTCGTACGCCTCCTCCCGGCCCGTGGCATCGTGCGCGGCAGGAAGCACGTACGGCGGTGCGGCGCGGCGGGGGCGCGGGGCGCGCAGGGTGGCGGGCTCCGGGGGCGGGGTGTCGTAGTCGTCCACGAGGCGGGCTCGGGACAGCAGGTCGTAGATCGACGAGTTCACCGTGGTTCCTCTCCGTTGTTGTCCGGCGGTGCGAAGTGCTGGTAGACGGCGTCCAGGGCGTGACGGGTGGTGGCGATGACGGCAGCTCGGGAGATGCCCAGCACGTCGGCGGTGCGTTCCTCGGGCACGCCGCACAGGTGCTGGAGGACCATGACGTCCAGCTGCAGCGGGGGCAGTCTGCGCAGCAGGTCGAAGAGGGCGAGGCTCTCCGCGACCTGGTCGGCATCCGTCCCGGCGTCCGCTTCGGTGGCCGGGGCTCTGTGCAGGGCGCGGGTGTGGAAGGCCGCGTGGGTCAGCGCAGGATGACCGTCGGGGTGCGGGGTGCGTTCCATGACGGAGGTGCGCAGGACCTGCCAGGCGACCCGCTCGACGCTCTCGGCCAGGAGGACCTCGTCCCACATCATCCGCAACAGGAAGACGGCACCGTCCAGGGCTTCGTCGGTCCGCGGGCGGGTGCGCAGGAAGGTCCGGGCGAAGGCGCGGTAGTACTCCCCGTACAGATCCCAGAAGGCGGTGAAGTCCAGCGGCTGGCGCACGCCCGAACAGGTCTCCTTCCGGAGGCAGTTGGTGATCCACAGGGTGCGTTTGTTCGCCTCGCAGGCCGCGAGCACCCACATCGAGCGCATGGCGTCGATCTCCGTGACGGGGCGTCCCAGGGCGGTCAGCAGGCTACGGATGAACTCCCACCGCGGGTAGCGGCCGGCTGCCCGCAGCAGCTCGGAGATCTTCGAGCGGGACCATCCGGTGTGCTGGTAGAGCTGGTCCATCGTCAAGCCGCTGGCCTGGTAGGCCCCGCGCAGGGGTTCCAGCCAGGCCCGGTGGGCGGGGCCGGTGCCTGCGGTGATCGGTCCGAGCTTGCGGCCCGGTCTTTGCGGGGGCCCCTTCGGATGGGGCGGCGGGTGCGCGCTCACCGGGCAGAACCCTCCCCGTCGGCGCCCTCCGGGCCCGCCGCGGGAATCGGCTCCGCATCCACGGCGGCGGGTGCAGGATTGGGTGCGGGGGTGGCGTGGCGGGGGGTGAGCGCGTGCGCGAGCTGCTGCACGGCCAGCGCGGTGGACGGGACCAGCGTGATGATCGCAACGACGGGCTGCCCGAGGGCCACCAGCGCCGCACACCATGCGGCCAGCGCGGTTAGGGCCGCGAGCATGACGGCGGATTTGGTCTTCATGGAACACCTCAACAACGGAAACGGGTCACGTGCTTGTCCGGCCGGTCCTCCAGCGTTTGCCGCGCCGGGGCGAGGACCGGGCACTCAGCATGGAGGCGGCCGCCGGCCGCCGGAGCAAAAACAGCTCATCGGGGAACAATCCAGTGCGCGGAGCGCACGCGGGCGAACACCCGGTAGCTCATCGGTGCCGTGCTTGGTCCGGTCGAGGCAAAGTTCCCGGTTCTGCTTGCGCTCCCCCTGCCCGGTGGAGCCCAATGAAGAGGACGGGACTCACGTGCACCTGTCGGTTCCCCGGGCGTCCGGGACACCCTGGCCCCCCGTTTGCCGCGGGGGGCCATATCCTGCCCCTGCTCCGGCGCCCCACCCTGGGGGAAAACGCAGTCCGTGCGGTACGTGTCGCGCTACTCTCCCCCCTTGCGGTACTCACAGGGTGGGAGATAACGATGGACCGGGCAGAGCTGCAGGCCAAGCTCGACGAGCTGATGCGTCAGTACCACGACGAGGAGATTGACAGCGCAACGTACTTTCAGGCGCGGTTGGAGTTGACCACTCCGCCCAGGAGTGGTGCCTGGTCCGCAGCCGACCCGTCTCACCGAAGGTGTACCGATGCGCGGCAGCGTTGGTCGATCTATCGAGTAGTTGGCCAGAGCCTCGGCGCCAGCGCGAGGCTACGGTCTTCACACCGGCAGGCGCTCTCCGGTGTCGGAGGTCCATGCACCATCCCGAGCGGCCCCTGTGGACACAGACCGCAGCAAAACGCCAAGGCCCGGTGCCACAGGGAATCCCACGGAACCGGGCCGCTGTTCTCGGATGCTGCTGGATCGGCTCTGGGAAATGACCCGGTTCGGTGATCTTCTAAAGGGCCCTTCCCGTTGGCGCGGGCCGGATTCAACCAGAGCGAGTCACCACTGGCGGTAGAGCCGGTCCCGTTCCATTGCGAGCTCGTCGATGAGCTCCTGATCGCTGGGGGGTGCGGGCTTGGCCAGACGGTGCGAGACATCGCGGTAGAGGCGAAGCGCTGCATCGTCGCCGGTGGTGAGAAGGGCGGACCACAGCGGGCCCTCGGGGCCGGTGCCCTGCTCAACCAGTACGAGGAGTTCGACCTTGTCGTGATGGTCGAGACGGTGAAGCTGGTGCAGACCGGTCTTGTGCTGGAGTTCCGACCAGGTTCTGGTGCTGCGCTCTCGGGATGCTTTCTTGAGCGCTCCGCGGATAGCCGGGGCCAGCTTGGCCATTTTCTCTGCGCGAGCCGAGCGGAGGGAGTGTTCTTCGGCTTGAGCTCGTGCTAGCTCTGCTGCTGCGACTCTCTCGGCCCGTTCCCGTGCGACGTCCCGTTCCTCGGCCTCGCGTGCCCGATTCTGAGCCTCTCGTTGGTCGGCTCGCGCCTGTTGCATACGGGCGTAGGTCGCGGCAACGATGTCCCGTTCCTCTGTCGAGGCGTCAGGGTCGCCCCTCACCAACTGGGCGGCCTGGTAGTACAGGTACTCGGAGGGATCCTCCTTGAGTCGTTGCACCACCGTTCGCCGCTGGCGCCCGCGTTCCTCCAGCCAGAGTTCACTGCGTCGTAGCGCGAGGTGCAGGCGGGCAGCGTCGTCGGGGGCCAGGTCCGTTTCCAGGAGCTGCCTGGCGGTGACGGTAGCGTCGCGGACTTCCTTCGGGCCGCCGTTGGTGGTGTCGAGCCGGCGCAATACCTGCCGGACCGGATCAGGCCGCCGTGGGTCCGGTGCTGTGCGGGGGGTGATGGTGACGATCTCCCGCTGTGCCGGAACGCTCGTCTCCTGAGCACGGGCTGTCGGTACGCAAACGGCGTTGGGCTTGGTCGGGGAGGCCAAGCCTTGAGGAGTGAGGACGACATCGTGCAGGTCCCAGGTTGAACCCTCGCTATAGATTTCGATACCGAACTCCATGGTGCGGCCGCCCCCGGGGCGGTCACGGAACCGCACCCGGTAGAAGTAGCCGCGCTGAGAGAGAAGTCCAGGGGCCTGAGTCCCCGGGCCCAAGATGACCTCTTCCTGCTCGTGGCCCTGCGCGACACCTTGGTTCCGATCGAGGTGAAGCAGCAGGGTGCGTCCGTCCTCCAGGTGGATCCGCACTGCGGATCCCATAGGTTCGGGGTAGGTGAACTCAGCGGCCATGCCTTGGGCGTGCAGCCACCGCGCCAGGTGGGCCTTGGCGAAGAGGTGATTGGCGTCGTCCTTGCCACGGTCCTTGCGGCGGCTGCACGCATGGTCAGAGTCGCCGCTTCCGTGATGAGCGAAGTGGCAGATCTTGTCTATGCACAATCGAGTCGTGAGCTGACGGCCGCAGCCGCCTTCGAACATGGTGCCGCACCAGATGGTGACGCCCTCATGCTCACGTCGGAAGGCTTCCAACTCCACGGCAGTCTCAGGGCACAGTGCCGGCTCATCGGACTCCGGACTTCCGAAAACTGCGGTTTGGATAAGACGCCGGTCCATCCTGCTCCAAATTGCTCCAGAAGAGTGACTTCTGCTCATTGTGCACCCGCCCACTGACAACGGGTCGGCGACACAACTCGACCGGAGCACAGCCCAGTTGCCAGAGGGAACACCCCACCGGGATCACCGCAGGTTCCGCTCCAGCGATCAGCCTTCCCCGGACGCCAGGTCGGAGCGCAGCCGGTGGAAGGAGGGAAGGCGCAGGAGTCCGGCCCTGGTGCGGGTCGCGTAGCGGACTTCGGCGACCAAACGGGGCAGCACCCAGCGGGCGCCGGGCACGGCCGGGGCGGCGGTGAAGGGGCAGGTGTCGACGGCGGCGACCGCCAGGAGGCGGGCGAGGTCGGTACGGATCTGATCGGTGAATCCGGCGCCGACACTGCAGACGTAACTCAGGCCGCCGTGCTGGCATCCCCGCGATCGGGCTGCCCGAGTACGCGGCCGCGGCCAGGGAGCCGAACGGGCACCTGCTCTGGCAGGGGCGGCGACCGGACGTCACTTGTCGGTCGTCGCCCTCTCGGCGAGTTCGAGGCCGCGGATCCGCTGAAGCCACCGGGTCAAAGCGAACATCGCGACACCGCATCCGCCGACCCACCCCCAGCCCTCGGTCAGCAGCACGTGCAGGCCGTCCTCCTGGGCGATGTAAACCACCAGCCCGGCAGGGGGCAGCCCGACCACCGTCTCCCGGCGGGCGCGGGTCGTCAGAACCCAGTCCACGGGGCGCCACAGGCGCCCGATGCCGTCCCGCGCGCGGCAACGAATGGCGGCGACGAGGATGCCGGCCGCGTACCGGCGTTGCTGCCGCGGGGTGAGGAAGCCGGATTCGGGGTCTCCTTCCAGGTCGGCGAGCCATGCGGAGCGCATGTCTCGCGTGTCCCCGGCGATGGTTGCTGCCCAGGTCGCCCACCTGGCCGCTCCGGGCTGCCGACGCTGTTGCGGGATGCTCCGCACTGCCAGGCCATTGTCGACTTCAACGGAAGCATGGCTGTGGCTGTCCTCCACGGCCAGCTTGATAGCTGCGATCAGGTCGGCCTGGATGCGCTTCCCCGCACAGAGTCGACAGGTGACTGGACTCGTCCCGTTGTCCGGGCAATCGTGTTCCGGCACGTAGAGCTGAGCCTCCGCACCACACTCCCTCAGCGGCCTGAAGACAAGCTGCGACTGTTTCGCATCGAAATGTAAGCAGTTCTCATCGTGCTTCACGCGGCACCCCCGGCAGGGCGTAGAGCGAACCGTGAACGTCCCGCTGTCCGCGCCGCCAGGGCTGCGCGGGCCTGGGTGCGGCCGGTGGCGGTGAGTTCGTAGAAGCGACGCGCCGGCCGGCCGGGATGGGCGGCGGTCTCGTCCCACTTGGTGAGCCAGCCTCGTTCGAGGAGTCGGTCGAGGATGGGGTAGACGGTGCCGGGGCCGAGGTCGGCGTCGCGACAGATGCTCAGGCCCCAAGGCGGTGTGTCGGGGCCTGCGTTGAGGAGGACGTCCAAGACCGCCATGGTGGGCTTGGTAAGTCTGATGGTGGGCATGCCCCCAGTGAAGCATGTATCGAGTACGAGTGATGGGTGTTTGCCGATCAGGCGCCAAGTGCGCGGCGGCCATCGTAAAGCCGGACCGGCACCTGCTCGACTGGTTGCCTCGGCATACGGCAACGGATCACAGCGCGTCGGGCAGAGGCTATGCTGTGCGCGATGGCCGCAGCGTCGGCCCGGCTTCAGCACACCGGCCCGTGACCGGTGGGTGTCCACAGCCCCAGGTGCCTCGCATCAGCGCAGCAGAACCCTTTCCATTCGGCATGCCCTGAGAACAGTGCGCCGGGTCACGGAACAACCGTGTGCACGCAGGGAGTCGTCATGGTCCGGAATCACGCCCGCAAGGATGCTGCGCGGATTCGCCGCCGCGAACACGCCGGGGAAAACCACAGGCAGTCTGTCGCCCAGGTGCGCAACGAGGGTGACTCCCCACAGGAGCACCGCTTCTACACCCGGAATTACTGGGAGTGGACCGACGGCCCTGAGTACCAGGCCCTGATCGCTAGCTGCACCTGCGGATGGAGCGGCGGAGACGACCATCCCCAGTGGGAGGACAAGCTCGGCCGTCACGGCGCGTACGCCCACCTAGTCACTGTCGTCGAGGGCGAAGCCGAACAGGGCGCACATGACGAGTGGTACTCCCAGCACATGTACGGGCTCTGACGGAGCAGCTGGGTACAGGCCGGTAGTTCGGCACCCGTACTGACATCCGTGGGACCGCGCGCGACCGTCCAGCCCTCCGGCACGTCCGTATCCGCCCTCCAACGGCAAGTTCCCTCAGCCCCCAGGTGGCCGCGTAGTACAGGGCCCGGTCGACGGTGAGCTCGGGGACGATCTCTACACGGGCAGGAACGAGCTAAACATGCTGGCGGTCCGGTGGAAGTAGATGTTCGCGTTGTCGAGCTGCCGGACGACGTCGAGGCCGTCCGGGCCCGCCGCCTTGTCCAGCGGCAGACCGCCCCGGGCGGCCTTCCCAACGGGCTCGCGCAGGGCTTCGCACAGGTCCGCCACCACGGTCAGTAGCGCGGGGGTCGGACCGGAGGAGGACAGCGCAGCGACCTTCCGCAGCGCTGGAGCTGAGCTCAGGAGGAGGTCGGCCTGCTGCTGGGCGGTGAGACCGCCGCCGATGACCCCGCCGGTGCAGTCCGGAATGACGCTGTTGGAGCCGGTGAGACCGCAGGTATGGATCGCTTCCCAGTCGGCGTCGGCGAGGTCCCACCGGCAGCTCTGGTACTGGAGCTTGAGGTCGGCCAGGCATTGCAGGCGACCTGGTCGGCGAGGACGGCGCGGTCGATGTACGGGTCGACGGCGGCCCGGACCAGCCGCTAGAGCTCCTCCGACGCAACGGCTTCGAGCTCCCACTGCACCGGCCGGTCAACGCCATCGCATCGTTGCCGGGCCCCGACATTCGGAGCTGCCAGCCGCATGACGACCCGCCGCGCCAGCGGAGGGTGTGGGGGGCTAGATCGAGCGCGAGAACATCTGCTCGCCAGGGAGCGGGGAGGCGCCGACGTCGCGGTGCCTGGAATTGCCGGGAAGGATGACCGGCTGCCCCGGGGCGTGGATGGTGAACCCGTGGCGCCGGTAGAACTGGGCCAGTCCGGCGTCTCCGGCGGTGAACTGCCCGTAGGCCAAGAAAGCGCGATGTTCACGGTGGATTGCCAGGGCCTTGATAAGGAGAGCCGAGGCGATTCCCTGACGGCGGTGGTCATCAGCGACGGCCAGGGCGCGAATCTTGACGTAGGCCATGGCGGTGGCCCCCAGGGCTACGGGGTCTGCTCCGTCGCGCTCCATGCCGCCAAGGACGGACAGAGGCGGAATGCTGGAGCAGACGCCCACGATGCGCGCAGTGGGCGTGTGTTCGGCGACCAGGAAGACGAACTGCCCGGCTCCGAACTTGCTCACGAACGGACCGCCTTCGTCGATGACTTCCCGCATAGGCTCACGGTCGTCGAAATCCCCGTGCCCTTCCATGGCAAGAGCGGCGAGGTCGGTGAATGCTCTGCCTTCTCCCGGGCGGGCCGCCCTGACCAGGATGTTGTCAGGCAGCTGATTGAGACGGCGGCGTCGGGGTTTGCCAGGCTTGTGTCGTCCCACGGGCGTCCTCTCGGGTGGGGGCAGGCCGTGACCCGCGCCGGTCACCAGGACACCCGGTGGCCGACGGGAGGCACGGTTACCAGTAGGACGGAAGGCCGCACGCTGATGCGGGCCAATGCGGTCATCACGCCGCTGAAGACGTGAATGATGGCGCGTTTCACTCGGCTCGGGGCAATCCTTCAGCCGTCTGCGGCTCGGGTGCAGCCTTCAGCCGGTCCAGGCGTTCATAGAGGGCACGGACGAGGCGCGCGCGGTTCTGGACACAGCGCACGGTGCCCTCGATCGTCGCGGGCAGTTGGCTTTCCGCTTCACTCAGGACGAGGTCGGCGAGCGCCTTGGGCCCGCTACTCTTCGGCAGTTGGTTCGTGTGGCGGCGTACGTCGGAGGCAACCGCGTGTGCGTGGGCGGTGAGCTGGAGGGCGATCTGTTCGTAGTCGCGGACCGTGAGTGTGTCTTCGCTGGTCCATGCGAGGGCGACCCTGACGAGGCTCTCGTACGGTTCGCGGTCGAGCGGGAGTTCCGCCCCGAGCAGGCCGTCGGGGTCGTGCAGGACGGTGTGGGTGCTGGTGTGCATGGCGGGCCTCGCTGCCGGGAGCGTCTCGTGCGGGTGGCCGGCGGTCACTGCTGGGGGTCCTGGCCGCTGTCGGCTCCGTCGTCCTGGTCCTCGCTATGCCGACTGAGGAACCGGGCGAAGCCCCGGTCGGCGCGGGCCAGTAGGTCCGGGGAGGGGACGCCGTAGTCAGGCGACTGGAGGCCGCAGCCCTCCGGGGCCGGGGCGGTGCTGTCGGGGTGTGCGCGCATGGAGCCCCGCCTCTCCGGCTGGTGGTCCGTCGGTGTCTTCGACGCTACGCAGCGTGGCGGGAGGTTCTCAACGAGATTGCGGGTAATTGCGGCCGGTTCACTCCAGCGCGTCGATCGCGTCCCGGATGAGGGTGCGGGCCGCGTCGCCGTGGACCGCTATCTCCGCGAGGCCGGCGAACGCCCTCATGTAGTCGGCGATCTCTCGCGGCTGGGTCACCTTGATCTCCGCAGTCAGCGTCTCCACCACCGCCGTGGTGTCGTCGTGGATGTAGAACGCCTCCAGCGGCCACACGGTGCGCTGCGCGGTGAACGGGATGATCCCCAGCGAGAGGGAGGCGAGCGGCATCACGGTCAGGAGGTGGCGCAGCTGTCCGCGCATCGCGTCGGGGTCGGCGGTGCGGTAGTGCAGGACGGATTCCTCCATGAGGACGACGTATTTGTGTCCGCCCTCGTAGAGGAACCGGGAGCGTGCGACGCGGGCGGCGACCGCTTCGGCGACATCGTCGGGGGTTCCCTGGAAGCGGGTGATCTGGGTCATGAGCGCGGTGGCGAACGCTGGGGTCTGGAGGAAGCCGGGCGGGACGTTGGAGAGGTAGACGCGGCAGATGCGGGTCTGCTCGTGGAGGTCGTTCCAGTCCTGTTGGACCTTGCGCATGCCGCCTTGGTGCAGGCGGCGCCACTCCATGTACATCGAGTCGACCGCGCGGGCGGTGGCGATGAGGTCTTCCGCCTGGTCGTCGGCGCCGCACGCCTGGCACCAGGTGCGGATGTCGGTGTCCGAGGGCGCGGCGTCGCCCTTTTGGAGGCGGGTGGTCTTCGCGGGGTGCCAGCCGCACCGGGCGGAGAGGTCCTTCCCGGTGAGGCCGGCGTCCTGGCGCAGGTGCTGCAGGCGTGCCGCGAGGGCTACGCGGGCTCCTTGGGCGCTGGACGATGGAGAGGCGGTCATCGGCAGGTCGAGTCCTAGACGGTGTACTTCTCGTGTGGGATGCCGCGCTCCCACACCGTCTCGAACGCCGTGGCGCACAGCGCGGCCGCGGCCGGGGCGCTGGTGCGTTCCTTGCCGTCCGGTGCCCAGTCGCCGGTTCCTGTGAAGTGATGGAACTGCACGAGCGTCCCGTCCAGGAGCCAGAAGTCGTTGCCGGGCAGCGGAATGTCGGAGGCGTGGCGGCGGGGCAGCCAGCGCACGTCCTCTCCGGCCTTCAGGTTGAGCGGGGTGATGGCATGCTCGTAGCGGATGTAATCGGTGACCGGCTCGGAGACGATCCGCGCGCGGCGCATCACCACACCGCGGGCGACCGCGTCCTTGACGAGCGGCATCCACTGCGGCCAGAACGAGCGGCCCGCATCGAGGTTCGCAACGCCGGTGCGCAGGAAGCTCTCGAAGTCGTCGGCTTCGTCGCCCACCGCGTAGAGGTCGCGCATCTCCAGGTGGACGGCCGTGCGGTGGGTGTCGGCAAGCAGCTCAGCGAACGTCGCGGTGTTCAGCTGCTGCGCGTTCCGCTGCATTGCACGCCTCCCTCAGAATCGCCGCCATGCGGACCGGAATCCGGATCACCCGCTCGTGCGCCGGGATCCCCGTCTTGTGGCCGGCCACCCACTCCGTGGAGCCGACCAGGGACTTGAGGAGGGCGTCGGCTTCCTCGCCCTGGAGGATCAGGTCCGCGCTCTCCTCTTCAACCCACACCGTCGGTGATCCCTCACCGCCGGTGTTCGGGTCGATCCCGACGAACCGTAACGTCATCGCGTGCTCCCGTGTCGAGTCGGTTGCGCATAGTTGCGCGCACCGACCGTCCCGCAGTGCAGAGAGCCGGTCAAGAGGACTGAGGACGTTGGAGGGCTGCCCCACGGGCTGCGGAGCGGGCCAGCCCTCCCAGGTTCACTTCCGGTGGGCCGGGCGGGCGTCCAACTCCGCGCGCAGGCGCTCCGCGATGGGCTGGTGCCGCTGGACGAAGTCGGGGTCCTTCAGCTGGTCGGGTTCGGGCAGCTGCTTGTACGGAGCAGGACACCGTCCGGCGGACGACCATCCCAGGGGACGCAGCCCGGCACGGTTCATGTCCCGGTCGACGCCAGCCAGGTAGTCCGCGTCGACAGGGAGCTCCCCGTTCGACTGCCAGATCACCCCGTCCAGGGCGATGGGGAGGCGCGAGGGTCCGAAGAGGAAGCCCAGACAGCGCTCGCGCAGCACCGCCGCGCTCTGCTCGGGGCTCAGCGGGACACCCTTCTCCTCACCTCCGGGACCGGGGAGTTCGGTCCTGCAGTCGGTGTCCGGGAAGATGTCGATCTCCCCGAGAACGACGTGCGCCGTCGCGTTCTCACGGTCGGGGTAGGACCAATGCCTCGGGAGAAGGACAATCACGTCGTAGGCGTCGAGGGTGTCGGCCACCGCCGCCGCGAGCGGGCTGCGGTCGGTGCGGGGCAAGCCCCTGCCGCTCTCCTGTGAGGGGTGACGGGCCTTCCACATGCAGGTGTGGCGTGTCAGCAGGCCGGGGCCGTCCGGCGAGGCCCACAGCGCGCTGGTCGTCGGCTCTGGCGGGGTGGCCGGCTCAATCTCCTTCCTCCGGCGGCGGCCCGCGCCGCTCATGCTCCACCGCCAGTAGTCCTCGGCTTCCTCAAGTAGCAGCACCCGTTGGCCGCTGTGTGCCCAGGCCGCCGCGATCCCGCCGACCAGGGGGTAGAGGTTGCCCGAGCGCTCCGCCAGGAACCGCAGGACGTGCGGTGCGTGCGGCATATCGCCGGTCGTCGCGCGGCGCAGGGCCTCGGTGTACTTGGCCCCGCTGCGGCTCGCCCGGCGGGCGGACTGCGCGGCGGTGGACTGGTTCTTCGGCATGACGTACTCCTCTGCCAGGCCGGGCCACGCCCCCGACTCCGGCTCGTACGACTGCCGTGGATACGACGGAACGCAGAACGGATAAGGAGCGGGCCCCGAAGGACCTTGACCCCCGCGTCCGGCGGCGTGGCTCCGGAAGCGGGCGGTGATCGGCAGTACGCACTAGCCGGACAGGAGGCTACCCGGTGCAGCCGTACCGGCCGAAGCCACGAGCCGCCGGTTCCCTCGAACGAGCGAGGTCTCCGGCGGCCACCCGGTACTTTTCCCCCTTCGTCAGGTCTGCCGGCGGAACCAGCCGCGGCCCCGGTCCGGCCCGGGGTCGTCCTCGGGCTCCGGCGGCTCAACGGCCTGGAGCCGGGCAGCTTCGGCGGCGGCTTCCTCGCGGGCAATATCGTCGGCGCGGCACGGGCCGCACACGGACGTGTCCCCGGCCCGAACGGCGGTCCGGTGCACGGTGACCTCCTCCCAGCGCTGGTCGGTGAACTTGTCCCCACACCGCGTGCACATCGGGCGCCGCGCCTCCTCCTCCGCGGCCGTGCGCCGCTTCTCCTCCGCGGCCGCGCGGGCGGACTGGTCGCGGTAGAGGGCCTCGCCGTCGGGGTTGTCGAGCGCGGCCGTCAGCGTCTGTGCGTCCTTGCGTCCCAGGCGGCGCCACACTGCCGCGTCCGCGCCGTGCTCCGTCAGCTGCTCCAGGGTGGTGACGACGACGGGCACTGCCTGGCCGTAGTCCTTGGCGGTGATCCCCTGGTGGTAGCTCTCGTACGGGCGCGGCGCCCAGTAGTGGCGGCCGGCCTCCTCCAGCACGGCGACCGTGTTGGCGACTTTCACCTCGGTGGTGTCCGCGAAGACGAACGCGAGGGGGACCAGGCCCTCCCGGCCGGTCGGCGGATAGACCCGCCGCCACAGCCGCTGCTCGTGGTCCACGAGTTGCTCGATCGCCTCCGGCCGCGAGCGGACCAGGTCGATGGTGCGCTTGTCCGCGTCCTTCGGGAGCAGCCGGCCCCACTCCCAGTACCGGCGCAGCTTGTGCACCAGTTGGTGTGCGTCCTCGGTGCGGCGGTCGACCTCCAGCAGCAGCACCGGCACCCCGGCCTCCGGTGCCCGCACCACCAGGTCCGCCCGCTGGACGAAGCTGTTGCCGAGCCGGTGGGCGATCTCGGTGGCGAAGCCGAGCCGGTGACCGAGCCCGGCACGGTGGAGTTCGGCGGCCGTCGAGGTGACCGCCGCGGCATGGTCGTCGTAGCTGGCCCCGAGCAGCTTCCCGGTGACCGGGTCGTACTTCTTCTCACGCAATGCCGAGACCCGTATGCCCTTCGGCTCCAGCAGCTGCTTCGCCTCGCCGTGGCCTCGCTTCGTCAACACCCACACCTGCCGCTGGTCGTCCCGGACCGTTTCGATCCTCACCAGATGGTGGTCCTCCAGATCCAGGAGGTTGTCCCGTACGAGCCTGTCGTGCCGGTTGTCCGGGCGGGTCAGCTTCCACAGCTGATCGGGCGTAGCCCTCTGGAAGATCCCCAGCGCCTGCAGCAGTTCCCTGCGTCGAGGCTCGGTCGAAGTCCTCCTGTGCGCTGGCTTCCTAGGCACGAGAGGGTTGTCGGCGCTGCGGCGGCGCCCCTTGCGGGTGCTCTGGCCTGCGGAAACACCCGGTTCTTGGTGACGGGGCGCGGAGGGGGTGATGGAGGGGTCCACGGAGGGGGACTCTCCTGCCTGGTCAAGGGGCTGTTCGGGCCGGTCTGCGGTGCTCGCCACAGGGCACTCCTGGAAGTGGGGCGGGCCAATCCCGCCGTTCACTCCGTACAGGTGTAGATCTCGACTCGCGTGTGACAGATGCCCTTGGAAAACCTCTCCGCCGTCACCGCACCGTGACCTCTCTGATCTCTCGCAGCGAAGGTTGATGTCCCGTCACAAATGATCTGGTCCATGGCCATACCGGTGACCTGCGACGACCAGAAGAACCGAGACGCTGAAACGCCGAGAATCCCGTTTGGCCTGGTCCCAGGCTCAAGGAGCACTGTCGTCGTCTCAGCTGATCTGGTCCGTGTCTATTGCTCTGCAATGGCTGGTCACTTGATCTCTGCGCTGCCGCAGATGAAGGCGGTGTCCTGGAGATGGACCGGCGTGAGGCGGAGGTGCGTGAGGTGCTCGGCGAGGGCGAAGGCGGCCGGGATGGCGTGGTCGGTGTCGAGGTCCTCCGTCGTGGTGTGCTCTTCTGGGAACTCGAAGCCGAGGTGGCGGATGACATCCAGGAGGTCATCCGGGTGGGATCCGTAGCGATGGCCGGCGTCACGCAGGTCGAACTGAAGGCACCGGTCTGTGTTTTCGGCCCAGAGGAATACGCCGTCGTTGTTGGCGTTGCTGTTGTCGTAGTGGGAGATCCAGCGAGTGCCCACTGAAGCGGGCAGCGCCTTACCCTCGTTGACGCCGTGCCAGCCGTTGGGCTCGACCATGAGGGTCCACGGACCGAGCGAGGTCATACCGAACAGTGTCCGCGAGCCGTTGAACGGGGCGTACAAGTCATAGGCCGCATCGACCAGTTCCGGTATTCCGGTGCGTACGGGCTCGGCCCTGCCCTCCAGCCGGCGCAGCAGCTCCGCTGGTGAGACTTCGTGGACGAGGGTGATGCAGTAGGCATCTGCGAGGTCCGGGAAACGTTCCTCGAACCACATGTAGTCGTTGATGTGAGCAGTCATGCCCGTGATCCTTGCTCACTCCACTGACAACGCGTGAGTCTCCGCAGTCTCGGTGCACTGCCCAGATCATCTGAGACGACAAGTGAATCGGACCCGTTCAACTGAGACAGGGACCAGATCGGCAGAGACGGGACAGTTGAGCGTTGTCACCGGGTGAACGCTAGGTTTTCTCACTGAAGGTTGAGTGGACTTTCGTCCGGCTTCCGAAGCAGCCCCCCACGGGCGAGGTATGGGCATGACACGTGAAGATCTCGCCGCGCTGCTCGGTGAGCAGACGACGGCATGTGATCCAGCGCGTGCCGCCCTACTCAGCGGAGGCGCCTTTGTCATCTGGGACGGCTTGGTCCCCGCCAACCAGCTCATGCACACCTACCAGGCCAGGCTTCGGATCACCCAGAAACGCGGCCAGCAGACACAATCCCTGGCAGCAACCGTCAACATCCTCGACCAGGCGGGAGACGCCCTCCTCCGGATCGGCCGCATCGACGCCGCCGACGAGTCGTGGACATTCATGCTCTTCCTCAACGCCACGACTACAGCGGTAATGGCCTGCACCGGGGTGGACCGGGCGAGGCCCACCACGGGTTCAGCCTCCAGTCGAAGCGGCGTTGACCCCGGATAATGCGAAATGGGTCCGGCAAGACCGCTCAATCTTCGATGACACTGCTCAACCTTCGCTGCGACAGGTCACTCTCGCAGCGAAGGTTGAGCAGTGTCATCGGCCGAGGATGTGCCGCCAGTACGCAGGTACTGGCTAGAACGGCGGGTCCTCCATGTGCCCCTCATGGTCTTCCCTGCTCCCGCCGTCGTTCTTGCTGCTCCCGCCGTCGTTGTCCTCCGCGTCGTCGCCCCAGTCCATGGTGGGTCCCCACCGCTGTTCCTGCTCCTCGCGTTGAGCAGCAACGCTGGGGATGGCAGCAAGTGCTTCCAGGGGACGGTTCTGGCGTGCCAGCAGGTGCGCGCGGTCTGTGGTGGCGTTGCGTCCAGGGTGTTGTGCGAGCAGGCCGATGGCCTCGTCCAGTCGGCTGTCTTGGGCCATCAGTCCGGCGATCGTGCAGACTCGTTCCTCGGCCTCCAGGTCAGGTATGGCTTCGATTTCGGTGATGGCTTCGCGGTAGCGCCCCAGTTCGCCCATCAGCCACCACCGGTTGGACGGAACCCAGTCCCCGCGCTCCGCGACGAACTCCGGGCTGCACTCGTCCAGGAGCTGCAACGCCCGGTCGTGGAGCCCGTTCTCAGCGAGCAGGAAAACCACCCCTTGCAGGGGGCTCTCCCACGGGTCTTCGAAGGCAGGCCGCCCCACTGCGATGGCTTCCTCTATCCGGCCCTGCTCGATGAGGAACTCCATGAGCAGCCCCTGCTGACCGCCCGGATACTTGGCCGTAGCGATGTACCCGCGAAGAATCTCCTCGGCGTCCTGCGCGCGTCCCGCCGCCGTGAACGCCTTCAACAGAGGCCGGAAGGCTTCGCGCGCATGGTCGCCCGTGGCCGCTTGCTGCAGTTCCTTGAGCCGTCCGTGCCGAGCCAGCAGCTGTGCGTAGGACTGGACGGTGTTCTGCGGGCCGTACCGGCGCGCGGCGCCATCGTCGCCGAGCACCCGGATGGCTTCCTCGACCCGCCCCGACCGCTCCAGGACCTCCGCCTGGAGGTCCAACGCCTCCCAGAGCGGGTGAGAACGGCCCTGCGCCTGGTGATGGCGTGCCTCGTCGGCAAGCGGCACCAGGAGCTCCAGCACGCGGGCGTCCCTCCCCTGCCCCTCCGCCATCGCGACCAGGCAGCGCATCGTCCACCGGTCCCGCAGATACGGTTCGAGAAACGTGATCGCCTCGTCGATGCGGCCGCACTTCACCAGGGTTTCGGCGTACACCTCACACGCGCCCGCCGAGGACTCGTCCCCCACGGGACGCGTCAACGCCAATGCCTCCTCCCCCCGGCCCGACGCGAGCAGGATGTCCGCACCCGCAGATACGGCGGGCAGCCAGCCGGTCTCCGCGAACGGCTTCATCACCGCCCACGCCCGCTCGAACTCACCCGCCGATTCCAGCGCGCGCACGGCGCCCTGCGCGCAGAACCAATCGCCCCGCTCGGCTGCCGCCCGGACCACCAGGTCCACGTGCCCGTGCTCCAGGAGAGAGTCCACCACCTGCGGAGGGACTCCTCCTATCCGGTCCGCCTGCCACTCAAGATCATCAATATTCACCGGGAAAGAATAGGAACCACCACTGACAATCCGGCACACCCCCTTCGTCGGGAGGTGCGGCATGCCGCACTGAATCGTCGAAGCGGCGGACAGCAGCTCGGACCGCGGCCGCATGGCACTCGGGCACAGGACCATGTCGCTTCCCGCCCGGACCCTGGCCCGCCCTCGGTGGTCAGTCCGCAGTGTGCAGGGTGCGCAGACGGTCCGCGATGTCGAAGACGTTCACCCGCAGGGCCTGAATATCCCGAATGAGGTCGCGCCACGGCTCGTACCCGTCGTCGACGCTCTCCCCGGAGGCGCGGAGGTAGGCGATGGCCACTCCGTAGGCGAAGTACTCGTTGCGGGCCGGCAGCGGCCGCAGCAGCACGAGCTGCTCCAAGAGCGCGGCGGCCCGCCAGTAGGCGTCAGGTGAACCGACCGCCAGCTGCGGGGTGTTCACCCGGTGCCGGGCTACCGCGGCCACCAGGGCCGAGTAGTCCAGGACGGCGAGCTCCTTGCCGAGGAGCTCTTCCTGGCGGTCGAGCAGCCAGCGGACGTCGATGTGCAGGTCCAAGGTCACGCCGCCCGGTGCGCGCGGCGTACGACGGGGGCGGGGAGTCCGCCGAAGTCGCGGTCGAAGGACTCCGCGATCCCCGGCCGGGCCACGACCTCACGGAACGCGGCAGTGGCCCGTCCCAGAGCGAGCTGGTTCTCCTCCTGCACGGCCAGTTCGGCGAGGTAGGCGCGCACGCTCTGGCCGCGGGCGGCGGCGATCGCAGCGAACCGGTCCCGCGTCTCAGAATCGATCTTCACGGTGGTGTCAGCCATACCCCGAGTATGCACCTATGACTACGCCCGCGAATACAGATCGGGGAAGTCAGCTCACTCCGTGTAGACCGTATGAAGCATCCAAAACCGTGGCCGCCGTCGGTTCTGAACGCTGATGTTCTGGGGAGAGGTTGACTTCCGTTGGCCTCCGGCCGAAACGGTGGAGCGGGTACAGCCGCATACACCGGGAGGCACCGCCCGCGACGGGGGAACCTCCCGTTATCCCTCCCTCCGTCCGGCCCTTCGGGGCTACGCTGGCCGGCAACGGAGACGACTCGATGGGGAGCCGCCATGGCTGACCAGAACGCTCCTTCGCGCGTACGGATCGAGACGGTCGAGACCGATGGACACGGCTCGCGTCAAATCAGCAGCAGGACGCGCCGCTCGGCCCCGCTCGCCGACCGCGCCGACGAGGTGCGCGACGCCATCCAGCAGGCGACGGCCCTGGCCCAGGACTCCCTCGCCCAGGTGCCCGAGCGGCACGGCTGGGCGGTGAGCAGCGTGCAGGTCACCTTCGGCCTGATGCTCGCCGCCGAGGCGGGCGTCATCCTGTCGAAGGCGTCGGCCGAGGCCTCTCTCGAGGTGACGCTCACGGTGGAGCGGGCCGACGGTGCGCCATGACCGCGGAGTCGCACGCACAGTCGTACTGGGTGCGCATCCACGAGGGCGGGCTGCACCTGGGGGCCGGATTCCTGGTCACCCGGGGTTTCGTCCTGACCGCGCTGCACGTCGTGTCGGGGGCCTCCGGTGACGACGTACGCCTGGAACTGCACCTTCCGGACGGGCAGCGGGTGCCGGGCCGACTGTGCGACCGGATCGAGGACTCGGACCTGGCGCTCGTCGCGGTCCTCGACGCCCATGCGTACGACCTTCCGCTCGCCCCGCCCACCGACCGTCCGCGGCCGGACGTGGCATGGCTCGGCACCTATCGGCCGCCGGACGCGAAGACCGCGCTGAGCGGGCAGGTCACCCACGCGCCGATCACTCATCGCAGCGACGCGCACGGCGAGTTCACGGGGCTGCAGATGACCGTCGCCCAGCTGGTGCACGACTTCGCGGGCTACTCGGGCAGCCCGGTGCACGCCGTCCCCGCCGACGCAGGAACGGGCGAGCCGCCCGTCGTGGGCATCCTCATGGAGCAGGAGCTCAGCCGCGCGGACGGCTCCCGGGACACGAACGTGGTGTTCGCGGCTTCCGTACTGCACGCGGCCGAGCTGTTCCCGTACTTCGACGTGGGTCATCTGCGCGACGTGGTGGCCGGGAAGCCGATGGTCCTGCCGGGTTCCAGACCCCCGGACGAGCCCCGGCGGGGCCCGCCGGCCGTGGATGTCGAGGGGTACTTGAGGAGGGTCCGGCAGTTGCTGGACGACGGCCTCATCTCACCGGAGGAAGCCGCGCGGAGCCGGGACCGCGCGCTCCGTGTGCTGGACGACCAGTTGTTGGGCGGCGCCTCGGGTGACTGAGCATACGGAGAACACGGAGGACGCCGAGAACTCGGAGAACGCCGAGAACGCAGAAAGTACAGAGCACGTGGAGCACATCGTTCCGGGGTGGGCGCAGCGGATCGCCGCCGCCGAGCGGGCGGTGCGGGGCGAGCCCGGATCGCTGGACGCGCTGCGCGCCCTGATCACGGCGCCGGCCGACGACCGGGAGTTCCTCCGCACCCCTGACGACGCACGGCAATTCGCCTACCTGGTGACCCTGTTGCGCGAGCTGGACCTCGGCGAAGAGCTCGCCGCCGCGCTGGACGTGGCCGTGGAGTGGATCGACGCGCTGCGCGTGGAGCCGCGGTACCGGTGCGTGGTGCACAACCGGCTCGCCGTGGTCCTCATCGACGAGGGCGGCGCCCGTCTCGACGGTGCCCTGACCGCGCTGGAGTCGGCGCTGGCCGCCACGGACTCCCCCCTCGAAAGAGCCCGCACTCATACAAGCCTGGCCCTGTGCGCCGCCGAGCAGGGCAGGTGGCGGGCCGCCGAGTCGCACGCCTGGCAGGGAAACGGGCTGGGCCGCTCACTGCCGGAGTCCGGGCTCCGCCTCGACGTACTCCTGCGCACCACCTCGGTGCTCCTGCTGTGCGCGGGGCGCGCCGCGGACGACGTACGCATACGTCAACTGGCCCAGGATCTCGGGGAATTGTGCCGTCAACAGATGGACCGGCTGGGGGACGACCATCCCCGGTCCCTGGAGGCCCTGGTCCTGATGGCTTCGGCACGGCACGAAATCGCCGTGCTGGACGGTGACTTGACCGGCATGGAGCGGCTGATCGACGTCCTCGCGGTGGCGGCGCAGCGCGCGTCGACCACGCTGGGGCTGCGGCATCCGCAGGCCAGGGCGGTACGCAAGGTCCTCGCCCACACGTACGAGACCACGGCCCTGGCCCGCGCCGCCGGCCCGGTCGCCGCTCCACCACCCCCGCCCTCGTCTCCAGCCCCCGAGCTCCGCACGAGTCCCCCTCTCGTCCTCGAACTCCTCGTCGGCGGCCTCCAGGGCGCGACGCCCGAGCGGACGCTCGGCGACCCGCGCGTCGCACAGATCGACGGCGACGAGATCGCGGCACTGCACCGCAGGGTCGAGGACCTGGACGCGGAGCAGCGGCCGCAGGACTACGAGGGGCGCACAGTGCCCGAGTCCTACAGCTGGGGACCGCTCGCGCCGGGCAGGCCAGGTCGGGTGCTGTGGTTCCTGCTGCTCCCCTTCATGCTCGTGAACCTCGCCACCTGGATGCACCCGCCTGCCCGTGGTCACCTGCGCACCCGCAGGCTGCACTCCGTTCTGATCAGGCTCGCGGCGCTCAGCCTGACGGTCATGGTGGTGACGGCCGTCTGCGCGCTCTTCATGGACCTCGTCGCCTGGCAGTGCGCGGGCCGGACCGCGTGCGCGCGCGGTCAGAGCTTCTGGCTGGGCTTCCTCTCGGCGGAGTCCGGCTGGTGGGGGCAGCCGGGCAGGCGGCTCGCGGTGGGATCGCTCCTGCCATGCGTGCTCATCGGTCTGTTGCGGCGGCTGTCCCGGCAGACGTGGAACGCGTACGAGTCCCAGCAGCCGCCGGCCCGTCCCCCGGAGGAGACCGACGACGCGGGGGCCTCCCGGCCCACCCTCTCGTTGCCCGGTTTCTGGTACGGCAGGCGCCACCTGGCCCGGCTCAACTCGATGCACACCACCGCCGGGCTGACCACCGTCGCCCTGCTGCTCGTCACGGCGACGAGCAGCTACGACCGGCGGTCCGGCGGACCGGCCGCCCTGGTCGTGTGCGGCCTGCTGCTCAGCGTGCTGGTCGCCTCCTTCGGACTGATCGCGGTCTGGGGGGTCTGCCGTCGGGGCCGCTCCGAGAGCTGGATCGACCGGAGGCTGGACCTGGCGCTCACCCGGGCCGTCACCACGGGCTCGGCGGTGCTCGTCGGGCTCTGCCTCCTGTACGCCATGTGGTCCCGGCCCCGCTGGCGGTCGGCTGGACTGCTGCCGAGCGGTGAACTCGTCTACGGCGGGCTGCTGTTGACGCAGGGCGTGATCGTGGTGGCGCTCGCGGTGGCCGGGACGGTGCTGTTCCGCAGTTCTCCCGCCCCGTACGTCCTCCTGCGGGGCCTCGCCCCCGCGACCGCCGTGACGCTCGCCTTCGCCCTGTACAACATGATGGCCGCAGGCGCCGTGCAGGGACTCGCGGACTGGCTGGGCAACTACGGCGGGCCGGGCACGGCGGGCGGCCCCATCACGGGCCCCTCTCCCCTGATCACCTGGCAGATGTCCACCATCCCCGTACTGCTCGCCGTGCTGCTTTTCCTCGCCGCTGCGATGCACCTCCGGCTGCGCCGGATCGCGCGGTGGTTGCGCGCCTCCGTGGCAGCCGACCATCCGGGCGACCGCCCCGACCCGTCGCGCACGGACCGGATCGCCACTGCCCTGGCGCACGCCCGTACCACCGACTCGATCCCGATGATGCTGAGCACCATGGCCACGGCCGTCCTGCTGCTGAGCACGGCCGCCGTGGCGGGGGCCCTGGTCACCGGCGCCCCGCCGGGCGGCCCGGGAGCCGGGCTGCCGGAGCCCCTGGGGGAGCTGAGCCGGGTGCTGAAGGGGATCGGGTCGTGGCTGATCGCCCTGGGGGTCCTCGTCTTCCTCAACTCCAGCCGCCGGGCCTCCCGCGCGCCCACGTCCCGCAGTCTGCTGGGCATCGTGTGGGACCTGGGCACCTTCTGGCCCCGCGCCGCCCACCCGTTCGCGCGGCTCAGTTACTCGGAGCGGTCCGTCCCCGATCTCACCTGGCGGATGTCGACGTGGTGCCGGTCGACGGGCGGCCGGATCCTGATGTCGGCGCACTCCCAGGGCAGCGTGCTCGCGGCCGCCGCCATCTGGCAGCTCTCCCCCTCCGAACGTCACCGGGTCCAGCTGCTCACCTACGGCTCACCGCTCGAGCGCCTGTACGGGCGGCTGTTCCCGGCGTACTTCGGGCAGCAGGAGCTGCGGGCCCTGCACCGCGAGGTGCACACCTGGCGCAATCTGTGGCGGCCCACCGACCCCATCGGCGGCCCGGTGTTCCGTGCGGGGCAGGACGACGGCCCCGAGGTCGACGTGCAGTTGAAGGACCCGCTCGCCTACGGCCGGAGCGTCCGGCACCCGCTGCCCGCGCCGATCCACGGGAACGCCGACTACAGCGCCGACCCGACGTTCGCCGAGGAGCGCGCACGCATGGCTGCGTCGGCGTTCCCGGCACTCGACGGCCCGGCACCCCGCCGGTCGCTCGGCGGTACGTAGACGGCGGACCGGCACGCGCCCACCACCACCGTCAAGGGGTCAGGCGCCGGGTCGGACCGGGCCGACGAGGGTGCCCCTGGTCACCTTGAGCCTGCCCTCGGCGACCGACGTACCGGGGATCTGCCCGCCCGGGGCCCGGAGCGTGAACGACACCTCGTTCGCGGGCTTTCCCCTGCCGGAGTTGGGGACCTGGATGTCGAAGTGCACCGGGTGGCCCGGGCCGAAGGTCACCGCGGTCCTCTGCTTGCCGTAACGGCCTGCGGTGATCCCGCTGTCGGAGCCGTGGTTCGCGAACCGGACCTCGGTGGGCGAACCCGCCAGCCTGCACGGGGCGTACCCGCGCGGCGCGGTCAGGGTGACGCGGTAGTGACGGTGCCCGGCGCTGTGCGGTGCGGCGGTGATCTTCGCGAGATGGTTGGCCGGACGGCATGCGGACGGGGCGGAGCCACTGCCCTTCGCCGGTGCGGCCTGTACGGCTCCCGCGCCGGCCGAGCCTGCCAGCGCGAGGGACGATGCCCGCGGAACCTATGAGCAGCCCCTGGCGGGCCACGCTCGGTTGTAGACCGGAGGCCCTGTCCCCGACGAACACCCGGTCATGCGGTAACCAACCCGCGGATATCAGGCTGACCGCGCGTCGTCGCACGACACGCACCCCGGCCTCCCGCCGGTCCCACAGCACCACCCCCGGCCCGCCCAGCGAGCCCAACTCCCCCTGCCCACTTGACAAAACGACCTACATATCAGGTTCACTTTTCGCGTGTCCCTTTCTCATTGACCGCGGCCCGTTTCCGTCCTAAAGGACAGCCCGGTGAGACGAACTCCCTGCTCTCCCACTGGCCGGGGGTGGGGTATGTCGCGTGTGGCGGGCGAAGTGTCGGAGTCTCCGTCGTACGGACGGGGGGATTGACGAAGTTCTGGTCTGGTCGACGTCGGGTGTCGATGTCTTCGAACCTTCGATGCCGTGGCCTACTTTCTGCCGGCGGTACGGGCAGAAGCACTATTCGGGGATCCACTGGTTCTCTACGATGCGCGTCCACGGCAGCTACGAGTGCCGTCTTGAGCTGACACGGCTGCTCTACGCCGACTTCGACCCGGACGTGGCACGTCTTCGCCCACCCGGTCTTGCTTTCCACCACTCTCGAATTTCGGTCGGTGTAGCGCGCGCTGGTCGAGGGAGCTCTGGAAGCCCGTCGGACGGCGGGGTACAGGTAATGCTCCTGACATGCCGTGTGCAGCGTTTTTTGGCCATCCCTGGGCCGTTCTCGGTACTGGCTACCAGCCAGCTATGCCCCGGCTTTGACCTGTGCAAATCATTGTGAATCAGGTCAATGCCACTTCACGCCGATGGAGAACAGGCCACCCCGGTATACCGGTGGAGCGGCCTAATCACTCTGGCCGGTTACGCCGTCGTCGTGCTGCTCCTGTTGACGCTACGTTCAACAGCGATCCGCACCATCACACCGACCACACCACTGGCCGGGATTCCCGCCTGTTCCAACGCGGGCCCGTCCAAAGGGGGATGAGCACGATGCGTCACTCACGATCGTCCGGTCGCTGGCGAAGAGGGATCGTCGCCCTCACGGTCGCCGCGAGTTCCGCGCTGACCGGCCTGACGGCAATGGCCCCGACGGCGGCTGCGGCCGAGACGAAGCCCGCCGCGTGGGCAACTGGCCAGCCCAAGCTCGGCGACGCCTGTACCGCTGCCGATCTCGGCAAGCGGCACCCGTTCATCAAGTCCACCCAGATCGTTCCGACGATCACGCACTTCAAGGGCTGGTACGTCACCGAGGGAACCATGGGCTCGCAGACGGTGGAGACCAGCACCCAGACCGTGATCACGGTCTCGGTCGGGCTGAACGCCTCCGTCCAGGGAAACTTCCAGGTCGAGGCACTCGGGCAGGTGGGGGCGAGCCTGGGACTGACCGTCCAGACGTCCTTCAGCCAGACCAGCAGCGAGTCGAAGTCGATCAGCTGGGACTTCCACGAGCCGGGCTACTACGCCCTGTACGAAGGCACCCGCAAGGTCACCGGCCAGTACGGCAGCCTGAACTGCAACCGGGTCGACCTGGGCAGCGGCAGCTACGCCACCACGTGGGTGGAGGGCCCCGAGAGCGGCTCCTACACCACCTATACGACCCTCGAAGCGGGCGCGGTGCGCTGCGAGGACACCGTCCCCGCCAGCAGCATCATGCGCAAAGCCCAGGACATCCTCGGCTGCGGCGCCGCCCCGGCCCGCGCCGAACACACCTCCTCCGCCGACAAGGCGATGACGCCTGCGAAGACAGCCCCGAAGGAGACGTCCGACGCGGCTCCCGCCGCCGGTGCGTCCTCGGGCTTCACCTGCGACGCGGGCTACTACAAGATCGGCACACCCGACCGGGCCCTGTTCTGGACCGCACCCCTGCAGCAGGGCGACAGCGTGCGGCTCAGGCCCTCCACAATCTTCAGCGGCAACCTGGACCAATGGCAGCTGTGCCGCGGACCAGAGACGCAGGGCGTCGCCGAACAGATCCTCGTCAACCACCGCACCGGCAAGTGCCTGGCCATCGCGGAGCAGAACGCAGCCAACGAGCAGGCACCCCTGGTCCAGGCCGACTGCAAGGCCGATGACCTCCAACGGTTCTACATCTACCGCGATGTCCCAGGCACCAACAAGATCGGTGTCCAGAACAAGTACACCGGCTCCATGATCGGCCACGACCGCTACGCCGACGGCCAGCCCCTGCGCCAGTACAGCATGGGCAAGGCCGACGGCACCGGCACCTACGTCCTGGTCAAAGCCTGACCTGTGACACCAGGCTCGATTCGGAAGCATCGGTGACACCCGCGTGGGCCCCGGGGACTCCACGTCCCCGGGGCCCACGCGCGCGACAGGGGGCCATGCGCAGAGGTGCTCAGCGGCGGAATGGCGCAGTAGGGGCGGCGGACGGCTTGTTGAAGTGCGCGGCGTGAGCAGGGAGTTCGCGCCGGAAACCTCCCCGCCTGTGGACATCACTGATGCCGAGGCCCGTCAGCGCCTCGTCAGTTCGGACACCAGGGCCGGCCGTCGTTCCAGCAGACCAGGCGCGCAGCGGCGCGGCAGGCACACTCGCCTGCTGCCCTGCTGCCCTGCTGCCCTGCTGCCCTGCCGGGCCATTCGTGGCTGACGGCTTTCCAGGACCGTGGCCGACCCCGTAGCGAACGGGGCAGCTCCGATCAACTCCGTTACGAACAGACCGAATCAACCAGAGGAACGAGAGGGAACGATCATGTCCATACCAGGTATACATCGCCGTCACAGGGGGCAGAACCGAAGGCCGAACAGGCTGCGCCATGCCCTGTCAGGGGCGATGGCAGCTGCTATCGCGGCAGCCATCGCATGCAGTGGCACCGCGACAGCCGCAGAGGCGCCCGCCCCTCGTGCCGAAGGCACAAGCGCCGTCACGACGGGCCCGGCGAAACAGCGCGTCACGTTCCAGATGTTCACGGCGCGAGTGACGGAGCTGGTCACCACGACACCGGACCACGCGGGCAACGTCACCGTGCGCCTGGCCGGCGGGAGGACAATTCCCATCCCGGCATCCGACAAGGACCGCGTGATGGCCCGCGCCGCCCAACAGGCCAAGGCCCAACTCCAGAGCCCCGCCGCGCCCAGACCGTGCGGCACCGCCTATGTCACGCTCATGGAGAAGTCCAACCACCGCCCGGTCAAAATCGAGACCGGGTTCATCGTGCCGGAGAAGGCCACCGGCTACGAATGGCTCGTCACCATCAAGGGGCCAGGCGGCTACACCCGCGACTACACCAGGCGCGGCAACCTCGCCCTGCGCAAAAGCTGGGCAGGAGGCGATGAGAGCGACAAGGACGAGGCCCCGGGCCTCTACACAGCGATCGTCGACCCCGCCGCATCCTTCGTTCGGCTCCTCAGCGGTGACCCCTGCATTGCGAGTGCGAAGGACACGGAGCGCCTGACCATACCCCAGGCCGCATGCATGGACGTGTCCCAGCCCAATTCCGGCGACGGGTGGATCCGCAACAGCACCGAGCCGGTGCCGCACCGTAACCGCACCGACCCGACCAGCCCGGCCGGTACCCGGGCGGCTGGAGCGCAGGCCTGCCTGCGCAAGAACCTGGGCAAGGGCAGTGATGCTTCGGGAGAGCCCACGGGGTGGCTGGACGCACAACTGTTCCGCGACACACACTCGCCCGGTACCACGATCGCCCGGTGCCACCTGATCGCCAACATCCTCGGCGGGAAGGGGCAGATACTGGACGGCGGACAGGACAATCTCGCCCCGTGCTGGCAGGTGGGACTGAACACGGGAACGCCCAGCATGCGAACCTACGAGCAGCAGATACAGAAGACGCTCGCAGCACTCCCCGAGGGGTCGGACGATGCGGTCTTCTACGTGGTGACCCCCTTGTACAGGGACAGCGAAAGCACGATTCCCACGGGCGTCTCAATGAGCGCTGCGCTTCAGAAGCCGGACAGAACACAGACCTTGCTCTTCGTCGACACCGTCCTCAACACCAAGGGCAATACTGGGCTGCTCAACCTCGGCAACTGATCCGACCTGATCCACCCGCAGGGAGCTAGAATGAGCCACACCACCCCGCCGCGACCTCTCGACGTTGTCGCGGTCTTCCCTCAACTGGCTCCCCTCGCACGTATGGCGACCCGGTTGCATCCACGCCCCGGCTCGCCCACACCGCACGACAGCTCGGTCGGCGGGCCGCTGCTGTGGCCCGCCGACGAGCCGTGGCCGTACTGCGACGGGCCGCACGAATGGGACGGGGTGAACGCAGCCCTCTCGCCGCAAGACGTCCGAGTGCAGCGGCGCATCCGGGTGGCCGTGGCGAGCCGGCCGCACGGAATACCCGAGACTGCCCGTTACACGCCCGAGGAACGCGCGATCGACGAGCGGATCGATGCCGGCCGCCCCTGGCCCACGGGCTCGGTCGCCATGCTGCCCGTGGCCCAGCTGTTCGTGCGCGATGTTCCCCTGCTGCGTCCGCCCGGCAGGACAGGCAGCGATCTGCTCCAGGTGCTGTGGTGTCCCTTCGACCACCCGGCACATCCCAGGACGGCCCTATTCTGGCGGTCCGTCGCCGCGGTCAACGATGTCCTCGACGTACCTCCGGAGCCGCCGGCGGTCCAGTTCCCCGGCTATCTGCCGCAGCCATGCCTGCTCGAACCGGAGCAGGTCACCGAGTACCCCCACGTGCTGGAGTTGAGCGAAAAACTGCAGCAGCAGTTGGGGGACTGGAACAGATGGCAGACGGCCGGAGCCGCCGTCGACAGCTACTACGCGCCCGCCCCGCAAGAGTTCTACATGGGCAAACTGTCCATCGCCCCCGGCTGGAAGGTCGGTGGCTGGACCCGCTGGGGCCTAACCGACCCCGAGCCCCGACTCTGCCTCGCATGCGGCACCGAGGCGGAGCCGCTGCTGACCATCGCCACCACTGAATGGAATGCCAGCACCGACAGCTGGGCCCCCGAGGAGGACCAGACCAACTCCGCTGCGATCCTTCCCGGTCATCCTCCGGCGAACTCCACCATGATCGACCTTGCACGAGGCTACGATCTGCAACTTCATGTCTGCCCGGCCTCCCCAGACCATCCGCACATTGAGCTTATCCAATAAGCGACTCGGTCCTCATGCAGTGCTCCGTGTTGGCGATAGGAGACCTGGGAGACAATCCCGCCGGATGGGACCAACACAGGGGCCAAGGTCGTGAGACAAGACGCTGTGACCCACGAACGAGACACGGAGAGAACCTGCAGGTGGCCATCACGGAACGGGACATTCCAATTGCGGACCTACACTCCGAGTCCGGAGCCATGGCCGCCGTCGACAACGGTTCATGCACCACCGCCGCCTCGCCCGCGACTGCGAGACCCGCCCCCACCGGTCCGAGGCGATGATCAAGCTGGCGATGGTCGACCTCATAAGCCGCCGCCTCACAAGGGAATCCACCCTGAATTGGCGCGACCCCAGGTCAGCAGTGTGATCCTTCGCCGTCCTGGCCCCGCAGAGCGGTGAAACGCTGATCCAGCAGGTCCACGCACTCATGGATCCCCGGCCTCGGCGCGCTTACGCGCTCACGCATCACTGCGATGGCCTGCACGTTGCAACCAGCAGCAACGAGACGGTCCACCTCCCGCTGATCCTCAGTCGAAAGGCGTCCCCACACGGAGTCGTTCACCCCATCATTGAACAGCCTCCGGGCTGACTCTCAACATGCAGGTCACACGCGGCATTACCAAACACCCCCGCCAGGCCAAAACGCTCTTTTTAGCTGGGCCTCACTGGCGGTTTGCTATACGGGACCGAGCTGACGGAACTCGTGCGTATCGCGAGGGTACCGAGATGACAGGATGCTCGATTTCAGCTCTCCGTCAAGGGAAGCGGCGAGGAACTGTGTGCAGGAGACGGGGAAGTGTTCCCACCGCTCACCGCGCGCCTCGTTCACCATCACAGTCCACAGGTCCGGTTCGCGACCGGGGCGAATGAGCCAGTAAAGGCATTCGCCGTTGTCCGTGGTCGCCCAGAGGATGACTCGGGATCCCTCGGTCTTCAGTTCCTCCGGTTTTTCCTCGACTTCCCAGAGATCTTCGAGGATTTCGGCTTGATCCTCTGCCGATGCGAGGAGGTCGTAGTACTCATTGGGACAGTCAGGCTCCAGGACGTACAGGTAGTCTTCCCACCTGCTGCCTCCGTATATCTGAATGAACTCCTTGTAGTCGGAGGGCAGTTCCACTCCGAGCCTGCGTTCGACCATGCTCCAGTCCTTCTGACGAGGTTCGCTCGGCGCTGGGATGATTTCGAGCAGACGCGTGAGTGCACTGGTCATTGCGGGGTCCTCTTTCCTGGACTGAAATGTGTTCGAGCGGGGGAAACGTCAGTCGCGCGGGCTGCTCTGATCAGAGCGCCGGTGCTGACCGGCTGCCGAGGTCCCGTTCCGCCGTACTGCTCCCCCGCCTCGTCCGTGCACGGCCCCGCGTCCCCGATCCCACAGACCGTATTCCCCGGACCGAAGCCATGCCCGCGCGCTACCGTACGGACAACCGCGCCCTCCCGTCGCGGCAGGGAAAGGAGACGCCCTGTGCCACCAGCGTGGGATCCGGCGGATGCTCCGGTCGGCAACATCGGTGCTGCGCTCCTGATGGTCGACGCGCGAATCAAGGAAATCCACGAGCCCAGTCCTCAGGGCGCAGACGCAGACGAACGCCGGGAGCTGGACAGGATTTTCGTCGCGTCCGCGGACGCCACAGGGCTGCAGGAACTGCTCGACGGCACCTGCACCTTGCTCTACATGTTCATGCAATGGCTGCGCCACACGCACGAACAGGACGACAAGGACGTCATCGAGTACGTCGTCCCCCACTTGGTGACCACACTGCGCAGGATGCCCAGGATCATCCGGCCGCAGGCCATTCCCACCATGGCAGCCCTGATCATCGCGGCGGGCACCGATCTGAGCCCCAATGGGTGGCGCAGCCAGTACGGAGACTGGACCCCCGAGGAGATGAACGCCCTCGAAGCCACGGTGTTCCTGATCGCCGAACACATCAACCGCATCGCCGGCGACCACGGCTTCGCCGTCCGGATGATCGCCGAAACCCTGAGCCGGGCCGAGAACGACGAGGACTGGCCCCGGTGATGTGACGCCTCGGACTCCTCACCGGCCTGCTCACTGGTGTCTACGACCCTAAGGGAAGGGCCCGATGCTGTTCGCCGCGCTGACCGTCGCCGCCGAAGGCCGCAGCACGCAAGGGCAACTACGGTAATCGACCGAGGGTCATCGAAGACGACATACTCGCGCTCAGGGACAAGGGCGTCCCGCTGCCGGAGATCGCCAAGAAGCCGGTCATCAAGACGCAAGGACGCCGGCGAGAAGCCGTCGGTGGCCGCCGTGAACCACGCGCTCGCCGATGCAGAGGAGGGCACCGCCGTCACTGCGGCGGCCGGCGGCCTTCCACTGTGGCCCAAGCCCGCGCAAATCCTGCGGCCCGAAAGTCCACTCAGCCCCGAGGACATCGAGCTGCGTGCGCCTGGTCGCCCAGCGCGCCCACCTGACCGCCGCCGAACGCCCGGAAGGGTGCCATCTGCGAGGGAGTTCTGGTCGGATGGGGACGGGCAACTCGCGCCCATGCCATCCGCTTTGGGTGCGGATCCTCTGATGGGGAACGGCCGGTAGATCGGTGCTGATATGGGTGTGTTCGGCTGAGTCCCCCTCTACCGTGGGTGGTGGAGGAAGCGATCCTTATGGGCTCGTTGTTCGAGGAGTTGGAGGCCCGGGAGGCGACTGCCCGGGTACGGGTGGACGAACTTGAAGAGCAACTGGCTGAAATGGCACGCCTGTTAGAAAAGGCTCGGGAGAATCTGGATCGGTTACGGATCGCTCGGGAGACGGTGTCCGAGGTGATGGCCGAGACGTCGGCGAGTGCATCCGCGGCGGCAGACGCAAAGCCGGAAGCCGTCAGGTCAGACGAGTCCGAGGAGGCTTCAGCGTACGCCGGAGCCGAGCGGCACATGGTAGGCGCGTTGTCGGTGCCCCACTGGCGGCCGGGAATGGACACGAGTGCACTCCCGAAGGTATATCGGGACATCGTGGAGGTGATCCGGGGCCGGTGCGGGCCAAGCAGACCGCGCCGAGGATCGGGCTGCCCCCCGAGGTGGGGAAGATCGACGGGACCCGGGGAAAGCTGAAGCGGCTGGTCGCCCGAGGCTGGCTGACCGAGGGCGATCCGGGCCTGTTCTCTCAGGCCCATTACAAGGCGGAGATGGAGCCCACCTCCCCGTGAAGGAGGGGCTCTTCTCCCTAGAGCCGAAGGTGCCAACCAAATCGACGCTCGCCGAGAAGAGCCCCGGCATGCGTGAAAGCCGGGGGTACGGCGGGTGACCTCGTGCAGGATCTCCTCGCGTTAACTTCCAGCGCACCTGCCCGGGGAGTCGACGGGGAAGACCCAGGCGGCCCTGTCTCGTACTGGCCGGTGTCCGGGTTGAGGAGCGCCTCACCGGCGCGCATATTGCGCACGGTGTCGGTCAGGATCTTCCGGTTGATCAGGTCGCTGACTGCTCCCAGGGACAGCACCTGCGTGGGGGTGCTCATGGTCAGAGATGAGCCCTTATGTCCGGCAAGTTGCCCGACACGAAAGTCTGTTACCACGTGGCGTGGCGGCCCTCAGTTTGGGAGGAGCTGAGGGCCGCCGCGTGAGGAGAGTCCTGGTTACTGGGGTCCGATGACGGTGTCGCGCTTCTCAGCCCACCGCAGGGAGTCGCGGATGCCGTCTTCGACGGTGAGCGCGGGCGTCCAGCCCAGGAGGTCGTGGGCGAGGCTGCTGCGCGTGTACGCGCCAGCCGAGTCGCCGGGCCGGGGGCCGGTTTCAGCGACTTTGAGTGTCTGACCGGTCGCTTTCTCGAAGGCGGCCACCAGTTCGCGGACGGTGGTGCCGTTGCCGGTGCCGAGGTTAACCACCCGGTAGGGGGTCGCGTCGGTGACGGTGTCGAACCGTCGGAGGGCGGCCACATGCGCCTGGGCCAGGTCCCAGACGTGGACGTAGTCGCGGACGCCGGAACCGTCACGGGTCGGCCAGTGCGTTCCGGTGATCTGAAAGGTGCCGCCGCTGTGGTGGGTGTCGATCATCGCGCCGAGGGCGTGGCTGGGCCTGCGGATCTGGAGGCCGGTGCGCAGTTGCGGGTCGGCGCCGATGGGGTTGAAGTAGCGCAGCGAGATCACGTTCATGGTGCCGGCGGCGGCGACGTCGGCGAGGACCGATTCGAAGACGGCCTTGGTGTTGGCGTACGGGCTGAGGGGCTCGATCGGGGAGTCCTCGGCGACCTGGCCGTCCTCAGCGGCGCGGTAGATCGACGCGGAGGAGGAGAACACGAGGCGGGTGCATTTGTTACGTGCGAGGTGCTGGAGGAACGCGATGCCCTTGGCGACGTTCTCCCCGTAGTAGCCAAGCGGGTTGGCTACGGAGTCCGGGACGACGATGAGGGCTGCGGCATGTACCACGGCGTCGATGTCGGGGTGCTCGGCGAAGATGCGGTCGATGAGGACGCCGTCTCGGATGTCGCCTTGGTAGGAGGTGCGACCCTTGGTGAACTCCACCCGGCCTGTCGCGTAGTTGTCGAGGATGACGGTGTCGATGCCGTCGTCGGAGCAGGCGGAGGCGATGGTGGAGCCGATGAACCCGGCGCCGCCTGCGATGAGAACCTTCATGAGGGTGTCCTTTGCCTGTGGTTGGGGGTGAGTTGTGCCACGGTGTGGCAGGTGGCGGGCTGGCCCGACAGGCGGGCACTGTAGCCGTGCTGCCGGCCGCCCTCGGTTGCGGCATGAGGGGGGCCGGCGCAGCGGAAGCCGATGGCGAAGCTGCTGTGCTCGGGGTCGGCGGCGAACCGTTCGGCGCTGCGGGTCTGCCAGCGGAAGTTCATCCAGCCACCGCCCCGCAGCACCCAGTAGTGGCCTGCGATTTTCGAGTACAGGGGCCCGTAGTCGCGGTTCGGGTCGTAGGGCTGGTAGACGCTGCCAGTCCACTCCATGACGTTGCCGGACAAGTCGCCGACCCCAAAGGGAGAGTCACCCGAAGGGAGACTCCCCACCGGTGTCGTGCCCGGAAGCGGCCGGGCGGTCCGGACCGTGTGCCACCAGGTCCGCCATGCTGCCCCGTCACTGATCTCCCTGCCGTCGGCGGACTCGGCGGACGTGCAGCGGGAGGCGTCCCACTCGTCACCCCAGGGCCACATGCGGTCGCTCTCAGGGCCGCGGGCCGCGTACTCCCACTCGGTCTCGGTGGGCAGCCGCAGCCCGGCCCACCGGGCGTAGGCGTCCGCGTCCGGCCAGGCAATGTGCACCACCGGGTGGGCAGGTCTGTCGGCGGAGGCGTCCTGGCCGATCGCAAGCGGGTCGCGCCAGTACGCACCGCGGCGAGGTTCCCAGAACTCGGCACCGTAGACGGCGCCGTAGCCCAGCCGCTCAGCAAGTGTCCGATAGCCCGTGCCTGCGACGAACTGGGTGAACTGTGCGTTGGTGACGGGGTGTGGGTCGATGGCGAAGGCGTCGACATGCACGCGGGCGGTCGGGGCTTCGTCGGCGAACCATTCCCGGGGCAGGTGTTGGGCAACGCCAATGGTGTCGAGCACTCCGTCGGCCGTCCCCCGGACCAGGTCACCGGCCGGGATATCGATCATGCCGTCGTGCACTGTGGGCTCCTGCCTGCCAGGTAGGCGGCCAGGGCTTCCTCCACCGGGCGCATCGCCACCCCGCACGTCCTCGTCAGGTCCGACCCGAGGAGGCGCGGCTTCGCGGGACCCTCCACCGTCTCAAAGGCCTGCTCAGGCCGTCCCTGGTGATGCAGCACGGAGGCGGCCAGGTCCGCCGGGGACATGTCGCCGTCGTTGACCAGGTGGAAGATGCCCGGGGATCGGAGTTCGATCAGGGTGAGGATGGCGTCGGCAACGTCCGGGGCGTAGGCCGCGTTGATGGGTGCGCCCTTGGTCATCCGCAGCGAGGATCCCCCTGCCAGGACTCGTCCCACGAGACCGGCCGGGGCGCCGTCCGCCCGGTCGCCGAACAGCGTCGCCGTACGGACCACGAGGCTCCGTTCGGCGTTGATGGTACGCACGTAGCCCTCGGCTGCCACCTTGGACACGGCGAGCACACCGGACGTACTGTCCGGCGTCTCCCACTCGTTGCGGAGCCGTGCAGCCGGCCGGAAGACGATGTTGCCGCTGAGCTGCACACACCACGCCTTCACCGTGCGCGCGGCCAGGGCACAGTTCCGTGCCCCCAGCACGGTGACCCGCCGTACGTCATCATCCGACGTCACGGCCGCCCGGGGCGCCACCGCCGCGTTCACCACCGCATCCGGCAGGAACGCTGACACCGCTTCAACTACCTGATGCGCGACGGTGATGTCGCACTGCCGCCGGGACAGCCCGATGATCTCGACCCCCGAACGACCGGCGGCACAGAGCGCGTGGCCGAGGAGCCCGGCCCCGCCGAAAACGAGAATGCGCATACTGATCCTTTCCAGAGCCCACGCACGGAGCGTGCGGGGGTCAGCCACCGGCCACGGCAGGAACGACCATCACGTCGGCACCGTCGCCCACCACCGTGTCCAGGCCCGCGGTGTGGCGTACGTCCTCGTCTCCGAGGAACACCACCGACCACGGCGCCAACTCCTCCCCGTGGAACAGGCGCCGCTCCACCTGCGGAGCCTCGGCCACCACATTGCGCAACACCTCACCCACCGTGCGACCCTCCACCCGCAGTACGGTTCGGCCCCCGGTGTACGGCGCCCACGCGCCCGGAACAGTGACAGTCACCACATTCGTCTCCTTGTCGGTCCAGTCCCACCAGAGACACCCGGTCAGGTAGCGCAGTTGCCGTTCGCGCCAGTCGGCGCACCGGCTCTAGAGGGGCTTGCGGGCTATCCCCGCGAACGCGCCGACGTGAATAGCCGGGTGCGCGCGGTACTTGCTGCCGGAATGCCACAGGTGCGGGGCGGTCAGGCCGGGGCCGAGGTGGACGAAGTCACCGAACAGGGCAGCCACCTGCCGCTCCGAGCGGGGGCGGACGTGGAGGTGGTGCAGCTTGTAGGTGTTCACGACGGCGTCGATGGTGCCGGGATGCCAGTGGCCGGTGAAGTGGGTGATCGACAGCACGCTCCCGGCCGGCATCCACTCCCTCAAGGTTCCGACGAGCCGGTTGACGGCGTCATCGTCCGTGATCCACGGCAGTACGTCGTGGAGACCGACGGCGACCGGCTCCCTGAGGTCGATGGCCTCGACCACCTCGGGCGAGTTCAGGACGCTCTCCATGTCCCGCAGATCAGCCTGCACCGCGTACAGATGGGGCCCCTCCACCAGCACAGTGCGGGCATGCGCGTGGACGCACCAGTCGTGGTCGACGTACACCACACGGCACCCCTTGGCGATCTCGTGGGTGTTCTCGCCCCACCGGACGGGATAGCCGCAGCCCAGATCCAGGAACTGACGGACACCCGCCACCACAGCGACGGCCACGGCCCGTTGGGCGAAGTCCCGGTTGACGAGAGCCGCCGTGCGCAGCCACGGGGCGACGTGGGCGAGGGAATCGACGGCGGCGCGGTCCGATGCCATGCTCTGGATGCCGTTGAGCATCCAGTCGTAGAGGCGAGCGCCGTTCGCCGTCTCGATCCACCGCCGCTGGTCGTCGTGGGTGCCGGCTCCCGTCACACCGGTCACTGCACGGCCTCGGGCGGGGGTGTCGTCGGGTGGGTGCGTGCGTAGGCGAGGTAGTGCAGGCGGGTGCCGAAGGAGCGGCACCAGTGTGCTGTCGCCGACGCTTCCCTGTTGTGCTCCAGGAGCCCGTCGCAGTGGCAGCACGCCGCGAGCAACCGTCCCTGCCAGGCCCTCGGGACACGGGTGTCGACCTCCGTGGCCAAGGCCGCGTACGCATCCCGCAATCCCCGGGCGAGTTCGTCGAGCTCGGCACCCGTGTGCGGGTAGTCGAAAACGTGCGTGGCCCGGTTGATGAGGACGTGGATGTGCTCGGTATCGATCTCCGGCGGTGCGGTGACAGTGGTCATCAGTCCTGCTCCGTAGTAGGGGGGAAGCCGTCGGGGGCGCCGTCGAACAGGCCGAACGGGCGTGGGGCGGGTGCTCGTCGCTGCGAGCAGGTCTCGCCCCAGGTCAGGAGCGCGACCCCCGCGAGCCCGACAACGACCGCGATCAGGGCGGGAGTCGAGAAGGGCACGAGGGGGCTCCTGGGTGGGGTGCGGGGCCCTCCGGCTGGGGCACCAAAACCGGAAGGCCCCGCGGGTTTCCCCGCCGGGCTCACCACCACGGCGGGGGCGCTGCCGCTCCCCGCACGTCGAGAGAGCAGCAGGGGTAGGGGTTCCGTACCGGCACCACGGGGGAAGTGCCGGTACGGAAGGTCAGAGGGCGGGGCTACTGCCGTCGGACGCGGCAGCGGGCAGCCACCGGCGCTGCGCGGTGAGGACCTCGGTCAGGGTCCGCACGTGTCCGGCCAGGTGCTGGGCGTGCTGGAGAGCGGCGCCGTGGTGGCGCCTGATCCGGGCCCGGTCGGCGTACCGGTCGTCGTATGCCTCGACGGTCGTCTGCCACTGCTCGATGAGCGTGCGGCCTCGGGTGGCGGCGTCTTGGCAGCGGGCGCGGAGCGGAGGAGGGAGGGTGCTGTCGTCGATCTCCACACGCAGGGCCCCGTACGCGGCCTCCATGTCCGCGACGGCCTGGAAGAGGATGTCGCGGTCCGGGAAGATCCGCACACCCAGCACCGACTGGTACAGGGCGCGGATCTTCACCACGTCGACGGGCTCCCGCTCCCCCTGCGATGGGCCGTCCGATTCGGCCGGTGCAGGCATCGGTTTCCTGAGGGAACTCATCGGTCTCCCTCCTTCGCATCGACCGCCGCGAACTCCGCCCGCCGCACCGCCATCAGCGCCCACACCGACTTCCGGCACTCCCCCAGGGGCAGCCACCCCCAGTCGCTGCTGAGCGCGTGCACCAGGTGCAGGCCCCGCCCGCCCTCGCTATCCCCCGTACTCCGTACGAGCGCGGGCGGCTGGGTGCTCCCGTCGCGGACCTCCACCAGGAGCAGCCCGTCACCGTAGGTGAGCACCAACTCCACCCGGGCACCGGCGGTGTGCCTGATCGCGTTCGTCATCAGCTCCGACACCACGTAGAGGGTGTCGTCGATGGCCCGCGGAATCCTCCACGCCGCGAGGGCGTTCCCGGCACGGTCCCGGGCCTTCTTTACGGCAGCAGGGTCGGCGGCGAAGTCGGCAACGAGCTGGCCGTACACGCTGACCCGGGGTCGTGGGCGCGGTTCCTGGTCGAGGACGCGGTCCCCCTCCGTGCCGGGCGCTCTGGCACTCGCAGCTCTGGTCATTCTGAGATCCCTCCACGTCGCTGGCCCAGTTCCAGAGCCAGACCCACCGGGATTCCGGTGCGGGTTGATGGCGAAATGGTGGGCTCACAGCAGGGGTCCTCAACATCGCGCGACGGGTGCCCTCTGCGACTCTTCCCAGCGACAGAAGTGCCGTCGGGGTAGCGTCGAAGTGTCTTGTGCCATACAGGTGTTGCGCGAAGGTCAGGATCGAGGTCCCCTCCGTAGAGGGAGCCGCGAACCTCGACGGCCGTCACACTCACATCGGGCCGGAGGCCGCCATGGGAGATATGCCTAAGACCCTCCTCAAAGTCCTCGTCGAGCAGCGCCAGTGGACCTACCGCGTATTCGAGGAGCGGTTCAACACCGCAGCGGCACGCCTCATCGAACGGCGGCCGCCGACTGTCAGCGAAACGCAGTTCAGGCGCTGGACCGCAGGCAAGCTCAAGGGCCTTCCGTCTGCTGACACCTGCCGTGTCCTGAAGGACATGTTCGGCGTCGAAGCCGCCGCCCTGTTCGCTCCCGCTCCCAAGGTTGACGCCCTAGTTCCGCAGTTCCACCTGGAAGACGAGATCAACATGACTGCACGGGAATCCCAGTCCTCTGCCAGCGAAGCCGCCGCCGCGTCCGTGTCGGACACCACGCTCGACCAGCTGCGCGACGACACCGACCGCCTCGCCCAGACTTACGGCAGCCGCTCGGCCTACGAGGTCTTCACCGAGGCTCGCACCCTGCGTGAGGAGGCCGACCGACACCGTGACCGCACTCATGTCCCGGCCCAGGAACAGGAGTTGCTGCTCGTCGCGGGGAAGGCTTGTGCGCTGTTGTCCACCGCCGCCTTCGATCTCGGGGCGCTCGACGCGGCGAAGCGCCTCGCCCGCTCCGCCGATCTTTATGGAGAGACGGCCCGCTTCGCCCCTCTCCGCGCGTTCGCCGCCGGGTCTCTCGCCTACGTTGCTTACCACTGCGGCCAGCCGACCGACGCCGCACTGCTCGCCCAGCGAGGCCAGCTGTACCAGGGTGTGGGGGAAGTGGGACGACGACGCCTTGCCTCCATCGAAGCCCGCGCACACGGGCACCGAGGCGACGTCACCGCAGCCCAGCGGGCGCTCCGCATCGTGATTGAAGATGCCACCGACAGCCGAGACACCCTGCACGACGACGTGGGCGGCGAGTTCGGCTTCTCCCCGGAGCGCACCGCCATGTCGACCGGCTCCACCTGCCTGCTGATCGGCGAAGGCGACCAGGCGGAGCGTGCCGCCCATCAGGCCCTGGAACTGGTCTCAGAACAGCCCCCGCAGCAGCGTTCCGTGACCATCGCCGGCAAGGCCTCCGCCGACCTGGCAACCGCACGACTCCAGAACGGGGACCTCGACGGCGCCCTCGAAGCCCTGCAGGGGCTGTGGGACATTCCCACCGAGCAGCGGGTGACCGGCCTCCTGGTACGGGCGGACCTCGTACGCCGCACCCTCACCAGCACCCGCTTCCGCGAAGCCCCGTTGGCCCGGGAACTCCAAGAGCGCATCGAGGACTTCACCCGCATGTCTGCGCAACGACAGCTTGGTGGCCCCCAGTTGCACCACCCTGCGCCCTTGGAGGCGTGACCTCATAGCGAGGCTAGGAGCTGCGCCTCCTTCTGCGGGTCAATTCCGTGATCTGCCCACCTCGGATGGGTCACGGGCCGCTCGCCTCCCGACAGCCACTCCCACGTGTCCCGCACAGTCTCAGCAAGCGGCCGGCACGTGAACCCCGCCGCGACTGCCTTCGACGGATCGACCGACCACACCCCCTTCGCGGTCCTCCACAACGGCAGCTCTGTCCACTGACGGACACCAGCCTTCGCCAGCGCCTCAGGTGAAGCCCACACCAACTCGCCTTCGCCTCCGGTGGCGGCCTGGCACTCCCGGACGAAGCCCTCGAAGGTGATCCCCTCAGGGTGTGCCAGGTTGTACGAGCCCCCACCGGACGCGGCGGCCTGGTCGAGGGCGAAGGCTGCAACATCGCGGACGTCCACCGGCTGAATGAGCTGCTCGGCCGGAGACGGCACGACGATGCGCCCACCGCGTTCCGCACGCTTCAGCCACCACGGCAGACGGCCCACGTACTCGCCTGGGCCGAGAATGACGCCGGGCCGCAGCAGCACCGCACCCTCCCCAACCGCGTCCACAACAGCCCTCTCCCCACCCGCCTTCTGGAACCCATATCGCGTCGGCGAACCGTCCTCACCGGTGTGCCCGTACGATTCGTCCGCGTCAGCCGGGCACGCAAGGACTTCGGACCCCTCGGTAAGCGGGTGGTGTGGCCAGCCCACGTACACCGACACGGTCGAGATGTGCACCCAGCGCGGTGCCTGCGCGGCAAGCCCCCGAGCTGCGATCTGCACGACCCGGGGAGCGAACTCCGAGCTCGACGTGTCGATCACCGCATCCCACGGGCCGTGGTTGGCCAGCCCCGCGAGATCGCGCACGTCCGTACGGTCGCCGTGAACTGCCTCCACGCCAGGCACGTCCCGGCCAGACTTACCGCGGTTGAACGTGGTCACCGCCCACCCACGCCCCAACGCGCCTTCGGCCACATACCGGCCCAGGAACCACGTCCCGCCCATCACCAGGATTCTCATGCCCCGATCCTGCCCCGCAGCGTGCCGCCCTCGCAGACCGGGACACGAATCCGGCCAGAGATCACACGGCCACATCCGGGTGCGGCCCGCACGTCCGCCGACATCTCGGGTGGGAGAACGGCCCCTCCGCCGCTTCCTCGATCTCCCGCAGTGTTCAGAGCCACCTCTCTCCGGGCTGCGGCGCGGGCGGTTCGGTTACCACTGGTAAGCCATCCGCTCCGCCTCCTGCGACCGGCGCAGGAAGTCGCCGTACGAGTCGGTGCAAGGCGCCTGGAGGGCGTCGGTGTGCGGCAGCGTCCACACGATTGCTTCAACGTTGCTCAGCGGCCCCGCCTACGGACGTCTCGCGATGGGCCCACTTGGAGTGGCGCCCCCTATGGCGGTCCGCGGTGGCCCCGCCGGTGAACTGCCGAGATACGCCGAGTGGGCCCGACGCAGGTCGTCTTCGAACATCCGAGTGGATCCAAGCGGAGGCGTTGGAATGTGGGACCGCTGAACAACGTCGAGGCCAACACGAACCGCTCCCCCGCACCCCATGCCCGCGTGGCCTGGGCGCCGCCCTGCTCGCACAGGTGCAGCAACTGCCGCCGTACGAACGCGACCGCCTCGTACGGCACCCGGTCACCTCCGCCGGCGAGCCGGAACGAGCGGCACCGCCACCAGGGCAGGGCGCACTCTCCTCACCAACCTTCACGTCACCGGGCGCCGTCAGCAGGTCCAGCCCGGCCATCTGCCGCTCCGGGCCTACCAAGTTCGCCGAGTGGTCCAGGGCCACCGCACCCGCACTGACACCCGCAGCGGATCCGTGAGGAGCTTCGCCCGCCGCTCGGCCAGCACCCTCGGTAACCTGCCGGGCGCTGTGCAGGCGTACGTACCGGGCTTCGAGGTAGGTGACGCCGGTGGTCGGCCCGCGCTGCGCAAGTAGCCAGGCCCGTACGGCTTCGTCCACGGCGTTCTCCGTTTCACGTCAGTGCCGCCCAGGCCGTTGATTGCTCTGCGTAGGGTGCACGCATGGCTGAGCAAGAGGGTGAAGGCAGACTGTCCGACGCCGAATTCGACCAGTTCATGCGGTACCTGGACCGTTTCGTCGATCACGACATGGACCTCTTTGAACAGTGGGAGGTCGGGAACCCCAAGTACCCCGCGTACGTGCTCATCGCCCGCACGCCCCTGGACGAGCTGGAGTACCGACGACGTCCGTCGTGAAGGCCCCACCGTCACAAGCGGGACCTTCACGGCCGCACATCCGGTGTCGGCCTCCGTGGTCGGATTCCGGCGCGCCTTCTCCTGAGTGTCGCTGTCGGATCCTGGGCGTCGCTGTCGGGCTCCCCCGCGTCGAGGTTGGTGATCGGCTCCGACAGATGATGCCGGGGGGGCGTCCTCGCGCAGGAACTCCGGGTTCGTGCCACCGGAGAGGTCCAGGGCCTCGGCCGTGCCACAAAAGTGCGCCTGAGCCCAATTCCGGCGCTCCGGCGGCAGCATGCTGCTCGGACCCGCCCCGACCTGTGCCGGTGCCGGTGCCGGTCGGGGCCTTCGCTTCCATGAGCCCTGCGCGTGGTTGGCCGGTTCTGGATCGTGGGGCACGGGCCGGTTTCCGTAGGCTCAGCGGTGCGGGGCTCCGCATGTCTCTCAAGTAGCCGTGGAGGTTGGCGTGCTGTACGCATTCGCCTTCGACCGGGTGGGCGTCGTGGTCAGCGACCTCTACTTCCTCAACCCGAATCCCACGCAAGGACAGGAGTCCCCCGAGCGCGGCGTACGGCTGGAACTGAGGGTCTTCGAGAGTGGCGAGCTGCCTGGCTCCATCTACGCCGCACGCCCCATCACGATCGGCCGCCCGCTGTGGCGAGTGGACCTCCTCCAAGACGCAGACGCCCCACCGAACACCTTCGACCGCACCCACCACCACCCCGACTTCGCCGGGTGGGACCCCGGGCCGCGAACCTTCGTCAAGGAACTGTCCGACGAGCCGCTGCCCTGGCTTGCCGACAAGCTCAGTCACTTCCCCGCCCTGCTGAGAGAGACGGGCATCTCCCACGACGCGATCTCGGCAGCGGACGCGGACAGCCTCCGCACTGCCGCTCCGGAGATCGTGGACACCGTCCGTCGGCTACTGGACCGGGTGTGGGCGGGCGAACTCGGCCACCCTCGGGACGGAAGCGAAACCGGCACGGCGACCAGCATTCGGGCCAGCTGGCTCTAGGCTGGGCTCCGAGGCCGAGCCGGACTCGCCGATGATCGCGTGGGGCGGCGGCAGCCCACGCGTCGACGAGGCCGCCTAGTAGACGTCTTCGGCCGGTCGGGGGACGAGGTCAGCCCATACCCGTGCCCGCACCCCGTCTTCCCCCGCTGTCCTCCACACCTTCGATACCCCCGGTGACGTCCACAGGGCGGCGATCGCCTCGGCGGCCACGCGCACCGTGTCCTCATCGGCGGCCGTGACCTCGACGTGGACGAGACCAGGTGACGGCAACGCGTTCATGATCTGTTCGTTGGTCAGCATGACCGCCTCGACGCCCCTCGTGTGCACCGAGGTTCCCCATCTCGGCGTACACCACCCTTGGGAGCGAACCTTCACCGCTCCGGCCGTGTCTCCTCGCCCGGGTCCTCGTCACCCTCCGCGCCAGGCGGCCATCCAGGCTTGCGGATGAGGGAGCCGCCAGGCCGCGGGACCGGCTTCCGGCAGACCCAGGTGAGCGCGGGCTTCAGCAGCGTCGGCGAGGCGGGCGGCGGCGTCGAAGACCCGCGGCTGGATGCGCTGGATCTCCTTGGAACGTCCTCTCGGGTATCCCGCGTCCATGAACATTTGCACGGCGGTCTCCAGGGGCATCGCCCCCGCCGTGACGACTTTGACGACTTCCTCCAGAATGGCGGCCCGGTCGGTCGCGGTGTGCGGGCCGACGCCCTACATCCGGAAGGACCCGGTCCTTCTTCTTCCCGCCGTGGCAACCAACAGCGGCCACCTCCCTCTCCTCGGTAGCGGAGATCATCAACACCGAGGGAGGGCTGAGATATTTGCGCCTCGCCGACATGCGTGTGAACGAGGCGTTCTCCGAGACAGATACCGCACGCCGGCCCGTTCCCGCACCGACCCCGGCGGCAGCAGCGGTCAGCCTGCCGTGCGGAGTTCACTTGGCTCGTAGCGCAGTTGAAAGGTCTGCGCGTGCGCCCCGTCCATCCAGTACAGCGTCATCATCGACAGCATGCCCTGCTTCACATAGCGGGTGCGCGCGGGTATGCCTTCGTCCTGCTGGACAATCCAAGTCTCCACTCGCTTGGGCAGCCCGAATCTCAACGCGTATGCATCAGGATTCTTGGCCGGGCGCAGTTCCCAAAGGGCATGAGAGGCGGCCTGGCTGATGCGGCGCAGCCTTACCGAATGCGTGGGGTCATTTTTCGCATAGTTCACGAAGCCGTACAGGTCATCGGATGCCAGCCCCAAAACGAACGGCGCTGCGGGAAAGGCCAGGACAAGGCCCAGCTTTGACCGGCTCTGCAACGCGCCCACCAGCACATCGAGTGCTGCGCGGAATGCATCGGGCAGGTGCACATCGCCAGCGTACATATTCAGCAGCGGGCCACGGAGGTACGCACGCATCTGATGCATTCTCGGCCGCTCGGCCGCGGGCGTGACCTCAAGTGCCGTGTTCAGGTTTTCGGCCGCGTCCATGACGAGGTGCCGCAGGACGGTGAAATCCGGCCCGGACAGATCGATCAGGGAGATCTGATGGGCCAACGCGTAGTCCTGCGCGTCCAAGGTGAAGCCCGATGTGGAAAAGATGGCGTAGTTGTACCGATACCGCGTCCTTGGCCGACCGGCGCCCGCCGTACTGAGCGTGGTGATCTCGCCTTCGTTCACGTCGTGGATCACACCGTGCCCGTTGCGCACAGTGGGCAGGCCGACTGGCTTGGCCAGATACTTCGCCTCGACGAACAGGCGCACCGGCAGCGAGAACGGCGGAACGTACCGGAACTGTCCCAGCGCGTCGACCTGGTGCCAGGCGCCACGGCCACGGACAACCAGCCCCTTCGGGCTCTCCTTGAGCACCTTCCACTTCTCCTGGACGGCGTCGTCGTCGGCTGCCGTGAGGACTTCGAAACCACTGGACCGCAACATCCAGGCCAGCACCTCCTCCAGGAGGTAGCCGCGCAGTTGCTCCTTGCGTATCTTTCCTGCCACGCCGATGATCCTATGCACGGCCCAAATCCTCACTTCAGGCCGCTGGCCGACTGGCTGGTACCCACGGGCAACGCAGCACAGCGCAGGCTCTGGGTATCGCCCACGTCAGCCGCCACCACAAGCCGTAGCAGAATGCCTGTTCAGGGGCCCTGCATGCTTCTGTCCGGCTGGGGGTGGCGGCCCCCACAGGAACGCCACAACCTCCAGGCTCGCCTGTTGCAGCTTCACCACCGACTTTGCGTGCTCCCAGGGCCTTTGGTGCGCCGCGGGGCCCGTTCCCGGGCCAGCAGGCCGTACCGCCTGGCGCGCGATACTGCTACGTCAGATCTGTTCGGTGTCCGGGGGTGCGGGCGAATAGGTGAGCGTCTGCTGCCCGCACCCCTGGGCGAGGCCGGACAGTGCGGCGATCTCTCTCTTGTCGGCGGTCAGGTTCCAACGAAGCTTGGTGGCAACCCAGTCGGCGGCGTAGGTACAGCGAGCATCGGCCAGCGGCGGCAGCCACTCAGCGGGGTCCTGGTCGGCTTTCGACCGGTTGCTGCGTGCGGTGACCGCGAGCAGGGAAGCCTCCGCATCGAGGTCGTTGGCGTAGGCCCTCCGCTGCCGGGCGCTCCACTGCGAAGCCCCGCTGTCCCACGATTCTGCGAGCGGCACCATGTGGTCGATGTCGATCTTGGATGGGTCGGTGACCGTCTCCCCGTCGTACCAGGAGATCCAGCTCCCCGACAAGACCTTGCAGCGGGGTCCTAGTTCGGCGGGGGTACGCGATTCGGTGATCAGGACCTCGGACCTCGTCGAGCACTGGTTCTTGTCGGCATCGATCCAGTGCCGGAAAGCGGTCCGCTGGTAGCCGTCACGTGCTTCCGCCGCGAGCGGCAGACGCCCGACCGCGTCGGCCAGGGGCAGCGTGACCGAGGCTCCGGCGGCCTGGGCAGGAGCGGCGGGGAGCAGGGGCAGCAGGGCGAGCGCGACACTGGCAAGAGCGCGGCGGGAAACGAGTGCGGACATGATGCCTGCATAGCGGCTCCGGCACCCTCAACTGCGCGCAAGCACACGGCGGTCACCCGAACGGCGGGAACTGTCATACCGGCCGGTGAGAACGCACCGCCACGGGCTGCACCACCCGGGGCCGCTCCCCGCATCCGCCTGTGCAGCCCCGCACGCCGCGGTGAGCACAGTGCCGACCCAGCGGACGTGCCTCTGTGGACTTGGGCAGCAGGGTTCTGCAGCTCGCGCCGATTCATTCCGGGCCGCCCGTTCCCTCCGTTGGCTCCCGCTCGTTGGCGATCACGCCATACCTGGGCCGGACAGCTGTCGGCTGCTTCGCAGGCAGGCACAGAGATCACATGTCCTTGTCTCCGCCGTCACCTGAGTCGCCTGTGCCGCGGTCGTTATGACCGCGGGGAGGGGGCCTGGGTGCGGAGCTGTTGAGAGTGAGCAGGAATGATGCCGATGCGATCCCACAGGCGGTTGGTCACCGTGTTCGGGCTGATGGGAGTCTGTGGCGGGTTGACGGCGGGGACCGGGGCGGGAAGTCCCGTCGCCGGGCGGGCGGTGCAGCCGGCCGTGCTGAGTTCGGTTGCTCAAGCGGTGGAACCGGGGGCCGATCAGGCCGGTGTGTCAGAGCTCGTGGCGCAGTGCGAGGTGGGCAAGGCGCATGTGCGGCGGTTCGACTTGTGCGTGGTCAACCGGGTGACGGTCACCGCGTTCGACAACAAGAAGCCGGTCGGGAACGCCACGTTCACCATCGGGCGGCACATGACCCTGCAGCCCAAGAGCCTCAAGTGGGCGGAGACCGTCTCGGTCTCCAAGGCAGTGATCGTGGGCAAGGCGGGCGGTGTAGCGGTCGCCCTGGCGGTGGCCCCGGGCAGCGGGGTAAAGGCGGGCAGTACATTCCCCCAGGGCAAGAAGCTCGGCGCGTCCGCGTTCTCCGGCAAAGTCCACTACACCGCCGCGGTCGCCAAGGGCAAGAAGCTCAGCAGCACGGTCAACTACCACTGGACGTTCACCAAGCCGGGATACAGCTTCAGCAAACTGAAGCTGTCCTCCTTCGCCTTCCGGTGCGACGACACGTTCTACTCCCGTCCCAACCCCGCACGCCGCACCCTGTCGCCAGGGTGCGCGTGGACACAGGCACCGGCCATCCTGGACATGTCCGGCCTCCCCGAGATCGCGGCCGGCATCCGGCAGGTCCAGGCCCGCGGCCAGCACTACGGACGGATCGGCTCACCCCGCCCCCTGCACCGCCAGGACGACTCCCTCAAGCAGACCAGCAACCGCAACGCGGTCTGCCCGCGCACTGCCGTCCCCCCGGCCCCCGGTCTCTCCTGCGACGAGTACCCCTTCGCGAGCACCAAGGAGGGCGGACTCGCCCTCGCGAAGGAGGACCGCGGAACCCGCTGGGTTCCGGCAAGCGAGCAGAACCAGCAGGGCGGGAAACTGACCACCTTCTACAAGCAGTACCGCGTCCTGGTGAACGACCCCTTCTTCGTCCGCGCCTGACAGCCCCACCCCCGGCCAGCCTCCGGCAGCCGGGACCGCCCGCTCCCCTCCCCTGCCCCAGGAGCACCGCCGCGATGGCACCCACGGAAGTTGCCCTCACCGTCGAGTACGGACAGTTCCTCATCCTCGACACCAACGCCACCCCCGACGAAGACGACCCGGTCAACGGGGCCTTCACCAACGGGCTGGCCGGAGTAGCCGCGGGTGGGCGCTGTGCGACGGTGCTGACCGGCACCGACTTCGGCACCGTCCCCGCCACCCTGGAAACCACCGGCGCCGCACCTCCCCTGCCCGCCTCCGGCTGGCAGGACGTTGTCGAGATCAGCATGTTCCTGCCCGACTGGGGACCTCTGCTGCTGTCGCCGGACACCGGCGAAGGGTGCGAGTTCCCCCTCGTCGACCACAGCTCCCCGCCGGCCGCCCTGGACACGCTGAGCGGCCAGGAATGGGAGGCAGCCAACGCCGCCCTGTCCCGCTGGTGGCGGCTGCGCATCCACGCCCACGGGCGCGACACCGCCCGCACCACCGAACCGCAGGAGCGGTACCTGATCCAGGCATGGCCCGCACCGCCCGCACCGCCCGCAGCCCTGAAGCTCACCGACGCACACGGCGCCCGGCTGCGCATCGAGAACGGACGCACCTCCGCAGACGGATGACGACGCGCGTCCCCGCCGTGTTGGGCTCAGCACCATGGCCACACCATCGACCGATGCGTGGTCGATATCATCGGGCACCGCCACCGCCCAAGCCGGCGATATCCCCGGGAGACGCACCGTCTCGTGCCCCAGGAACCAGCTCCCTGTGCGTGATCTCTGCGGGCCGCCCTGGTCGCCCTGAACCGACCAAGGAGTTCGCCTCCCGGACGGTCCTCCCTCCCACCGATGGCTCGGGAGCTTGGCGTTGCCACGGCCCTTGGACAGATGCACGTCTGCTGGCGGTACAAGGCCTCACCCGCATCTGACCCGCGGGAATGCGCTGAGTCACCCAATGTGAAACCGGGTTGGTCCGCACCTGGTCCGGATCTTGGTCTGCCTGGGGCCAGTTGCTGGGCAGGGTGCTCCGTTCGTGAGAGGCGGGGAAGCCTGGCCCTCGGTCCCACCTGGCACAGATCGTAGATCGCGTCCTACAGGGTCCAGGGTGGTTTATGTGGGGCGCATATGGCCAGGTCAGCCCGTTCTGTCCAGGGGTGTCGCCCCTGTTGGTGATACGGCTTGTGAGAGGAAGTACTCCCTCGCGTGAGACGTGACGAACCCCCGTCGGCTCTCCTCTCCGAGCAGATCCGGGATGTGGACGTGCCTTGGCCCGGCTCGCGAACCGGATGCCCCGCAACTCCTCGACATGGCGGAAGCCGGTCCGATGCAGCCGTCACTCTGCTGATCACGGCGGGGGACAACAAGGAGGGCAAGACCCGAAGCGAAAGCATCAAGTGCCTCAACCGCTACGTGCTCCGGAAAGTCGACCACCTGGACAGGCAGCTGCGATCAGGACCCGGCTCATAAGGGCAGCTGTGAAAGCGCGTGAGACGTGGAGGAGCCCCCCGGTAGGGCAGTCCCGGCAGGGTTCCGTCTGTAGAGGCAGGTCGTGCTGTGCGGTGTTCGACGCGGCTCTGGGGGCCTCCAGAGGGGCCGGTATCGACATGCCGCGCCGTGCTGTTCTGGTCGGCCCTACCGGAGACGGAGCAGGACTCCGTCCGTGTGGACTGCCACGAAGCCCCACCGGTACCCGCCCGAAAGGGTGGGTACCGCACCCTCGACGGAGATCGCTACGGTTCTCGAAGTCGGAGCGGCCCTCGGAAGGGGCAACGACAACCGCGGCTGCGTCCATCGTCTGCTTCTCGCGCTGCACGCTGCCTTGGCAATCCTCCATGACCACCGAATATTACGAAGGAGACCTGGTGAAACGATCGGCTCTCTTAGGTCTGCGCTCCGCCGCTGTGGCCTTTGCCGCATCGGCGTGCCTCATCGGAGGCGCCACGTTCGCCCAGGCGGACCCGGCCGGGGGCCGAGCCGTCCCGGGAAGTGGGCACGAGTACCGCGGTTCCGCGGCCGACAGGTGCCTGGATTTCCCGGTACGTGCGTATGAACTGAGCTCCTCGGTCGGGCCGTTCGACTGCAAGAGCGGAATGAACCAGAAGCTCGCCCCCACCGAGGTGAGCACGTTCACCGGCAGCGGGATGGGAACGTCGCCGTCGCAGGCAGTGGCCGGCGCCGCCCGGATGGCCTACGCGATCTCCCAAGGGGCCGGCTGGCAGGCGAACCAGTGCTACGTCCGCGCCACCGATGTCAGGGCGGTCGGCGGTGGCGTGTACTCCGCGGTCGCCAGTCTGTTTTGCCAACGCTGAATCACACCAACCTCCAGAGAACGGAAACTGACATGACCTCGATACTCATTCGTGGTGGGGCTGCCATGGCTCTCGCGGCCCTCGCCGCGCTCGCACCGACCGTCGCGCAGGCCAGCACGCAGGAGACACGCGCGCAGGCCAGCACGCAGGAGACGCGGGTGTTCACCGGCTTTCACTCCGGGAACAGCCCGAAGGAGGCGAAGCGGAAAGCCGAGACGGCGGCCCGCCAGCACGCGATGATCGGCGGCTTCCTCAGCGAGCAGTGCGTACTGCTCTACGCCAACTCCAGCCGGATGGGGCCCGGGTACTACTGGGGCGACGCCGCGATCAACTGCACCCGCTGATCAGCTGCCACCACTGATCCGCTGATCGTCCCCCGTTGAGGCGAACCGGTGCGCCTCAACGGAATCCGTCTTCTCCGTCCACAACAGACCGCTTCTTTCAGGGCGTTGGCGGTCCTGTGACCGCATCCACGACTCACAGTCGGTCGAGTCCGTCTTCGCGGACCCTCCGAGCCAGGTCGATCTTCGTGTATGCGGGTCTGCCCGCCGTCCGGTATTTGGCCTTGACCTGGCTGAGGTAGTACTTGGCCGTGTTCGGCGTGACGCCGGCCCGTCGGGCCGCGGACTTGAGGGTCAGGCCGGAGGTGTAGTCCAACAGGATGCGCAGCTCCTTGGGAGCGAGTCGCGGTACGACAGGTTTGACGCTCGCTGTGTCGAGCCCTTCTCCGTGGGTGATCCCGCTCAGCCAGCCGGATAGATCGGCGGCGGCGAAGTCGTGGGTGAAGACCTCGGGACGGCGGCCGCAGGAGTACACGTCGTCCCGTATGCTGCCGTGCCCGCGGAAACCGAGGCCCTGGACCAGGACTTGGTAGTCCGGGCTGGCGGTGGAGACGACCAGGCGCTCGCCGTGGACCGCCTGCCGCAGGACGTACCGCAGCAGGTGGGCACGCGCGGCTGTGTCGGCGCAGTGAGCGACGCCCAGGAACAGCCCGCCGGCGGTCAGTGCCCTGCTGTGCTGCTGGAGCAGCGGTTCCAGACCGTCCACCGTGTGCGAGCCGATCGGCATCAGATTGGCCAGGCCGATCGCCCGGCCGTCCCGGTCGCGGGCGATGTGGAAGGCGGAGATGTCGTCCGCGCCCCAGCGTTCGGTGAAGCGGTCGCAGCGGCGCGGGTCGAAGCCGCTGTCCAGGGCCCATTGGCGCATCAGCCGCCCGATGTCGTCGGCGTCCGCGGCGACGGCCGTGTGGAAGCCCACCGGGTGCTCGTCGGCCGGGAACAACTCGCGGCGCAGCAGTGGGTCGCCGGTGAGGAAGAGACCCTGGTCCGTGAGGTCTGCGCGCTCCTTCGCGTCGCGAGCACGATCGAGCAGGGTCAGGCGGTAGTCGCGGGCCCGGATCCGGACGCTCTCGTGTGCCTCCGGTCGCCGCCACCGGTAGGCCAGTTCGAGCACCGTCCGGTACGGTTCCGTGATCCGAAGCCCGAGGGTGTCGCGGTCGACGATGCTGAGCGCGGCGAGCGAGGAGAAGTGGTCCGGGCCGCCGGGCAGCAGCGCCTCGTCCCCGCACCCCACGGTGGCGAGGAGCCGTAGCGAGTGCCGCCACCGTCTGCCGGGCAACTCGCGGCCCAGCCGGTCCAGGATCACCTCCGCGAGTTGGTCGGCGACCGCGCCGGGGGACACGGCCGACACGCTGGAATCCAGGGCACGGCAGGCGGCGTCCCAGAGCAGCGGGATGCCGCCTGCCAGCCGGGCCACGAGTACCCGTCCCTCGGCATCATCGAGTCCTGCGGCACGAGTGGGGAGTTCCCCGTCGCGGGCGGGTGTCATGGTGAGGGTGACGGCGCCCGAGTACGCCCAGTGAGGATGGGCCAGGACCGGCCGGCGGCTGACAACGACCACGGTCGGGCACTCGCCTCCGGCGTCATCGAGCACGGTGCGCAGTACGTCCAGGCGCTGTCGGCCGTCGGCGCTGTCGATCACCAGCATGCGCCGGGCGGGATCAGCCAGCGCCCTGCGCAGCGCGACGAGTGCGTCGGACCGATCGAGGTCCACCGCGGCCGCGTCCCCCAGGCGGGCCGCGAGCAACGACTTTCCCACTCCCAACGGGCCGGTCAGGTTGACCAGCGAGTGAGTGGCCACCGCCGCACGCAACTCTTCCAGCACCTACGACTCTTCCTTCCAGCCCCGCCCGCAGGCACGTTTCTGTCCCCGGGGGCCCTGCCCGACGATGGACTGTAGCGATGTGCCCGTTCCCCCTGGAAGGTGCCGCAAAGCCATTTCCGCGCAGGCTGCCGATCCGCGGGGCAGGCCGGTACTGGAGGTCCCGCTCACAGGGCATCACAGGGCAGTGGCAGCAGGAGATCAGGGACGGTGCATCGCCGGCGGCGACGTCGGAGTGATGCCGCAGGCGGATCCTGCGGTGACAGTTCAGACCAAAGGAAACCGTAGGGCGTACCAGCGAAGGACCGCTGTGGTGTCGCAGGTAGAACCTGCGGTACGAGGGGAGCGGGTGCGGGAGGTGGGCGGCGTCATCGAGAAGCTCGCCTTGTCCTCGACGACGGTGTAGGCCCCGAGCGCAGGCAGTGGGGCTAGTGCCGGGAGAGCACAGTTTGGTCCGCGACTGGTCCGAGAAGGAACCGTTTGATGGACGTTTCTGACGTACGGCCCATGGTTGATTGCAGTAAGTGATTCCGAGATAGGTTGCCTGTAGCGCAACGCAGCCTCCAGGCAGCCCACTTGAAGCTCTAGAAGAACCCAAGTTTCTTTGGGTTGTAAGAGCAAAGAACGTTCTTCGTTCCACGGTGGCCAGCGCCTCAGTCGACAGCACGCCGGGGAATCGCGTTGATTTCAGCGCGAACCACGGCGAGACGCGACGATATTTCGTCCGGCAGGCCGGTCACAGAGCCCTCTGATTCCGCCTCGTCAAACATCTCAGCGCTGAGCCCAGCACAGGAGTGGAACTCCACTCGTTCGCCCAGGCGCGCGCGATCAAAGGATGCATGCTCCAAGGCGACGTCCGCGAAGAGGACACCGTCAATGTCCGCTCTCCGGAAGTTCACCAAAGTCATATTTGAGTCGACGAAACGGGTCTCTTCCAGCTGCGCGTCCTGAAAGGTGGCCTCCGCCAGGTGCACCTCACTGAACTTTGTCCGTTCGAGGGACGCACCGGTGAAGTCCGCCGCCGCGACCGCACAGTTCGAGATCACCGTATCCAGCAGCGTGGCCGAGGTGAATCGAGTCGTCCGCAGGCTGCAGTTCAGGAAATTTGCTTCAGTGAGGTCGGACGAGGAGAAGTCAAAGTTGTCCAGTCGTCCATCCTCGATGTGCGCCTCGTGCAGGGTCACGTTGCTCAGGTCAACGCGATGTTCCTCATAGCGCCCCGGTCGGCGGCACAGAACTTCAAAAGCGGCCATGCCGTCGCGAGCTGGTGGCTTGGATACGGTCAGGAGCCCCTGCTCGCCGTCGATGTCGATGATGTGTGTGCTGTCTTCGCGCTCACATCGTTCCCGGACAAAGGAAGCCAGGACCTCGACAACCGTCCAGTGATCCTTCTCGGAATCCTTCATGATTCTTTCCAGCGCATAGACGCCCCCGAGGCGCTCCGTCGCCTTGTCCGAGCCGAGCAGCTTGATCGCCTCTACGTACCGACCAGTGACATGGCCTTCCCTCGCAAGTTCGGCCTCCCGTCGGTCCTTTGCGCGCGTGTGCTGGAGGTTCAAGTGGGTGTACATCAGTCCGAAGCCCGCCACGATCGCAGCCCCCAAGGCGACGAGCATGGTCCGCAGCCCGGTGATCACCACACCGTCGGCGGGCTGCAGGTTTCCCGATCGGATGTGTGAGCCGTCGAGCCACCAGGGACCTTTCCAGAGCAGAAGTCCGTACCCAGCCGCAGCCACCACGACCACCGCACCAACTGCTATGTACCGCACCCGAGTTCTGATGCCTAACTTTCGCCGCCCATCGCCCGTATGGATCATCCGCCCACTGTGGCGCACGCCAATGAAGAGCGTTGCCGCTTCTGGGCACATCAGAGCAGAACTTGAGGATGGGCCTTTGCGCCCACAGCGCGGACGACACGGGCCCAGGGTGGGACCGCCGGTAGAGCTGTGCCCCGGCGCTCATGTACGGGGCGAGGACCGTCCGTTAGAAAGGCAGGCAGCGGATACCGAACGCCGTGGCCCGGCGGTCCGCGGGCAAGGTGTTCCGGATCAACGCGGTAAACGATCCGGCCGGAGGGCCCGAGTCACGTTCTTTCCGGCCGCCAGCCGCCTCGATCACCGTCGACGACGAACGTGAACTCGCCCAACAACGACCAGGGCCGCCGGTCCCTGCGCACGGTGACGCTGCACAAGCCCGGAGCCCGACTGTAGCCCCAGGTCGAAACGCTGCCCCAACCCGCCAGCACGACGGCTCCGGCACGGGAGTACCGGAGCCGCGCTCTTGCTGTACGCCTGCACGACGCCAGCGGACTGGTCCTCGTTCAGTGCAGTTAGGCGGGGATTCCACCCTCCACGGTTGAGGGGACCCCTCCGTCGCAGCGGGCCCGCCGAGGGACTGCCTTGGCCTCAGCAGTCCGCAACGGTCCCACCGACTCTCAGAGTGCGGAACGTGAGTAGTTGCCCGTTTCGGGGTTGGGCTTGAGTGAGGACTGCTGGTCACCGGGGCGGGATGGGGCTCAGGTTCCGGGCTGGGGGAACAGGCCGGGTTCGGGCTCCGTAAGGACGCCGCGGGTGACCAGGCGTTTCAGTCTGCGGTGGGGTGTCGTCACGCCCAGTCTTCCGGTTCCCAGGCGTAGAGCTGGTCGAGCAGCTTCGGATCCCCGTCGAGTTGCAGGGAGTCCAGCGAAATGCGGTCGTACCGCCAGAGGACCAGGTCATTGGCTGTGCCGCGGATGGAGAAGCGTGCGGCTTCCGGGGCCTCGCCGGTGGCGGGCAGCCGGGTGGTCCGTGCACCGTCGCCGTCGACAGTGAGGCGCCAGGAGCGGCCCTCGGTGGCGTGGAAGTCGAACGCGGTGGGTTTGTGCGGCCAGGCGCTTCTCGTGAAGCTGGCGATGAACAGGCTGTCCTCGACGCCGTCGAGCGCCACTTCGACAGGAAGGGAGGCCGGCTTGCCCACGGTGAGCTGGGCGTCGTAGGTGTGCACCGCGACTTCGTGGACCTGGTGCCGGGCGACGCCGCCGGCGGTGTGCGGCGTCTGCGTGACACCCCAGCCGGTGAAGCAGCCCTGGTCCGGTCCGGCCTCCCGCAGGGCCGCCAGCATCAGCTCGGTCGAGGCGGCCAGCCAGGCCAGCACGTCCTCGCGCTCCTGGGGTGCCACGGCGTTGCCCTGGGCCGGCGTCTTGGATATGGCGTCCGGTCCGGCGGCGACGGTGGCGGCCCAGAGACGGCGGCGCTCGCCGATGTGCTGCACCAGGTCGTACAGCGTCCACTCGGGGCAGGTCGGCACGGGCAGGCCGAGGCTGGGCGCGGCGGCGATGGCAGCGCGGAAGGCGGTTGAACGGTCGTCGATCAGCCGCAGCAGATCGGGAAACTCCAGAGTCTTGTGCACGGCGGTAGTCCTATCATCGTGATCCGTTTGCCCGACAGCGGTTTTCTCAGCCGCTACGGCGGGGAACTCCGGCGCAGGCAAGCCCAAGCTCAGGCTTCGGCTGTGCCACAGCCGAGCCCCGCGTAGCAGGCGACAGAGCCACGATCCAGATGAGCAGGGCCTGCTGCGGGCGGTGGTGACACGGGGAGCGGTGGACTGCGGGGTGGAGAGCGCCGACGACGGACGCCGCCGGTGGGCACTGTCGCCAGCGGCCGTCGTCGCGAGAAGGCGAGTTCGAGATGTGGTGTCCGCGCCCTTCGGTCCGTTCCTGTGCGCCTCCCTGATCGGCGGTCGGCCGGCGTTGCATCCGTAGGCCCAGGAGCGTTCTGCCCGGGCGCCGCACACACCGATCGAACTCGGCGTCCCCACCCGCCGACGGGTCCGAGCAGTGCGGGCTGTCGCCGTCATGTCCCGGCGGGCAGGTGCATCCGCCGGTGTCCCACTTGCCGACGTGGGCGTCGGCGACGCCAGCGACGACGACCACGCGAGAGCTGGATCGGATCGGTGGCGGTGCCCACCCGCAGCTCGTTCAGCACCGCATCGTTCTCCAGCAAGCACACCGCGACCCTCGGGGCCCGGTAGCCCTGCATCGCGAACCCCCACCGGCCAGGAGCATCGAGTGCGAACTCGCTGCCGCAGGACGTAGGGTGCGGGCGTGGACATGCGAACCGCCGTTGAGGAGCTGGCGCAGGAGGCCGAGCGGCAGCTCCGCGATCAGGTGTGGGTGGTGGACCTTGACGACCGTGACGTCGCGGCGAGGGCCGCCGCCGACCTGGAGGCCGCCGTCGGCGCCCCGGGCTCCCGGCAGGAGATGCCCGCGGTCGAGCGGCTGGCGCACCTGCGGGAAGCACTCGCCGCCCTGGCCATCGCCCTCGCCCACGTCCACGGACACCTGGCCTGGTTCCTCGGCGCAGCCACCACCGCCCTCACACCGATCCTGCACTGGCGGGCCCTTCCCGCCAAGGGCGGCCCCACCTTCGGCGCCATCACGCCGACCCCCCAGCAGTACGCGGAAGCCGAACAAGCCGTCCACCGGCTCCAGCGCACCCTCGCCCACATCACGGCCGCCGAGGACGGCCGCAGAGTTCAGAAGTAGTGCTTGCGTCCCCCGAGGCGCGACCCGTAGCACCGAGAATCCACAGGATCACACCCACCACCACCGCTGCCGGGACGTCGGTCCAGGAGCACGGGGCGTACAGCTCGCGGCCCACCGCGGCGCGACAGTGCAGACTTGCGTAAACGAGGTAGACGGCGACTTGGAAATTCTCGATCCCGCCCGCGGTGCTCGTGCTACTGGCGCTGAACGGCGACGGTGCGAGTGCCCTTCTCCACGTCGCCGGTCCCATCGACCAGAAGGACGGCCTGGTCGTCGTGGAGATGCTCGACCACATAGTCACACAGGTCGTCGCGGACGGTACCGGCGTCCCACTTGGCACGGTTCAGCAGGTGCTGCATGCCGTCCGGGGTCGAGTACCCCGCCCGCTCGGTGATGGTCCAGCACTTCTTCCGAGGCAGATCAGGGAGCAGACCGAGTACCAATCGCCGTATCCGGCGGCGGGGTTCAACTCGCTTGCACCGGCTCGCGATGCGATCCATCAGGCCCTCAAATGCTTCCTGCCAGCGGGCAGGGTCTACGCTGTGACCTGCGGCCATCGCATGATCTTTTGTCTTCACACGCCGATGATCAACGGTGGCCGCATCTGTGGGGAGCGGACGGGGAGCATGGTGCAGGTCGGCGGAGTCGAAATCTACGTGAACCACCCTATGTTGCACGTGGGGGCGACCGACTGGGTCCCGATCTCCCTCGCACTGGAGTCAGCCCCCGCAGCCAGCTGCGAAACCCACGTGGCGGTACGGGTCCGAGCCCAGCGAGGACTCATCAAAGTCCGTCTCTTCACCCAGCCTCAAACGCCGCAGAGCGAAGGACCCGACCCGTCGTTCACCACCGTCTTCGACGGCTCACTCCTGCTGCCTGACGGGCGCATGGCCATCGGTGATGTTGAGCAACTGACCCGTTTCGTCCACCGGGTCGGTGATCGCGGCAAGTACAGCGTGCACGTCGCGGTGGACTCGCCAGGGGCGAACGCAGGCGCGATCGACGTAACGATCACCCCACACGGCATCTGATCCGAAGAGACGGCCAGCCCCCGCTGGAGCACCACGAGGCGTATTTGGTTGTGATCAAGGGGAAGCTCGCTGCCTGGACGGTCCAGGCAATGACCTGAGGCGAGAGGGATCGTTGAGCCTGGCGTGACTCACATCAAGCGGATCCTTGCCGGGCTGGCCAGCACAGTGGCGGCCCTGAGCATGGCCTCGGTCTCTCCCGCCTGCGCGGCTGATGGGTACGACCGATGCCCTGACGGCTACTACTGCATGTTCTCGGGTCCCGACGGCACCGGAGACATGATCAAGCTGAGGGGGAACGCGCCGGACCTCGCAGCGCTCGGCATGAACGACCGGGCCGAATCCGATTGGAACCGGACCTCTTCGACCATCCACCTGTGGTCCGACGCGCACTACACCGGGTGCACAGCTGTCACGTCGTCCGGCCCGACAGGCAGGGGCAACTTCTTCCCGGACTATCGGGACTTCTTCAGCTCGGTGCAGTTCGACGGACCGGGCGGCCCGAGCTGTGGCACACCGCCTGACGGAAACGGTTAGAGAGCGCATTTGGTGGTGATCAAGGGGGTTGCTCCTGGAACAGAGCGGCAACGGCCGCCAGCGAGTGGGCGTTTCTGCGCACCTCGGACTGCTACCGGCCTCGCGGCCGCACGCGCGTGCGAGGCGGCGCCGTAAGGAATGACAACCTGCCGCCGCCATTCCGTGCCCGGAGGAACTGCCTTACGGTCACTGGCACTTGCCACTCGCTGTTGCCGCGGACGAGCACGGCAGGCCGGATCAGGAAGGGCGGCATTGTGGGGACTCCCGGTGAGGAATGGGGCCGGCAGGCCAGCTGCCGGACCGTCGATCCGGACGAACTGTTCGTCGAAGGGGCCGCTCAGAACAGGGCGAAAGCAGTCTGCGGAGGCTGCCCAGTGCGCACCGAGTGCCTCGCCCATGCCTTGGACACCGGGATCGAGCACGGGATCTGGGGCGGCATGACCGAACGCGAACGACGTGCACTCCTGCGCCGTCGCCCCCTGGTCACGTCCTGGCGGCAGCTGCTCGAATCCGCGCGTCGCGAGCATGAACTGCACACCGCGCACCCTCCGGAAAGCCAGTCCGCGGCCAGCTGACACCCTGTCCGGCGGATCAGGTCAGACGGAGGTCGATCCAGTGCACGGTGTCGCCCTCGCGCAGCAGATAGCGGTCGATCTCGACGAAGCCGTGCTGTTCGGCAAAGCGCAGCCCTTCCGGATTGGACGCCAGCACTACCGTCTCGATCACCTGAGCGTCCAGCGCGCGGGCCTGGTCCAGGGCACGTTCGTAGAGTCGAGTGCCGAGGCCGCGGCGGCGGTGTTCAGGCACAACACGGGCGATGACCGTCGAGGTGGCGCCGTTGTCTGGTGGGCGCACGGTGGTGCAGCCGATCAGGACGTCACCGAGGTAGGCGACCTCCATGCGGTTGCGGCCAGTGCGGGCACGGACGTCGTCGAGCGACAGCGCGTCGCCGGGGACGATCAGGTTGTGGGCGTACTGCCAATCGCGGATTGAGGTGTCGTCGTCTACCGCTCGGATCTGGAGGTCGTTCATCGGAGCAGCAAATCGGTGTCTGCCGTGCGCGTCAACCGGCGATGCCGTGCGAGGATGTGCAGGTCAGGGCAGTGGAAAGTGGGGCCGGAGCGGGCCGGGACCTGTCCGGCAGGTCATGGCGAAGCCAGAGTCGGATCGAGGCGACGGTGATGGTGCCGTGGAAGACCTAGAGCGTGTCTCTTTGATGAGTTGATCGGATGTGCCTGTCCGGTTAGTGATCACCGATGCGATGTGGGATCGGATCGAGCCGTTGATGCCGGCCGATCCGGTCCGTGGACGACGGTGGGCCGACCACCGCCGAACCCTGGAAGCCATCGCGTGGAAGTACCGCACCTGCTCACCTTGGCGTGACCTGCCAGAGGAGCTCGGACCTTGTCAGACCGCCCACAAACGCCTGATCAGGTGGGCCATGGACGGCACATGGGAACGGATCCTCGCAGCAGTCCTTGCAGTGGCGGATGCCGATGATGACGTGGGCTGGACAGTCTCGGTCGACTCCACCATTTGCCGGGCTCACCAGCATTCGGCCGGAGCCAGGAAAAGGGGGCGCCCGACCGGCCCGAGCCCGAGGACCACGCGCTCGGACGCTCCCGCGGCGGCTTGAGCACGAAGGTTCACCTGGCCAGTGACAGCCGGGCACGGCCTCTATCCATCCAGATCACCGCGGGCCAGGCCGGTGACGCGCCGGCCTTCGAGGCAGTCATGGCCGGAATCCGGATCCCGCGGAGCGGACTCGGCAGGCCAAGAACCCGCCCTGCGGTCGTTCTTGCGGATCGTGCCTACCCTTCCCGCGCGATCCGCGGGCATCTCCGTCGACGCGGCATCCGTGCGGTCATCCCGCAGCCCGCAGACCAGATCGGCCACCGTCTGCGGCGAGGCCGCGCCGGAGGCCGCCCGCCCAGCTTCGACGCCGAGGCATACAAAGAGCGCAATACCGTCGAGCGATGCATCGCCCGACTCAAGCAGTGGCGCGGTCTCGCAATGCGGACGGACAAGCTCGCCATCGCCTACCAGGCCGCACTCCAACTTGCTGCCATCCTCATCTGGACCCGGCGCTGAGCCAGGCGTCAGAAGGATTCGTCAGGCCGGCCCATGGACGACGAGCCGGTTCTGCTCTCCGTCAAAGATGCCAGCCAGGACCTTGGCCTCCCGTCGGTCCCCACCGAAAAGACCCCGCTGGTCAACGTGCACGCTCAGAATGTCGTGGCTGTCGATCACCTCAGAGATGCCCCGGGTCTCGATCGTGTCCGACCACGCGTCCAGGTTCCGGCCGAACCACTCAGGCAACCCGCACGGCTCGGCAACCGCATCCCAGAAGTCGTTGAGTGTCTCGATCGGCCGACCGCGCAGGTCAACGATCAGCTCGCTATTCGTCACCACAGCAGACTAACCAGCCCCCACCACGAGGCACTCACCGGTCAAAGAGACAGACTCTAGAGCGACGAGTCGGACTCCCGCATCGAGCAGGGCTATCTGTACTGCCAGCATGACCGGTTCCATGAGGTGTGCTCCTTCTTCGCCGCCACCTACGTGGTTAAGAGGCCCAGCGGAGACCGAATGTGAACTTTCCTGAGCGGCAAGGTGAGTTGGTCGATCCGGTGCGGATCGCGAGGGGGTTTCACGGGCGCGATGGAGGTCGCTGGTCCGCTCAACTTCTGCCTTACTCTCGGGGCCGCGACCACTCGGCCGGCATCGGTGCACCGAGCCGGGAGGTGAGCTGCGCGATGCCGTCGGCATCAGCGGCGGTGCAGGCGGCGGCCCACTGCCACACGTGAGCAGGGGCCTGAGGGAGAGCCATCCGATGGGCGAGAAGCCTTGAGCCAGGACGTAGGAGGCGAGGACGTCGAGGAGATCGGAGGTCGGCCGGACGGCGAAAGGGACCGGGGCTTCGAGCTCCGCGATCAGGGTCGGCAGCACGGTACGGCCGTGCTCGACGGTGGCGGCGTTCATTCGCATCGCCGCCCCTTCCTCCGGCGGCGCCGGCAGTCCAGCGGGCATACGAGGTTCGGGGATCTCCAGGACGGTCGATGGGCGGCATGCGCGTAGCGGACGTGGGCGACCCGGCCGCCGACCCGCAGGACGACGTGCACCGGCTCTGCGGGGTCGATCTTCTTCTCGCAGCCGAGGCAGATGGCGTGGTGGAGCGTGACCGCCCCTGCTCTGGCGGTGCCGTCTTCTCCCAGTGCGGTACGGACGTCCTCGCCGGTCACCGAATCCGTCCTTTCCGGGAAGTTGGGCCCAGTGGATGCGGACGGCCGCCCGGCTCACGGACGCCCGCCTCCAGGAGCTGGAGGCGCAGGGCATCGAGGTCTCCGACGAGGACGATGTAGTGGCGGGCGGGCTGTCCTGGAAGCGGCGGGAAGAGCTCGACAAGATCGATCCCGGGTGGTGCCCGGCCTAGGATGCGGGGTGGCAACGCTGCCTCCGGCTGGCGCAGCACCACCTGGAGGACGGCGGCACCCTCCCCACCGAGCCTGGTGTACTGCGGGTCCAGGGCGAGGACCTCGGACGGTGGGTCCAGGACTGCCGGTACGGATGGGAGAGCTTGCAGGCGGCACAGCAGTGGCTGTTGGGGAACGCGCTGGGGCTGGGGCCGGCTGACGAGAGCGAGCGGCCAGTGAAGCGGACGCAGGAGGACAAGTGGATGCTCAACCTTGCGGCGGCCGAGGCGTTCCACGCCCGTGAAGGGCACCTGAACGTGCCGAGGAAGCACCTGGAGCAGTCTGGAGCCGCACAACGTGCCGGGAAGCGCTCAGAGGGGCGCTGGCGGCGTCGAGGTGGTGAGCGTGAAGCTGGGCATGATCGTGGAGAACTTCCGCAAGCGGGCCGACAAGCTCACCGACGAACGACGGGCCGAGCTCGACCAGTTGGGGATGCGGTGTACGGCAGGCACGGCCAAGAAGAGCACATCATGAGCCCGGCAGGTGGATCCTCGTAGAGCCCCGGGTGGGTATATCAGGGCCACAGCGACGAAAGCCGGCGGTGCCACGAGCGCGGTGGTTGGAGGCCGGATGCCGCTCTCTCTGATTTTCGATTTCCGCTTCAGGACGCGGACGAGTCGGTGATGACGCCCTCGATGCTGACCCCGAGATGTACCGGCTTCTGGTCGTCGGCCGGGGTGCGTTTACTGGTGGGCTGGAGGTCCTCTTCGTCGAAAAGTTCCAGGGTTTCCCGCCCGTAGGGCATCACTTGGTAGAACCAGCGTCGGAGCAGCGGGTCGGGCTGGTCTGATGCGTACAAGGGGTAGTGCACGACGGCTTCGATCCCGACGAGTTCCTCGGCCCGGGCGTCGGCGCAATCGCGGATCATGACGATGTCGCCGCGCTGGAGCCGAGGGGCGGTGGCGGCTTCCTCTTCGCCCATCTGCGCGCCGTAGACCGCGGGGTGCAAGAAGACGGTGCCCTTGTGCTGGGGCCGTTCCCAGTCCTGCCACACCCCGTCCGAGTCCTGGGTGCAGCCCAGGGCTCGGAGGCAGTCCGTGGTGGACAGCACGGGGTTCAGGCAGACGGAGAACTCCAGCATCTCCGGGGTACGCCAGTACGGTCCTTTCACTACGACGACCTGTGCCTCACCATGCAACGCGAGCACCGAATCCAACATCTCTGTGAGCGATGCGCTGTCTTCAGCAGGAGCCAGCACCCAGAGGTTCATCCAGATACGGCGATAAGGAGCGAGTAGCACTGCACCGTCACATTCTTCGTCACCCAAAGCGGTCCTCAGAATATCCAGCGCGGCCTCCTTGCGGGCCGCTTTCGCGGCTGCGGCTCGGCGGCGGCTGTCGGCAAGATGGGCGCGGACGACTTCCGCTTCCGCCTGGAGGTCCCGATGGCGTTGCAGGCACTGCGGATTCACCCCGGCCCGGCGCGTGATGTCCGCGTCAAACAAAGGTGTGCGGGTCTTGCGCATTTCGGCGATCACGTCGAGTACGCGCCGTCGGCACTTTCCGCTGTAGGCGCGGCGGCGCGCGGCTGCGGCCTCGCGGCCTGTTTCCAGAGCGCTCGCTCGCGCAGTCGGCGCGGAGGCGCAGGGCCGCTGCTCAGGCAGACTCACGCTCATGAAGACTCGATGGTGAGCAGGATGGGGTCGGTTGTTGGCCGGTCCAGCGGCTGGCGGCCGGCGAGCACCGCCGCTACGGGGATGACCGTGACGAACCGGTCGCGACTGTACATCCACGCCTCCACCGTCGTGCGGTCGCTGTCGCTGAGCGATCCGAGGTCCGTCTCGTACTTGGCGGTCAGCTCGTCGACCTGGATGATCTCCTGCCGCAGCAGCTCCATGTTCGCCCGGGTCAGGGCGTTGGGGGTGAGGACGCTCCCGTAGGCGGCTTCCAGCATTGCGAGCTGCTGGGCCTTCGCGTCGCGCAACTGGCGCAGTTCGGGCAGTTGGGAGAAGTCGGTGGTGAAGAACCTGCAGGAGAAGCAGCGGTAGTAGTCCCGGCAGCCGTAGTCGTCGGCCCGGACGCTGTTCATGTCGTGGCAGAAGCTGCCGGGTACGGGCACCGAGCCGACGCCCGCCCGGACCCGCAGGGCCAGGTCCTCGTCGCCGCTGCGGTGCCGGAGCCGGCCGCCGACGATGTCGATGTCAATCTGGTACTTCGCCGCGATGGCCCGGACCGCCTCGACCCGGCGGGGGTGCGAGATGCGGTAGTAGATCTGCGCGGTGGACGGCTTGTGGTGGGACATCAGCACCTGCAGGATCTCCACGGGCTCCCCGGCGTCGGCCCGAATTTGCGCGTAGGTGTGCCGGAACGCGTACGGGAAGGCCCGTGTCTGTACGCACAGCAACTGGAGCGGCTGTACGCGGGGTACGGGCCGCAGTCGGCCGGCCGCGAAGTACGGGCGGCGCGAGTTGCTCGCGCCGCCCGGTATCGCTGATGGTCCTGGAGCGGCTGGAGCCAGACCAACGACGCCCTCTCCTGCGGTCTTCAGCGTCGGAGGGCCGCGACCGCGGTGTCGAAGGCCGAGTCGCGGTTCTTGGCGAATTCCTCCGGGGTGAAGACCGGGGTGCGCAGGTGGGGTGGGATGCCGGTGCCGTCGAAGGTGTGGCCCGTGCGGGTCAGGAGCTGTTCGTTGGGGAGCCAGAACGCCATGTCGTTGGGGAGCTTGCGTTCCAAGACGTCAGAGAAGACGCCCTGGGTAGCTTCCCCGATGCGCACGGTTCTGCCGGGCCGGTCGATGAGAGCCTGGGTGAAGGTCTCGGCCGCGCTGATCGTCGTCCCAGCAGTCAGCACCGCGACCGGGCCCGTGTAGCGGGGAGCGCCCTGTTCGGGTGTCACACGGACGGGCTGGGCAGGGGTGTACTGGGTGCGCCTGCTGTAGGCGAGGTACGGGGTGTCGGTGAGGCGTTCGGAGATGTGTACTCCGAGGGCCTCGTAGCCACCACCGTTGGTCCGTACGTCGATGATCAGCCCCTTGAGGGACACCGTGCGCTTTGCAGTGAGGATGCTGTCCAGCGCCTTGTCAAGCTCTGCCAACTGGGCAGCGTACGAAGGGTCCTTGGGGTGGAATCCGCCGAACGCTGAGATGCGGAGATAGCCCTGCTTGCCGGGCAGGTCCGCATAGCTGACCTGCCCGTTGGCGAATTCCTGCGGCTTGTTGCCATTGAGGTCACGCTGCACGACATGGTTCTTGACCTTGGTTTCCAGCTCCGGGGTGAGCAGGGTCGTGCCGGGACGTATCTGGACGAAGTAGCGGTCGCCGTCGTAGACGACGACATGGGCGTCGTACAGCGGCTTCACCATGTCACCGAAGAGGGAGAGCAGCTCGGTCCTGGTCGTTCCGGCGTGCACCCTGGGACGGAAGCTGTCCCGTACCGCGTGCCAGTCGATACCTTTGGCCGCGAAGAAGGGGTAGTTCTCCTCGAAGGTCTGCCAGAAGGTGTCGAACGTCGTGAGGGGGTCCTTGGCCATCGGCTGCCGGCACGCCTCCGGGAGCTCCGTCAGCCGGTGCAGCGTCCTGTCCCCCGACGAACCGGCCACGCGCAGCGTCCCCGGCTGCCGGACGGTGAAGACTGTTCCGCCGGCGGTGCTGTACGTGCCCGGGGCGGTCCGGGTCGCGACAGCGCCTTTCACACAGCTCACCGCTGTCGTCTGATACTCCTGCAGACGACCGTCCGCGATCGTCAGGACGGTGTCGTAGCCGTCCATCCGCCAGATCCCGTCGGCAGTCGCAGGCTGCGGTGCCGCCGCTGCGGGCGCCATCACCACACCTACAAGTACCGCTGTCATTAAGGCGGTTATGGCCTTCGAACTCCTGCGTCGCACAGTTCACCCTTCTTCGGAAGACCCATCGGTGCCGGAGGCTCTCGACGATTCGTCCCCGCACATGAAGGGCGCCGACCAGGCCGAGAGACCGGTAAGGGGCACAGCCCTCTTGATCCACTCACAACCTACAGCCACTCACTTAACAGACACAGGGCTTCCCGGTGACTCCTGACGACTCACCCAGCCCGCCCTCCGGGCTCGTTCGGCCCATCGCCACCCCCGCAACGGCACGCTCGCGCACTGCGGTCCTCGCCCGGATGCCCCTCGTGCGCGGGGCATCCGGGCGATGTCAGTGGCGGCCCGTGCGTGAGCCCATTGCGCGCCGATCGGGCACCAGTACGGAGATCCATTCACGTGAGCGGGTAATGGGCTGGTGTGGTCAGGGCCCGCTGTCACGAGAAGCCCACCGTGTCCGTACCGGCGAGGACCTGCTCACGCCGCTCCAGCGCTGGCCCTTCACCACTTCCCCCGCCTCGGCCGCTGACGAGCCCTCCCCGTTGAAGGCGGTGGGACAGCGGGTCGGTGCCGTACAGGTCGAAGGGATCCGGGCGGTCACCGCCACCTTCCGCGACCTCGACAACCGACACGGCGGCGCGCTCTCCCGCAAGGCGGCCATCGGGCAGCTCATCGACGCCGTCACCCTCCTCGACACCTGCACCTACACGGCGGCCACCGGGAAGGCGTTGTTCTCCGCGGTCGCCGACCTCGGCTCCGTGGCCGCATGGATGGCCTTCGACGCGTGCCGCCACACCAGCGCCCAGGCCCTGTTCATCACCGCCCTGCACGCCGCCGCCGAAGGCGACGACAAGGTGATCGGGGCGCACCTGCTGCAGTGCATGGCCCGCCAGATGTCCCACCTGGAGCACTTCAACGACGCCCTCGACGTGGTCGCGCTCACCCAGTACGGGGCCCGCCGCCACATGACCAAGCCACTGCGGCCGTGCTGGCCTCGCTCGAAGCCCGCTTCCACGCCATCCTCGGCAACCTCGACGACAGCGAACGTGCCGCCGGCCGCGCCCAGGACGCCTTCACCCGCATCACCGCCATCGAAGAGCCCGCCCACCTCGCGTTCTTCGGCGCCGCACTGACACCCCGACCCTCGGACGACACAGACCCCGGAGCGGCCCCGTCGCCGTCCCAGGCCGCAGTCGCCCCCCTGTGCCCCTTGGGGCGTGGGCCGCCCCGTATGGGGCAACGCGTGTCGTTGTCGTTGCGGCGAGCAGGCATGCAGCCTTGTTTGCTGTTCACTTCGATCAGAGGGGGGAACGGGTCAGTTGGTGCGAGCGGGAAGTGGGCGTGGGTGCGCGACAAGCAGGCACGGAAGCGGATTGTCCGTGGTGGGGAAATCCTGGAGCGACTGAGACACACCGCGTTCGATGGAACGGTGAACATCAGTCAGGAGTCCCTGTCGGACAGGGATGCCCGCCGAGTCATGGACTTCGCAGTGCAGTTGGGGCAGGAGCTTTTCCTGTCCGGGTTCGACACGCAGACCATCGAGTCGGCTGTGATTGCGGTCTCCACGGCTCTGGGACTCACACACCTGGACATCGACATCACCGCGCGCACTATTCACTTGCAGTACGCTCCGCCGCGGGCGGCTCCAGTCTCGATGATGCGTGTCACCCGGACAGTGGAGGATCCCCGTGATCTGCGACGGATGGCTGCCTTGCACCGTCTCGCGCAACATGTGATCGACGGTCACCTGGACGTGCGGCAGGCGCTCAAGGCACTGCGTCGCATCCAGGCCGTGCCACCGCCCTGGCCCTGGTGGGCACGTACCTTGGGCAGCGCAATCCTGGCCGCGTCGGTGACTCTGCAGGTCGGCGGTTCGGTATGGGCGGCGCTCACGGCGGTGGTGGTCTTCGTGGCGTGCGAGCGGACCGGCAGACTGTTGCGCCGTATTGCCGCGCCATTCTTCTTCGTTCTTGCAGCCCAGGGTGCGCTGGTGGTCGCGCTGGGCCTCCTGCTCCTCAACACAGGACTGGTCTTCCCGTACAGCACCGCGGTGATGGCCGCGAACTTGGTGGTGCTACTGCCGATCGCCCCGCTCATCGCCCTTCCTCAGGACGGCATTACCGGCTTCTCCCTGATGGCTGCCACGCGTGCGGTGAATGTGATTCTCTCGGTGGCAGGGATGGCCGTCGGCGTTGTCATCACGGCCGTGCTCGCAAACGAAGCGACCGTGAACCTGTACGCGCCGCGCATCAACCATGCCGTGCTGCCCGTCTGGGCGGGACTGGCAGTTTCCGCCATCGGCGCGCTGGCCAGCTGTTTCGCCATGGGAGGCACCCGGCGCCAGTTGCCCGTCGCGGTAGCGGCCGGCCTCGCGGCAGGAGCGGTGAACATGGCAATTTCCCACCTGCTCCACGTACCCGCACTCGCTATTCTGTGTGCCGCGATGGCTCTGGGAGTGGGAGCCGCCGTGTGCAGCCCTGCGCTGCGCGTACCGGCAGCCGCTGTAGTAATCCCGGGAACGACAGGAGCCCTGCTCCCCAGCCTCCAGGTGTACGAGAGCCTGACGCAGCTGTCCGTGGGACACGAAGGAGCAGGAGAGGCTGCTCTGCTCGCTCTTTTGGCCACAGCGGCCATTGGCGTGGGCGCTGTAGCCGGAGAGATCATGGGAAACTCCGTCATCCGGACACTGGTACGCCATCAGCCGCCGACAGGAACCCGCTGAAACAGAGACGCGCATCTGCCACCCACAGGTGACTGCAGAAAGTAACATCCGACTGGAACCCTCGCCTTGGTACGACATTCCGACCGAGGCCGACCACGGCACCGAGCATTCCGTCACGCGGCGCCTCGCCCCCCAACGGGCTCGTGCGCGGTAAGCGGTGGGACGCCGAGACCTCCTCCATGGCCCACCAAGGAGGGGAGGTGGGGAACGTGGGTCGGGCCGCGATCGTTAGCGTCGGATCACCGGCCTGACAGCCGATGTGATCGGTGAACTCATCGTCGAAATCGACCCGTTGTGGCATGCCCGCCACCAGGCAAGGCTTGCCTCCCGACCGCGGAAGCGAGCCGTGGGGGCCGGTGCGAAGCACCAGCTGGCGGTCATCGACCGACTGCTGGCCACTGTGGTCCACCTGCGCCATGGTGCGACTCACCACGTGCTCGCCTGCCGGTTCGATGTGGACCGCTCCACCATCAACGTCGATGAGGTGCGGCCCCTGCTTGCCGAGCGAGGCTGCACCGTCAGCCGGGGAGTGCGGCCGCGCACTCTTGCCGAGGTAGTCAGCCACCTCGGCAAGAGAGGTGAAGACCGGGATCATCGACGGTACGGAGTTCCGTGTCCGGCGACCCGCGGCCGGGCGCAAGGGCGAGGACAGTTTTGTTTCCGGCAAGAACAAGCAGAGCGCCGTGAAGGCCATGGTGGTCACCGACGGCGAAGGACGTGTGCTGTGGTGCAGTCCGGCCCGGCCCGCGAGCTGGCCGGACATTGCTCACGCCCGCCGGCTGGGCCTGGTCCAACTCCTCGCCGACGGACCCGTGGTGGAGGTCCTCGCGGATGCCGGCTGCCAACGCCTCGGCGCCCAGAGCGGCGGCCAGGTAGTGACGCCACCGCACCGCAAGTTCAAGAAGCACGCCCCCGACTGGAACCAGGACATGTACGAGCGTCAGCGCAAGGCACACTTCTCACTGCGCATTCCGGCCGAGCACGGCATCGCCCGCCTCAAGAGGTGTCTCTCCACTTACCGTGCACGAGCTCGTTGGCCGACGCGAGCCTCATCGTGATGGACACCCAGAGCATCCGTGTGGCCGTCGGCGTCCCGACCGCCACGACCGGCGAGGACGCGGCGAAACGGGTGCCGGAGCGCAGGAGATGCGCGGCCGTGGACGTACTGGTTCTCGTCGTAGAGGCTGTCGTCCTGCTGGCGTCCCTTGCACGACAACGCCGTCGGAGTCGCGCTGTGGGACGGCGTGGCCGCCCAGACGGACACCGTGAAGAAGGCTCTGGTCGGCCAGAGGTTCGAGAAGGCCGTCCTCGACCACGGCAAGCAGTACGACATCGACGTCGAGATCGCTGAGTGCGACCCGGCCGGCAAGGTCTTCGTCCCGCAAAGCCAAGCGGTGGATCGTGGAGCAGACGAACGGGATCCTGATGTTCTCCCGCCGCCCGGTCCGTGACTACGAGCACCGGCCCGACACCTCGCGCTCTCGCGTCTTCTGGGCGGTGACCCCGGTCATGACCCGTCGGCTCACCGGCGCCACCCTGCATCTGGGCCGCTGGCCGGGGACAGACCGCCCGCAGGGGAAGGAGCGGGCCCGTCATGCCCCATCAGGAGCTTGTGGCGTCTCTCTGCCTGGTCCGCCGTACCTCTGGCTGAGGAACCCTACCGGCCCCAGACCACCCGCCCCACACCCCGTCAGCTCCGGAGCCCCCCCGCCCCGGTACCGCTTCCTCATCCCGGCCATCAATACCCTGCGGGAATTGGCTCCACCCGGCCGACCTCGGGCGGTACGAAGAATCTCGACCCACGGGTTGGTGCCCTGCGGCGGATGGGTATGTTCTGCTGGTGAAGAGCAAGGCGGTCCGTCCAGAGTTGACGCCTTCACTGTTCGGTGGCGCTTCCTCAGCTCGGGCACAAGGGCTACGTGACGATTCCCTCATGAGTTCCCGTGCGCGATAGGCGGCGCAATGCGCGCTTGGCCGGGCTTCTGCAGGAGGCGGGCTGGTCCTCGGCTGAGCTCCTGAAGGCCGTGGGCCGGCACGGGGCCCGTTCGGGATTGACCCTGCGGTACGACCGCAGTGCGGTAGCACGCTGGAAAGCGGGGGCGCGCCCGCCTGCGCCGGTCCCCGATGCGGTGGCAGCGGCATTCAGCCAGCGCCTGGGCCGTCTTGTGACAGCCTGGGAGACCGGTCTGTCCGCAAGCCCGCCGCCACGGTGCACCGAGGCGGGTGCTCTGGCTTCGCTGGCGGACCTGTCCCGCAAGGACTCCGACGTCCGTGCGGGTCCGGAGTTGCTCCGTATTCCCTACACGCCGCCCACCGCACTGCACGACCTGGCTGGTCGGACTTCCGCTCCCCGTCGCGCCGGAGCCTCTGTGCACCCCATCGAAGAGGCGGATTCTGCGGTGCGAAGCCACTTGACAGACGTGTTCACCGACCTGACCGAAAGACACGGCGGGCGGTTCACTCGGACCATGCTCGTCTGCTACGTACGAGAGTCCAGTGCCACGCTGGCGAACATCCCCGTCGGTGAAGGAGCGTCCGAGGGCCAGCTGGCCGAAATGGCGAAGCTGGCGCACACATTGGGCGCGGCCAACGCGGACGCAGGCCATCAGTCACTGGCGCAGGGGTATTTCCGCAGGGGCTATCGTCTCGCCATTGAAGCCGGGAGCGGCAGTCTGGCTGCAATTTCCCTGCGCGCGCTGAGTAGTCAGGCACTGGAGGAGGGATACCCCCGTCCTGCTCTGGCTCTGGCGGAGAAAGCCTTCGGGCAAGCACGCGTGGAGAGCGATCCTGCGGTATTGGCATTTACTGGCGGCCTGAAAGCCCAGCTTCATGCGCTCCTCCACGACGAGTACGAGGCGCAGAAGCAGCAGGAGATCGCCGAGCGGTTCTACGGCGAAGTTCCCCAGGACAATCCTGTTCCCTTCTTGCACTACGACCGTGCCAGCTTCCTCTATCGGCATGCGCAGACCTCGCTCGCGCTGGGGCGTCTGGACGCCACCGTCGAGTCGCTGCTCGCTTCACTCGAAGCTCGTGACGCGGGCAGGAACCGCAGTTTGGCCCTCACGCACGCCCGGCTGGCCGAGACCTATCTGCGCCTTGGTCAGGTGGAAGCGGCGTGCGCCCATTGGGGGCGGTTCCTGGGCCTCTTCCCCTCCTTGCACTCACGGCAGACGGAGCGCGCCCTGACTGGCATGCGCCGCGAACTGCGCCGCTACGCCCGAGTCTCGGCAGCTGGCGAGCTGCTGCTCCGCGCTCAAGATCTCACGGCGGGGACGAACGGCTCCTGACGGTTGGAGTGTGCCTGAGGTCCCTCCCGGGGCCCTGGTGGGCGGGGTGTTTGACGCAACGAGTTCGGCTGCGCCGGCCGGCGGCTGGGGGCTGAAGGCAAAGGGATCATTCACGTCGTGATCGCTACCTCGTCGGCGCCCTGACATCACGCCCCTCCCCGACGAATGGGTGAGAGTGCTGTCCGACGGCCTCTTGCCCTCTCCGGATTTCACAAGCACGCAAGCGCACACCACGTGCATCGGCGAATCGTCGCGTCCGCCGCATCACCCCCACGGAGGCGGGGGCACCCGAACATGTGCCCCCCGGTCCGCTTCAGCGCCCCTTGTGGCGCACTTCGTCAGGGCCGATCACCTGTGCCGTGAACCGGCACTCTACGAGGGAGACCTGATGTCCGGCAGTGACGTGGACGCCCTGATCAAGAAGACAACCCCGGATGTGACCGCGCATGTGCACGGCAACCCGTTGCTCTCGTCGCTCTCGGCGGGGCAGGCGGGCGCAGCCGAGATCGCCCGGCTCGTGGCGGGCGAATTCCATGCACACGCGGCGGAAGTGGCGGCTTTCGCCACGCTTGCGGCGCGCTACCCGGCACAGCCGGTGGCCGGCTATTTCGTGGATCTGGCACGCCTGGTGCTCGATTGTGACGTCCCGCTGCTGGCGTGCGCAGAGGCGCTCGGACGGAGCGAAGAGGCGTTGCGCGGGCAGCGGCTGCCGGGTGGGATGCGCGACTTCGGCTCCTTCATGTCATGGCTGTCGCTGCGGGCAGGCCCGGCCGAGGCAGCTTGTGCTGTGCGAGCGGATCTCCTGCTGTGGTGCGGCGCCTGTGCGGCCCTGACAGAGGAGCTGGTACGGCAGGAAGCAACGCTGCCACGACCTGTCCTCGACTACTTCTCGCTGTTCCGAACGGCTCCGGAACGCTTCATCGACGAAGCCCGGGAGGTTGCCGCCTACGGTCTCGCCCGGGGAGAAGAGCCGGATCTGATCGAGCGGGGGGTCGCCCACGTCGAACCGGTTCTCTCCCGCTTCTGGGCAGCGGCCGTGCGGCCTCCCGCCCCCGCACGCTGATGCGCAACACAACTCACCCGAAACCCCACACTGAAAGAAGGCCTCTGATGACATCGGCACTGTCCTCCACCAACTCGCGACACCTTGACCTGGTAAGCCGGTGGAACAGCGAGTCCACCGAGTACCCGAGTGCAGGGTCCGTGCCGGAACTCTTCGAGCAGCAGGCGGCCGCCACCCCCGGGGCAGTGGCGCTGTGCCAGGGCGCCGAGCGGCTGACCTACGGCGAACTCGCCGACGGCGTCGCGCGGTTAGCCGATCACCTCGTCGATACGGGCGTGAAGCGCGGTGACCGTGTGGGAGTCCTGCTGGAGCGGTCTGTGGCCTGTGTGACGGCCGTACTGGCCGTGATGCGGGCCGGGGCAGCCTACCTGCCGCTCGACCCGACCCACCCGCGCCGCCGTCTGCTGCAGATCCTCGATGACGCCGACGTCAGCACAGTGATCACGGATGACCGCAACCGGCAGACGGCCGGGGGACGGGCAGTGATCGTCGGCGCAGACATCGAGTTCGAGCGCACGGGGGCTTCCGACAGGGTGTGTGTCGACGTCGATGTCGACGACGCCGCCTACGTGATCTTCACATCGGGGTCGACGGGTGTGCCCAAAGGTGTGGTGGTACCTCACCGAGGCCCGGTGAGGCTGGTCTGCCAGGGAGACGAACGTCTGCGGTTGACGGCCGAGGATGTCGTACTGGCGACCACCAACCCCACGTTCGACGTGTCGTGCTTCGAATGGTTCGGCGCGCTGCTCAACGGAGCTCGGCTGGTCCTTGCGGAAGTGGACACGCTGCTGGCCGCCGACGTTCTGGAAGCTACGCTGCGGACGGAGCGAGTCAGCGTGATGTGGCTGAGCGCCGGGCTGTTCCATCAGATGGCCAAGGTGCGCCCTCAGATGTTCGGCGGCCTGCGGTATCTGATCGCGGGAGGCGACGCGCTCTCGCCCGAAGCGGTGCGGCAAGTCCTGGCCCACGGTCGCCCCGGCATGTTCCTGAACGGCTACGGCCCGACCGAGAACTCTTCCCTGTCCACAGTGCACCAGGTCACCGAGCTGCCGCCCGAGGCAGAGACGGTGCCGATCGGAACTCCGGTGGCCAACTCCACCGCCTACGTGGTGCGGCCCGACAAAACCTTGGCCGAAGTCGGGGAGAGCGGGGAACTCTGGGTCGGTGGCGACGGTGTGGCCCTGGCCTACCTCGGCGACGAGCAACTGACCGCATCGCGGTTCGTCCCGGACCGCCCGGACAGGCCTGGCGCGACCGGACAGCTGTACAGGACGGGGGATTTGGCCCGCTGGCAGCCCGACGGGGTGCTGGAGTTCCTGGGGCGTGCCGACCGACAGGTGAAGGTACGCGGCTATCGGATCGAACTGGACGAGATCGAAGTTCACCTCAGCACTCACGACCTCGTGCGCGAAGCTGCGGTAACCGCTCAAGGGGAGACCGGAAACGATCGGCTCGTGGCCTGGGTGACCCCGCGCGACGGACATGACCCCAGCACACTCCCTTCAGCACTGAGGGAGTATCTCCGCGACCGGCTTCCCGTCTTCATGGTGCCCAATCCGATCCTCGTCCGCCCCCGCATGCCCCTGACACGCTCAGGAAAGATCGACCGCACGGAACTCGCCCGTGAAGCCACCGAGCACACCACCCCACGCCCGCACACCGACTCGATGCTGCGGACGCCTGCGGAGAGGGACGTGGCCGACGTCTGGAAGGGCATTCTGGGCTTCGCCGGGCACATCGGCCGGGATGATGACTTCTTCGCACTGGGCGGACACTCCCTGCAGGCCACCCAACTGGCTGCGCGCTGCCGCGCACGCTTCGACCTGCGTCCGCAGGACAGCCGCCACCTGATCCGCACCCTGCTGGCCAACCCGACCGTGCGCACCTTCGCCGCGCGCGTACAGGCACTGCAGGACACGCCGGAGACGGAGAACAGCGAGACCGCGGTGGACTTCGGGGCCGTCTCCCGCCTCGATGCGCAACTGCGCTTCCCCACCGCCCCCGACCTGCCGTCGCAGGGGCGACACGTTCTGCTCTCCGGTGCCACGGGATTCCTGGGCACATATCTGCTGGACGCCCTCCTGCACAGCGGTGTCGCCGAGCGGGTGCACTGTCTGGTGCGTGCCGACGACGAACAGGAGGGGGAGCGTCGGCTGGCGGCCAGGATGCGTCGCTACGGTCTCGATCCCGCCCGCATCAAGGAACGGGTCACGGTCGTGCCCGGCGACCTGGCAGCACCCCGGTTCGGGCTGAGCGAAGCAGCCTTCCGCGCGCTCGGCGAATCATCGGACACGCTGCTGCACGCGGGATCGCGGGTCAACTTCGCCTACCCGTACGCCGCCTTGGAAGCGATCAACGTAGGCGGCACCCACACCATGCTGGACCTGGCCCGCACCGGACCCCCGAAGGAGTTCCACTACGTTTCGTCCATCGCGGTCATCGCCGGATTCGGCACCGCAGGAGTGCGCCACGTCGAGGAGGACGCCCCGCTGGACTTCGGCGACCGGATCTCCCTGGGCTACCCGGAGACCAAGTGGGTCGCCGAACGCCTGATCACACAGGCCGCTCAGCGAGGTCTCGCTGCCGCCATTCATCGGCCCTACGAGATCACCGGCAGCCTCACCGACGGCGTCTGGAACACCGACACGATGATGTGCGCCTTGTTCCGCAGCATCGCCGAAACCGGACTCGCCCCCGCCATGGCGCTTCCGCTGGACTTCGTCCCCGTCGACTACACGGCCCGGGCCATCGTGCACATCCTCGCCCACCGCCGGGCCACGGGACACGCGTACAACATCACCAACGCCCACGACGGCCGCCTGTCCCTCCTGGTCGAACGGCTGCAGCACATGGGCTACCCGGTACGGACCGTGCCCTACGAGCAATGGGTGGCCCACATGGCGCAGCTCACCGCCCAGGACCCCAGCCAGCCAATGGCACCGTTCATGCCGATGTTCATCGAACCGGCTCGGAGTACCACCATCTCGGTCAAGGAGATGTACGTCGCCGGTACCTTCCCCGGCTTCGGCCGCGGCAACTTCGAGCAGGCGATCGCCGACTCGGGTCTGAACTGCCCGCCAGTGGACGGCGAGCTCATCGACTCCTATCTGCGCTACTTCGTCGACTCCGGCTACCTCCAACCGCCCGCCAACGTCCCCGCCCACGCGTGACCGACCGAGGAGGACCCCCTTGCGTATCGCCGTCATCGGAGCGGGCATCGCCGGTTTGACCGCAGCCTGGCTCCTGGACGAACTGCACGACGTCACCGTCTACGAGGCCTCCGAACGGCCCGGAGGCAACATCCATACCGTGCCCGTCCGGACCGAGCGCCACGGCACGGTGCGCGTCGACCTCGGCGCTCAGTTTCTGTCCCCGGGGGCCTTCCCCCACCACAGCACGCTGCGCCGGGCGATGGGGATCACCGACGTCGACGTCACACCGGTCCCGCTGACCACGACGCTGCTGCGTGCCGGTAGCGACGAGCCCCTGCTCGTCACCCCTCATGCGCCCACGGACGCGGCAAACGGCCGTAAGTCACTGACCGGACCGGCCTGGGAGGCGTTGGGCGCGTTCCTGGCTCAGGCAGGGAAACTCGAAGCCGACGACGCACCGCACACGACGACGGTCGCCGACGTGACCACCCGCCTCGACCTGCCCGAGTCTCTCGTACGCGATGCGATTCTGGCCTGGTGTGCTTCCTTCGTCGGCTGCACCCTGGACCAGGCCGCTCACATGCCCGCACGGGCAGCCGCCGCCTGGGCCACCCGTACTCCGCCCTCCGGACCGGAGACCTCCCCGACGTGGCACGTCCTCACAGACGGCCTCGGCACTCTCGTCAACCGGCTCTCCACGGCCCTGGGCGACTGTATCCGCTACAGCACGCCCATCCACCGGCTGTCCACCGCAACCGGCCGGCCCGCGGTGCTTCACGGGGGCGGCACGACCACCTACGAAGCGGTCGTCCTGGCTCTGCCCGCCCCACAGGCGGCACAGCTCCTGGACAGTTCCTCCGACCTCAACACCACGTCGGCGGCTCTGGCCTCATTCGTCTACGAGCCGACCACCGTGGCCCTGCACCGCGACGCCCGGTACATGCCTGCCGACCACGCGCACTGGTCGAACGTGTGCACCACCGGCAACGGGCGCTGGGCAGAGACGACTTACCGGCTCGGACCCAGCCTGGGCACTGACGTCTTCAAGAGCTGGATCACCCACCGCACCCCGCCCAGCGATCTCATCGCCTCCGCCTCCTTCCAGCAACTGGTGCCCACCGTCTCCGGCCAACGCGCCGCCCGGCAACTGAGGGCGGCACAGAGCCGGGGTGGCCTCTACTTCACCGGCAGCTACCTGGACGACGCCGACAGCCAGGAGGGTGCCGTCCGCTCAGCTCTGGAAGCGGTCAGCCCACTCTGCGCCGCCGGAACACGCGTCAACACCCTTGCCCCTTGAGGCAGCTCCGCACCTTTGCTCCTGCCATGGCACTCGGCGGGTTCCGGAACGGCCCTGTCCGTCCTTGAGCATCCACAAAAAACCCCCCCAAAGGCCCACCACAGTTCCACGTTTTGTTTGCCGGACCCT
>NZ_JBVIMX010000028.1:15120-90009 GCF_055579625.1 Streptomyces sp. NPDC032721 | reverse complement strand
GCGCGCGTCTCGCTCCGCGAGAACGCCGCGCCGCCACTACGTGGCGGAACCCCTACAACGCTCCGCGTTGCCCTGGAGCTCCGCCCCAGCTTCCGGTCCGCTCCGCGGCCCTGGGCTCAGATCGCTCCGCGATCCGGCCTCACGGAATCCGCTCCGCGAATTCCTCAACAGCGCAGCTAGCCAAGGGAGTTGATGCGGACCACTATTCGTGCAGAAGGACCGCCCGCACCTCCCCTCCCGCACAGCTCACTGGTCCCGCACAGCACACTGGGGCCTGCGGTGGAGGCCGGCTACCTCCCATCAGGGAAGACCTCCGGGATTCCAGTGAAACGGATCCATCCGTTTCACTCCGCAACTTAAGATGCAGAAAACTTACCGAATCTTCGAAAGCCGCCGGGGCACCCCTCCTCGGACACATCAGCCATGTGGGGAGGGGACGGGCCAAAGGTGGTGTGTTGACTGCACCTTCTGGTGAAGCCGTCTTCGAACGGCTCCCGGTGTGCAAGCAACCATCAGGAGGAATGCTCAGTGGGAGAAGACATCCGCAGTTTGCTGATCTCGGACCCGCATTGACCCGCCTCGCGTCAGGGCGGTCACAGAATCTGGTCAGCGAGACGTCCCTTACGTTCTCTTCGATCAGAGCGGCGAGCCCGTCGACACCGTCGCAGCCTGGGTTCACGATCTTGTACTGGGCGACATCAGCCCTCGGACTGCCTGTGCCTACTGCTATGCGCTGCTCACCTAGTTCAAGGTCCTTTGGGCCCTTGATGTGCAGTGGACGCCCCGAGGTCAGCGCGGATGGTGGGGACGGCAACGGCCAGTATGGCGACGTCACTGCCCTCAAGGAAGATCGTGCCGCACAGGACGAGCAGCAGAGCCCAGGATTGTCCGCTCTCGCGGGCCGCGGGGGCGGTGGACACAGAGGCGCTCCTCACCCGTTGAGCCGCTTGGTCAACTCCGGCTCTTCAGCGACGGACGCCGTCCGCCGCCCAGGCTGCTGGGCCCCAGCCGCGTCGCCCGTGTCCGCGCGGCGAACCTCCATCCCGCAGCCTCCACGATCGCCATGGCCGCAACCGTTCTGAGCAGGAAGCAATGGAGGCCCCACCTTTAGTCTGTGACTCGGAGGTTCGTGTGGGTGGCTAGTGCTGTGACCGGGAAGGTTTACCGGGTCGACGGGGCCCAGCCAGAGGGAAGCATGTAGTGCCAGCCCGGACGCCAGGCGGGTGGGGCTTCGACGAGGTCTTCCAACGAGGCGTCGGCGAGCAAGCAGTCCAGGGCCCATCGGTTGGCCGAGTGAGCGATCACCAGGACCCGGCCGCCGTCCCAGCGCGTGGCCAGGTCGTACAGGAACGCGTCAGTGGCCGCGAGGACCTGGCGGTAGCTCTGACCGCCGGGGAAGGGTTCGTCGATGCGGCGAGCCCGCTGGGCGGCAATGGGGGCGACAGGGCTTCCGTTGAGGTCCCTGTAGTTGCACTCGCGCAGCCGGATGTCCTTGCGGATCGAGGGCGTGCCGTCGGGGAACGCGATCCGGGCCGTCTCCACAGCTCGGTGGAGGTCGGAGGTGAACACCGCGGCAAAGCCGCCAGCGCGTCGGCGTTCGCCGAGCTCCGCGGCCTGACAGCGGCCGAGTTCCGAGAGCTGGCCGGGGAGCCAGCCTGTGGCAATGCCCGCCTCGTTGTCGGTGGTGGTGGCGTGCGTTTCGTAGACGATCTCTACTGCCATCGCGGGGCTCCTGCTTGCCGGGGTGGGTCAGGCTGCTTCGGTGAGTGGTTGGCCTCCCCAGCGCAGGCCCTTCTCGCTGCGGATGCGCGCTCGTTCACGGCGTTGGGCGGCGAGGACGTCGGGGTGGCGGGCGTTGGTGTTGCGCCAGCGCAGGTAGGCGTGCAGGGCCCGGGCCTGGACGGTGTGGTTGTGGTGGTTCGAGTTGGCGATGGTGAACTGCCGCAGCGGCCCGAAGTGAGCCTCAATCGGGTTCGCCCACGAGGCATAGGTCGGGGTGAAGCACAGCTCGACCCAGTGCTTCCTCGCCCAGCTCCGGATCTTCTCGCCCTTGTGGGCGGACAGGTTGTCCATGATCACGTAGATCGGTGCGCCGTCGGGGCGGGCGGCCCGGATGGACTTCAGTGCGGCCAGGGTGTTCGCCGCGCCCTTCTTGCGGCGGTTGACGCCCCACAGGGTGTCGTCGCCGATCGAGTAGCAACCATGGAAGTACCGGATCCCGTGGGTGCGGTGGTAGGTCGCGGGGTGTCGCTCGGGGTGGCCGACGGGGGCCCAGCCCGAGCCTGCGGTGGGCCGGATTCCGAGCGGTCCGAACTCATCGAAGGCGAACACTCTGCTGGGGAAGCGGCCCAGGACTTCCTCGATCCGGTCCAGCTTCGCCTCGCATTGTGGGTCGGGGGATTCCTTCCATGTCTTGGTGCGCTGGAAGGTGACACCGCGGCGGGCGAGCAGGCTGCGTAACGCCTCGCGACCGATGCGGATCACCCGGCCGTGGACTTTCCGCAGGTAGGCGACGAGCTTGCGCAGTAACCAGCGGGCGAAAGGCTGGCCGAGCTTGGTGGGGCGGGTGGTGGCCGTCTGGATGACGAAGTCCTCGTCCTCACGACTGAGCAGGCGGGGACGGCCTCCCGCCCACCGAGGGGCCAGGCAGGCCAGGCCAGTCTCGTTGAACCGGTGGATCACATCGCGCACGGTGCCTTCGTCGGCCTGCACCAGCTGGGCGATTACCGGCACCCGGTTCCCGCCAGCCGAGGCCAGCAGCATCATCGCGCGCCGATAGCGCACCGAGTTGGTGCTGCCCCGGCGCACAATCTGCTGCAGCTTCTGCCCCTCCTGGTCAGTCAGTCTGCGCACACGGACAGGCTCAGCCACCGCACCCCCAGCGGTCGGATCGGACGTCACTGCACATCCAACCGCCCCGACCACCAACCCGGCGAACCTATGCGGTCACAGCACTAGCGGCTGTAGGCAGCTCCCAGCCAGGTCAATGCTGCGGTCCTGGCTGGGGGCGAGCGATTTCTAGGCTGCGCGGACGACGTCCAGCCGTTCCGGGGACGGTTCGTAGCCGGCTGCCTTGTATGTGGCTACGGCGGCTGGGTTCGAGCTTACGGCGGCTACCAGTGCGCTGGAGGCGCCCATCTCGCGCAGTGTTGCCGCAGCGGCGACGCAGATTGCCACTCCGTGGCCGCGGCCGCGGTGGTCGGCGTGGACGCCCATCGGTTCCAGCAGGCCGGGCTTGCCGGGGCCGGCCGACCAGACCGTCACCGCAGCGACCGCGTTGTCCTGGTCGTCGTAGCCGATCAGGCAGCGGGCGTCGGCGTAGACCGGTCCGGCTGCCAGGACGTGCCAGATCTCCTCGGTGAACCTCGGGCTGTCGAACGCCGAGCGGTGTACCGCGGTCCGCGTCCCTGCCGTCTGCGGGCCTGCCACCTCGATGCGCAGGCCGGAGTCCTTCACCGGCTCGGAGAGGTCGCGGCGCAGCGGTGTCCACGGTTCGCCCAGGTCCCAGCCTGCCTCTACGAGGGTCTCGCGGAGCAGGGCGCCGCTGGGGATCTCCAGGCTGACCTCGCCGGACGGCAGGACGCCGCGCTCCGGGTCGTTGAGGTCCGCCAGCAGTTGGCGCGCCAGTGCCTCGTCCTGGCGCAGTTCCGGTGCGGTTGTCAGGCGCAGCACGTCGGGGCCGTCCAGGTAGCCGACGGCGATGATCCGTCCGTCCTCGCTCCAGGTGCGGACTGCGGGGGCCAGCTTTTCCGCGCCCAGTGCCCAGGCCCAGCCGAGGTCTCCCGGGTGGAGTTGAAGCGGCGTACGGTCGTCCTGCCATTCGCGCAGTGCGTCCACTGCCCCGGTCAGTCCGTCGACGCCGGGCTCGTTCAAAACGATCGTCATGTCCCGCATCCCACACCATCCCGGCGACCGGCCGCACCCGCTTTTCGACTCGGACGGACAGGTGGGCAGGGTCTGGGCATCGTGTCCATGGCTCACCCTCCTGATGTGCTGGTCGCTGAGCCGTCCTCTACGATCCCGGGCATGGGCATTTTCTCCTGAGCGGGCCGCGACGGTCCGACAGACATCCGCCCGGCGCGAGTGCCGGGTCCCGTCAGCGTGCTCGCACGCTCAGCTCAGGAGACTTCACCACATCATGTCCGTTCGTTCTGCCTCTTCCGCCCTGGACGACCGCATCGCACTTCTGCGGCAACTCGCGCACGCCGACAGCCGACTTGAGGGCGTACTGCTCTACGGCTCGTGGACCACTGGTGAGGCCGATGCCCATTCCGACATCGAGGCGTACCTCTACGTCCAGGACGACCAGCTCGCCGACTTCGACGGGCCCGGGTTCCTGGCGCAGCTCGCGCCGCTCCAGCTCGCCTACACCAACATGTACGGGATCCTCGCCGTCGTCTTCGACGACCTGATGCGCGGCGAGTTCCACCTCACCCCGGCGGGCACCGGCATCGACGAAGTGCCCACCTGGCAGGGGGTGGTGCACCTGCCCCGGCCCGATGACGCCGTCCTGCTCGACCGCACCGGCCGTCTCACCCGGGCCGCCCGGCAGTTGGCGACCTTCCAGCAGCCCGAGCCGGCGGCCACCGCTCAGCAGCTCGCCGATGAGCTCACCAACTGGACCCTCATGCTTGCCCACATCCTGGACCGCGGCGAGATCGCCCGTGCCCATGCCCTTCTGCACACCGTCGTCGCCCCTCTGCAGCTTCAGCTGTGCCGCCTGTTGCGCAACAGCACTGCCCACTGGCTCACTCCGAGCCGCGCGCTCGAACAGGACCTGCCCGATGCCGACCGGCATCGCTACACCTCCACCACGGCTGCCGCCCACGATCAGGACGTACGCACCGCCGCACGCAGCAGCTGGCAGTGGACCCGCGATCTGGCTGCCGAGGCTGCCGACCGCTGGCCCGTCCGGCTACCGCAAGACCTCCACCGTCAGATCAGCGGTCGTCTGAGCAACCTCGGCTGACCCAGGAGTTCCTCTTCGGAGACGTCTTCCAGGTGGGTCAGGAATACCCACATGTGCCCTGAGGCGTCCTTGAGGATGACGGTGCGGTCCCCGTGGAACATGTCCTTCGGCGGCTGGAGGATCTCGGCGCCGGCAGCCTCCGCGCGCTTCGCCAGGCTGTCGACGTCCGGCACGAAGACGTGCAGCGTGACGGATGTGCCTCCGCCGAGCGAGGTCGGCGGGGCGAAGGAGCCGGCCTCTGCCTCGTCCGCGCGGGAGTCGCCCAGCATCAGCGCCGACTTTCCGATGGTGATCTCTGCGTGCAGGATCCCGCCGCCCGGAGCGTCGATCCTGAACTCCTCTTGGGCGCCGAACGCTTGCTTGTAGAAGGCGATCGCCTCTGCGGCGTCCTCGACCATGATGTGCGGGATCACAGCGATAGTGGGCGCGGATGACTGATGTGATCATCCTTCATGGATCGTGGCACCGGCCCGCTCATTACGACGAACTTGCCGCTGCGCTGCGCGCGCGGGGGCTGTCCGTGGAGGTGCCCGATCTCTACGAGCTGTCGATGGCCGAGAGCACCGCGAAGGTCGAGGCCATCGTTGCGGGTTCGGCGGAGCCGTCGGTGGTGGTGGGGCATTCGTTCGGGGGCATCACCGCCGGCACGGTGCGTGGTGCTGCCTCGCTGGTCTTCCTCAACAGTTGGATCCTCGACGTCGGTGAATCCCCCGCCAAGGTGCTCGCGGATACTCCCGGTGAGCCCGGCGAGGGGTTGACCGCGCTGCCGGACGCCGATGGGTGGCTCCACCTGGATCCGGACGATGCCCGGGTGAAGCTCTACGGCGACGTCGGCGAACCGGCGGCCACGCGGGCGGTCGAGTTGCTGCGTCCGGAGCCTCCGTCGATCTTCAACTTCGCGCCTAAGGGGGTGAGTTGGCGGGACACTCCGTCCGTCTATGTCCTCGGGCGGCAGGACCGGACCACCGTGGCTCCGCTTCCGGAGCGCTTTGCCGCGCGTTGCTCTCGTACGGAAGTGTGGGACACGAGCCACTCGCCCTTTCTGAGTCGCCCCGCCGCCGTGGCCGATCTGATTCAGCGTCAGCTTGCGGGCAGTAGCGGCGAATGAAGGGGGAAGGTGGGGCGGGAGCTTGCGGCTGCCGCCCCGCTTCCTTCGTCCGTCAGGCGTACCACTGCTGGTACGGGTTGCTCTCGCCGTAGGTGTGCAGGTACGCGCTGCCCTTGGTGTTGGAGTCCACGGCGTAGTTGCGGTCGTCGATCATGCGGAACTTTCCGCCGATGGACAGCTCCCACCAGAGCTGTTCCGGGTTGCTCCTGTCGCACGGCTCGGTGACGAGCCCCTCGGTCCAGGCGTCCTCTATGGTCAGGCACCGGCCGGTCCCGACGTTCTTGAGCTTGATCTTGCCGTTCACGACGGTGCGGTCCCACTTCTGGAACGGGTTGGTGCTCCCGCAGCCCTTCGTGTAGACCGACCCGTTGGCGCTGGAGTCGAGGCAGAGGCCCGTCTGGGCGTTCCGGTACTGCCTGACGTCGGCGGCGCTGGCGGGCGAGGCCGCACCGGCGACCAGCAGGACGCTCGTACCGATGGCTGCTGCGGCGCCGGCGAATCCTCTGGTGAAGCGCATGGGATTTCCTCCTTGGGAACTGTTTGTGGATTGCTGGTTGTCTGGGGATGGGGCGCGGGTTCAGACCCACCCTCGTTCGCGGGCGCGGAGTGCGGCCTGGAACCGGTTGTCCGCGTCGAGTCTGGCCATGAGGCGGGCCACGTGCTTCCGGTACGTCCGTAGCGCCATGTTGAGTTGGCGCGCCCCGGTCTCGTCCTTGTCGACGAGGTACAGGGTGCGGAGTATCTGGTGCTCGGTCTCGGTGAGGGTGGGCAGGGCCTCTTCGGGGAGTTCCTGGGATGCCGCCCACATCCGCTCGAAGAGCGAGACCACGGTGCTCACCAGGCCGGGTTCACGGGTCAGGAGCGCTCCGCGGGCCGTATTGTCGGGGTCGATGGGGGTCAGGGCGACCGCGCGATCGCAGATGATCATGCGTTCCAGCGGGTGCGGGGAGACTCGGATGGCCGCGCCCTGGGCCGTGAGTTCCCGCAGGTAGGCCATGGTCGTACTGTCCTGGAGGCAGGCCGATGCCATCAGGGTCCTCATGCGTACCCCTCGGCGCAGGATCCTCAGGTCTATGGGGCGGGAGACCTCGATCGACTCCGGGGAGAGCACCCCGACCGGGTTGGTGGTGAGGTTCTCCGTGTGGGCGAAGAAGGTCATCTCGTCGATGGCGCTGCGTACCGCTTCCAGGCCCTCGATCTGGCGGATGGCCGGGTTGTCGTACGTGGTCGTCCGGGTGGGGTCCGCCTCCGCGCTCAGGGAGTCGACGACCCCGGCGCGTCGGCCCGTCTCCTCCAGGTCGTCCTGGAGCTGGCCGAGCCGGTGCTCGATCAGCCGCTCGACGGCCCGCTTCGGCGAGAGGGGGCGCAGGCCGCCGGCGGGGGTGCGTACCACGACGCCCAGTTCCAACATGCGGGTGAGTACGGCCTGTTCGTGGTCTCCGGCGGCCTCGCGGTCGCGCAGGAGGGCCCGGTAGAAGCGTTCCTCGTCGGGTGAGACCCCGAGGAAGCCGAGGTCGTTGGCGAACTGTCCGGCTGCCGTCACCACGGCCGCGTTCCTCGGGTACGGCGCCCGGTGTGCTGGGGGCGCGAGGTCGGGAGCGTGCAGGAAACTGCACGCGAACCGGGGTCCTTGCTGCACGGTCGCGGCCCGCCGAAGACCCCTCCCAGCAGGCAACATTCTTCTTGTGAGGGCGGCCCGCCGGAACGAAAGCCGAAACGGCGACGGTGGGAGGGCCCGAGCGACGCACCACCGTCCCGCACTCTCGCCGCTCCAGGAGGTACCCCGTGAACCGCTTCGCTTTCCGCATCGCATCCGGTGCGCTCACCGCCCTCCTGGTCATCGGTGGCGCCGGGATCGCCCAGGCCGACGACGCGGCTCCCCGTACGGCCTCTGCCGGGCAGGTCGCCTCCCCGGACAGCTCTGCTTCCGTCGGTCCCCTCACCAACGACTGGGGATGAGCGGTACTCCGCCGGTCCCCCACCACTTGCTGATTCGCCCCTTCCGTACGTATCCCGGGCATCCCTTTGCCCGAAATCCCTTACAAGGAGATCGAAATGTCGAAGAACCTGAAGCGCGCCGCCCTCGCTCTCGTCAGCGCCGTCGCCGTCGGCGGGCTGATGCTCCCGACCGCCGCACAGGCGGCCACCCACCCGGCGCCTGCTCCGGCCGCGACCCAGCAGGGCCAGCAGGCCCAGCAGATGGGCGCGACGTCGATCCTCTCCCCGCTGGTACGGGTCGACGTCATCAACATCATCGGCGGCATCATCGCGTCCGCCATTGAGGAGGCCCAGGCGAACGCGAGCCGGGACACCTTCGTGAAGAACCAGCTGGAAGACGCCTGGAACAAGGCCGGCGGGCGCTACAACATCATGGTCATCAACACGAAGCTGAACTACTCGCTGGACCTCAAGGGCGTGGTCGGCGACGTCACCTACCACCACAGCACCTACGGCTACCGCGTCCTCGTCTTCGAGTCGGGCACCGTCGTCAACCGCGGTGACGGCGGCTGGATCAACTGGGGCTTCCAGGGCGAGTGGAACCGCAACGGCGGCACCGTGAACTTCAGCAAGTTCTGATCTCACCGCCCGGACCTCCTTCGTCCTCTGCCTCGGTTTCCGAGGTGTCCTCGGTCCCGGAAGCTCATGCAAATGGGCCGGTCTCCCCCTTCGGGAACCGGCCCATGCCGAGTCAGTCCCGGAATCACCGGATTCCGCCGATCGAAAGGAGATGAGACCGTGGAACACAGAGTTCGGATCACCGGCAGTACGCCCCATGCCGCTTCCGAATTGGCGTGTCTGCGCGTCATCGCCCGGCTTCCGTCCCACTGGTGCAGCGAAATACTGGAATGCGGAACCGGCTATGCCGTCCTCGGATTCCGTACGAGTGATTCCGAGGAGTACGTCGCCGAAGAGGTCGACGCGGCCCTCACGGCACCGAACCTGCGTGACTGGGCGCGGAATTGACGCGTCGGATTCTTCGGTGGAGCAACCGGTCAGGTGAACTGGACGGTCACGGTCTGGTCGTTCCAGTCCCCCAGCCATTTCACCGAGGTGAGTCCGCCGAAGGACAGCTTGTCGCCGTTGCGGTCCCGCAGCCAGAGTTCGCAGTTCTGGGAGGCGGCGTAGAACTGCAGGGAGGATATCTTCCACCGCCAGTCCGAATCCAGCGGGAACTGGTACTCGGGAACCCCGTCCTTGTCCTTGCTGCACGAGTGCCCGCGGAACTCGATGCGCGATCCGCTGTAGTTCGCGTCCGCGTAGACGACGCCGAGGAGTACCGGCCCTTCTCCCATGGTCTTGAGGTCGTAGGGCGGTGCGGGGGCAGGGGCCGCACTGGCCGGCGCGGCCACGCCCAGGGACAGCAGGGCCGCTGCGCAGACTCCGATGAGCCTCTTCTTCATTGGGTTCTCTCCACTCTCGTGAGGCCGGGGCTTGGCCTATGGGTCGCTTTGCCGGCGGGCCGGAGGATTTACTCGTACCACTGCTGGTAGGGGTTGTCCGGTCCGTATTCCTTGAAATAGGCGTCGCCCTTGGCGTTCGAGTCCACGGCGGCCTTGACGAGAGTTCCGCTCGGCCAGCCGTATCCGGTGATCCGGGTGGTGCCGTTGGCCTTCTCTTCGAGCCATTGCTGCGTGCCGTTGGTGACGCACGATTCAGTGGTGATCTTCGACCCGGTGCTCTTCGAGAGACAGCGTCCGGTCGCGACGTTACGAAGTCGGAGAACGCCGTCCTCGTACCTGCGCTCCCACTTCTGGTAGGGGTTGTCGCTGCCGCAACTCTTCGTGTAGACCGACCCCTTGGAATTGGAGTCGAGGCAGAGGCCCGTCTGCGCATTTCGGTACTGCTTGATTTCGGCGGCATGGGCGGTCGTCGCCGTGCCGGTCACCAGCAGGACGCCTGCCCCCGCCGCAGCGGCGACACCGATGATTCCCCTTCGGACACGCATGGAATTCTCCCTCGGTGGGGTGCGAAGAATGGTGAAGGCCCCACCTTGCGGGGGCATCTGCACTGTGCCGGGGAGTCGGCTGTCCGCTCAAGTCACGTATTTCCGTCACCGGGAGGGCGGTACCGCGAACCGGGAGGCGTTCGAGTCACGGGTTCTCGTGACTGGCTCTGCGGGGGTCCGGTGCACGAGACTGCTCCCGCCGGGCGGCGTACGGCCGCACCGCCGTCACGGTTCACGGGAAGCGCATGTGGGAACTCCGCGCGGGGTAAGCGCGTCTCCGTTCCCCACGCGTACGACGCCCTGACCAAGGACAGAGGAAATCCATGCCGGACACGGACCCCGCGGCCGACGACCAAGCGGCCCTGCATCTGCGGGAGTTGGCCTACTTCCTGGGCGTCCATCTGGACCGGGCGCCGGGAATGATGTGGTCCGAGCACGACCATCCGGCGCTGGACATGGCAGCGGGGCCCCACGAGCTCGACGCGTTCGCGCGGGCGCTGGGGCTGCTGACGGGTCTCCCGGTGCACAGCCGTCCGGGCCGGCGTCGGCTCGGCGGCCCGGCGAGCGGCACCACGGTCGAGCACCTGTTGGTGCATCAGACGGTGGGGGCGGGCTCCTGGTACCTGAGGCGGACGCCTCGGGCGAGCGCGCCCGAGGACGAGAGCCGGTCCACCGACTCGCTGCGGTTCCGGCTGCGGAAGGGTGATGTGCTGTACGTCCCCGCGTACTGGGGGTGGGAGGCCGATCTCACGCCGGAGGCGGAGCTGGTGGTCTCCGTGCTGGGGAGTTCCCCGGGCGAGCCCGGCGAGGCGCCGTGAGCTCGGGGCGCCGGGGCTGAGGCGCACGTACGGGAGGCCCGGCCTGCGGACGGATACCGCGGCGAAGGCGTGGCGGGATCACCGGCCGCGCCCTTCGCTGACGTACGAGCGGTGACTCGTGGGCCGCTTGCTCAGCCGGTGGAGGCCTGGCCGGGGGCGCCGGTGCCCGCCGTGACGGCAAGGCCGAGGCCGGGGGTTTCGTCGGGGAGGCCGTGGATGCGGCAGGCGACGACGGCGAGCTGGAACTGGTTGGAGGCTCCGGTCTTGGCACGGATGCGACGCAGGTAGGTGTCGACGGTGTGCGGGCTGAGGCGGAGGTGGTGGGCGATCGCGGGGTAGGTGGAGCCGTCCAGGAGGAGACGGAGGATCTGCAGTTCGCGGGCGCTGAGGCGCGGGGGCGCGGTGTGGGACATCGGGGTCTCCCTTTCGGCCTTTCGGCGGGGCCCGGTGGGCGACCGCTGGGGGCTGTTGGCCACGGGGGTGCGGGTCAGGTCAGTCGAGCGGCTTGCACAGGGGCGTGTGGCAGCCCCAGGAGGTGTCGTCCTGGGGTGCGGCGTGCCGGGCGGCGGCCTTGGCGGTCGCCTTGGCGGTGGCGGCCTTGGCCGCGTCGGCTGACGCGGCGGCCGGTGCGGGGTGGCCGGTGGAGTGGGCCGCGACGGCGGGGGCCGCGGGCACGAGGGCCATGAGGGCGGCGGCGGTGACGAACCAGGACTTCATGTTTCCTCCAGGGGACGTTCAACAGGGGTCTGACAGGCGGTTCTTCACTGATCGGTCCCCTTTGAGGGGGTGCCTCTCGTGGATCTAGGATGTGGCGCGTGGCAGTGACAGCGCCATGCCGCGGGCCCCTCACCAACTTCCCCGGCAGCAAGCTGACGAAGGGACGAAATGGGCATACGCTCGGATTTGCCGTACGAGGCTTCGGAGTGCGGGCCTGACCGGACCGACACCGCGGTCTACGCATGGGTGCTGGAGCACCGTCAGGTTGATCCCGAGGCACTCGCCGCCCATCTGAGCCTGCTCGGTCTGGACCCAGGAGGTGCGCAGGCGGCGCTCGACCGGCTGGTGCGCCTGCAGCTCGTACATCTCGATCCGCAGGAACCCGGTCAGGCGCAGGCGGTCGCGCCGCATGCGGCCGTGCACGCCGTATGTGCTCCGCTGGAGGAGCGGATGGCCGAGCTGCACACCCAACTCGCTGCCCAGCGGACGATGTTGGCGGGGTTCCTTCCTCACTACCTCGGTGCGTCGAGCGGTCGCGCCGGTGACAGCGTGGAGGTCATCGCCAGCCGGTCGGAGGTGCGCGCGGCGCTGGAGTACCAGTCCCACAGCTGCGCCAGCGAGGTGATCGCGAGCCAGCCCGGCGGGGTCAAGTCGCCCGAGGCGATGGAGGAGTCGCTGCGCCGGGACCGGGCGCTGCTCGCGCGGGGCGTGCGGATGCGGACGCTTTACCACCACACGGCCCGGTTCAATGCCTCCTGCCAGGCGTACGTGGAGCAGGTCTCGGTGTCCGGGGCCGAGTACCGTACGGCGCACCAGCTGTTCGGCCGGCTGATCGTCTTCGACCGGCACACCGCTTTCCTGCCGCTCGCCGACGGTTCCTTCGGCGCGGTCGTCGTACGCCAGGAATCCCTGGTGGCCTATCTGTGCGAGATCTTCGACCAGACGTGGGCGCTGGCCCAGCCGTTCACCGCGGCCGCCGAGGAAGGGCTCGCGCAGGTGGCGCAGGCGGTCGACGACACGATCGTGCGGCTTCTGGCGGCCGGGCTGAAGGACGAGGCCGTGGCGCGTCGGCTGGGCATGTCGCTGCGTACCGCGCGTCGGCATATCGCGGACATCCTGGAGCAGTTGGGGGCGGAGAGCCGCTTCCAGGCGGGTGTGGCGGCGGCGCGTTCGGGGCTGCTCGACGAGTGAGGCGGCACCGAGGGCCTTCGCCGTATTCCGCTGCGAAGGCCCTCGCTGGGTGCCTGAGGTGGTGCGGGGTGCGGGGTGTGCACGGGGCGTCAGAGGCTGCGGGCGGTGATGTCGCCGTAGGCGGTGGTGGCGTGGATCTGGAGGGCGGCGGCGGCTCCGTCGGTGTTCTTCAGGGCGTTGTGCACGCGGCCGTAGGAAGTGTCGGCGTCGAGGATCGCGGAGGCTCCGGCAGCGGCGCTGACGCTGATCTCGCCGGACTCCGTGGCCAGTTCGAGGTTTCCGCGTACGGCTTCGGTGATGCGGAGGTCTCCCTTCTTGGTGCTGAGCTCGCTGTCTCCGGCCAGGCGGCCGACGGTGATGTCCCCGGCGAGGAGGGTGAGGCGGGCGCCGGCGGCCTCGTCCAGCTTGACCGTGCCCTGGGCGGCCTCGAAGGTGACGTCGCCGAGGCGACCGGTGCCGCGCAGCTCGCCTGCGGCGACCTTTGCCCGGACGTGGGAGCCGGCGGGCAGCTGGACGGTGACCTCGACGGAGCCGGAGTTGCCGAGGACCCGGTTCTTGGCCGGTGCGGCGGTGATGCTCAGGATGCCGTCGGCGAAGTCGACCGTGATCCGCTCGGCGGCCTTCACGTCGCGGCTCTGCGAGGCGTTCGCGGGGCGGACCTCGACCGTGGTGTCGGCGCGGTCGGCGGCGATGAACCGGACGGCGGCAGCGGGGACGTCGAGGACGGTGGTGATCGGGGCGGTGGTGGTGAACTGCATTGTTCTGCTCCTTCTCGTGCGGCGGGCCCGTGTTGGCCGCGCCGTTTCTGATGAACGAAAAGCTACGTAGCTTTCCAAGTGATGGCAACATCTTCATTGCGCTCGATTGTCATTTATGCAGGTCAAAGCAGAGAAAGTGTTGCAATGGATTTGAATCCAATGCAACGGACTGCCGTCGTTGCGTTGCAATGGATGGGTGGTGAACGCTACTGGCCGGCTCTGCATATGTTTGCTGTAGGGCGATCGGCACAGTCGTGGTCGGACGGGTTCCCCGTACCGGAGTCCAGAGGATGGAGTAGGGACAGTGCAATCGATCTTCCGTGCCTTGACCGCTGCCGCGGCTGCCGGAGCCCTGATGCTGCTGACCGTGCCGGCCGCTCAGGCCGCGCCTACGGCGCCGTCGGCGTCGGCTGCCTGTATCACCGCGAAGGAGGACAAGGATTTCGGGCGCGGTGAGATTTCGCTGTGTCCGCAGAGCGACGGCAGCGTGCGGGTCACCGGCTTCGTGGAGGACCTGCTGCCCGGTTGGTGGCCGGATGCCACATGTGTGGGGTGGTACATCAGCATGGGGTCGGACGGTGAGATCGGCCCGATGATCTGTCCGCACTTCACCGGTGGGACCAAGGTGCGGAAGGACTTCGACTTCGTGCAGAAGTTCAAGGCGCCGGTGACCGGGGCGCGGCTCGGAGGGTTCAACGCCTGAGCCGTTCGTTCGTACGGGCTGTCGCGTGGAGGCGGTCTCCTTCGGGAGGCCGCCTTTGGCCTGTTCCGGCCAGGCAGGTGGGTGGGTGCGGGTTGGCCCGTTCCGGCCAGGGAGGCGTACGGGCAGGGGTTTTGCGGGTGGGAGCGGTGGTGGCTGTCAGGAAGTTGCAGGGCCCTGCCGTAGCAACCTCCTGACAGGTCAGAACCTGCCACGCCGACTGATTCGGGCCGAGACTGGAGCCGCCGGAAAGCAACCAAACGGGGGTGCCATGGAATTCCGGATTCTGGGCCCGGTAGAGGCCCACAGAGACGGCGAGAGCATTCTCCTGTCAGGTACGAAGGTGAAGACCGTCCTTGCCGCGCTTCTGCTGGCCAGGGGACGGATGGTGTCCGATGCCAGGCTGAGCCACCTCCTGTGGGGGTGGAATCCGCCCGCGACGATGAGCGCGCAGATCTACACGTACATCTCGCGGCTGCGGATGCAGCTCGGTGAGAGCGTGCGCATCGTGCGGCAGTTGCCGGGCTATGCCATGGACACCGGGAACGCCCGGGTGGATTTCCTGGAGTTCGAGCAGTTGACCCGGCTGGGCGCGGAGGCGCAGGAGGCCGGGGAACTGGAGCGGGCGGACACCCACCTGCGGGACGCGCTCGATCTGTGGCGGGGCTCCGCGCTGTCGAACGTGGCGGAGTTCCTGGCGGACACCGAGTTGCCCCGGCTGGAGGAGGCGCGGGCGGCGGCGACGGAGAACCGGATCGATGTGGATCTGGCGCTCGGCCGGCACCGCCAGATCGTGCCCGAACTGACCGCGCTGGTAGCCGAGTTCCCGGTACGGGAGCGGATGCGCGCGCAGCTGATGAAGGCGCTGTACCGGTGCGGCCGGCAGGCGGACGCGCTGTCCGCGTTCCACGAGGGGCGCCGTGTGCTCGCGGAGGAGCTGGGGGTGGATCCGGGGGCCGAGCTGGCGGCGGCGTACCAGGCGGTGCTGAGCTGTGAGCCGATTCCGGACACGCTGGCCCGGCCGGTGTCCGCCCTGGTGCCGCCGGCGATGCTGCCGCCGGACATCCCCGACTTTGTCGGCCGGCAGTCCCAACTCGCGGAGCTGAAGCGCCTGTTGCCGCCCTCGGAGGGTCGTTCCTGGCATGCGCGGCGGTTCCTGCTGACCGGTATGGCGGGCAGTGGGAAGACGGCGCTTGCGGTACGGGCGGCCAATGAGTGCCTGGACGCTTTTCCGGACGGGCAGCTGTACGCGAACCTGAGCTACCCCGACGGTTCGCCGCAGGACCCCCGGAACGTACTGGTGGGGCTGTTGCGCGCGCTGGGTGAGCCGGTGGGTGCGGTGCAGCCGGACCTGGACGAGCTGGTCCGGCTATACCGGACGCGGACCGCGAAGCGCCGGTTGCTGATCCTGCTGGACAACGCCGTCAGCGAGCTGCAGCTGGCGCCGCTGCTGCCGGGGGCTCCGGAGCCAGCCGTACTGATCACCAGTCGGACGGCGCTGGGTCCGGTGGGCGGGCTGCACACGATGGTGCTGGATCCGCTGGGTGCCGAGGAGGGTTACCGGATGCTGTGCGCGTCGGTGGATCCGGCGCGGATCACGGCGGAGCGGCAGGCGGCACAGGAGATCGTCCGGCATTGCGGGGGGCTGCCGTTGGCGCTGCGGATAGTGTCCACGCGGCTGGCCGGGCGCCCGGGGGCTTCGCTGGGGCGGCTCGCGGGCCGGCTGGCGGATCCGCGGAGCCGGTTGCGGGAGCTCCAGGCGCGGGGGCTTTCGGTCCCCCGCAGCCTGGAGGTGTCGCTGGCCCGGCTGGGCCGGGAGGAGCGGGAGCTGTTGATGCTCCTGTCCCGGTTGCGGCCGGGTGAGTTCTCCGCACGGTCGGCGGCCCGGGATCTGGGGCTGAAGCCGGACGTGGTGGAGAGGGGCCTGGAGGCCCTGGTGGACGACGGGTTGCTGTCCGTGTCCGACGAGCCGGGCGTACCTGTCTACCGGCTCCACGAGTTGCTGCGGCTGTTCGCGGGGACGTGCTGTCCCGCCGAGGAGTCGGTGGCCTGAGATGAGCTGTCGGACCGGGTGCGTCCGCCTTGCCCGTACCCGTACCCGTACCTGTGTCCTCTCCTTTCGCTATCCGCCGGGGTGCGGGGTGAGGGCCGGGCAAGGTGGTGCGGCGGCCGGTGCGGCGAGCTGGGTCAGGGAGGTGCGGGGGCCCGCCGGGTCGATCAGCAGGACGGGCCCGGTGGCCTGCGGTTCCCTGGCCAGGGCCGCGTACCGGTCGGGCCCGATCGGCAGATCGCGTACGAGCCACAGGTCGGGACCGCGTGGTTCGACGTGCCGTACCGCGACCGGGCCGGCCAGGTGCGGGCGTACGTCGATGGTGCTCAGGTCGGCCACGACACCCACTCCGCTCGCTTTGGCGACTGCTTCCTTGCGGGTCCACGCGCGGTAGAACGCGGCGGTGCGCGTCCCGTCGTCGGGGAGTGAGGCGAGGTGGCGCAGTTCGGCGCGGGACATGACGACGAGCGAGGTGTTCCAGATGTCGTCGAGGGCCCGTGCCGTCTCCAGGTCGACGCCGACGGGTCGTTCGGCGGCCACCGCGAGGAGCCAGTACGGGCCGGAGCGGGACAGGTTGAAGTCGAGGCCGGTACGGGGGAAGAGCAGGCGTGGCCGGCCGTGGGCGGGGTCGGGGCAGCGCGGGCACGGCCATCGGCCCATCCGCAGTTCCCTGGGGTCGGCGTTGCAGTATCCGGCCAGGATGCGGCGGACCTCGGCGTGCGCGTGCGCGTACCAGGTGCCGACGGGTGCGGGGCGGCGGGCGGCGATCGCGCGTTCCTCCTCGGAGAGCAGGGCGAGTTCCCCGGGGTCGGGTTCGTCCCGGGCACGGCCCTGCCAGAGGTGAACGGCGTCGTTCTCGCGCAGACTTCGATATGAGGCATCGTGCATGGGGCAGCTTCCTTGACGGGGTCGGGGGGCGTCAGTCCGACATGGCCACGCAGATGCGTCGGCGGCCGGTGAAGGGGCGACGTCCGTGGGCGAGTGCCACGTTGTCCAGAAGCATCAGGTCGCCGCGGTTCCACTCGATGTCCACGGCGTGGTCGAAGCCCCGGTCGGAGATCTGGAGCACGTACTCCTCGGGGATCGGGGAGCCGTCGGTGAAGGTGACGTCGCGGGGCGGCGCGTCGACCGGGAGGACCCGGGACAGGGCGGCGCAGGCGGGGTCGTCGTCGTACGCGGGCGGGTACCAGCGGTGGGCCTGGTTGAACCAGACCTCGGCGCCGGTGACGGGGTGGGCGACGGTGGCGGGGCGGATCCGGGTGACCTGGATGCCGCCGTCCGCCTTCCAGGACCATTCGTCGCCGGTGCCGTCGAGGAAGACCTCGACCTCTTCGCGGTGGGTGGTCTCGAAGGTGTCCTGCCAGCTGTCGCCGAGGCCGGGGCCGTCGTGCAGGTAGCGGACGTAGCGGACCCCGGGGGCGAACCGTTCGCGCACTTCGGGATCCAGGGCGGCCAGCCAGCGTTCGCCGTCGACCACCACGGTGGCGCCGCCGCTGGTGGGGGCGGTGTGGCAGTGGAGGGCGAGGCGGGTGGGCCAGACGTGGTTGCAGCTCATCTCGTGGTGCGGGGCGACGGTGGCGTGCGGCCGGTCCTGGCCGGTGACGCGGATGTTGCCGCCGATGCGGTCGCACCGGTTCGGGCGTCCGAACCGGTTGGGCAGCACGAGGTCGAGGATGTCTTCGAGGGAGTCCGCGGTGATGTCGAAGTCGCGGAAGACCACGGCCTTCTCCTCGGTGAGGAGGGTGGTCAGCTCCTCCGGGCCCATGATCTTGAGCCGGTCGACGAGCTCTTCGGGGCCGCCGATGCCTTCTGGATCGATCTCCAGAGGGGTCCAGTCCTCCATCGCCATAGCGGCCTTTCTTCAGCGTCTCAACGGGGGCGGGCCGCCGGGTGGCCGCCGCGACCTGGGGTCGGGGAGGCCGGCCGCGGGGTGACTGCCGGTGAGAGGGGACGGGAAAGGTGTGCCGGACGCTTACGGCACGTGACCAATCGAAAGCCGGTCGCCTACTGCGTTCCTATGGCGGGCGGGGGTTCCGGCCAAAGACCTTGCCCGGTTGGCGAGTTGGCGGCGCCGACGGGGCCGGGGCTTATAGGCGGCGCGTAGAGGCCGCCGGAAGTTTGTGCTCCCCGACGATGTGACGGAAGACGCCACGTGGTTCGTCCCCCGGACGGCGTGGCGACGGCTCCGGGATCCGGAACGGGCGGGCCCGTACTCCGTCGTTCCTTCTGCCCTGTGAGGTGCTCGTGAACATGACCGCCACCGCCACCCCCACTGCCATCCGCCTCGATCAGCGTCGCTTCCGGGAGGTCCTCGGCAGGTTCTGTACGGGGGTGGCGATCATCTCCGCCGTCGACGAGGGGGCACCGGTCGGCTTTGCCTGCCAGTCCTTCGTCTCGCTGTCGCTGGAACCGCCGCTGGTGGCCTTCGCGGTGGCCGAGACGTCGACGAGCGGGCCCCGGATCGAGCGGGCGGGGTCGTTCTGCGCGACCGTGCTGGGCGCGGACCAGGCCGAGTTGTGCCGGGGGTTCGGGCGCAGCGGTGCGGACAAGTTCGCCGGGGTGGACTGGAGTCCGGCCGCGGCGACGGGTTCGCCGCGCATCTCTGGCGGGCTGGCCTGGGTGGACTGCCGGATCGAGTCGGTGGTTCCGGCCGGTGACCACCGGATCGTGGTGGGCCGGGTGCTGGATCTGAGTGTGGGCGACGCCGTGGAGGAGGCGGGCCCGTTGCTGTACTACCGGGGTGGTTTCCTCGGTTCTCCGATGGTGCGGGCGCGTACTGCCTGAGCGGCCGGCTTTTCTTGCTTCTTCTGCGGCCGGTCCCGTTACGGGGCCGGCCGCAGGTGCGCGGATGCCGTTTTCTGGTGGTGACGGGTGGTGACGAGCCGTCAGGAGCCTTCGCCGGAGCGCGGGTTGGGTACTGCGCCGATCGCCTTCGGGGCGCTCTGGAGGAGGCCGACGAGCTCGCTGTCGCTGTCGTTGTCGTTCTCGGCGTCCGGGGCGGGCAGCTCGTCGAGCCAGCCGAGGCGGGCGGCGCGCATTCCGGCCTGGAAGCGGCTCTTGGCGCCGAGCCGGCCCATCAGGTCGGCGGTGATCCGGCGGCCGGTGCGCACCGAGACGCCCAGTTTGCGGGCCACGCCCTCGTCGGTGAATCCCTCGCCGAGGAGCCGCAGTACGGCCTTCTCCTGGCTGGTGAGCCCCTGGGAGTCGGTGCTGGTGCGCTGGCGGCGGGCGGTGGTCAGGGGTGCGGAGCGCTCCCAGATGAGGTGGAAGAGTTCGCAGAGGCCGGCCAGCAGGCCCCGGCCCCGGAAGAGGTGTGCGCCGGTGCCGCTGTTGTCGGGGTCCATCGGGAGGATGGCCGCTTCGCCGTCGAAGACGATCATGCGGGAGGGGAGGGAGGCGACGGTGCGGACGTCGTCCCCCAACTCGACCAGCCAGCGGGCGTGTTCGAGGGTGGCGGGGTCGTTGTAGATGCTGTCCAGGTAGATGGTGCGGACGGCGACGCCGCGTTCGCGCAGGGACTGGCTGAGCGGGCGGGCGGCCTCGCGGTTGTCGGAGTTCTGGTGTCCGCCGGGAGCCAGGGTGACCAGGCTCCGCTCGCAGTTGAGGGTGAGCTCCTCTATGCGGTCGCGTATCTGGTCGATGCCCTCCAGCCGTTCGACCTCGCCGCGTCTTCGGTTGCGGGAGGCGGAGAACTCCTCCATCAGCCGGGCGACCTCCACCCGGGCCTCGGCCATCTGACGCTGCCGGGCGAGCAGGGTGGATTCCTGGCGGGCCAGGAGGGCCTGGAGCGCGACATCGGGGCTGGTGGCCCTGAGTTGGCCGGGAACCTCCCACGAGGGACGGATCAGGCCGAGCCGGACGCAGTCGTCCAGGGCGCTGCGTACACTTTCGACCGGTCGGCCGACCAGCCGGGTCAGTTCCTCGATCGATCCGCACGAATTCAGTAATGAGGCTCGATAAACCTCGGTTGCGTCCTCGCTCAATCCAATGGGCTCCAGCACGCGTCCCCCACGCCTGTCGTACGAAATCACCGTAAGTTCTCCACGACGCCGCGCAGTGTAACACGTAGACATGGCCAAAATAAGCCACCCTTCCCCCCGGCCGAGGGGAAGGGTGAGGGGATCCGGAATTAGTCAGCAGGTCATCCGGAGATGCCGGTGGGAGGGTTCTGCCAGCCCGGGTCGGAAGGGTTCGCGACATCGGCGAGCAGGCCGGTGGGGGGATTCTGCCAGCCGGGGTCGCCGGTTACCGAGACGTCGCCCTGCAGGCCGGTGGGCGGGTTCTGCCAGCCCGGGTCGCCGGTCACCGAGACGTCGCCCTGCAGGCCGGTGGGCGGGTTCTGCCAGCCGGGGTCGCCGGTCACGACGTCAGCGGCCCCCAGGCCGGTGGGCGGGTTCTGCCAGCCCGGGTCACCGGTCACCGCGTCATCGGTCCGCACACCGGTGGGAGGGGTCTGCCAGCCCGGGTCGGAGGGGTCCGTGGAGAGGTCCCGGACACTGACCGAAGATGGCTGCCGCGCGCTGTCCTTGTCACTGGCAAATGCGGTGCCTGCGGCCATCTGCACGACGACCAGCGAAAACAGGGTTGCAGTGGCGACGGATATCTTCTGGAATGCAGTGGACTTCATTTCCGTACTCCCCCAAGAGTATTTCCCGCTCGGACCGCCAAACACTTCCGATCTTCCGCCGGTGTTCTCTTCGGCGGGATTCCGGTGGTGCCTGCCGTGTTTCCCTGAGAAGGATTCTTGCCGCCTGATTCGGGGGTTGCCAGGTAAGGAACCCTTCATCCTGTTGCGATGGCATCAAACTGACAGCACCCGCCTCTACCGCCCCTCGACCCCCTCTCAACCCGGCCATACCGGGGAAAGCCGCAGGCAGCGGCGGTGCGGGGCCCGTTCGGGGGCCGTTCGGGGCGGATTCGGCGCATGATCGATTAGGCGGAGCGGCGTAGGAATCTCGTAGAGGGGCGGCCGACGCTCTCACCAACCGCAATTCCGCGCGCACTTGTGAGGTGGCACCGTGGCCAATCCGTTCGAGAACGAAGAGGCGTCGTACTACGTGCTCGTCAACGACGAGGGCCAGCACTCGCTGTGGCCGGCATTCGCCGAGATCCCAGCCGGCTGGCGGACCGTGCACGGGGAGGATTCCCGTGCCTCCTGCCTTGAGTACGTCGAGAACAACTGGACCGACATGCGCCCGCTGAGCCTGGTCAGGGCCATGGCGGGCAGCGCGGCCTGAACCGCGCACGAGCACGGCACAGGGCACACAGGGAAGGGGCCGCGGTGGGATCACCACCGCGGCCCCTTCCCTGTGCGTGCCCCACGGGGCGGGCCCGGCACCGGTGGTGCCGGGCCCGTGAGGGGCACTCAGGCGGCCTGCGACTGCGGGCTCCGCTGGTCGAGTTCGACCGAGAGGTGCTTGGCCAGCTGGGCCACGGTCGGGTAGTCCCAGATCGCGGTCGGGTCGAGGGGGGTGCCGAGGCGCTCCTCCACGTCGGCGGCGAAGGCCACCACCGCGATGGAGTCGAGGCCGTACTCGCCGAGTTCGCGGTCCGGGTCTATCTGTTCGGTGAGGTCGGGCAGGTACTCGCTGACCCGCTCGATGAGCCAGCCCTCCAGGCCGGCCGGGGTGGCGGTGTCGAATTCGGGGGCGGGAGTGATCACGAGGGTCTCCTCGGTTCGTGGGACGGGCGGAGTGAGGAACGTGCTTGTGGGGGATGGGAGTTCGGGGTGCCGCCCGCGCCGGGGCGGGCGGCGGTGCGGCGGTTCTCGCGGTGCACGTGGTGCGTGCGGTCCGTGCGATCCGAGCAGTGCCCGTGGCGCGTGCGGTCCGTGCAGTGCGTGCAGTGCGTGCAGTGCGTGCAGTGCGTGCGGTCCGCGCGGTTCATGCGGTCCGCACGGTGCACGTGGTGCGTGTGGTGCACGTGGTGCGTGTGGTGCACGTGGTGCGTGTGGTCCGCGCGGTTCATGCGTAGGGACGGGAGGTGAGGCCGAAGGAGAGGCGCTGGTCGTCGCGGGTCATGAGTTCCTCGATGAGCGCCCCTTCCACCTCCAGGGGCAGGGCGACGGGTGCCGCCTGCTCGAATCCGGTGAGGCGGGTGAGGGCGGCGACGAGCCATTCGGGCCGGGACAGGAAGTCGCCGGTGGGCGCGTGCCGGTGGACCCCGAGGCACGCCGCGGCGGCGAGTGCCACCGTGTAGCGGGCGGCGAGGTCGCGTACGGATACGTCGGCCGAGATGGACAGGTCGCGGGGCCTCAAGGCAGCTGCGGCGTCCGCGAGTTCGCCCAGGCGTCGTACGTGTTCCTCGGCGAGCGGGCGCACCGTCGGGTGGAGGTCCTGGTCGAGGGCGGTGCCGAGCGAGGCGGCGAGCCGGTCCCGGCCGCCGGAGACCAGGCGCAGCGCGGGCATGTCCAGCGCGGGCAGGATCGTTTCGGCGGTGAACAGGCCGCCCGGGGCGTCGGCCGGGTTCCGGTGGGACCGGGAGGTCAGGGCGGGCAGTTGGGGCAGCAGGGCGGACAGGCAGGCCGCGCGGGCAATGTGTCCGAAACCGATGGGCTTGACGTCGCGCACCAGCTTCTGGAACACGGCGTGCTCGCCGTCGCGGCGGTAGAACTCCGCGCCCATCACCTGGGCGAGCCGTTCGGTGGCGTCGAGCAGCATCCCGGCGACCAGGTACTTCACCGCCGGGGCGTGCACGCTGCCGGACTCGGGGGTCAGGTGCAGTCCGCGGGACGCGGCCCGGGAGAGGGCCTCGCAGATCAGCAGGTCCGTGAACGCCTCGGCCAGGGTGGTGCGCACCATCGGCACCGCGGCGGCCGGGCGGCCGTAGAGCCGGCGGCCGCGGGTGTGGTGCAGGGTGACGCGCAGGGCGGTGTCGAGCAGGCCGGTGCTCATGGCGGGCAGGGCGATGCGGGTCAGCTGGAAGGCGCGGGCGATGGTCTCGACTCCGGTGCCCGGGGCGCCGAGCAGTGCGTCGTCGTCGACGTGCAGGCCGTTGACCTCCATGCCGCCCAGGCGTACGCCGCGCATGCCGACCGAGCGGAAGCGTGGCAGGAACCGGACGTGCCGGGGATCGAGCTTGTCGAGCGGCAGGAAGAGCTGGGAACGGGCGCGGGGGCCGCCGCGCGGGTCGGTCTGCGCGAGGATGACCAGGGCGTCGGCGCGGTCCAGGTTGGAGATGCTCTCCTTGCTGCCGTTCAGGATCATGCCGGTGCCGCTGGGGTGGCGGTCGGCGGCGAACTCGACGGCGCCGACGTCGTTGCCGTGGGCGAGTTCGTGGAAGGCGCAGGCGATCTTGCGGCCGTCGAGGAGGAGACCGGCCGCGGTGGCCTGCTGTTCGGGGGAACCGGAGGTCCAGATGTTGACTCCGGCGAGGAGCTGGCCGGAGCAGTGGGCGAGGCCGAGTGCCGGGTCGCGGCGGTAGACCGAGCGCATCACCTCGATCAGGTGGTCGGCGCGGGAGAACCGGCCGCCGAGCCGCTCAGGGACGACCTCGGCGAGGATGTTGAACTCGTTGAGGGCCTCTTCGGCCGCCCGCGCGTTCTCCTCGCGTTCGTCGGCGGCCACGGCCGCGGCGAAGCCGGTGCCGCTGGAGTGGTCCCAGGGGTCGCCGAGGAGCTTTTCCAGGTCTGCGCTACGGGACATCAGGTCGCTCATGCGGGCACCTCCACCCGTATGTGGGTGTCGAGCACGGTCGCCCGGGCACCCGCTTCGGTCATCAGGAGTCCGCCGAGCCGGTCGTACACCTCGCCGGCCGACTCCTGCCGGTCGCCGAGGTGTTCCAGGACCAGGGCGAGGCAGCCGCGCAGCCAGAGCGCGTCCTGCCACCACTCGTCGCCGTGCCGCTGGTGGCGGGCGCGGTGCAGGGCGAGTGCGGCGGCGCCCGCCCAGCACCACTCGTAGCGTTCGGCGAGCCGCATCACGGCAGTGCTGGGGGTGCCGCCGGTGGGGCGGACGTCCGCGAGGTCGGCGCCGAGGCGCTCGTACGCGGTGAGCAGGGCGCGGGCGAGGCGGGCGGTCTCGGTGGCCGCGCAGGTGCCCTCGCCGGTGTCCCCGTTGTCCCCGTTGTCCTCGCCGGTTTCGGCGGTGAGGTCGGCGACCAGTTGCGGCAGGGAGCCGAGTACGGAGTCGCGGGGGGCCATCAGCCGCTGCCGGTCCGCGTCCAGCGGCGCGCTGTCGTAGTCCTCGCGCAGCCACTGGGCGGGCGGGTTCGGCGGCGGGGTGGCGGCGCGCGGGCCGCCGGGGCGGAGCAGGGGCAGGGCGGCGGCCAGGCCGGCCCGGTTGACCCAGGTGCTGCCGTCGAAGACGGGGACGACCTGGTGGTCGCGCTCCAGCTTGGCGAAGGGCCCGTACCCCTCGACCTCGGTGAGGAAGCCGCGGGCGCCCAACAGGTCGCCTATCAGGCGCAGTTGGCCCTGGATGATGCCGGGGACGCAGGCCTTGGTGACGGCGGAGACCAGGCTGAGTTCCTCCGGGATCTCGTGGGCGGCGCGGGCCGCGGTGTGGGAGAGCGCCTCGGCGAGGAACTGGCGGGCCACCGAGCGGCCCGCGACGGAGCGGGCGTGCGGCAGGTCGGCCAGCGGTTTTCCGTACAGCTTGCGCTCGGAGAGGAAGCGGCGGAGCAGGGCGAGGGCGTGATCGCCCGCGCCGAGGGAGAGCGCGACGCAGGCGATGCGGGTGAGCTGGAGTGCCTTGAGGACGAGTTCGACACCGCCGCCGACTGTGCCGACGAGGGCGTGGGCGGGCACCCGGGCGTCGGCGAATTCGAGGCCGCTGATGTCGGCGCCGCGGATGCCGTGGGTGGGCATCTTGGGCAGCGGGCGGACGGTGCCCTCGGGGGTGGCGCGCTTGTCGATGAGGAAGACGGTGAAGCCGCGGGCGCCGCCTGCCGGGTCGGTGCGGGCGAGCACGCACATGAAGCGGCCGCGGGTGGCGTTGTTCACCGGCCACTTGCGGCCGTTGAGGAGCCAGCCCGAGCCGTTGCGGGTCGCGGTGAGGGTGTTGGCGAGGAGGTCGCTGCCGTTGCCGGGTTCGGTGAGGCCCCAGGCGACGGGTTCGCCCGCCAGGACGTGGCGGGCGAGTATCGCGGCGGGTCCGTCGTCGGCGGCGGCCCACACGCAGGCGCCGCCGAGGAAGGTCTTGCCGTGGCCGACGGCCACCGTCATGTCGCGGGCGGCCAGCTTGCGCAGCAGCGCGTGCATCTCCTCCAGCCGGTCCTGCCGTCCGCCGTACCGCAGGGGTACGTAGTGCTCGGGCAGGCCCCAGGTGTCGAGGGCGGCGCACGCCTCGGCGGGGAAGGTCTCGGTCTCGTCGTGGGCGGCCAGCAGGGCGGGGTCGAAGGGGCCGCCGGGCGCCGACCACCGGGTGAGGTGGGCTTCGAGGCCGGCCGCTCTCATCGGTCCCCCCTGGCGGCGGCGAGGGCGGGCTCGGCGGCGGCCGTGCGGTAGCCGTCGGACCACAGCGGTTCGAGCTCTCCGCCGGTGTAGAGCGCGCGCATGACCGAGCGCTGGATCTTGCCGCTGGTGGTACGGCGGACGGCGCCGCGCCGCATGAGCATGACGGAGTCGGCGCGCACGCCGAACTCGCGGGCGACGGTGTTGCGGATGCGGGCGGCGAGGCGGGCGAGCTCCTCGTCGGTGCCCCGGCGGCGGACCTCGTGCATGACCACGAGGTGCTCGCCGGTGCCGTCCTCGGTGGGTACGGCGACGGCCGCGCCGAAGGTGTCGCTCAACTCCTCGTGGTGCTGGCGCAGTTCGTGCTCGATGTCGTGCGGGTAGATGTTGCGGCCCCGGACGATCATCATTTCCTTGAGGCGTCCGGTGACGTACAGCTCGCCGCCGACGAGGGTGCCGAGGTCGCCGGTGCGCATCCAGCCGCCGGTGTCGTTCTCGTCGTCGGTGAGGTGCTGGTCGAAGGTCGCGGCGGTGGCTTCGTCGTTGTGCCAGTAGCCGGCGACCACGGAGGGGCCGCGCAGCCAGATCTCGCCGACGGAGCCGTCCGGCCGGGCGCGGCCGGTGGCCGGGTCGACGATGACGGCGTCGAGGTCGCGGGGTTCGCCGCAGCTGACCAGGGCGCGGCCGGTGCCGTCGGCGGCGGGTGCCACGCGGCCCTGTTCCAGTTCGGTGGCGTCGCAGTGCAGGACGACGGGGATGCGGCCCGAGGTGGTGGAGATGAGGAGGGTGGACTCGGCCATGCCGTAGCAGGGGGTGCACTGTTCGATGACGAGGCCGGTGGGGGCGAAGCGCTCGGCGAAGGCCTCGACGACGCTCGCCTTGACCGGCTCGGAGCCGCTGATGGTCTGCTCCCAGCGGGACAGGTCGAGGTCCTCGATGCCCTCGTCGGGGACGCGGGTGAGGCACAGCTCGTACGCGAAGTTGGGGGCGGCGGACAGGCCGATGTCGAAGTGGTCGACGAGTTCGAGCCAGGCGCGGGGGCGGCGCAGGAACGCGGTCGGGGTCATCAGGGCGATGCCGTGGCCGGTGAGCAGCGGGGTCAGGATGTGCCCCATCAGGCCCATGTCGTGGTAGTTGGGCAGCCAGCCGCCGTAGCGCTGGCCCTCGCGGGTCGGGAGGTAGGTGTCGATGTTCCCGGCGTTGATGAGCAGGTTGCGGTGGGTGGTGATGCTGCCCTTGGGGTCGCTGGTGGAGCCCGAGGTGTACTGGAGGAGGGCCAGGTCGTCGGGGGCGGCCAGGTGCGGGGTGAAGGGCTCGGTGGGGGCGGCGGGGTCGGTGTCGGGGACCAGGACGGGGACGTCCAGGTTCTCCGTCCTGGCCCAGGCGCTGACCTCGGCGTGGTCGTCGGGGGAGGTGAGTACGCAGGTCACGGCGGCGTCGCGGGCGATGCCCCGGACGCGGCGCTGGTCCTGCTGGTAGCGGCCGGGCATGGAGGACGGCACCGGGACCAGGCCTGCGTAGAAGCAGCCGAGGAGGGAGACGACGAACTCGACGGAGTTGGGGTGCAGGAGCAGCACCCGGTCGCCGGTGCGGCAGGTGCGCAGCAGCTCCAGGGCGCAGACCCGGGCGGCCCGGTCCAGCTGTTCGTTGGTCGCCCACTGGGCGGTGGCGGGGTTGGCGGGGTCGGGGACGACCGCGAGGACGGGGAAGTCGCCGCGGGTGCGGGCGTTCTCGGTGAGGATCTCGACGACGTTCGAGGCGCCGGACAGGTCAGCCATGCTGCGCGTACTCCTGTGTCGTGGGGTCGGGGGCGGGCCGACGGGGGTCGGACCGCCGGGCCTTGTCGCCGGTCCTTGTCGGAGCCGGGCCTTGTCGGAGCCGGTCCGGGTCGGGCTCGGGGTGCGTCGGGCTCGGGGTGGTGGGCTCGGGGTGCGTCGGGCTCTGTGTGGTGGGCTCGGGGTGCGTCGGGCTCGGGGTGGTGGGTCCCGGTCAGACCCGGTGGGTGACGTGGCGCCGGGTGGGGAGCCAGGGGGCGAGCACGTCGAGAACGGCCTGCTCGTCGGTGAGGTAGAAGTGACCGCCGGTCAGGGCCCGGGTGCCGAAGGCGCCGTTGGTGCAGGCGCGCCAGCGGTGCAGGTCCTCGGGGCTGACGTCGGGGTCGGTGGTGCCGCCGAGGGCGAGCAGGGGGGCGGCCACGGGTACGGGGGTGTCCCTGCGGTAGCGGGCCACGACGCCGAAGTCGGCCCGGATGGGCGGCAGTACCAGGTCGAGGAGTTCGGGGGCGGCCAGCAGGTCGTCGAAGGAGTCGTTCAGGCTGCGGAGTTCCTCGATGAGGGCGGCGTCGTCGAGTTCGTGCCGGTCGTGCGTCTCCCGGTGGTGGGGGGCGCGCGAGCCGGAGACGGCGAGGAGGTCCACGACCTTGCCGTGGCGGCGTTCGAGTTCGAGGGTCGCCTCGTAGGCGACGAGGGCGCCCATGCTGTGGCCGAACAGGGCCAGGGGCTCGCCGAGGAAGGGTTCCAGTGCGTCGGCGAGCGGGCCGGCCAGGTCGGCCATGGTGGTGGGGGTGGGTTCGCCGAGCCGGTCCTGGCGGCCGGGGTACTGCACGGCGTGCACCTCGACGTCGGCCGGGAGGCCGGTGGGCCAGGTTCGGTAGGCGTGGGCGGTGCCGCCCGCGTGCGGGGCGCACACGAGTCGGCACCGGGGCCGGGGCACCTGGTGGAACGGCCTGAGCCACCGAGACTGCGTGCGCAGGTCCGGAATCGTCACTGTCATCGCCTCCCATCGCGCTTGCGCAGACCAGCAGAGTCAGGGGCGCTATCCGCGGTCTATAAGCGGTGGGGGTGGGGTGGGGTGTGTCCGGGTTTGGGGGGTGGGGGCGGTGGGGGGGTGGCTGGGTGCGGGCTCCGGCGGAGGGCGGGGTGCGGTGCGGTGCGGTGGGCGGTAGGGGGCTGTGGCGGGGGTGTGGGGGTGGGGGCCATGGCGGAGGTGGGGCGGGGGCGGAAGGTGCGACTCCGTCGGGGGCCGCCCCCTTGCCCGCCCGTTCCGCCCCCGGGGGGGGCGGCCCCGCCGCCCAAGGAGGCGGGCGGCGTAGGGGTGGCCGCGCCGCACAAGGGGGCGGGGCAACGGGTGGGTGCGGCCCCGCCGCCCAAGGGGGCTCGGCGGGGGCCGCCGCCCAAGGGGGCGGGGGCGTAGGGGCTTCGGCGGTCGAGGGGGTGGGGTAACGGGTGGGGTGGTGCACGGGAGCGGCCCCGGGGGGATTCCCCGGGGCCGTTCTGGTGGTGTGGTGCCCGCTTTGGTTTTTCTGGGGGTTCGCCTCCTTCCTACCTCCGTACCGGGCGGGCTGGGTTCGTGGGTTGTGGTGGGTTATGCGGGCTTCTTCAGGGTCTTTGCCGTGACCATCACCCCCGCCAGGATCGCTGCGACCAGGGTGCCGATGACTGCTGTGGTGATGGCGCCGTTGTTGAGGTGGAGGCCGACGTCGGCCGAGGTGGCCTGGGAGAGGCCGGAGGCCATTCCGGCCAGCGGGGGCAGGGTGACCAGGATGCCGAGGCCGGCGCCGACGCCGACCAGGACCGCGGTCTCGCTGGCCGCCAGCTTGAGGAGCTGGCGGACCGTGCCGCCCGCCGACTTCATGACCGCGAAGTCGCGGCGGCGGCCGTGGGCTGCCATGGCCATGCTGTTGGCGACGGCGATCACGCTGTAGCCGACGGCGATGGCGATGAGCATGGCGGCCAGGCTGTCGGTGAGCTTGGCGTCGGTGTTGTAGTCGTCGAGGGCGTACTGCAGGGCGTCGTGGACGGCGGTGCCGGGGACCGCGGCGGAGGCCTTGTGGCCGGCGGGTACGAAGATGTCGTCGGTGAGGGCGGCCGGGTCGTGGGCCCGGACCAGGTCACGGGCGACCACGAAGTCGCCTCGGGCCGGGTCGTCGGCCAGGACCTTGCTGATCTTCAGGTTGACGGTGGTGCCGTCCGCGAAGCGGACCGGGGTGCTCTGGCCCTCCTTCAGGCCCAGGTCGGTGGCGGTGCGCTGGCCGAGGACGGCCTCGCCGGGCTTGTTCCACTGGGGGTCGCGGGTGCCGAGGACATCCAGGACGGTGTGCTTGTCGCCGATGAAGGCGCGGGTCGGGACGGAGGCCTTGCCTACCGGGTTGGCGGCGACCACCTCGTCGGTGTTTCCGGGGGTTCCGTCGGAGGTGACGATGGTCTGGCCTGCGACCTTGAGGGCTTCGCCGGCCGGGTAGGCGACGCGCATCGTCTCGACCGCTCCGCTGAGCAGGACGGCGAAGCCGACCGCGGCGATGACGGGGGCGACCAGGGAGGCGGCGCGGCGGGAGTTGGCGGTGAGTTCGGAGCGGATCAGGACCGAGTCGGCCTTGCCGCGCTTCTGGAAGGGGGCGGTGAGCAGGCGGCCGATGGGGCCGACGAGGGCGGGGGCCAGCAGGGCGGCGGCGACGATGAGCGTCATGGTGGCGAAGAGCGCCATGCTGATGCGGCTGTCGGCGCCGGTGGTGGCGGTGGCGATGGCCAGGACCGCGCCCAGACCGAGGACGGAGAGTCCGGCGATCCAACGGCCGCGCCCCATCCCGCTGTTGGCGGAGCGGCTGTCGAGCAGTGCCTCGATCGGGGCGACCTTGGCGGCCTTGCGGCCGGCGGCCCAGGCACCGATGACGCTGACGCCGATGCCGACCGCGGAGGCGACGAGCAGCGGCCAGGCGGCCACGCTGATCTCCATGCCGGGCGGGGTGACGTCCAGGCCCTTGAGGATGTCGCGCAGTACCGGGGCGGCGGCGATGCCGGCCAGGCAGCCGACGGCGGAGCCGAGGAGGCCGACGACGGCGGCCTCGCCGAGGATCATGCGGCGGATCTGGCTGGGTGCGGCGCCGATGGTGCGCAGCAGGCCGATCTCCCGGCGGCGCATCCCGGTGGACAGGACCAGCATGGAGGCGACGACGAAGACGGTGGTGAAGAGGCCGAGCGCGGCCATGGCGCCGATGAGCTGGACACCGAGGTTGCGCTTGTGCTCGACGTACTGGGGCTGGAGTTCGGAGCGGGCGTCGCCGGTGAGGACGGAGCCCTTGTCGCCGACGATCTTCTGGGCGCCGGCGGCGATGGCGGAGGCGGCGGCCCCCTTGTCGGCGATCAGGCCGAAGGTGCTGACGCCGGGCTGCTGCTTGGCGGCGAACGCCTCGCTGAAGTAGTAGCCGGGGCCATCGACGGTGCCGACGACGGTGAACGGCTTGCGGCCTTCGGTGATGTTGACGGTGAGGGTGCTGCCTGCGGCCACGCCCAGCGCCTTGTCGACGACGACCTCGTTGGCGGCGCTGGGTGCCCGGCCGGAGGCCAGCTTGTAGGGCGCCATCTGGGCGCTGCCCCAGCCGTGTCCGGCTTCGGCGGCGCCCTCGTCGGTGACGGGCTTGCCGTTCTGGATGGCCTGGGCGTAGAAGGAGCGGTCGATGACGACGGAGGAGACTCCGGGGACCGCGTCGAGCTGGGCGCGGATCGGGGCGGCCTCGGCCGGGCTCCACGGCATCCGGTCCTCGGCGCTGCCGTCCGTCTCCAGTGCCTGCTGCGGCAGGGCCAGTGCGGCGGCGCCGGAGTAGCGGTCCTGGACGGTGGGGCGGCTGGAGTCGTAGATGACGAGGGTGGTGGTGATCAGGGCCACGCCGACCATGACGGCGAGGAAGGCTCCGAGGAAGCTGGACCAGCGCTCGCGTACGTTCGCGATGATCAACATCACGCCTCCAGCCGGGCCATGTGGGCGGCGATGGCCGCGGCGTTGTTGGCGTTGGGGTCGCGGTGGAGCGGGATGCGGTCGGCGATCCGGCCGTCCTTGATGAAGACGACGACGTCGGCCACGGAGGCGGCCACCGGGTCGTGGGTGACCATCAGCGTGGTCTGGCCCTCCTGGTCGACCAGCATCCGCATCATCCTCAGCACTTCCTTGGAGGTGACGGTGTCCAGGGCGCCGGTGGGCTCGTCCGCGAAGAGGACGTCGGGGCGTGTGACCAGGGCGCGGGCGAGGGCGACTCGCTGCTGCTGGCCGCCGGAGAGCTGGCTGGGACGGTGGTTGGAACGCTCGGCGAGACCGACCGAGGCGAGCGCCGCGGCGACGGCCCTCGGGTCGACCTTGCGGCCGGCGAAGCGGGAGGGCAGTTCCACGTTCTGGGCCGCGGTGAGCGACTCGACGAGGTTGAAGGCCTGGAAGACGAAGCCGATGTGCTTGCGGCGGAGCTCGGTGCGCTGCTTCTCGTTCTGCTTGCCGATGTCGACGCCCGCCAGGACGATCTGGCCTTCGGTCGGCTGCTCCAGGCCGGCCGCGCACTGCAGCAGGGTGGACTTGCCGGAGCCCGAGGGGCCCATGATCGCGGTGAAGGTGCCGCGGGGGAACCCGATGGAGATGCTGTCCAGTGCGGTGACCGCGTGGTCGCCAGTGCCGTGGACCTTGCGCACGCCGTGGAGTTCGACTGCGTCCTGTACGGAGGTTTGCGTCGTTGTCGTCATGCATTGATCTCACCGCACGAGGGGGGGTCGGGGCACTGACCCACCCTCTACTTCGCGGGTAGTGCCAGCACTACCCCGGTGGTTCGAACTGCCGGGCTACGGTGGCCACATGCGTCCCACAACGGCCTGGCAGGCCATGGCTCAGCGCCCCATGAGCTTCCTGAAATCGAGCTGGCCCTGGCGGTCCCTCGCCTATCTGAGCAGCGGTGTTCTGGTCGGCACGGCGGCGATCGTGATCTTCGCCGCCGGGCTGGCGGCCGGGCTGTCGCTGCTGGTGGTACTGATCGGCGTCGCCCCTCTGGTGGGGGTGGTGATGGCCTCCACCGTGGTGGCGAGGCTGGAGCGGTGGCGGCTGCGGCTGGTGGACCTGGACCAACTGCCCGACCCGCACCAGCGTCCGAACGAACCAGGCACCAAGGCGTGGGTGATGACCCGGCTCAAGGAGCAGGTGACCTGGCGGGAGCTGGTGTTCACGCTGATCTCGTCGGCGGGGCTGTGGTGGGTGGACCTGATGGTGCTGCTCTTCTGCTTCGGTCTGCCGGCGGTCTTCCTCAGTTCGCTGGACAGTGAGACGTGGCCGTGGGCGATCTTCTCGGCGGCTCTGCTGCTGGCGTCGCCGTACACGGTGACCTCGTGGGCGGGGGCGCGGGCCGCGATGGCGCGCACCTTCCTGGCGCCGCGCGACAAGGAGCTCGGGGAGGAGCTGCGCGAGGTGCGCGCCTCGCAGGTGCGGCTGCTGGACGCCTTCGACGCGGAGCGGGTACGGATCGAACGCGATCTGCACGACGGGGCGCAGCAGCGGCTGGTGTCGCTGGGGATGACGCTGGGCATGCTGCGCCTGGACACCCCGCCCGGCTCCCCGCAGGCCGAGCTGCTCACCCAGGCGGAGACCCAACTCTCCACCGCGCACCAGGAGTTGAGAGCGCTGATCCGTGGCCTCAATCCGCCGGTACTGGCCGATCACGGGCTGGTCGCGGCGATCGAGGACTACGCCGCCCGGTTCCCGATCCCGGTCACGGTGGACCTGCGGCTGCCCGAGGGGCTGCCGAAGAAGGTCGAGACGACGATGTACTACCTCATCAACGAGGCCATGACGAACATCGCCAAGCACAGCGGGGCCCAGAAGGCGGAGGTGCGCGGTCGGTACCATGCCGATCTGCTGATCTTCGACATCACGGACGACGGGAACGGCGGCGTGGACACGGAGGCGGGCACGGGTGTCACCGGGCTCGCCGACCGGGTCAGGGCGCTGGACGGCCGTATGCGGGTGTCGAGTCCGGTCGGTGGTCCCACCCTGTTGCATGTGGAGGTTCCGTGTCGCTACGCCTGATCGTGGCAGAGGACGCTGTGTTGTTACGCGAAGGCCTGGTCGGGCTGTTGCAGCGGGTCGGGCACGAGGTGGTGGCGGCGGTCGGTGACGCCGACGCCCTGGTCGCGGCGGTGCGCTCGGAGCGGCCGGACCTGATCGTCACCGACGTACGGATGCCGCCGACGCTGAGCGACGACGGGCTGAAGGCGGCCGTGCAACTCCGGGAGGAATTCCCCGGGTTGCCGGTGCTGGTACTGAGTCAGTACGTGGAACGCTCGTACGCGCTGGGCCTGTTGGACTCCGGCGGCGGTGCCGGGGTGGGCTATCTGCTCAAGGAGCGGGTGGCGGCGGTGGCGGACTTCACGGCCGCCATCGACCGGATCGCGATCGGTGGGACAGTGGTGGACCCGGAGGTGATCCAGCAGCTCGTACGGCTGCGGAAGGACCCCCTGGAGGGGCTGAGCCCCCGGGAGCGCGAGGTGCTCGCCCTGATCGCCCAGGGGCGTACGAATTCGGCCATCGCCGCGGAGCTGTTCGTCAGCGACGCCGCCGTGAACAAGCACATCGGCAACATCTTCACCAAGCTGGACCTGCCGGTGGCCACCGAGGGGCACCGGCGGGTGCTGGCGGTGCTGGCGTTCCTGCGGGCGTGAGGGGCGGCAGCCGTACGGGCGTGTGCCGGGCGGCCGTTCGGGAATGAGCCGGGCGGCCGTTCGGGCCCGGGGGCATGCCGGTGCCCCCGTACTCCCTGGGGGGTGGGAGGACGGGGGCCGGCCGGGGGCAGGGGCCGGGGGTCAGTCGGACATGGCCACCAGGATGCGGCGGGAGCCCTCGAAGGGGCGGCGGCCGTGGCCGGTGAGGACGTTGTCGATCAGCAGCACGTCGCCGACCTGCCAGTCGCAGTCCACCGCGAGCTCCAGGCCGCGGTCGCGGATCTGCGTGACGTACGCGTCGGGGATGGTGCTGCCGTCGGCGAAGGTGACGTACTGCGGGAACTCCTCGGGCGGCAGGATGTCGTACAGCTCCTTGGAGGTCTCGTCGCCGAGGCCCGCCGGGTGCCACTGGTCGGCCTGGTTGAACCAGACCTCGGCGCCCGTCACCGGGTGCGTGGTGGTGGACTTGCGGTGCTGGACGACGCGGATGCCGTCCGGGCCCCACTCCCACTCGGCCTCGGAGGCGGCCAGGAAGCGCTCCACCTCGGCCTTGTCGTCGGTCTCGAAGGTGTCCATCCAGCTCTTGCCGAGGCCGTATCCGTCGTGCAGGTTCTGCACGTAGCGGATGCCGCCGGCGAACGCCTCGCGGACCTCGGCGTCCAGGGACGCCAGCCACAGCTCGCCGTCCACGACCGGGGTGGCACCGCCGGACTCGGCGGCCGTCTCGCAGTAGAAGGCGAGCCTGGCCGGCCAGCGGTGGGCGTAGTTCAGCTCGTTGTGCATCGAGATGGTGAAGCGCTGCGGGTACTCGGTGGAGGTGTAGAGGTTGCCGCGCACCCGGGTGCGCGGGGAGTTCCCGTGCACGTACGGCAGCCGGTTGGGCAGCAGCTGGTCGAGGACCGGCTCGATGGACGTGGGGGTGACGCCGAAGCCCCGGAAGACGAGCGCCTTGTGCTCGGTCAGCAGCTCGGTCAGCCCGTCCGCGCCGAGCTCGGTGAGGTGGTCGGCCAGGTCGCGGCCCTGGGCCTCGGCGCCGGTGATCTCGCGCGGGGACCAGGTCCGGTCCGCCCGCAGGGTCGTGCTCATGACGTCTCCTGTCTCGTCTGGCTCATCTGAGGGTGTGGCTTGCGTGACGTGCGTGACGTACGAGATGTGCGTGGCGTGCGTGACGTGCGGCGGGGCTCGGCGGGAGGGGCTCAGCGGGAGATGATCTCGTTGAGCTTGCCGAGCTTCTCGATGCCGTCGAGCACGGTCTTGGACTCGACCCCGAAGTCGACCAGGCAGCCGATCTCGTCGACGCCCAACGCCTGTACCTGCGGCAGCAGTTCGGCGGCACGCTCGACGCTGCCGAACAGGCCGCCGGTCTCGAAGTAGCGGTCGAAGGCGCGGGCGGCGAGGTAGTCCATGTCCGCGGCGTTCATCTCGGAGAGGTCCGTCTCCTTGCCGGTGAAGGACTTCGCGGTGAGGTTGGCGGAGCTCTTGAGGTAGTTGGTGAACGGCTCGCGGACCTGCTCGCGGACCTGCTCCAGGTCGTCGCCGAGCAGGGTGTGCAGCATCAGGACGACGTGGCCGCCCCAGCCGTCGTGCTCCTCGGCGGCCACCCGCCGGTACTCGGCGATCTTGCCCGCCACCTCCTCCAGGGACTGGCCCAGCAGGTGGGTGAGGATTCCGGCGCGCATCCTGGCGGCCGCCCGGAAGGTGTCCACGCCGCCGGCCGAGGTCAGCCAGATCGGCAACTCGCTCTGGACGGCGGGCGGGTAGGCCCGGATCTCGACGGGGCGGCCGAGGCCGTCGGTGGTGGCGAGTGCCTCGCCGCGCCACAGCCTGCGCACCTCTTCCGCGGTGTCGCGGACCAGGGTGCGGCGGTCGGCGTGGTTCTCCGGGCGCAGCGCGAAGTCGACGGTGTTCCAGCCGGACGCGAAGGCGACGCCGGCCCGGCCGCCGGAGAGGTTGTCCACCACGGACCACTCCTCGGCGATCCGCGCCGGGTGGTGCAGCGGGGCAACGACGCTGCCCGCGCGGATGCCGACCCGCTGGGTGGACATGGCGAGGGCGGCGCCGAGCACGGCCGGGTTGGGGTAGGCCCCGCCGAAGGGGTCGAAGTGGCGCTCCGGGGTCCACACGGCGGCGAGCCCGGCCCGGTCGGCCAGCTTCGCACCCTCGATCAGCAGTTCGTAGCGGCCGGCCTGGCCGGGCGCGGTGGAGTCGTGCGCGAAGTAGAAGAGGCTGAGGTCCATGGACGGTCCTTCGGGTGGTCCGGGTGGGTGGGGTGGATGGGGTTCGGGCGGCTGGGCATGGGCGGGTGTACGGCGAAGTCCGGTGCGGGGAGCGGTAGTTCAGGGAGTCAGGACGCTCTCTGAGCCGGGTTGCGCATGCGGCTCGGGGCGCGGGGGTCCGGTGTGGTGGGCGCGGCGGACGGACGGGATCAGGGTGCCCGTCAGGGCGAGCAGGGCCATGCCTCCGGCGGCGGTCAGGAGGGAGCGGGTGCCGCCCCATTCGGCGAGGAGGGTGCCCGCGCCGAACGCGCCGAACGTGGATCCGGCGGCGGTGATCAGTCCGGCCAGGGCCGCGACCCGGCCCTGGAGTTCCTCGGGGGTGGTGGTCATCTGGAAGACGGCGGTGGCCACGCCGAAGACCGCGCCGACCGCGTTCATGACGGCGAACAGCACGCCCATGAGGACGGGGCCCGAGGCCAGCGCCATGCCGGTCATCAGCCCGGCCCACAGGGCCAGTCCGCCGAGCAGCAGCACGGGCATCGGGCAACGGGCCATCCACCAGCGGGCGGTGAGCGCGCCGAGCACGCCGCCGCAGCCGCTGATGCCGAGCACCAGGCCCACCGTGGACTCCGGGTGGCCCTGTTCCTTGACGAGGAGTACGACGAGGGAGAGCTGGACCACCTGGAGGAGTACGGCGGCCAGCGTGACGACGGGCAGTACGGCGCGCAGCACGTGCTGTCCGCGCAGCCAGCGCACGGCGTCGGCCAGGTCGTCCCTGATCCGGCGGTGCTCCGCTCTGGCCGGTGGCCTGAAGTCGGCCTTGATGAAGCGCAGTTGGACGGCCGCGGCGAGCGAGCCGACGGCGGCGCCGAGGTAGGGGCTCCAGCGCGCCCAGGTGAACAGCACGGTGCCGGCCGGGCCGCCGAGCAGTCCGGCGACCCTGACCCGGGCCTCGTTCTGCGAGAGCGCGGCGGTGAGCTGGGAGGGCGGGACCACGGTGCGTACGGCGGCCCGTTCGGCGAGGTTGGCGACGATGGTGAGGGAGACGTCGGCGGCGATCAGTGCGAGCAGCACGCCGACGGAGAGCGCGTCGAGGTAGGCGGCGACCGCGAGGGTGCCCAGGACGAGGGCCCGGCCGAGGGCGCAGGCCCGCATCACGGTGCGGCGGTCCCAGCGGTCGACCAGAACTCCGGCGGGCAGCTGCACGACGGCGAAGGGAAGGACCGCCGCCGCGGAGGCGAGACCCACCGCACGGGCCGACCCGCCGGAGATCTGGAGCGCGAGCAGCGGGTAGCAGACGCCTCCCATGCGGGAGCCGAAGAACTGCAGCCAGTTGCCCGTCCACAACAGGAGGAAGTCGCGGTTGCGGCGAAGGGGGGTCGCCGCAACCGTGCTCTCGTCCGTTGTTGTCATGCGCCGAGCCTGGGCGCTGCCCCTACGGTATTTCTACGTACGTGGTCCTCGGCGGCCGCACCGGTGGCGCCGGCCGCGTCGAGGTCCGCCAGCCGGTCGGCGAGCAGCCGTCCGACGTGGGCGATCGGTCCGGGGCGGGTCATCAGGCCCTCGTGGTCGGAGTCGACGGGGTGGTTCTCGATCACTCCGCCGACGTACGGCTCCCAGGCCTGGTGGCCGCGTTCCAGGGCGAGTGCGCCCCGGTCGCGTTCGGCGGTGACGAACAGGACGTCGCCGCTGAACCGGGTGGGGGTGTGGGACCACATGAGTCGGGTGTTGTTGACGTAGACGTCCTTCATGGCGAGGATCTCGTGCGCCTCGAAGCGGGCCATGACCTTGTTCTCGCGGGCCAGGAAGGCCCGGTAGCGGTCGATGGGGAAGGTCTCGGCGGTGAGTTCGCCCTCCTGGAAGTCGAAGCCGATGGCCCGGAGGTTGTGGGCGACGATGGTGGCCTCGGAGGGGGGTTCGGTGCCGACGGCGTCGGCGACCGGGTAGGCGTCCAGGATCGCGAGGAGTTCCACCTCGGCGCCCCGGCGCTCCAGTTCGGCGGCGACCGCGTGGGCGACGGTGCCGCCGACCGACCAGCCGAGCAGCCGGTAGGGGCCCTCGGGGCGGACGGCGCGGATCTGGTCGGCGTAGTCGACGGCCATCTCCTCGATGGAGGCGGGCAGCACCTCGTTGCCGTCGGTGCCGCGCGCCTGGAGCCCGTACAGCGGGTACTGGGGGCCGAGGTGGGCGAGCAGTCCGAGGTAGCACCAGCTCAGTCCGGCGGCGGGGTGCACACAGAACAGCGGCGAGGCGGTGCCGGAGGCGCGCAGCGGGACCAGGACGCCGTGCCCGTCCTGCGCGTCCGCCGGTTCGAGGGCGCGCAGCAGGGCGTCGGGGGTGGGTGCCTGGAAGAGGCGGCGCAGCGGTACGTCGACGCCCAGGACGGCGGTGACCCGGCCGACCAGCCGGGTGGCCAGCAGGGAGTGGCCGCCGCACTCGAAGAAGTTGTCGTCCAGGCCGACGCGGGCCAGGCCAAGGACTTCTGCGAACAGGGCGCACATCAGCTCTTCGCGCGGGGTGGTCGGGGGGCGTCCCGTGGTGCCCGCGGAGAAGTCGGGGGCGGGGAGCGCCTTGCGGTCGACCTTGCCGTTGGGGGTGAGTGGGAGCGCGTCGAGGGTGACGACGGCGGCGGGCACCATGTGGGCGGGCAGGGCCTCCTTGAGGCGGTCGCGCAGTACGGTGCCGAGCCCGGCGTCCTCGCGCCAGCGGGCGGGGTCGTTGTGGTGGGGGCGGGCGGGGTCGGGGGCCGCGCGGTACACCCCGGTGAGGGTGAGGCCGTCGAGTCCCCCGGCGGTGCCGTGGTCGGCGGTGCTGTGGTCGGCGGCGGTGTCCTCGGCGACGAGTACGGCATCCAGTTCGCCCGCCCCGTCGTCGCCGGTGCCCGCCCAGGTGAGGGCGACGCGGTGGCCGGTGCGTTCGGTGAGGGCGTGCAGTTCCTCGGGGTCGACGGCGGTGGCCGCGTGCGCGGCGGGGCGCTGTTCCTGGCCGAGGAGGTCGCGGACCGCGCGGGTCTCGGCGAGCACCCGGCGGTTGGGGATGCGGGTGACGCGCAGGACGCGGGGGGCGTCGGGGCGGGTGAGTTCGACGACCAGGTCCTCGACGGAGCCGATCCGCTCCCCCCAGACGAGCTCCGGGGCGCCGGCCACGTCGAGGCCGGGCGCGGTGCGCAGGACGACGTCGTAGCGGTGGCGGGTGAGTTCGTTGTGGTGGGTGCCGCGCCGGACGCGCAGGTCCACGCCCCGGACGCCGGGCAGGGTCTCGCGCAGTGCGGTGAACCAGTCGGGGGCCAGCAGCAGTTCCTTCTCGCGGGCGACGGTGCGCTCGGTCTCGGCGCGCAGTTGGTCCCTCTCGGCGGTCGCGAGGTCCGCCGGGTCGCGGTCCTGGAGGGCGACGGCGCCGCGCAGGGCGGGCAGGGTGCGCAGGTTGCGGACGTCGCCGACGAAGACGGTGCCGCCGGGGGCCAGCAGCCGCATCACCTTGGCGAGGACGTCGGTGAGGTAGTCGGCGCTGGGGAAGTACTGGACGACCGAGTTGAGGATGACGGTGTCGAAGGCGCCGAGCGGCATGCCCTCGATGTCGTGGGCGGGGCGGGCGGAGAGGATGACCCGGTCGGCGAGGTCGGGGCGGGCGGCGACCTGGGTGCGCAGCCGCCGGACGACGGCGCCGGAGAGGTCGGTGGCCCAGTAGCTCTCGCAGTGCGGGGCGACGTGGGCGAGGATCAGGCCGGTGCCCGCGCCGATCTCCAGGACGCGTCCTGGGCGGTCGGCGAGGATCCGCTCGACGGTGCCCGCGCGCCAGGCGCGCATCTCCTCCAGCGGGATGGGGTCGCCGGTGTAGGTGCTGCGCCAGATGCCGAAGTCCTCGCCGAAGGGGACGGCGGAGGAGGTGCCGTCGGCGGAGGTGTCTGCGGCGCTGTCGTCGTAGAGGGCGTCGTAGGCGGCCTCCCACTCCTCGACCTGGCGGTTCTCCTGTTCGGTGTCGCGGGTGCCGTCGCCGCGCTCGGGGACGGCGTAGGCGACCAGGCGTTTGTCGCCGGGGGTGTCCTCGCGCGCCACGACGACGGCCTGCGCCACTTCCTGATGCGCCGTCAACTCAGCCTCGATCTCGCCGAGTTCGATGCGGAAGCCGCGGAGCTTGACCTGGTGGTCGGTGCGGCCGATGTATTCGAGTACGCCGTCGGGGCTCCAGCGGACCAGGTCGCCGGTGCGGTACATCCGGGTGCCGGCCTGGCCGAAGGGGTCGGCGGTGAAGCGTTCGGCGGACAGGCCGGGGCGGCGCAGGTAGCCGCGGGCCACGCCGAGGCCCGCGATGTAGAGCTCGCCCGCCTCGCCCGGGGCGACCGGGCGGAGCCCGCCGTCCAGGACGTACACCTGGGTGTTGTCGAGGGGGCGGCCGATCGGGGGCCGGGCGCTGGTGCCGGCGTCGAGGACGGCGGCGGTGGACCAGATGGTGGTCTCGGTGGGTCCGTAGACGTTGGTGAGGGTGCCGCCGAGCTCTTCGAGGGCGGTGCCGAGCGGGCCGGGGAGAGCTTCGCCGCCGACGAGTTTGGCCAGGCCGCGCAGGGCCTGCGGGCGGGCGTTGACCAGGCCCTGCCAGGTGGTCGGGGTGGCCTGGAGGACGGTGGCGCGGGACGTCTCGACGAGCCGGGCCAGGGCGTGCGGGTCCTTGACGGTCTCGCGGGCGGCCAGGACGAGTTGGGCGCCGTGTGCGAGGGGGGTCCACAGCTCCAGGTTGGAGATGTCGAAGCCGACGGTGGTGACGGCCAGCAGCCGGTCGTCCTCGGTCATCGAGAGGTGGTCGCGCATGGCGTTGAGCAGGTTGAGCAGGTTGCCGTGGCCGACGACGACGCCCTTGGGGCGGCCGGTGGAGCCCGAGGTGTAGATGACGTACGCCGGGTGGTCGGGGTGCGGCGGGGCGAGCGCGCGGGCCGTGGCGAGCTGGTCGCCGGTGGTGGCGTCGAGGGCGCGGACGGTCTCCGGGTCGTCGAGGACCAGGCGCGGCACCTCGGGGGCGGTGTCCGCGGGCAGCGCGGTGGCGGTGTCGTGGTCGGTGAGCAGGAGTACGGGGCGGGCGTCGTCGAGCATGTAGCCGACCCGGTCGGCCGGGTATTCGGGGTCGATCGGCACGTACGCGGCACCGGACTTGAGGACCGCGAGGAGCGCGACGACCAGTTCCTCGGTGCGGGGCAGGGCGACGGCCACCAGGTCCTCGGGGCCCACGCCCCGGGCGGCCAGCGCGTGGGCGAGCCGTTCGGAGCGGAGGTCGAGCTCGCGGTAGTCCAGGACGCGTCCCTCGAATTCGAGGGCGGGTGCGTCGGGGGTGCGGGCGGCCTGGGCGCGGAAGAGCGCGGGCAGGTGGTCGGCGGGGAGGTCCCTGGCGGTGTCGTTCCACTCCACGAGCAGCCGCTCGCGGTCCGCCTCGGGCAGGCTGTCGAGGGAGCCGACGGGGGCGTGCGGGCGGGCCGCCGCCGCGGTCAGTACGGCGACGAGCCGGTCCGCGAGGGCGCGGGCGGTGCTGCGGTCGTAGAGGTCGCCCGCGTACTCCAGTACGCCGGCGATCCCGGCGGGGCGGCCGTCGGCGGCGGGCCGCTCGCCGAGCCGGAACATCATGTCGAAGCGAGCGACGCCGGTGCCCACGCCCTGGCCGGATGCGGCCAGTTGGGGCATCGCGTCGTCCCCGGCGGCCTCGGCGGCGCTGCGGGCGGCCACGTTGTCGAAGGTGAGCATGGTCTGGAAGAGCGGGTGGCGGGCCATCGAGCGGGCCGGGTTGAGGACGTCGACCAGGCGCTCGAAGGGCACGTCCTGGTGGGCGTACGCGGTGAGGTCGGTCTCCCGTACCCGGGCGAGCAGGTCGGCGAAGCTCTCCTCGGGCCGTACCTCGGTGCGCAGTACGAGGGTGTTGGCGAAGAAGCCGACCAGGTCCTCCAGCGCGTCGTCGGTGCGGCCCGCGATGGGGGTGCCGATGGGGATGTCGGTGCTGCCGCTGAGCTTGGCGAGCAGGGCGGCGAGGCCCGCCTGGACGACCATGAACAGGCTGGCCTGATGCTCCTTGCCGAGGTCGGCGAGGAGGGCGTGGGTGGCGGCCGGTATCTCCACGTCCAGGACGTCGCCCCGGTAGGAGGCGACGGCCGGGCGGGGCCGGTCGGTGGGCAGGTCCAGTTCCTCGGGCAGTCCGGCGAGGGTCTGCCGCCAGTGGTCGAGCTGGCGCGAGGCGAGGCTGTCGGGGTCGTCCTCGGAGCCGAGCAGGTCGCGCTGCCACAGGGTGTAGTCGGCGTACTGCACGGGCAGTTCGCTCCAGCCCGGCGCCCGGCCCGCGCAGCGGGCGGTGTATGCGGCGGTCAGGTCGCGGACCAGCAGGGGCATGGACCAGCCGTCGGTGGCGATGTGGTGGACCAGCAGGAGCAGTACGTGTTCCTCGGGGCCGACCTCGAACAGGCGGGCGCGCAGCGGGGGTTCGGCGCTGACGTCGAAGCCGTACGTGGCTTCCTTCTCCAGCGCCCGGCCGAGGTCCGCCTCGGTGGTGCGGATCAGCGGGAGCTCCGGGCGGGCCTGGTCGGGGGCGAGCACCGTCTGGTAGGGGCCCTCGGCGTCCTCGGCGAAGACGGTGCGCAGGGTCTCGTGGCGGGCGGTGAGGTCGGCGAGGGCGGCCTTGAGCGCGTCGTGGTCGACGGTGCCGGACAGGCGCAGCCCGGTGGGCACGTTGTAGGTGTGGCTGCGGCCCTCGAACCGGCCCAGGAACCACAGGCGTTGCTGGGCGAAGGAGAGCGGGATGCGGTCGGGGCGGGCGCCGGCCAGCAGCCGGGTGCGGGCGGGTCCGCCGTCGCCGAGCACGGCGGCGAGACCGGCCACGGTCGGCGTCTCGAAGAACTGCCGGATGGTCAGTTCCTCGCCGAGGGTGGTGCGGATCCGCCCGGCGAGACGGGTGGCGAGCAGGGAGTGGCCGCCGAGGGTGAAGAAGTCATCGTCGAGGAACACCTGCGGCACACCGAGAACCTCGGCGAACAGCCCGCACAGCAACTCCTCGTGCGGAGTACGCGGGGCCCGGCCCTCGCGGGGCGCGGTGTGGTCGGGGGCGGGCAGGGCGGCGCGGTCGAGTTTGCCGTTGGGGTTGAGCGGCAGGGCATCCAGCGCGAGGAACGCGGAGGGCACCATGTGGGCGGGCAGGGCCGCGGCGACGTGGGCGCGCAGGGCGGCGGTGTCCAGGTCGGGGGCGGCCGGGCCAGCGGTGCCCAGGTCGGTGGCAGCCAGGCCAGCGGTGCCCAGGTCGGAGCCGGCCAGGCCGGCGGTGTCCAGGCCGGCGGCGAGGTGCTCGGCGGCCGCGCGGTCGGTGGTGGTGCGGTCGGCGGCCGCACGGTTGGGGACGACGTACGCCACCAGGCGTTTGTCGCCGGGCCTGTCTTCGCGGACGATGACGGCTACGCGGGCCACGTCCCGGTGGGTGGCGAGTACGGACTCGATCTCGCCGAGTTCGATGCGGAAGCCGCGGACCTTGACCTGGAAGTCGGTGCGGCCCAGGTAGTCGAGCTGTCCTTCGGCGTCCCAGCGGACCAGGTCGCCGGTGCGGTACATGCGGGTGCCCGCCGGGCCGTGCGGGTCGGCGACGAAGCGTTCCGAGGACAGGCCGGGGCGGTGGTGGTAGCCGCGGGCCAGGCCGGGTCCGGCGATGTAGAGCTCGCCGGTGACGCCGACGGGGACGGGGCGCAGGGCGGCGTCCAGGACGTAGAGGCGGGTGTTGCGCAGGGGGGCGCCGATCGGGGGGACGCGGGTGATCTCGTCCTCGGTGTACCAGGCGCTGGCGTAGACGGTGGCTTCGGTGGGGCCGTAGATGTTGGCGAAGCGGCGGGCGCCGACGGCGCTGACGATGGCGTTGGCGTCGTGGGCGGAGACCCCTTCGCCGGCGAGGACGACCTCGCGGGCGGTGACCAGTCGGCCGCCGTCCCCGACGATCTGGGCCATGGCCGAGGGCACTCCGCTGACCAGGCCGAACGAGCGGCCCGCGTGGGCCGGGTCGGCGAGTTCCAGTACGTCGCGCATCACTTCGACGGTGCCGCCGGACAGCAGCGGGCCGAACATCTCGAAGACGGAGACGTCGAAGTTGAGCGAGGTGGAGGCCACCACGTGGGCCATGCCCAGGGGGCCGAACTGCTCGACCGCCCAGGCGGCGAGGTCGCCGACGTTCTCGTGCGGGACGACGACGCCCTTGGGCAGGCCGGTGGAGCCCGAGGTGTAGATCGCGTACGCGGCGTGCGAGGGCAGCAGGGGGGCGCGGCGGTCGCGGTCGGTGGGGTTGTGGGCGGGGCCGGCCGCCAGGGCAGCAGCGGTGTCGGGGGCGTCCAGGACGAGGCGGCGCGGCCCGCCTTCGGGCAGCCGGGCGGCTGCGGCGGCGGAGGTGAGGAGCAGGGCGGGGGCGGCGTCGCCGAGCAGGTGGGCGATGCGGTCGGCCGGGTACTCGGGGTCCACCGGCAGGTAGGCGGCACCGGACTTGAGGACGCCGAGGACGGCGACGAGGGTCAGTTCGGTGCGCGGCAGCGCGATGGCGACGAAGTCCTCGGGGCCCGCGCCGTGCGAGGTGAGCAGGTGGGCCAGGGCGTTGGCCCGGGTGTTGAGCTCGGCGTAGGTCAGGGTGCGGTCCGCGAAGCGGACGGCGGGGGTGTCGGGGGTGCGGGCGGCCTGTGCCTCGAAGAGGGCGGGCAGGGTCGCGCGGGGTGTCTCGCGGGCGGTGTCGAGCCAGTCGCCGAGGATCTTCCCGCGCTCGTCGTCCTCCAGCAGGTCGACGCGGCTGAGCGGCAGTTCGGGCTGTCGGCTGACGGCGTCCAGGAGCAGCAGGAGGCGTCGTACGAGGGTCTGGGCGCTGTCCTTCTCGAAGAGGTCGAGGTTGTACTCCAGGTGGCCGGTGAGTCCGGCGGGGGCGCCGTCGTCGGTGCGGCCGTCGGCGACGGCGAGCAGCAGGTCGAACTGGGCGATGCCGGTGGTGACCTGGCTGCCGGAGACGGTCAGTCCCGGCAGCCGGCCCTCGCCGAGGGCGGCCCGCTGGTCGACGTTGTTGAAGGCCAGCATGGTCTGGAAGAGGGGGTGGCGGGCCATCGAGCGGGCCGGGTTGAGTACCTCGACGAGGCGCTCGAAGGGCACGTCCTGGTGGGCGTACGCGGCGAGGTCGGTCTGCCGGGTGCGGGCGAGCAGGTCGAGGAAGGTGGGGTCGCCGGAGACGTCGGTGCGCAGCACGAGGGTGTTGACGAAGAAGCCGACCAGGTCGTCCAGGGCCTCGTCGGTGCGGCCCGCGATGGGGGTGCCGATGGGGATGTCGGTGGTGCCGCTGAGCTTGGCGAGCAGGGCGGCGAGCCCTGCCTGGACGACCATGAAGAGGCTGGCCTGGTGGTCGCGGGCGAGGCTCTCCAGGCGCTGGTGGAGTTCGGCGGGGACGGTGAGGGGCACGGTGTCGCCCCGGTAGGTGGCCTCGGCCGGGCGGGGCCGGTCGGTGGGCAGGCCGAGCTCGTCGGGGAGGTCGGCGAGGGCGGTGCGCCAGTGGTCGAGCTGGCGGGAGACGGGGCTGTCGGGGTCGTCCTCGGAGCCGAGTACCTCGCGCTGCCACAGGGTGTAGTCGGCGTACTGCACGGGCAGTTCGCTCCAGCCCGGTGCCTCGCCCGCGCTGCGGGCGGTGTAGGCGGCGGTGAGGTCGCGGACCAGGACCGGGGTGGACCAGCCGCCGTCGCTGGCGATGTGGTGCACGAGGAGCATCAGTACGTGCTCGTCGGGGCCGAGTTCGAAGAGGTGGACGCGCAGCGGCGGTTCGGCGGCCAGGTCGAAGCCGCGCCGGGCGGCCCGCTGGAGCTCGGCGGTCAGTCCGTCCTCGTCGGTGGCCACGACCTGCGGTTCGGGCCTGGCCTGTTCGGGGTCCAGGACGATCTGGTGGGGGCCCTCGGCGTCCTCGGCGAAGACGGTGCGCAGGGTCTCGTGGCGGGTGACGACGTCCAGGAGTGCGGCGCGCAGGGCGTCCCGGTCCAGGGAGCCGGTCAGCCGCAGGGTGGTGGGGATGTTGTGGGCGGCGCTGGGGCCTTCCAGGCGGCCCAGGAACCACAGGCGGCGCTGGGCGAAGGAGACGGGGATGCGGGCCGGGCGCGGCTGGTGGGCGGTGAGCGGGATACGGGCGGCGTCGCCGGTGGCGACGAGTCCGGCGAGCCCGGAGACGGTGGGCGTCTCGAAGAGCTGGCGTACGGGGAGTTCGACGCCGAAGGTGGCGCGGATGCGGGTCATCAGCCGCAGGGCGAGCAGCGAGTGTCCGCCGCGGGCGAAGAAGTCCTCGTCGACGGTGATCCGGCCGACGCCGAGCACCTCGGCGAACAGCCCGCACAGGATCTCCTCCTGCGGGGTGCGCGGGGCGCGGCCGGCGCTCTCCACGCCGTAGGCGGGGGCGGGCAGCGCGGCCCGGTCGAGCTTGCCGTTGGGGGTCAGCGGCAGCGCGTCGAGGGTGACGAAGGCGGTGGGCACCATGTACTCGGGCAGGGCGGCGCCCATGTGCTTGCGGAGCACCGCGTGGTCGATCCTGCGGTCGGGGGCGGCGACCGCGTAGGCCACCAGGCGTTTGTCGCCGGGGGTGTCCTCGCGGACGACGACGGCGCTGCGGGCGACGTTGGGGTGGTCGGCGAGCACCGTCTCGATCTCGCCGAGTTCGATGCGGAAGCCGCGGACCTTGACCTGGAAGTCGGTACGGCCGAGGTACTCCAGGCTGCCGTCGGTGCGGCGGCGGACCAGGTCGCCGGTGCGGTACATGCGGGTGCCGGCCGGGCCGTACGGGTCGGCGACGAAGCGCTCCGAGGACAGTCCGGGGCGGTGGTGGTAGCCGCGGGCCAGGCCGGATCCGGCGATGTAGAGCTCGCCCGCGACGCCTGCCGGGACCGGGCGCAGGCCCTGGTCGAGGAGGTAGAGGCGGGTGTTGGCGATGGGTCCGCCGAGGGAGACGTCGCCGTCGGCGGTCACCTCGGAGGCGGAGGACCAGACGGTGGTCTCGGTAGGACCGTAGAGGTTGGTGACGGACCGCCCGCCGGCCGCCAGGGTGCGGGCGAGCGGCGCGGGCAGTGCCTCGCCTCCGACCAGCACCCGCAGCCCGGCCGGGATGCCGTCGGCCTCGGCGAGGGCCTGCCAGAGGCTCGGGGTGGCCTGCATGGCGGTGGCGCCCGACTCGTGGAGCAGGCGGGCCAGTGCGGGGGCGTCGCGGACGGTGTCGCGGGAGGCGAGGACGACGGCGGCGCCGTGCAGCAGCGGCAGGAAGAGTTCGAGCCCCGCGATGTCGAAGCCGACGGTGGTCACCGCGAGCAGCCGGTCGGCGGGGGTGAGGGCGAACCGGTCCTGCATGGAGGTGAGGAAGTTGACCAGTGCGGCGCCGGGGACGGCCACGCCCTTGGGGCGGCCGGTGGAGCCCGAGGTGTAGATGACGTACGCGGTCTGCTCGCCGGAGCGGCCCGGTATGTGCACGTCGTCGGAGGGGTGGGTGCTCAGCTCCGCCTCGGCGAGGTCGGCGCCGGTCAGGGTGAGGACCGGTTCTGCGTCGCCCAGGATGTGGTCGATGCGCTCGCGCGGGAAGTCCGGGTCCACGGGTACGTATCCGGCGCCCGACTTCAGTACGGCCAGCAGGGCGACGACCAGGTCGACCGAGCGCGGCAGCAGTACCGCCACCAGCTTCTCGGGGCCCGCGCCGCGTGCTGCGAGCCAGCGGGCCAGGCGGTTGGCGCGGGCGTTGAGGTCGGCGTAGCTGATCTCCGTACCGCCGAAGAGGAGGGCCGGTGCGTCGGGGGTGCGGGCGGCCTGCGCGGCGAAGAGCTCGGGGACCGAACCGGCGGGCGTCCGACGGCCGGTGGCGTTCGCCGTCTCCAGTTCCCGCTGCCGCTCGTCGGCGGACAGCAGGTCGACGGCGGCGACGGGTGCGTCGGGTGCGCCGACCAGCGCGGTGAGCACCCGGACGAAGCGGGCGGCGATCTGCTCGGCGGTGTTCCGCTCGAAGAGGTCGGTGCTGTAGTTGAGGGCGCCGGTCAGGCCGCCGGGGGTGCCGTCCGCTCGGGGGGCGCGCTCCTCCAGGGTGAAGGAGAGGTCGAAGCGGGCGGTGCGGGTTTCGGCCGAGTGGCCGGAGACGGTCAGTCCTGGCAGTTCGGCGGCGGCGCCGCGGGCCTGCCGCTGGTCGTTGTCGTTCCAGGTCAGCAGGGTCTGGAAGAGGGGGTGGCGGGCCATCGCCCGGGGCGGGTTGAGGACCTCGACCAGGCGCTCGAAGGGGATGTCCTGGTGCTCGTAGGCGGCCAGGTCGGCGGCGCGGACGCGGGTGAGGAGCTCGCGGAAGGTGGGCGTGCCGGAGAGGTCCGTACGCAGCACCAGGGTGTTGACGAAGTACCCGACCAGGTCTTCGAGGGCCTCGTCGGTGCGGCCCGCGATGGGGGTGCCGAGGGGGACGTCGGTGGTGCCGCCCAGTTTGGACAGCAGGGCGGCCAGGGCGGCCTGGACGACCATGAACGGGCTGGCCCGGTGTGCGCGGCCCAGCTCCAGCAGGGCCGCATGGACGTCGGCGGGCACGCTGAAGGGCAGGGTGTCGCCGTGGTGGGTGGCCGTCGCGGGGCGGGGCCGGTCGGTGGGCAGGTCCAGCTCGTCGGGGAGGTCGGCGAGGGTGGCGCTCCAGTGGGCGAGCTGCCGGGAGATGACGCTGTTGGGGTCGTCCTCGGAGCCCAGCAGTTCCTGCTGCCAGACGGTGAAGTCGGAGTACTGGACCGGGAGTTCCTCCCAGCCGGGGGCGTGGCCCGCGTGCCGGGCCGCGTAGGCGCCGAGCAGGTCGCGGACCAGGACGGGGACGGACCAGCCGTCGCCGGAGACGTGGTGCAGCAGGATCATCAGGACGTACGCGTCGTCGCCGAGGTCGAACAGGGTGCAGCGCAGCGGGGTCTCGGTGAGCAGGTCGAACTCGTGGCGGGCGGCCTGCTCCAGCGCCCCGTCGAGCTCGTCCGCGCCGATCAGTACCTCGGGCAGGTCGGGGACGGCGGCGGGCGAGTCGGCGTCCAGGACGATCTGCTGGGGTCCTTCGGGGCCCTCGCCGAAGACGGTGCGCAGGGTCTCGTGGCGGGCGGTGACGTCGACGAGGGCGGCGCGCAGGGCTTCCCGGTCCAGGGTGCCGGTCAGCCGCAGGGCGGTGGGGATGTTGTAGATCGCGCTCGGGCCGTCCAGCTGGTTGAGGAACCACAGGCGGCGCTGCGAGAAGGACAGCGTGGTCACGAGTTCTCCTTGTTGCCGGCGGTCCGGCGGCGAAGCGCGGGGCGGGTGGTGGTGGCCTGCGCGCCTTCGAGGCTCGCGGCGAGTGCGGCGACGGTGGGCTTCTCGAAGAAGCCGCGGATGCTCATCTCCTTGCCGAGCGCGGCGCGGACCCGGGCGACCAGGCGGCTCGCGAGCAGGGAGTGCCCTCCGAGGGCGAAGAAGTCGTCGTCGACGGTGACCTGCACGACGCCGAGTATCTCGGCGAACAGGCCGCACAGGACCTCCTCCTGCGGGGTGCGCGGTGCGCGGCCCTCGCCGAGGCTTCCGTAGTCGGGGGCGGGCAGTGCGGCCCGGTCGAGCTTGCCGTTGGGGGTCAGCGGCAGGGCGTCCAGGGTGACGAACGTGGACGGCACCATGTAGTCGGGCAGGGTCTCGGCGACGTGCTTGCGCATGACGTCCCCGTCGGGGGCGCTGCCCACGACCGGCACCAGGTAGGCCACCAGTCGTTTGTCGCCGGGCCGGTCCTCGCGGACGACGACCGCCGTGCGGGCGACGTCCGGGTGGCCTGCGACGACCGCCTCGATCTCGCCGGGCTCGATGCGGAAGCCGCGGACCTTGACCTGGAAGTCGGTGCGGCCCAGGTAGTCGAGCCGGCCGTCGGTGCGGCGGCGGACCAGGTCGCCGGTGCGGTACATGCGGGTGCCCGCCAGGCCGTACGGGTCGGCGACGAAGCGCTCCGAGGACAGGCCCGGGCGGTGGTGGTAGCCGCGCGCCAGACCGGATCCGGCGATGTAGAGCTCGCCCGCCACTCCGAGGGGGACGGGGCGCAGTGCGGCGTCCAGGACGTAGAGGCGGGTGTTGGCGATGGGGCCGCCGAGGGATACGTCGCCGTCGGCGGTCACCTCGGACGCGGAGGACCAGACGGTGGTCTCGGTAGGACCGTAGAGGTTGGTGACGGACCGTCCGCCCGCCGCCAGGGTGCGGGCGAGCGGTGCGGGCAGTGCCTCGCCGCCGACAAGCACCCGCAGCCCGGCCGGGATGCCGTCGATCTCGGCGAGGGCGTGCCACAGGCTCGGGGTGGCCTGGGCGATCGTCGCCCCCGAGGTGGTGAGCAGGGAGGCGAGTGCCTCGGTGTCGCGGACGGTGTCCTTGTCGGCGAGGACGACGGCGGCGCCGTGCAGCAGCGGCAGGAAGAGTTCGAGCCCCGCGATGTCGAAGCCGACGGTGGTCACCGCGAGCAGCCGGTCGGTCGGCGTGAGCGAGAAGCGGTCCTGCATGGAGGACAGGAAGTTGACCAGTGCGGCGTCCGGTACGGCCACGCCCTTGGGGCGGCCGGTGGAGCCCGAGGTGTAGATGACGTACGACGTCTGCTCGCCGGAGCGGCCCGGGAGCGGGGTGTCGTCGGCGCCGTCACCGTCGGGGCCTGCCGGTGCGAGGTCGGCCTCGGTGAGGGTCAGTACGGGGTCGGCGTCGCGCAGGATGTACTCGATGCGCTCCTGGGGGAACTCCGGGTCCACCGGTACGTATCCGGCGCCCGACTTCAGTACGGCCAGCAGGGCGACGACCAGGTCGACCGAGCGCGGCAGCACCACGGCCACCAGCTTCTCCGGACCCGCGCCGCGTGCCACCAGGCGGCGGGCCAGCCGGTCGGCGCGTGCGTTCAGTTCCCGGTAGGTGACCTCCACGCCACCGAAGACCACAGCAGTCGCCTGAGGTGCGAGCGCCACGCGCGCCGCGAAGAGCTCCGGGAGCGAGCCCCCGGGTGTTCCTGTGTCGCTGTCGTTCCACTCATTGAGGACCCTCTCGGTCTCGCCCGGTGCCATCACGTCCACGTCCCGCACCGGGGTGTCCGGGGCGGCCACCACCGCTCGCAGCACCCGCTCGAAGCGCGCCACCAGGTCTTCGGCGGTGGTCCTCTCGAAGAGGTCGGTGGCGAATTCGAGGTGGCCGTGCAGGCCGTCGGGGGTGCCGTCGGAGGTGTGGGCCTCCTTCAGGGCGAGGGTGAGGTCGAACTTCGCGACCCGGGTGCCCAGTTGCATCGGGCTCGCGGCCAGGCCGGGGAACCGGTCGGCGACGTCGTCCGGCAGCCGGTCGTCGTTGTTGTTCCACATCAGCGCGATCTGGAACAGCGGGTGACGGGCCGTCGAGCGGGCCGGGTTGAGTACCTCGACGAGCTGCTCGAAGGGCACGTCCTGGTGGGCGTACGCGGCAAGTGACGTCTCGCGCACCCGGCCGAGCAGTTCGCCGAAGGAGGGTGCGCCGGACAGGTCGGTGCGCAGCACCAGGGTGTTGACGAAGAAGCCGACCAGTTCGTCCAGGGCGTCGTCGGTGCGGCCGGCGATCGGGGTGCCGAGGGGGATGTCCTCGCCCGCGCCCAGCCGGGACAGCAGGGTGGCCCAGGCGGCCTGGACGACCATGAAGAGGCTGGCGCGGTGCTCGCCGGCGAGGGCGGCCAGTGAGGCGTGCAGGTCGGCGGGGACCCGGAAGGCGACGGCGTCGCCCCGGTGGGAGGCGGCCGGGGGCCGGGGCCGGTCGGTGGGCAGGGTGAGTTCCTCGGGCAGTCCGGCGAGGGCCTCGCGCCAGTAGGCGAGCTGTTCGCCGGCGGCGCCGGGGGTGTCGTCGGAGCCCAGGACCTCCTGCTGCCACAGGGTGAAGTCGGCGTACTGGACGGGGAGTTCGGACCACTGGGGGCTTTCGCCCGCGTGCCGGGCCGCGTACGCCCGGGTGAGGTCCCTGGCCAGGACGGGGGCGGACCAGCCGTCGGTGGCGATGTGGTGCAGGAGCAGCAGCAGGACGTGCTCGCCGGGTCCGGTGCGCAGCACGGTGACCCGTAGCGGCGGCTCCTCGGCCAGGTCGAAGGGCCTGGCGGCGGCCCGGGCGAGCTGGTCCTCCAGGGCGTCGGGTGCCACCGTGACGGTGGCCTGGGAGCCGAGCCGGGAGAGCGCGTCGGCGGGGTCGAGGACGATCTGGTGTCCGCCGTCGGGGTCGTCGGCGAAGACGGTGCGCAGCGCCTCGTGCCGGGTGAGGACGTCGCCGACGGCGGCCCACAGCGCCTCGTGGTCGAGGTCGCCGGACAGGCGCAGTGCGGTGGGCATGTTGTAGGTGGCGGTGGGGCCGTCCATGCGGTGCAGGAACCACAGCCGCCGCTGGGCGTAGGAGAGCGGGATGCGGTCGGGGCGCTCGCGGCGGGTGACGGCCTGGCGGGCTCCTTCCGCGGTGTCCAGGAGGGTGGCGAGTCCGGCCGGGGTGGGCTCCTCGAACAGGCCCCGTACGGCGAGTTCGACGCCGAGTACGGAGCGGACGCGGGCGACGAGGCGGGTGGCGAGCAGCGAGTGGCCGCCCAGGTCGAAGAAGTCCTGGTCGATGCCGACCGAGGGGAGGCCGAGCACCTCGGCGTACAGGGCGCACAGGGCTTCCTCGCGCGGGGTGCGCGGGGCGCGGGTGTGCGCGGTCTCGTGGACGGGGACGGGCAGGGCGGCCCGGTCCAGTTTGCCGGTGCGGGTCAGCGGCAGTGCGTCGAGGACGACGAAGGCGGCCGGGACCATGTGGGCGGGCAGCCGTCCGGCGAGGTGGGCGCGCAGGTCGGCGGTGGCGGGGGCCGGGTGGCCCTGTCCCGCGACGACGTAGGCGACCAGGCGCTTGTCGCCGGGGTGGTCCTCGCGGACGACGACGGCGGCGCGGGCGAGGTCCTCGCGGGCGGTGAGGGCGGCCTCGATCTCGCCGGGTTCGATGCGGAAGCCGCGGATCTTGACCTGGTGGTCGGCGCGGCCGACGTAGTGGAGCTGTCCGTCGGCGGTGACCTTCGCCAGGTCGCCGGTGCGGTACATGCGGGTGCCGGGCAGGCCGTACGGGTCGGCGACGAAGCGCTCCGCGGTGAGGTCGGGGCGGTCGAGGTAGCCGCGGGCCAGCGGGTCGCCCGCCAGGTGGAGTTCGCCGGTGACGCCGGGTGCGACCGGCAGCAGTGCGGCGTCCAGGACGTAGGCGCGGGCGCCGTCGACGGTGGTGCCGATCGCCGGGGTGTCCGGCCAGCGGTCGACGTCGGCGGGCAGGGTCCACCCGGTGGCGACGTGGGTCTCGGCGGGCCCGTAGTGGTTGTGCAGGAGGGCGGTGGGGTGGTCGGTGTGGTGGGCGCGGACGTGCTCGCGGAGGGTGAGTGCCTCACCGGCCTGGACGAGGTGGCGCAGCGCGGAGAGGTCGGCGCCGCACTCGCGGACGGCCTCCAGGACGCCGTCGATGACGAGGTTGGGCGCGTACAGCTCGGCGACCTTGTTCGCGGCGAGCCAGCGGGCCAGTTCGCGGGGGTCGCGCCGGGTGTCCTCGGGGCAGACGGCGAGGGTCTTGCCGCTGAGCAGCGCGCCGAGGATCTCCTGTACGGAGACGTCGAAGCCGACGGCGGTGAACTGGGCGACCACGGTGCCCGCCGGGCCCGGTACCGCCCGCTCGTGCCAGTCGAGCAGGCCGGCGAGCGCGCGGTGGGGCATCACGATGCCCTTGGGGGTGCCGGTGGAGCCGGAGGTGTAGATGACGTAGGCGGGGTGGTCGGGCAGGGCGTCCCCGAGTGCCTCGGCGGTGGTCGCCGACGGCAGCGGGTCCTCGATGAGGATCCGGGGGGCGCCGGTGGCGGGGAGGCCGGCGGCGAGGGTCCCGTTGGTGAGGAGTGCGCCGGGTGCGGTGGCGCGGAGCATCAGCTCGATGCGCTCGGCGGGGAGTTCGGGGTCGACGGGTACGTAGGCGCAGCCCGCGGTGAGGGCGGCGAGGAGGGCGACGGTGAGTTCGGTGCCGCGGGGCAGGGCGACTGCGATCCGGTCCTCGGGGCCCAGGCCCCGGCGGCGCAGTTCGGCGGCCAGGGCGTGCGCCCGCTCGCGCAGTTGCCGGTAGGTGAGGGTGTCGGAGCCGTCGGTGACGGCGGTGACGTCGGGGGTGCGCTCGGCCTGCTCGGCGAAGGTGACGGCGAGCGGGCGGTGGGTGCGCGGGGCCTCGGGTACGGGGAGCCGGTCGCGGGCGGCGCCCGAGGTGAGGTCGATGCGGTGCACGGGGCGTTCGGCGTCGGCGGCGACGGCGGTGAGTGCGGCGAGCAGGGAGGTGGCGAACAGGTCGGCGGTGGCCGGGTCGTAGAGGTCGGTGGCGTACTCCAGGCGGACCGCGATGCCGTCCGGGGCGCCGCGCTCGGTGCGCAGGTCGCTGAAGCCGAACAGGAGGTCGAAGGTGGCTACTTGGGAGGTGACCTCGCCGATGCGCATGCGCAGGTCGGGGAGGTCGTGGGTGAGCGGCTGCGCGGTGTCGTGGCCCGCGTTGTTCCAGGTGACCATCGTCTGGAAGAGCGGGTGGCGGCCCAGCGAGCGGCTCGGGTTGAGGGTCTCCACCAGCCGCTCGAAGGGCACGTCCTGGTGGACGTACGCGGCCAGGGACTCGGTGCGGACGCGGTCGAGGACCTCGGTGAAGGCGGGGTCGCCGGAGAGGTCGGTGCGCAGCACCAGGGTGTTGACGAAGAAGCCGATGAGGCCGTCGAGGGCTTCGTTGACGCGGCCCGCGCTGGGGGTGCCGAGCGGGATGTCGTCGCCCGCTCCCAGCCGGGAGAGGGTCACCGCAACGGCGGCCTGGACGACCATGAAGAGGCTGGCGCGGTGGCGCTGGGCGAGCGCTTCCAGTTCCGCGTGGAGTTCGGCGGGGATGTGGAAGCGGATCTCGGAGCCCTGGCCGGTGGCGCGGCGGGGGCGGGGGCGGTCGGTGGGCAGGGCGAGCTCTTCGGGGAGGTCGGCGAGGGCCTCGCGCCAGTGGGCGAGCTGCTTGCCCAGTTCGCTCGCCGGGTCGTCGGCGGCGCCGAGCACCTCGCGCTGCCACAGGGTGTAGTCGGCGTACTGCACCGAGAGCGGTCGCCAGGCGGGGGCGGTGCCGGCCCGGCGGGCGGCGTACGCGGTGGTGAGGTCCTTGACCAGCAGCGGTACCGACCAGCCGCCGTCGCCCGCGATGTGGTGCATGACCAGCAGCAGGGCGTGCTCGTCGGCGGCGAGGGCGAACAGGTGGGCGCGCAGCGGCCGGTCCTGGGAGAGGTCGAAGCCGGTGCGGGCGGCCGCGGTGAGCAGTCCTGGCAGCTCCTGCTCGGTGGCGGGGATGACGGTCAGCGGTACGGGCGCGGGTTCGAGGACGATCTGGTGGGGGCCCTCGGTGTCCTCGGCGAACACGGTGCGCAGGGTCTCGTGGCGGGTGCTGACGTCGAGGAGGGCGCCGCGCAGGGCGTCCTCGTCGAGGGTGCCGGTCAGCCGCAGGACGACGGGGACGTTGTACGTGGCGCTGCCGGGCTCCTCGAACCGGCCGAGGAACCACAGCCGTTGCTGGGCCGGGGAGGCCGGGATCCGGTCGGGGCGGGGGCCCGCGACCAGCGGGGCGCGGGTCGCGGAGGCGCCGGTGAGGCGGGCGGCGAGGGCGGCGACGGTGGGTGCCTCGAACAGGACGCTGATGGGCAGGTCCACGTCGAGGACGGAGCGGATCCGGCCGACCAGGCGCATCGCGGCGAGCGAGTGGCCGCCGGAGGCGAAGAAGTCGTCGTCGATGGAGATCCGGGCCCGGTTGAGGATCTCGGCGAACAGCCCGCAGAGGATCTCCTCCTGCGGGGAGCGCGGCGGGCGGCCGGTGGTGTCGTGGGTCTCGGTGGGGTCGGGCAGGGCCTTGCGGTCGAGCTTCCCGTTGGCGGTGAGCGGGAGTTCGGGCAGCGCGACGAAGGCGGCGGGGACCATGTACTCGGGGACGGCGGCGGCCAGGTGGGCGCGGAGCACGAGCGGGTCGACGTCGCCGACGGTCCAGGCGACCAGGCGGTCCTCGCCGCTGGTGGCCGGGCGCACGCCGACGGCGGCGGCGGTGACGTCGGGGTGGGCGGCGAGCAGGGTCTCGATCTCGCCGGTCTCGATGCGGAAGCCGCGCAGCTTGACCTGCTGGTCACCGCGGCCGACGTACTCCAGGAGGCCGGCCGGGGTGCGGCGGACCACGTCGCCGGTGCGGTACATCAGGGTGCCGGGGGTGCCGTACGGGTCGGCGGTGAACCGCTCGGCGGTGCGTCCCGGCTGGGAGAGGTAGCCGCGGGCCAGGCCCGCGCCGGAGAGGTAGAGCTCGCCGGGGACGCCCGGTGCGACCGGCCGCAGCCGGTCGTCCAGGACGTACGCGCCGGTGTTGTCGAGCGGGGTGCCGAGGTGGATCGCGGCCGGGTCGGTGACCGGGGCGGCGGTGGACCAGACGGTGGTCTCGGTGGGCCCGTAGACGTTGAGGACGCTTTGGGCGGACGCGGTCAGTACGGCGGCCAGGTCGGCGGGCAGTGCCTCGCCGCCGACCAGGACGCGGACGTCGGCGAGGAACGGGGCCTCGTTGCCGGTGGCGGCCCGCCAGAGGGTCGGGGTGGCCTGCATGACGGTGATGCCGTGCGCGGTGACGGCGGCGCGCAGCGCCTCGGGGTCGCGGACGGTGTCGGGGCCGGCGAGGACGACGCTGCCGCCGGTGGCCAGCGGCAGGTAGAGCTCCAGGCCCGCGATGTCGAAGCCGACGGTGGTGACGGCGAGCAGCCGGTCCTCGGGGGTCATGGCGCAGCGGTCGGCCATCGCCCGCAGGAAGTTGTCGAGGGCGGCGCGGGGCACCACGACGCCCTTGGGGACGCCGGTGGAGCCGGAGGTGTGCAGGACGTAGGCGGTACTGCCGCCAGCCGCGCGCAGTTGCGGGTTGCCGTCGTCGTAGGCGGAGGTGTCGGCCTCCTCGGCGAGGACGGTGGGCACGGCGGCGTCGGGCAGGCCGGGCAGGAGTTCGCCGGTCGTGACCAGGACGGCCGGGTCGGCGTCGGCGATCATGCGGCGGATGCGGTCGGCGGGGAAGCGGGTGTCCAGCGGCAGGTAGGCGGCGCCGGACTTCTGGACGGCGAGCAGGGTGACCAGCAGGTCGGCGGTGCGGGGCAGGGCGACGGCGACGAACCGCTCGGGGGCGGCGCCGCGTTCGGTCAGCAGCCGGGCGAGGGCGTTGGCCCGGGAGTTGAGCTCGGCGTAGGTCAGGGTGGTGTCGCCCGCGTGCACGGCGGGCGCGTTCGGCCGTACGTCGGCGTGTGCCTCGAACCGGTCGAGGAACCAGCGGTCCTGGAGCGGGCGGTGGGTGTCGGCCGGCAGGGCGAGGGCGGCGGGCCGCTCCCCTTCGAGGAGTACGTCGATGTCGCCGACGCGGGTGCCGGGCGCCGCGACGAGGCGGGCCAGGACGGTGACGAAGCGGTCCACCAGACGGGCGGCGGTGGACGGGTCGAAGAGGTCGGCGGCGTATTCGAGGATGCCGGTCATGCCGTCGGGGGCGCCGTCGGCGGTGAGGCGTTCGCGCAGGTTGAAGGCGAGGTCGAACTTGGCGACGCCGCTGCCGACGCCGCCTCGGTTGGCCACGGTCAGCTCGCCGAGCAGGGCTTCGCCGTCCGACGGGGCGCCCTCGCCGCGCGCGGCGGTGTTGTTGAAGGCCAGCAGGGTCTGGAAGAGCGGCGAACGGGCCAGCGAGCGGGTCGGGTTGAGGACCTCCACGAGCCGCTCGAAGGGCAGGTCCTGGTGGGACCAGGCGGCCAGGTCGGCCTCCCGGACGCGGGCCAGGAGCTCGGTGAAGGTGGGGTCGCCGCTGACGTCGGTGCGCAGGACGAGGGTGTTGATGAAGTCGCCGACGAGGTCGTCGAGGGCCTCGTCGAGGCGGCCGGCGACCGGGGAGCCGAGCGGGATGTCGTCGCCCGCGCCGAGCCGCGAGAGGGTCACCGCGAGGGCGGCCTGGACGAGCATGAAGACGGTGACGTCGGCGGCGCGGGCGCAGTCGGCGACGGCGCGGTGCAGGTCGGCGGGGACGGCGAGGGGGATGTTGTCGCCCCGGTAGGAGGCGACGGCCGGGCGCGGCCGGTCGGTGGGCAGGGCGAGTTCCTCGGGCAGGTCCGCGAGGGTCTCGCGCCAGAACGCGAGCTGGCGGGACGACCTGCTCTCCGGGTCGTCCTCGGCGCCCATCAGTTCGTGCTGCCAGAGCGCGAAGTCGGCGTACTGGACCGGGAGTTCGGTCCACTTGGGGGCGTCGCCCGCGGCCCGTGCGGCGTAGGCGCGGGTCAGGTCGCGGGTGAGCAGCGGGGTGGACCAGCCGTCGCCCGCGACGTGGTGGAGCAGGACGAGCAGTTCGTGGCGGTCCTCGGCGAGCCGGAACAGGGAGAGCCTGAGCGGGGTCTCGGCGGACAGGTCGAAGGGGTGGGCGGCGTGCTCGGCGAGCAGACCGTCCAGCTCTTCCTCGGTGCAGTCGACCGGGTCGAGTTCGGGCCGGATGCCGGTGAGGACGCGCTGGTGGGCGCCCTGGTCGTCCTCGACGATGACGGTGCGCAGGCTCTCGTGGCGCTCGACGACGTCGGCGTACGCGGCGCGCAGTGCCGCCAGGTCGAGGGGTCCGCCCAGGCGCAGTGCGCAGGCCAGGTTGTAGACCGGGTTGGGGCCTTCCATGCGGTGCAGGAACCAGAGCCGCTGCTGGCCGTAGGAGAGCGGGATCCGGTCGGGGCGCTCGCCGCGCACCAGCGGCGGGCGGGCCTCCTCGGCGTCCGCCAGGGAGCGCACCAGCGAGGCCGGGGTGGGGTTCTTGAACAGGTGCTTGACCGACAGTTCGACGCCCAGCGTCGCGCGCAGCCTGCTGACCAGGCGGATCGCGAGCAGGGAGTGGCCGCCGAGGTCGAAGAAGTCGTCCTCGGCGCCGACCTGGGCCAGGCCGAGCACGCCGGCGAACTGGTCGCGGACCAGTTCCTCGCGGGGGTCGCGCGGCACCCGCTGGACGGCGAGCGCGGTGGCGGTCTCCTCGGGGGCGGGCAGTGCCTTGCGGTCGATCTTGCCGTTGGGGGTGAGCGGCAGGGCGTCCAGGGCGACGATCGCGGCCGGGACCATGTAGGGCGGCAGGGCGGCGGCGAGGTGGGCGCGCAGGGAGTCGGGGTCGACGTCGCCGGGGGTGACGTAGGCGACCAGGCGCATGTCGCCGGGGCGGTCCTCGCGGGCCAGGACGACGGCGCGGGTGACGGCGGGGTGTCCGGCGGCGGCGGTCTCGATCTCGCCGGGCTCGATGCGGAAGCCGCGCAGCTTGATCTGGTCGTCGGCGCGGCCCGCGTAGACGAAGGTGCCGTCCTCGCGGCGGCGGACCAGGTCGCCGGTGCGGTACATGACGGTTCCGGCCGGGCCGTACGGGTCGGCGACGAAGCGTCCTGCGGTCAGTCCTGGGCGGTCCAGGTAGCCGCGCGCGAGCACGACGCCCGCGACGTACAGCTCGCCGGGGACGCCGGGGGCGACCGGGCGCAGGGCCGCGTCCAGGGCGTAGGCGCGGGCGCCGGCGAAGGGGCGGCCGATCGGGACGGGTCCTTCCGCGAGTTCGGTGCCGGGTTCGATGCGCAGTTCCAGGCAGTTGACGGTGGCTTCGGTGGGGCCGTACGCGTTGATGACGGTGACGTCGGGGTGGGCGGCGCGCCAGCCGCGCAGGGCCTCGCCGCGCAGGGCTTCGCCGCCGAGCACGAGGGTGCCGGACGGGGAGACCTCGGTGGGGAGGGTGTCGAGGAGTTCGAGGTGGCTGGGGGTGCCCTTGAGGAAGGTGGGGCGGGGGCCGCCGACGGCGTCCGGGAGGTCGGAGAGGTGGGCGCAGCCGCCGGAGACGAGCGGGCTGTAGAGCCCGGTGACGGTCAGGTCGAAGGCGACGGAGGAGTGCACGAGGGTGAGCCCGGCGGCGTCCGGGTACGCGGCGCGGGCGCGGGCGAGATAGGCGCCGACGGAGCGGTGCTCGACGACGACGCCCTTGGGGCGGCCGGTGGAGCCGGAGGTGAAGATCAGGTACGCGGGGTCGTTCGGGTGCGGGGCCGCGGTGTACGAGTCGGCCTCGTCGGCGGTGACGACGAGCGTCTCGACGCCGTGGAGCGCGGTGGCGGGCGTGGTGTTGGTGCCGGACGCGGACGCGGAGCCGGACCCGGCGACGGACGCGGTGTCGGAGTCGGTCAGGACCAGCAGCGGGTCCGCGTCAGCGAGGACTGCGGCGATTCGGTCGGCCGGGTGTTCCGGGTCCAGTGGTACGTACGCGGCGCCCGACTTGGCGACGCCCAGCAGGGCCACCACCAGGTCGGTGCCGCGCGGCAGCAGCACGGCCACGTTGCGGCCGGGGGCGGCGCCCCGGGCGCGCAGTGCGCGGGCCACGAAGCTGGCCCGCCGGTCGAGTTCGCGGTACGTCAGCACCTGCGTGCCCGCGCGCACGGCGGGCGCGTCGGGGGTGGCCTGGGCCTGCGCGGTGAACAGTTCGGGGAGGGTGGCGCCCATGGCGTCCGGGCCGACGGCGGGTCCGGCGGAGGCGGCCAGGGCGCGGGAGGTCTCCTCGGCGCCGATCACGTCGATGCGGCCCAGCGGGAGTCCGGGCTCGCGCACCAGGGTGTCCAGGATGCCGAGGAAGCGCGCGGCGATGCCGGCGGCAGCCGTGTCGTCGAACAGGTGGGGCTGGTGGAAGAGCTTGAAGCGCAGGCAGTCCTGCGGCATGCCGACGAGGCTGAGCGGGAAGTGGTTGGCGGAGTGGCTCTCGGCGCGCACCACACGCAGCGGATCCGCGTCGGCGGAGACGGCCGGCGCGGAGTCGAAGGGGAAGTTCTCGAAGACGACCGAGGTGTCGAAGAGCGGGCCGAGCCCGGTGCGGTGCTGGATCTCGGAGAGGCCCACGTACTGGTGGTTGATCATTTCGGCCTGGGCGTGGTGCACCTTGCCGAGGAGGTCGTTCGCGCTGTCGCCGGGCCGCAGTGCGATGCGCAGCGGCAGCGTGTTGATGAAGAGGCCGACCATGGACTCGATGCCGGGCAGTTCGGCGGGGCGGCCGTTGACGGTGACGCCGAAGACGACGTCGTCGGTGCCGGTGAGTCCGGCCAGGACCAGCGCCCAGGCGGCCTGCACCACGGTGTTGACGGTGACTCCGGCGGCGCGGGCGCGTGCCGTGAGGGCGGCGGTGCGCTCCTCGGTGAGGCCGAACTCGTACCGGCCGGGGTCCTGCGGGGTGTGCTCGCCGCTGCCCGCGACCAGGGAGGGGGCGGCGAGCCCGTCGAGCATGGTGTCCCAGGCGGTGCGGGCGGCGTCCGCGTCCTGGCGGGAGAGCCAGGTGAGGTAGTCGCGGTAGGGGGCGACGGACGGCAGGTGCCGGGCGTCGCCGCCCGACACGTACAGGCTGTGGAACTCCTTGAGCAGGGTCGGCAGCGACCAGCCGTCGAGGACCGTGTGGTGGATGGTGAAGACCAGCCGGTGGCTCTCGGCGCCGGTCTTGATGAGGGTGAAGCGGATCAGCGGCGGGCGGCCGATGTCGAAGCGGGTCTCCCGGTCGGTGAGGGTGGCCCGGCGGGCCTCCGTGTCGGCCTCCTCCGCACCGAGGTGGCTGAGGTCGATCTCGGTCCACGGCAGCTTGTAGCGGGCGGCGACGAGCTGCGCCCACTCCCCGTCCTTGCGCTGCCTGAACGCCACCCGCAGGCTCGCGTGGCGGCGCAGCAGCGCCTCCGCGGCCCCCCTGGCCCGGTCCGCGTCGAGCGGACCGGCCAGGTGGAAGGTCGACTGCACGGTGTAGATGTCGGGCGTCGCCTCATCGAAGACGCTGTGGAACAACAGGCCGCTCTGGAGCGGGGAGAGCGGCAGGATGTCTTCAACGGTGCGGGTGGTTCGCGCCACTTCAATTCTCCCAGTCCGAGGCCAGTTCGTCCTCGAACTCTTCGATCTCGCTCTGTGTGATGTCTATAAGCCCCACGTCGTGGGGGGTCAGGCCGCCGGCGTCGGGCCGCTGGGCGTAGTCGGCGAGGGCGGTCAGGGCCTCGAACCAGCCGTCGGCCAGAGCGGTTACTTCCTCCTCTCCCAGCACTCCGGGGGCCCAGGTCCAGGTGGCGCCGAGCCGGGGTCCCTCCTCGCTCTCCTCGATGTAGGCGTTGATCTCGACGGCGTGCGCCAGCGGGGTCGCCGGGTCCTCGCCGTCGGGCCGGGGCAGGCCGTTGGCGACCGTCCAGTCGCCGCTCTCGCCGGGGATGAACCGGCCGAGGTAGTTGAAGCCGATCTCGGCGGCCCCGAGGCCCTCGAAGGCGGCGGCGGTCTGCGGGTTGAGGTGGCGCAGCTGCCCGTAGCCCAGGCCCTCGCGGGGGACGGCACGCAGTTGCTCCTTGACGTGCTTGAGTACGGTTCCGGCGGCGGCGCCGGACGCGAAGGCGTCGGTGAGGTCGGCGCCGCCGGTGTCCAGCAGCACCGGGTACAGGGCGGTGAACCAGCCGGTGGTGCGCGACAGGTCCAGGGTGCCGGTGGTGTCGCGGCCGTGGCTCTCCACGTCGATGAGTACGGCTGCGTCGGCGTCGCCGCGCACCTTGGCGGCGGCCATCGCGAGGCCGGCCATCAGGACGTCGTCCACGCCCGCCCCGACCACTGCGGGGGCGGTGGTCAGGAGGTGTCCGGTGGGCTGCGCGGGCAGGGTGCGGCGCAGCTTGTGGGCACCGGCCAGGAGGTCGGTGGACGGGTCGAGGGGGCGTGCGCCCAGCGGTTGCCGGCCGCGCCGCAGGGTGCCGGTCCAGTGGTCGAGCTCGGCCAGTGTCTGCGGTTCGGTGGCGCGCTGTACGGCCCGCTCGGACCAGCGGCGCAGTGAGGTGCCGCCGGTGTCGAGGCGGGGCCGTTCGCCCGCCTGGACCTGCTGCCAGGCCAGGACGAGGTCGGGCAGCAGGATCCGCCAGGACACCCCGTCGATCGCGAGGTGGTTGGCGGCGACCAGGAGCAGGCCGGGCTCGGCGCCCCGGTCGAACCAGACGATCTCGATCATGGCGGCGTCGGCGGGGGCGAGCCTGGTGACGGCGGCGCGGCCGTGGACGCGTACGGCTTCGGCGAGTTCGGCCTCGGTGAGGGTGGTGGTGTCCATCCGGCGCACCAGGTCCTCGGCCCGTACGGCGCCGACGGGGTGGACCTCCACGCCCCAGGTGGTGGCGTCGTCCGGGTCGACGACGGCCACCTGGAGGCGCAGGCTGTCGTGGCGCTCCAGGAGGGCTCCGACGACGGCGTGCAGCTTGGCCAGGTCGAGTCCGGCGGGGGCGTGCAGGATGGTGGTCTGGTTGAACCGGTCCATCGGGACGCGGCGTTCGGCCAGCCAGTGCAGCATCGGCCAGGCGGGCAGGGTGCCGACGGGCTCGTCGGGCTCGGTGTCCTCGGCGTCGACGGCCGCGGCGGCGGCGCGGGCGAGTTCGGCGACCGTACGGTGCGTGAAGACGTCGGCGCCGGTGATCCGCAGGCCCTCCCGGCGGGCGGCGCTGACCAGTTGGATGGCCATGATGCTGTCGCCGCCGAGGTCGAAGAAGGCGCCGTCGGGGTCGACGGACCCCTCGGGCAGGCCGAGGGTCTGGGCGAAGAGGCGGACGAGGATCTCCTCCTCGGCGCCCTCCGCGGCGCGGCCGTCTGCGGTGCCGAACTCGGGTACGGGCAGCGCCTTGCGGTCCAGCTTGCCGATCGGGGTGAGCGGCAGCTCGGTCAGCTCGACGATCGCGGCCGGGACCATGTAGTCGGGCAGGGTGGCGCCCAGGTGGGCGCTCAGCCCGTCGCGGTCGTAGCCGGGGCCGGTGACGGTGTAGGCGACCAGGCGCTTGGTGCCGGGTCGGTCCTCGCGGACGATCACCGCGCAGGCGGTGACGCCGGGGGCGGCGGCCACGGCCGACTCGATCTCGCCGAGCTCGATGCGGAAGCCGCGCAGCTTGACCTGTTCGTCGGCGCGCCCGGCGAACTCGACGAGGCCCTGGGAGTTCCAGCGGGCCAGGTCGCCGGTGCGGTACATGCGGCTGCCGGGGGCGCCGTACGGGTCGGCGGTGAAGCGGTCGAAGGTGAGGTCGGGGCGGCCCCAGTAGCAGCGGGCGAGTCCGGCTCCGGCCGCGTACAGCTCGCCGGTGACGCCGGGCGGGACGGGCCGCAGCGCGTCGTCGAGGACGTAGTGCCGCATGCCGTCCAGGGAGCGGCCGATCGGGACGCTGAGGGAGTGGGGGTCGAGGGTGGCCGGGTCGACGCGGTGGGACAGCGCCATCACGGTGACCTCGGTGGGGCCGTAGGCGTTGACCATCCGCAGCCGCGGGTTGAGCTCCAGCAGGCGTCGTACGCCCGCCCCGGAGACCACGTCGCCGCCGGTGGCGACCTGCCGGACGGAGGCGAGCACCTCGGGTATCTCCTGGGAGAGCACCCGGAAGAGACCGGCCGTCAGGAACAGCGAGGTCAGTGCGTGGTCCTCGATGAGGGCCCGCAGGTCGGCCACGTCCAGCTCGCCGGGCGGGGCGACGACGACCTGGCCGCCGCGCAGCAGCGGCACCCAGAACTCCAGGATGGAGCCGTCCCAGGCGTGCGGGGAGTGCAGCGGCACCCGGTCGGTGACGTCGTCCCAGCAGCGGTCCTCGGCGAGCTGTACGAGGTCGCCGTGGGTGATGGCGACGCCCTTGGGCAGTCCGCTGGAGCCGGAGGTGAACATGACGTACACCAGCCGCTCCGGGGTGATCTCCACGCCCGGGTCGGTGTCGGGGAGGTCGTCGGTGCCGGCCGCCGAGGACATCAACTCGGCGCTGGTGTCGAGGAGTTCGGCGCGCTCGCGGCAGGGCTCGTCGACGACCAGCAGCGGTGCCTGGACCTGGTCGAGGAGCCAGCTGAGCCGCTCGTCGGGGTTGGCGGCGGCGAGCGGTACGTAGGCGGCGCCCGCCTTGACGATGCCGAGCAGGGTGACGGCGAGGGCGTCGGAGCGTTCCATCAGGACGCCGATCCGGTCCTCGGGGCCGACGCCGCGGCGCAGCAGGGCGTGGGCGAACCGGTTGGCGCGGGCGTCGAGTTCGGCGCGGGTCAGGGTGGTGCCCGCCCAGTCGAGGGCGGGGGCGGCCGGGTCGGCGGCCACGTGTGCGGCCAGTGCGCGGGTGACGGTCGTGGGGGCGATCGGGTCGGGGGTGTCCAGCCAGCTGCCGAGGATCCGCTCGCGCTCGCCGTCCACCAGGACGTCGTGGGCGGTGACCCGGGCGGCCGGGCGGGCGGTCAGCGCGTCGAGGAGGGCGACCAGGCGGCGGGCGAGCCGCTCGACGCTGTCCGCGTCGAACATGTCGGCGCTGTACTCGACGGCGCCGCTCCACTCGACGGGGGTGCCGCTCTCGCCGAGCCGGTCGGTGAGGGTGAAGGTCAGGTCGAACTTGGCGACCTTCGGGTCGACGGCGCAGGGCCGCGCGGTCAGTCCGGGCATGTCGGCGACCTCGGCGAGGGCGCTGCCCAGGGAGCTGTCGAGGCTGAGGACGACCTGGAAGAGCGGGTGGCGGGCGGCGGAGCGCTCGGGGCGCAGGACCTCCACCAGCCGCTCGAAGGGGACGTCCTGGTGGGCGAAGGCGGCCAGGTCGGTTTCCCGTACGCGCTCGACGAGTTCGGCGAAGGTCGGTTCGCCGGACAGGTCGGTGCGCAGGACAAGGGTGTTGACGAAGAAGCCGACCACGTCGGCCAGTGCCTCGTCGCTCCGGGAGGCCACCGGGGAGCCGATCGGGATGTCGGTGCCCGCGCCCATCCGGGAGAGCAGTGCGGCCAGTGCCGCCTGTACGACCATGAAGGGGGTGGCGCGCAGTTCGCGGGCGACCTCGCCGACGCGCTCGTACAGCGGCTGCGGGACGGTGAAGACGTGGCGGCCCGCGCGGTGCGGTCCGACGGCCGGCCTGGGCCGGTCGACGGGCAGCGTCAGCTCGTCCGGAAGGCCACTCAACTGGCGCTCCCAGAAGTCCAGTTGGCGCTGGGTCTCGCTGCCTTCCGCGCCGTCGCCGAGCCTGGCGTGCTGCCACAGGGCGTAGTCGGCGTAGCCGACCGGCAGCGGTGCCCAGCCGGGGGCCGTCCCGTGGGCCCTGGCCGTGTAGGCGGCTGCCAGGTCGCGGGCGAGCACCGGCATGGAGGTGCCGTCGCCCGCGATGTGGTGGACCACGATCAGCAGCACGTGCTCCTCGGGCCCGGCCCTGAACAGCCGCGCCCGCAGGGGCACTTCGGCCGTCAGGTCGAATCCGGCGGCGGCGCCCTCGTCGATCCGCGCGGCGAGGTCGTCGGGGTGCGTCGGCAGTACGGGCAGGTCGACGGGGGCGTCGGCGAGTATCCGCAGCCAGGCGTCGGTGCCGTTGCCGGTCGGGTCCTCGATGAGGGTGCGCAGGCTCTCGTGCCGGCGCACCACGTCCCCGAGCGCCTCGCGCAGCGCGTCCACGTCGAGGGCGCCGGTCAGCCGCAGCGCGATGGGGATGTTGTACGTACCGCTGGGCCCGGTCAGCCGGTCCAGCAGCCACAGCCGCTGCTGGGCCGGGGAGAGCGGGATCCGCGCGGGGCGCGGCAGCGCGCCGAGTACGGCGGAGCCGGTGGACGCCGCGTCGGACGCGTCGTCAGCCGGGGCCGCGCGGCGGGCCAGGGCGGCCGGGGAGGGTGACTCGAAGAGTTCGCGGACGCCGACCTCGACGCCCAGGACGGTACGGATGCGGGCGGTGAGCCGCATGGCGAGCAGGGAGTGGCCGCCGAGGTCGAAGAAGGAGTCGTCGACCCCGACCCGCTCCACGCCGAGCACCTCGGCGAAGGCGTCGACCAGGAGCCGCTCGGCCTCGCTGGCCGGGGCGCGGCCCTCGGCGCGGGCGGGTGCCTGCGGGGCGGGCAGCGCCTTGCGGTCCAGCTTGCCGTTGACGGTCAGCGGCAGCCGGTCGAGGAGGACCACGTGGGAGGGCACCATGTGGGACGGCAGCCCGTCGGCCACCGCGTCGCGCAGCGCGCCGCCCTGGTCCGGGGAGCCGTCGCCGTCGGTGACCACGTACGCCACCAGTCGCCGGTCGCCGGGGTTGTCCTCCCGTACGACGACGGCGGCCTGGGCCACCTCGTCCAGCGCCAGCAGCGCCGACTCGATCTCGCCGAGCTCGATGCGGAAGCCGCGCAGCTTGATCTGGGCGTCGGCCCGGCCGAGGTACTCCAGGGAGCCGTCGGCCCGGCGCCTGGCCAGGTCGCCCGCCCGGTACATGCGGGTGCCGGGGGCGCCGAACGGGTCGGCGACGAAGCGGGTCGAGGAGAGGCCGGGGCGGTGGGCGTAGCCCCGGGCCACTCCCCCGCCGGAGACGTACAGTTCGCCGACGACGCCGACCGGGGTCGGCCGCAGCCGCTCGTCCAGGACGTGCACGCCCAGGTCGGGGATGCCGGCGCCGATGGCGCCGACGACACCGGTGCGCACCTCGTCGGCGGCCAGCCTGCGGTAGGTGACGTGCACCGTGGTCTCGGTGATGCCGTACATGTTGACCAGGGCGGGGGCGTCGTCGGCGTGCCGCTCGTACCAGGGCAGCAGCCGGGCCGGGTCGAGGGCCTCGCCGCCGAAGACGACGTAGCGCAGGCTCAGCGGGGCGCCGCCCGCGTCGCCGTCGGCGGCGATGAGTTCGTTGAAGGCGGAGGGGGTCTGGTTGAGGACGGTGACCTTCTCGCGGACCAGCAGGTCGAGGAAGGCGGCGGGTTCGCGGGTGACCGCGTGCGGGACGACGACCAGGCGTCCGCCGTGCAGCAGCGGGCCCCACAGCTCCCACACGGAGAAGTCGAAGGCATACGAGTGGAAGAGGGTCCAGGTGTCGTCGGCGCCGAAGCCGAACCAGTGGTCGGTGGCGTCGAAGAGCCGCAGCACGTTGCGGTGGGTGACCACGACGCCCTTGGGGGTGCCGGTGGAGCCCGAGGTGTAGATGACGTACGCGGCGTGGTCGGCGGCGGCGACGGGTGCCGGGTCGTGCTCCGGGCGCCGGGCCAGGTCGGCGGCGGTGGCCGGGTCGTCGAGGGCGAGCCAGCCGTCGTCGCCGCCGAGGGCGGCGGCGGTGGCGCGGGTGGCGACGGTGACGACCGGCCGGGTGTCGCCGAGCAGCAGTGCCACCCGCTCGGCCGGGTAGGCCGGGTCGACGGGCAGGTATCCGGCGCCGGACTTGAGGACGGCGAGCACGGCGACGGCGAGGTCGGTGACCCTGGGCAGGGCGAGGGCGACGAACTCCTCGGGGCCCGCGCCGCGTTCGCGCAGCAGGGCGGCGAGGCGGTTGGCGGCGGCGTTGAGCTCGCGGTACGTGAGGGATGCGGGTGCGCCCGTCTCGTCCTCGCCGGTGACGGCGACGGCGTCGGGGTGGGCGGCGGCGACCGCCTCGAAGCGGCGGACGATCGAGTCGTCGGCGGCGACGGGGGCGGCCGGGTCGGCGGGCGTGTACGTCCAGTCGCCCGCCAGTTGGCGGCGCTCCTCGGGCGCGAGCACGTCGAGGTCCGCGACGGGGGCGGCGGGGTCGGCGAGTGCCGCGCCGAGGAGCCGTACCAGCCGCTCGCCCAGCTCCTCGGCGGTCCGCGCGTCGAACTGCTCGGCGCTGTACTCCAGGCCGACCGCGATCCCGGCGGGCGCGGCGTCTTCCGTCAGCTGCGGGCGCAGGTGCAGGACGAGGTCGAACTTGGCGACCTCGGAGGCCAGGTGGAGGGGCTCGACGGCCAGGCCGGGCAGGTCCTCCAGGGACTCCATGGCGCGGGTCTCGTCGTCGCCCCACTCGACGACCACCTGGAACAGCGGGTGGCGGCCGGCCGAGCGCTCGGGGCGCAGTGCCTCCACCAGGCGCTCGAAGGGGACGTCCTGGTGGGTGAAGGCGGCCAGGTCCGTCTCCCGTACGCGCTCGACGAGTTCGGCGAAGCTGGGCTCGCCGGACAGGTCGGTGCGCAGGACGAGGGTGTTGGCGAAGAGGCCGACCACGTCGGACAGGGCCTCGTGGGAGCGGCCCGCGATCGGGGAGCCGATCGGGATGTCGGTGCCCGCGCCCATCCGGGAGAGCAGTGCGGCCAGTGCCGCCTGCATGACCATGAAGGGGGTGGCGCGCAGTTCGCGGGCGAGGCGGTTGACCTCGCCGTGCAGGGCGGCGGACAGCTCGAAGCGGTGGCGTCCGGCGCGGTGCGCTCCGGCTGCCGGGCGGGGCCGGTCGACGGGCAGGACCAGCTCGTCGGGCAGCCCGGCGAGCGTGGTCCGCCAGTGGTCGAGCTGGCGCCCGAGGACGGACTCGGGATCGCTCTCGTCACCGAGCCCGTCGCGCTGCCAGAGGGCGAAGTCGGCGTACTGCGGGACGGATCCGGGGGCCTGCGGCGCGGTGCCCGCGAGCCGGGCGCGATAGGCGGCGACGAGGTCACGGGCCAGGACGGGCACGGAGGCGCCGTCGCCGGAGATGTGATGGACGACGAGGAGCAGGACGTACTCGCGGGGCTGGTCGGAGGCGTTGGCGTCCCCGTCCGCATCCCCGTCCGCGTCGGTGATCGTGAACAGCCTTGCCCGGACCGGGATTTCAGCCGTCAGGTCGAAGGGGTGGGCGATGTCCTCGGCCAGGGCGGCGTGCAGGGTGGCCTCGGTGGTCTCCGAGCGTTCCAGGGTGAGCCGGGCGGGCACGATCCGCTGGTGGGCGCCCTCCTCGTCCTCCGCGATCAGGGTGCGCAGGCTCTCGTGGCGGTCGATCAGGTCCTGGAGCGCGGCGGCGAGCGCCGGCTCGTCGAGGGTGCCCTTGAGCCGTAGGGCCAGCGGGATGTGGTAGGCGGTGTTGGGTCCGTCGAAGCGGTCGAGGAACCACTGCCGCTGCTGTGCGTACGACAGCGGGAGCCGCTCGGGGCGGGGCAGTTCGCCCGGTGCGCCCGCCCGGCCGCGCGGTCCGCCGGTGGCGGTCCTGGCGAGCTCGCGGACGGTGGGCGTCTCGAAGACCTCCCGTACCCCCAGCTCCACGCCGAGGACGGCCTGCGCCCTGGCGACCAGCCGCATCGCGAGCAGGGAGTGGCCGCCGAGGTCGAAGAAGGAGTCGTCGACGCCGACCCGCTCCACGCCGAGCACCTCGGCGAACACTCCGGCGAGGAGTTCCTCGACCGGGGTGGCCGTCTCGCGGCCCGTCGGGGCGGCGAGCTGCGGGGCGGGCAGGGCGGACTCGTCCAGCTTGCCGTTGACGGTGACCGGCAGTGCGTCGATGACGACGACGGCGGCGGGCACCATGTGCTCGGGCAGCGTCTCGCGCAGCCGGGCGCGCAGCGTGTCGGGGACCACGGTGGCGCCGGGGGCGGGCACCGCGTAGGCGATCACCCGCCGGTCGCCGGGCCGGTCCTCGCGGACGACGACGGCGCTCGCGGCGACCTCCGGGTTGCGTACGACGGCGGCCTCGATCTCGCCGGGTTCGATGCGGAAGCCGCGCAGTTTGATCTGCCGGTCGGCGCGGCCCGCGTAGACGAGCTGGCCGTCGGTGCGCCAGGCGGCGAGGTCGCCGGTGCGGTAGAGGCGGGTGCCGGGGGCGCCGAACGGGTCGGCGACGAAGCGCTCCGCGGTCAGCGCGGGCCGGTCCAGGTAGCCGCGGGCCAGGCTGTCTCCGGCGACGTACAGCTCGCCGGTGACGCCGACCGGTACCGGCTGGAGGTGCGGGTCCAGGACCCGGACGGCCTGTCCGGGCAGGGCGCCGCCGATCGGCGGGATGCCGGGGCCGGAGAGCGGGGTGCTCATGGTGGCGCAGACGGTCGTCTCGGTCGGCCCGTACGCGTTGATCATGCGGCGGTCCGCCGACCAGATCTCGGCGACCTGCGGCGGGCACTGCTCGCCCGCGACGGTGAGGCCGCGCAGGGTCGGCAGGTCCTCGGGGGCCATCTCGCGCAGGGCGGCGGGCGGCAGGGTGGCGTGGGTGATGCCGTGGGCGGCCACGGTGCGGATCAGCGGGGCGCCGGGCAGGAGTTCGTCGCGGGAGGCCAGGACGAGGGGGACGCCGGCGAGGAGGGTGACGACGACCTCGGAGACGTACGCGTCGAAGCTGGGCGAGGCGAACTGCAGGACCCGGCTGTCCGGGGTGATGCCGAAGGCGGCGCGCTGGGCGCGGGCCAGGCCGGGGATGCCGCCGTGGGTGACGACGACGCCCTTGGGGCGGCCGGTGGAGCCCGAGGTGTAGATGACGTACGCGGCCTGGTCGGGGCGCGGGGTGCGGTCGGGTGCCGGGTCCGCGTCGGCCGGGTCGAGAGCCAGGTCCAGGGTGTCGATGTCGAGGCGGCGCACACCGGTGTCGGGCAGTTCGGTGCCGCTGGTGGTCAGGAGCAGTACGGGGGCCGAGTCGGCGAGCGTGTTCGCGATGCGCTCGGCGGGGTGGGCCGGGTCGACGGGGACGAACGCGCCGCCCGCCAGGGCCACCGCGTGCAGGGCCACCACGAGTTCGGGCGAGCGGGGCAGCACGATCGCCACGCGCCGCTCGGTGTCCACTCCGGCGTCCGCGAGGGTCCGGGCGAGTGCCCCGGCGCGGCGGGCCAGTTCGCCGAAGGTGAGGGTGCCGGTGGCGTGGATCAGGGCGGGGGCTTCGGGGGTGCGGCGGGCCTGCGCCAGGAACAGTTCGGGCCACGAGCGGGCGTCGGAGCCGGTGTCGGTGCCCGCCCCGGTGCCCGCGTCCGCCCCGGTGCCCGCCTCGGCGCCCCGGCCGAGCTTGAGCAGGGCCGCGCGGGTGGCGCCGCCGTGGGCGGCGATCCGTCCGACGGGCAGCTCGGGCTGGGTGACCACGGTGTGCAGTACGCGGCGCAGCATCCGCCCGATGTCGCCGATGCGTTCGGCGGGGATGGTGTCGGGGCGGTGGTGCAGGCGCAGGTGCAGTCCGTCGGCGGTGGGGCTCGCCTCCATGGCGAGGGCGTAGTGGGTGACGGAGTGGTGGCCGGGGATGCCGGCCTCCAGTCCGGCGCCCCGGGCCACGGAGCGGAGCGACTCGATGTCGAGGGGGTAGTTCTCGAACACCATGGAGGTGTCGAAGAGTTCGCCGTGTCCGGCGGACCGCTGGATGTCGGCGAGGCCGAGGTGCTGGTGCTCGCCGAGGCGGGCCTGTTCGAGCTGGATGCGGCGGGCGAGGACGCCCACCGGCTCGTCGGCGCGCAGGGTGGCCCGCAGCGGCAGGGTGTTGATGAAGAGGCCGACCATGGAGTCCACGCCGGGCAGGTCGGCGGGCCGTCCGCTGACCGTGGTGCCGGTGACGACGTCGTCGCGGCCGGTGAGGCGGGCCAGCAGGAGCATCCAGGCGGTCTGTAGAAGGGTGTTGACGGTGACGCCCGCGCGCCGGGCGGCGCCCTCGGTGTCGAGTCCGGCGACGACGAGGTCGTACCGTCCGGGTTCCTGTCCGGCCGGGGCGGGGCCGTGGGCGAGCAGGGTGCCGCCGTCGAGTCCGGACAGTGCCTGCTGCCAGGCGGCGCCTGCCGCCTCGCGGTCCTGCCGGGCCAGCCAGGCCAGGTACTCGCGGTGCGGCCGGGCGTCGGCGAGCGTCTCGCCCCGGTAGAGCGCCATGAGTTCGCGCAGTACGACGGGCAGCGACCAGCCGTCGCGGATGCTGTGGTGCGAGGTGACGAGGAGGGTGTGCCGGTCGCCGACGGAGCCGAGCGTCCAGCGGATCAGCGGGGCGCGGGTGATGTCGAAGCGGCGCTCCCGGTCGGCCTCGCAGAGCGCGTCGACGGCCGCCGTGTCGGCCAGTTCGCGCTCGGTGAGGTCCAGCGGCGGGTCGGCGACGACGACCTGAACGGGGGTGCCGTGCGAGGTGCGGCGGAACGCGGCGCGCAGGGCCGGGTGGCGGCGCTGCACCTCGGTGGCGGCGGCCCGCAGCCGGGCCCGGTCCAGCGGGCCGGTGAGCTCGATGCGGAACTGGGTGACGTACGGGTCGTTCTCGCCGTCGCCGTACTGGTGGTGGAAGAGCAGGCCCTCCTGGAGGGGGGCCAGCGGCAGCAGGTCGGCGACGTCTCCGGCCGCCTCCAGCTCGCGGATCTCCGACTGCTCCAGCTTGAGCAGCAGGTCGGAGGGGGTGAGTCCGCCGGCGTCGGGGCGCTGGGCGTAGGCGGCGAGGCCGCGCAGCGCGGTGAACCACAGCTCGGCGAGCCGGGCGGCGCCCGCGTCGTCGACCAGGGCGCGGGCCCAGGTCCAGGTGGCCACCAGCTCGGGTCCGTCCGGGCCTTCGTGGGCGGTCGCGTTGACCTCCACGACGTGCGAGAGCGGTACTTCGGGGGCGTCGTCGGCGCCCACGGCGGCCAGTTCCCAGCCGGGGGCGAGCGCGCCGCCCAGGTTCGTACGGCCCAGGTAGTTGAAGCCGATCTGGGCTTCGGGGAGGGCGGCGAAGAGCGGTGCGGTGGCGGGGTCGGTGTACCGGGCGAGGCCGTAGCCGACGCCTTCGCGCGGGACGGCGCGCAGCTTCTCCTTGACGGCGCGTACGGCGTCGCCCGCGGCGTCGCTGCCCGCGAGGACGGCCTGCGGTCCTGCGGCGGCGGTGTCCAGGCGCACCGGATGCGTGACGGTGAACCAGCCGACGGTCTGGGAGAGTTCGGCGCCCGGCACCAGCTCCTCGTGGCGGCCGTGGCTCTCCACGTCCACCAGCAGGGACTCCTGGTCGCCGCGCCACAGCGGTACGGCGGCGGCCAGCGCGGTCAGCAGGACGTCGTCGGGGGTGGCGCGGAACGCGGCGGGCAGTGCGGAGAGCACCGCGGCGGTGACGTCGGCGGGCAGTCGCAGGGTCAGCCGTCCGGCGTCGCCGCGCAGGTCAAGGGCGGGGTCGAGCGGCCGGTCGCCGAGCAACGGGTCGCCCTCGGCGAGCAGTTCGCGCCACAGCTCCGCGTCCTCGGTGGGCAGCGCGCCGAAGTCCTGGGCCCAGCGGGCGAGGGAGGTGCCCACCGGGGGCAGCCCGCTCTCGCGGCCCGCGACGGCGGCCTCCCACGCCTGGACGAGGTCGGGTACGACGATCCGCCAGGACACGCCGTCGACGGCGAGGTGGTGGACGACGAGCAGCAGCCTGCCGGGAAGCTCCGTACCCCGGTCGAACCAGACGGCGCGCAGCATCCGTCCGGCGGCCGGGTCGAGCAGGTCGCGGACGGCGGAGGCGCGGTCGGCGACGAGGTCGGCGAGGTCCGACTCGGGGACGTCGGCGGGGACTTCGATACGGGTGAGGTGGGTGCGGGCGAGGGCGGTGGGGCCCTCGGGTCCGACGGGCCGGATCTCGAACTCGTCGGCGCCCAGCGTCCGCATCCGCAGCGCCTCGTGCTGCTCCAGTACGGAGCCCAGGGCGGTCGCGAGGTGGTCCTCGGTGGTCGGGGGCAGCGTCAGGGTGAGCGACTGGTGGTACTGGGCGACGCGCCCGCCGCGCGCCAGCAGCCTGCGCATCAGCGGCAGGAACGGGGCGCGTGCGGGGCCCTGTCCGACGGTGGGCGCGGGTACGGCGTCCTCGGCGAGGACGGTGGCGAGCCTGGCGACCGTACGGTGCTCGAAGACGTGCCGCGGCGTGAACCGCAGCCCCGCCGCACGCGCCCGCCCCACCAACTGGATCGACATGATGCTGT
>NZ_JBVIMX010000028.1:0-15023 GCF_055579625.1 Streptomyces sp. NPDC032721 | reverse complement strand
GACCGTACGGTGCTCGAAGACGTGCCGCGGCGTGAACCGCAGCCCCGCCGCACGCGCCCGCCCCACCAACTGGATCGACATGATGCTGTCGCCGCCGAGAGTGAAGAAGTCGTCCTCGACCCCGGCGTCCGCGCGGTCCAGGACCTGCTGGAAGAGGCCGAGCAGCCGCTCCTCCAGCGCGCCGGTGGCGGTACGGCCCGCGGTGCCCGCGACGAGTGCCGGCTCGGGCAGGGCGGCGCGGTCGACCTTGCCGTTGGGGGTCAGCGGCAGTGCGTCGAGTACGACGAGGGCGGCGGGCACCATGTACTCGGGCAGCGTCTCGCGCAGGTGTGCCTCGACGGCGGCGGTGTCGACGCCGTCGGGGGCCACCAGGTAGCCGACCAGGCGGGGTTCGGCCTGGGTGCCGCGTACGGCGGCGGCGGCGCGGAGCACTCCGGGCACGGCTCCGGCGGCGGTCTCGATCTCGCCGAGCTCGATGCGGAAGCCGCGCACCTTGACCTGGTCGTCGACCCGGCCGAGGTACTCCACGGCGCCGTCCTGGCGCATCCGCGCGAGGTCGCCGGTGCGGTACATGCGGGTGCCGGGCGCGCCGTAGGGGTCGGCGACGAAGCGGTGGGAGCTCTGGCCCGGCATGCCGAGGTAGCCGCGGGCCAGGCCCTCGCCCGCGAGGTAGAGCTCGCCCCGGGCGCCGGGGCGCACCGGCCGCAGCCCGCTGTCCAGGACGTAGACCCGGGCGTACGGGAAGGGGCGGCCGATCGGGACCGGTCCGAGCGCGACCTCGGCGCCGGGCTCGATGCGGAACTCCATGGCGTTGACGGTGGCTTCGGTGGGCCCGTAGGCGTTGATCACGGTCGCGTCGGGGTGCGCGGCGCGCCACCGGGTGAGCATCTCGCCGCGCAGGGCCTCGCCGCCGAGGATCAGCGTCCCGGTCGGGGACACCTCGTCGGGCAGGGTGTCGAGGAGCCGCAGGTGGCTGGGGGTGCCCTTGAGGAAGGCGGGGCGCTCGGCGCCGACGGCGTCGGGGATCTCGGCGAGGTGGACGCAGCCGCCCGCGGTCAGCGGGGTGAGGAGGCAGGTGACGGTGAGGTCGAAGGAGACGGAGGTGTGGGCGAGGGAGAGCCCGGCGGTGTCCGGGTAGTCGGCGCGGGCCCGCGCCAAGTAGGCGCCCAGCGCCCGGTGTTCGACGACGACGCCCTTGGGGCGGCCGGTGGAGCCCGAGGTGAAGATGACGTACGCGGCGTCCTCGGGGCGGGGTTCGACGACCGCCGCGTCGGACTCGGCGGTGGTGGGACGCAGGATCTCCAGTCCTTCGGGTACCAGGTCCGGGTCGGCGGCGACCACCAGGGCGGGGGCGGCGTCGGCGAGGATCACGGCGATCCGCTCGGCCGGGTAGGCGGGGTCGACGGGAACGTAGGCGGCCCCGGCCCGGTGCACACCGAGCAGGGCGACCATCAGATCCACGGAACGCGGCAGCATCACGGCGACGAGGCCGCCGGCCCCGACCCCCCGGGCAACGAGCTCGGCGGCGAACGCCCGGGATCGCAGGTCGAGTTGACGGTACGTCAGTGACTCGCCGTTCGCGAGCACGGCCCGCGCGTCGGGGGTACGTGCCACCTGCGCGGCGAACAGGCCGGGCAGGGTGGGGACGGCGGTCCCGGCCGAGGTGCCCGTCGGCGGGTTCCACGCCTGGAGTGCGGCGAGGCGCTCTTCGGCGGGGGCACCGCTCAGGCGGCCGAGCGGGGTCTCCGGGGCGGTGGCGAACGCCTCCAGGGCGGCGAGGAGTTCGGCGCCCGCCGCAGCGGCGGTGTCCTCGTCGACCAGGTGCTCCTGGTGGCGCACCCGCAGTTCGAGTGCGTCGCCGGGCTCGACGACGACGTTGACGGCGAAGTGGCTGCCGTCGCGGACCTGGGCGTCGGTCAGGGCCAGTCCGGCGGCGCCCGCCGAGGCGGTGATGGCGGCCATGTCCAGGGGGTAGTTCTCGAAGCTGAGCGAGGTGTCGAAGAGTTCGCCCAGGCCCAGGGTGCGCTGGATGTCGCGCAGGGCGACGTGCTGGTGGTCCATGACGGCCGACTGCTCGCGGCCGAGGCGTACGGCGAGGTCGCCGAGGGTCTCGCGGGCGTCCAGGCGCAGTGCCAGCGGCACGGTGTTGATGAAGAGGCCGACGAGTTCGCCGGATCCCGGCAGGTCGGCGGGGCGGCCGGCCACGGTGATGCCGAACAGGGCCTCGTCGCGGCCGGTCAGCCCGCGCAGCACGATCGCCCAGGCGGCCTGCACCAGGGTGTTGACGGTGACGCCGTACTGCCGGGCGGTGGCGGTCAGGGCCGCCGTACGCGCCTTGCTGAGCGTGTAGCTGCGGCGTACGGGCTGACCGGCGCCCTCCGTCTCCGTCCCCTCCGCGCGCTCCGCGCCGATCCGCAGGGGCTCGGTCACGTCCGCGAGCGCGGTGCGCCAGGCGTCCAGCGACTCGTCGGCGCCCTGGGCGGCCAGCCAGCCGAGGTGGTCGCGGTAGCGGGCGGCGGGCTCGGCGGCGTCCGGGCCCTCGGAGACGTCGGTGCCGTCGGTGCCGTCGGTGCCCGCCGCGTACTCGGCGAACAGGTCGCGGGCGACGATCGGCAGCGACCAGCCGTCGGCCACGATGTGGTGCACCGTCAGGACCAGGGAGCCGGTGCCGTCCGCGCGGCGCACGGCCGCAGCCCGCAGCAGCGGGGGGCGGGTCAGGTCGAAGCGGGTGGCCTTGTCCTCGTCGAGCAGCGCGGCGAAGGCCGCGTCGTCGGCCGCGTCGGCCTCCCGTACGGGAACGGTGGGCGCGGTGTGCACCAGCTGCACCGACTTCTGCTCGTCGGTGGTGCGGAAGCCCACCCGCAGCGCCTCGTGCCGCAGCAGCAGCCGGTCCAGGGCGCCGCGCAGCCGCGCGGTGTCGAGGGGGGCGGCGAAGTCCAGGACGATCTGGAGGGTGTACGGGTCGGCCTCGTCGAAGGCGTGGTGGAAGAGCAGGCCCTCCTGGTTGGGGGCGACCGGCAGCACCGCCTCGACGCCGGGCTCGGCGGCCAGCCGGGCGGCCTCCTCGGCGGGGACGGGCAGGGTGGTCGCGTGCTCCTCGGGCCGCTCGTAGGGCACGCAGGCCTCGGCGAGGGCGGCGACCGTACGCAGCGCGAACATGTCGCGGAAGCCGAAGGAGATGCCCCGGGCGCGGGCGCGGGCCAGCAGCCGGAAGGCGAGGACGCTGTCGCCGCCGAGGGCGAAGAAGTCCTCGTCGACGCCGACCGATTCGAGGCCGATGGCCTCGGCGTAGAGCTCGCAGAGGAGTTCCTGTACGGGCGTCTCGGGGCCCCGTACGGCAGCACCCGCGATCACCGGGACGGGCAGCGCCCCCCGGTCGACGCCGCCGCCGGGGGCGGTGGGCAGGGTGTCCAGGGTGACCAGCACGGACGGCACCTGGTAGTCGGGCAGGGTGTCGGCGAGTGCGTCGCGCAGGGCGGCCGGGTCGGTGGCGGTGCCCCGGCGGGGGACGACGTAGCCGACCAGGCGGCGCTCGCCGGGGGTGTCCTCGCGGACGGTCACCACGGCGCGCAGCACGCCGGGCTGTGCGGTGAGGACGTCCTCGACGTCGGCGGCCCGGAAGCGGAAGCCGCGCACCTCGACCAGGTCGGCGGCGGCGTCCTCGTGGACCACCGAGCCGCTGTCGGGCACCAGCTCGCCGACCTGGGTGCCGGGGGCGGCGGCCAGGGTGGCGAGCGTCGCGGTGAACCGGTCGAGCAGCACCCGCGCCTGGTCCTCGGCGAAGAGGTGGGGGCGGACGGCGAGCCGTGCGGTCAGCCGCTCGCCGGGCACGGCGGTGAGGGTGAGCGGGTAGTGGGTGGCGTCCTGGACGTCGGCGCCGCCGATCTCCAGCCCGGAGTCCCGAGCCACGCCGTCGATGGCGGCCCGGTCGACGGGGTAGTTCTGGAAGGCGACGAGGGTGTCGAAGAGGCTGGTGACACCCGCCGAACGCTGGATGTCGACGAGCGGCAGGTACTGGTGGGCGAGGAGTTCGGCTCCGTCGTCCTGCACGGCGCGCGCCAGCTCGGCGAGGGTACGCACGCCGGCCGGCCGGGCCCGCAGCGGCACGGTGTTGACGAAGAGCCCGGCCATCTCGGAGACACCGGGCACCTCGGCGGGACGACCGGCGACGGTGATGCCGAAGACGACGTCGTCCCGACCGGTCAACTCGCGCAGGGCGACGGCCCAGGCGGCCTGCACCAGGCTGCTGGCGGTAACACCGAGGTCCCGGGCGGCACGCTCCAGGTCGGCGGTGGTGGCGGCGTCCAGCGAGGACTCGATACGAACGGTGTCCGGGGCGGGGACGGTGTCCGGCGCGGACCCGACCCGGGCGGCGTCCAGCACGGACCCCGTCCCCACGGTGTCCGAGGCAGACCCGGTCCGCGCGGCCTCCGGCGCCGTGGCCGGGTCCTCGGTGGGCAGCAGCCCGCCGACCAAGGTGGGCCGTACGCCCGAAAGCGCCGCGCCCCACGCGGCAGCGGACGCCTCGTGGTCGCGGCCCGCCAGCCAGCGCAGGTGGTCGCGGTAGGGGCGCGGCGCCTCGCCGAGGTCGTCGCCCCGGTAGGCGCGCAGCGTCTCGCCGAGCAGGATCGGCACCGACCAGCCGTCGAGCACGAGGTGGTGGCAGGAGACCACGAGCCGGTGGCCGTCGTCGAGCGTGAGCAGGGCGGCGCGCAGGAGGGGCGCGTCGGTCAGGTCGAAGGGCGCCTCGGTCTGCGCCCGCAGTACGGATTCCAGGGCGTCGGCGGCGTCGGCGCGTCCGCGCAGGTCGGTGGCCGACCACGGCACCCGGACCTGTTCGCGTACGACGAGGACGGGCCGGCTCACCTCGTCGTGGGCGACGGCGGAGCGCAGCACGGGGTGGCGGGCGACGACGGAGTCGAGAGCGGCGCGCAGCCGTTCGGCGTCCACGTCGCCGCCGAGGTCGAGGGAGACGTGGACGGTGTAGAGGTCGCCCTCCGCGCCCGCGGTGGCGCCGAGCACCACCAGGCCCTCCTGGAGCGGGGTGAGCGGCAGCACCTCCTCGACGCCGGGTGCGGCGAGCAGGGCGGCGAGTTCGGCGGCGGGCAGCGGCGCGGGCAGTTCGGGCAGGGCGCCGGTGTCCGCGTCGGCGGCGGTGCACAGGGGCGCGAGCCGGGCCACGGTGCGTGCCTTGAACAGGTCGCGGATCGGCACGGTGAGCCCGGCGCGGGCGGCGTGCGAGACGACCCGGGTGGCGGACAACGAGTTGCCGCCGAGGGTGAAGAAGTCGTCGTCGACGGTGACCGAGGCGAGACCGAGCACCTCCGCGTAGAGGGCGCACAGCTGCTCCTCCAGCGGGGTGCGCGGGGCCCGGCCGCCGGGCAGGGCGACGCGCACGGGTGCGGGCAGGGCGCGCCGGTCGAGCTTCTTGTTGGGGGTCAGCGGCAGTGCGTCGAGCACGACGACGGCACCCGGCACCATGTACTCGGGGAGGCGTTCGGCCAGGTGGGCGCGGAGCGCCGGGGTGTCGCCCTCCGGGGAGACCACGTACGCGACCAGCCGCTTGTCGCCGGGGCGGTCCTCGCGCATCAGCACGGCGGCGCGCTCGACGGGCGGGTGGGAGAGCAACGCGGCCTCGATGTCGCCGAGTTCGATGCGGAAGCCGCGGATCTTGACCTGGTGGTCGAGGCGGGAGACGAAGGTGAGGGAGCCGTTCTCCTCGACGCGCACCAGGTCGCCGGTGCGGTAGAGGCGGCCCGCGCCGAAGGGGTTGGCGACGAAGCGTTCGGCGGTGAGGGAGGGGCGGCCCCGGTAGCCGCGGGCGACGCCGTCACCGGCGATGTAGAGCTCGCCGCCGTATCCGGCGGGCACCGGGCGCAGCGCCGGGTCGAGCACGTACACCTGGGTGTTGAGGATCGGGGTGCCGAGCGAGACGGGCCCGCCGTCGACGGGGGCGGTCATCGACCAGACGGTGGTCTCGGTCGGGCCGTACATGTTGGTGACGCCCGCGGAGTGCGCGGCGAGGGTTTCGGCCAGGGACTGCGGCAGCGCCTCGCCGCCGGTCAGCACCCGTACGCCGGTGAGGGCTTCGGGGCGGTCGTCGACGAGCGCCTGCCAGAGGCTGGGGGTGGCCTGGAGGACGGTGATGCCCGCGCGCTCGACGACGGTGCGCAGGGCCTCCGGGTCGAGTACCTCCTCACGGCTCGCGAGGACCACCCGGGCACCTGCCAGCAGGGGCTGGAAGATCTCCAGTACGGCGATGTCGAAGCTGACGGTGGTGACGGCGAGCAGCCGGTCCTCGGGCCCGACGGGCACCGAACGCGCCATCGCGGCAAGGAAGTTGTCCATGGCCGCCCGCTCCAGGGCGACGCCCTTGGGGCGGCCGGTGGATCCTGAGGTGTAGATGACGTAGGCGGTACTGGAACCGTCCTGCGGGCGGCCGAGCGGGGTGGCGTCGCCCTCGGTGAGGTCGGTGGCGTCCAGGAGGAGGGCGGGGACCCCGGCCGGCACCGGGTGGCCGGTGGTGGTGACCAGGAGGCCGGGGCCGGCGTCATCGAGGATCATCGCGATGCGGTCGGCGGGGTGTTCGGGGTCGATCGGCAGGTAGGCGCCGCCGGTCTTCAGTACGGCGAGCAGGGTGACGACGAGCCCGGTGGTGCGGGGCAGGGCCACTCCGACCAGCTGCTCGGGGCCGATGCCGCGCGCGGCCAGCAGGTGGGCCAGGCGGTTGGCGCGGGCGTCCAGTTCGGCGTACGTGAGGGTTTCCTCCGCGCACAGGGCGACGGCGTCGGGGGTGGCCTCCGCCTGCTGCTCGAACAGCTCCACCAGCCGGCCCGGGACCTCGCCCGCCGTGTCGTTGGGGGCGTGCAGCAGCCGCTCCGCGGTCTCCTCGGTGAACATCCCGGCCCGGCCCACGGGTGCCTCGGGGTCGGCGGTGAGCGAGCCGAGCAGGGTCAGGAAGCGCTCCTGGTGGGCGCGGAGCGCTTCGGCGGAGTACAGGGCGGGGTTGGCCGCGAACTCCAGTCGTACGGTGCCCTCGGCGGGGTCGCCGTGGGTGGCGATGGCGAGGTCGGCGACGGGCCCGTTGGAGAGCTGGCGGGCGGTGGCGACGACGTCGCCGAAGCGGGCCCGGGTGTCGAAGGACATGGCGTTGACGGCGGTGGCGAAGGTGCCGCCGTCGGTGCCGGTGAGGTCGCGGGCCTGGTGCAGGTCCTCGCGGCGGAAGCGCTGGACGCGCAGTACGGCGCCCAGTTCGGCCCGGGTGGTGGCGACCAGCTCGCCGAAGGTGGTGTCGGGGGTGACGGTCAGCCGCAGCGGCAGGTCGTTGGCGAGCATCGAGGGGGTGGCCAGGGCGGCGGGGGTGCGGCGGGCGGCCATCGGGACGCCCAGCACGATGTCCTCGGCGGACAGCAGCCGGTGGTGGTAGACGGCGGTGGCGGCGGCGAACACGGCCGGCCAGTGCCCGGTGGCCAGCACGGCTTCGGTCAACTCGGCGGGCAGGTCGGCCTGGAGGCGCAGCGCACTGCCCTCGGCGCCCGCCGCACGGTCGGCGAGGGACTGCCGCTCCTCGGCCCCGGCCAGACGCGCGAGCAGGAATTCGCGGTCGCTGTCGTGGTGGGCGGAGGCGCGGTAGGCGCTCTCCTCGTCGACGAGCTTGCCCAGACCGTGGCTGCGGGGCGCGGGCGGCTCCTCACCGGCCAGGAACGCGGTGTAGATGCGGGCGAGCCGGTCCAGGTAGCGGGTCTGGCCGAAGCCGTCGAGCACGATGTGGTGGTAGCGCAGGTACAGGAAGTGCCGGTCGTCGGCGACGATCAGCAGGGCGTGCCGGAAGAGGGTGTCGGCGCCGAGGTCGGACACGGTGGCCAGGTCGCGGTCCATCCAGGCGCGCGCGTCGGCCTCGGGGTCCTCGCCGCCGCGCAGGTCCACCACGTCGAGGCCGTCGTCCACTTGGGCGCGTACGACCTGGAAGACCGCGCCGTCGTCGCCGAAGCGGGAGCGCAGGGTGTCGGTCTCGGCCACCGCCCGCACGATCGCGCGGCCCAGTACCTCCGCGTCGAGCGGCGCCGAGTCGAAGTGGACGGCGCACTGGTAGAGGGGGCTCTCCGGCTCCAGTCGCTGCGCCACCCACACACCGAGCTGAGCAGCGGTGACGGGCAGGCGAACGTCATTCTGAACCTCGGAAAGTGCCAACCGACTCACGCTCCCAAAACGGTGTGCCAATGCGGATCACGACGGGCGTCACGGCCGGGAACGGCGCGATGCTCCGAGCGGAGGATTACGACGCCGCCTATCTCGGGCCTATAGGCGTCCGGGGCGCCGTACGGGCGGCGTACGGGGCAGCGGGGCGGACGTGCTCCCGACCGCCGCCGGGGGGCGGCCCCGTACGGGCCCGTACGGGGCCGAAAGGGCCGGAGAAGGGCAGGGGCGGCCTCGGCCCCGTACCCCTACCGTGGTCGAACACCCAGGTCAATCCGGGTCTGACGAAATGTCACGGGGCTGACGGGGCTGAACTTTTCAGTTGTCGAGCCCTCCTGGGGGCCCCTCGGCCCGTTCTTCCCGGGGACTTCCTCGGGTGGGCAAAAGCCCCCGAGGAAATAGATCGTTTGAGCTAGGCTCAACCGGCAAACTCAGCCCCGTCAGCCCCGTCTCCACTTCGAGGAGCTCATGAACAGCTTCGATGCTGACGGCGCGGCGCGGCGGACGCGGCGGCTCGGCATGGGCCTCGTCGCCGCCCCGCCCCCCGACGTACCGCGGCAGTCCGAGCCGCTGCCCGCACCGCCGCCCGCCGGGACGCGCGCGCCGCTGCCGGACGCGCTGACCGACCGGGGCAACGCGAAGCTGTTCGCGCAGGTCTACCGGGACCGCTTCCGGTACGTGCCCGGAATGGGCTGGCACACCTGGGACCGGTACCGCTGGCGGGCGGCGGGCGGCATCGAGGCCGCGGTGTGGGCGGCGGGCGGCCTGGCCGAGGCGATGCCCGAGACCGACCCGCAGGAACGGTTCTCCCCCGCTGAACTGGCCGCCCACCGAAGACGGTCCGCCTCCACCCCCGGACTGAAGGCCATGCTCTTCCAGGCCCAGGCGGCCCCCACCCTGAACCTGGACCCCGACGTCCTGGACGGCGACGACTACGCCCTGTGCACCCCCTCGGGGGTGGTCGACCTGCGGACCGGCGCGCTGCGCCCGCCCGACCCGCTGACCGACCTGCACTCGCGGGCCACGACGGTGGCGCCGCAGCACATTCCGATACCCCGCTGGCACACCTTCCTGCACGACACCTTCGGCGACGACGCCAAGGGTCTGGAGACCATCCGCTTCCTGCACCTCTTACTGGGCTACTCGATCACCGGGGACGTCGGCGCACAGGTCATGCCGTTCCTGTTCGGGTCCGGGGCCAACGGGAAGTCCGTACTCCTGGAGGTCCTCAGCAGCCTCCTCGGCGAGTACGCCAACGCGGCACCACCCGGCTTCCTGATGGAGAAGGGCAGATTCACCGAGCACTCCACGGAACTGACCGAACTGCACGGCAGACGCATCGTGGTGTGCTCGGAGCTGAGACCCGACGACACGTTCAACGAGGCCCGCGTCAAGCTCCTGACCGGCGGCGACACCATCACCGCCCGCCGGATGCGGCAGGACTTCTTCAGCTTCACCCCGACGCACAAACTGTGGCTGCTGGGCAACCACCGCCCTGAAGTCGGCACCGGGGGCTACGCGTTCTGGCGGCGCATCCGGATAATCCCGTTCGAGCGCAGCGTCCCCGACGAACGCAAGATCGACAATCTGGCCGACGACCTGGTCCGCGACGAGGGCCCCGGCATACTGCACTGGCTCATCGAGGGCGCGGGAAAGTACCTCGCCACCCGCGACCCGCTGACCGGCCCGGCCACCGTCCGGGTCGCCACCGCCGCGTACGAGAGCACCGTGGACCACGTCGGCCGCTTCCTCCAGGAGTGCTGCACCAGGACCGGCCCCGACGGCGCCGTCAACCCCGAACTCCGCGTCGAGCAGAAGCTCTTGTACGAAACGTATGGACGCTGGTGCTCGGGTGAGGGCATCAGGACATCCACCGCACGGGCCTTCGCCAGCCGGATCCGACAGGAGCTCGGCCTCGGCTCACCGGCCGACATGATCAAGTCAAACGCGGCCAAGCTCTATCCGGGCCTGGCCCTCCTGTCCGGCGCGGAGCCGGGCGGGCAGTCCTGAGGAACCCGCCGCAAACCAGCCGCACCAGAATCAGCCGCATCCTGCGAAAGCCCCCCTGACCGGCCCCCGGGCCGACCGTAGAATGCGGCCGAGCGACCGCTTTGCCCGACGAGGCCCTCGCACCGCCACGGAACGCCAGGAGGACCGATGAGCGCGACCCCGCAACGAGGCGAGCTCGCCCATGAGGTCGAGATCGTATGGCTGGAGGAGCCGGCCCTCGACTACGTCCGCCAGTCGCTCGACAAGGTCCCCACCCGCCGGGGCAAGCCGCGCTACGCCCGCCACGGCCGCCTCGTCGGCTACGCCAACCTGGCCCCCGACGCCATGCGCAGCCACGACAGCGGCCTCTTCGCCCGCCGCACCTTCTACCTCCTGCCGCACGACCGCCCCAACGACCCCGAGGGCCCGTACAAGGTGGGCTCGCCACTGGAGGCCGTCGACCCGGGCACGATCCGCCCCGGCCGACCGGGCCAGAAGACGGACCGCTCCCAGGGCACGACGCGGACGGCACGCGCGGTCTGAGGGGCTACGGTATGACGCGACGGGCCCCCTGCCAGTTGCTTTGGCAGGGGGCCCGTCTTCTTCGGGGTTACGCCGCTCAGACGGTGTGCGCCGCCGCGAACGCGGAGAAGGCGGCCCAGGTGGCGGGCTTCACGCCGAACGTGGGGGACGCCGCACCGAGCTTGCTGTCACGGACGTGGACGTCGGAGCAGTCGCAGGTGGCGACCTCGACGCACTCGCCGCCTTCGTTGCCGGAGTAGGTGGACTTGTGCCAGCCGTGGGCGACCTCAACGCACTGCCCACCCTCGTTGCCGGAGTAACTCGACTTGAACCACGCCGAGTTCGGGGGTGTATTGCTCATAGTTCTCCTGCCAGCTTCTCGATGAACGCAAGCGATTCCGGAGCACGGAGCGCCTGCGATCGGATCATTGCATACCGCTGTTCCAGGGCGTCTACCTCATTCAAGTCCGCGTAGAACGTGGAACCGCCGCCCTGATACTCGACGTAGGCGACGGACCGCCCTGCCTCTGTCGTAACCAGCGTCACAGGGCCGTCGAGCCCGACGTGGGTGTCGACCTCGATCGGCATCACGTGGATCGAGATGTTGCGCATCCTGGCGCAAGCGGCGAGGTGTTCCAGTTGCTCCCTGTGGACTGCGGGACCGCCGATCGGCCGCCGGAGGACGTGTTCCTCAATGACGAAGCAGAGCGTCGCCGAGGGCCTGCGGGTGAGCATCTGCTGCCGGTCGATACGCCCCTGAATCCGGGAGTCGATGGCGTCGTCTTCCAGCAGCGGAATACGAGCGCTGAGGACGGTGCGGGCGTGCGCCTCGGTCTGCAACAGGCCATGCAGGGCGTGCGCGTTGTACGTGTAGAGCCGCTGGACCGCACCCTCCATTTCTGCGTACTCCTGGAAGAACACCGGGTAATTGGGCTTGGTCAACTCCTCAACCTGCGCCAGCAACACCCCCTGGGCATCCAGCGCCTCATCGACGTCCTGGATGTACTCCGGCTGGGGCCGGATGCTGCCCGACTCGACCTTCTGGACGGTCGACAGCGAGTACTTGCGCGGAGTGCGCGCCGCCAACTGCTCCTGGGTCAGCCCGCGCAGGTTCCGCAGGGCTTTCTGCTGGAGCCCGAACAGCTTCCACGCGAGCGGCTTGCCGTCCCTGCCGTCGCTCTGATCGCTCATGATCCGTACCTCTCTGCCGTGACCCTCAGTGCACCCGCAGCGGAAGACGAAGGCTCCCCAACCGACCCACATCGGATTCCGGCCCGGCCCGCAGACTCACACCCACGGGCACCTTCCCCTACCGACCGTAGTCGGGCGTTGCCAGGGTTCTACCCATGACCAGCGAACCCCCTGCACCCGAACTGACGTCCCCAGAGGCCGAGTTGTCCGCCAGCCAAGAGGTCCTCTTCACACCCGACTGGATTCCCGACACGGGGCACTCGATCGCGAAGATCGGCGTGTACGTCGGAGCGATCCGCGTGTACGGAGAGTTCGGGCTCGACGTCGCCGTCCGGCTCCACACGGTCACGGCCCACCGCTCGGGCGCCGTCATTCGCCGCGCGGACACGCCCCACGACACGTACTACTTCCTCACCGAACCGGGGGCCGGCGAGGGCCTGCGGTGGCCGCCGGGCGTCAAGCGGCTGGGCGCCGACCGGGACGAGTACGTGGGGATTCCGGCGCTGACGGGGCCGACGACGCCGTTCGCGTGGTGGGCGGCGCCGGTGCACAGCGCGGTGTTCGTGGACCCGTCGATCCTGCACATGGTCTGCTGCGACCTGGCCCGCTGGGACCTCACCCCGGCCGCGCGCGCAACCTCCGTACAGGTAAAGGGAGATGTGTTGTGATGCGGACCGAGCAACAACCGGACCCCGCCGCGCTCCGCGCCCTGTGCGCACCGATCCTGTCCGCCCGGACGCTCCCGGAACGGGACGTCATCGGCCGGGCGGTCCTCGACATGGAGGACGCCTACCACCAACTGGTCGCGGCCATCGCGGACAACCCACCCCACCTCATGCGCCACAGCTACGAACGGGCGGTGATCCAGGGCCGCCACCTCATCGAGGAGATGCGGGTGTCGGAGCCCGGCCCCGACCGGGACCCGCTGCCCGGTCAAGGACTCTGGTCCCCGGGCGCACGCGAACACGCCCACCAGCAGCAGTCGTTCGTCCACGCCCGCCGCCTGGCGAACGTGGTCCGCGCCCTGGCCGACGTACTCACCCTGAAGAACAGCCACCGGGCCGGATGAGCGCGGGTCGCCGGTCGTTCACGTAACGGTCCGGGCAGTTCGACCAGCGCACTTTGACAATACGCGAACAAATATATGACGTTGGATCTAGCTGCGGGAACGCACCACACGCGCGATCAAGCACGCCCAAGTACCTCCATGCCCGCGGCCCAAAGGGGAATCAACATGCTGCCCACCCGAATAAAGATGTCCACCGCGATCGCAGCGCTAGTGGCTGGTGGTGTCGTCATGACCGCCACCGCACCGTCGGCATCGGCATCGGCACCGACATCAGCACCGGCATCGGCACCGAAATCGGCATTGACATCGGCATTGGCCGAGGACGCCAACTGTCGTACGACGACGGGGACCCAGGACTTCTACCCCGGGCCGTCCGCCGGCGAGACGTACGACAGCACGTTCAACAACGGTGTGGTCGTGCCGCCGGGTCTGTACAGCAGCGGGTTCACTCCGCAGGGTCTGGCGTACTGGAACAACTGGGACGGGACGAGCGAAGACATCCTGCTGGTCTCGGCGTACCACTCAAGCGCTGACGGCCCGAGCGCGATCTGGGGCATCGCCCTGAGCGGCCCACGCCGGGGCGAGAGCCTTGGTCACATGCTGATCCCCAAAACCCACGCGGGCGGCATAGTCGTGACCGGCGGTCACGTGTACGTCAGCGGCGAGGGCAGCGTGAAGTACTGGTCGACCGCGACCGTGCGTGCGGAGCTGGCGGGCGCCAACACGAACAAGGTGATCCAGCCGAAGGGCACGCAGGACATCGCCGGCAAGGGTTCGTTCCTCGGACTCGGCGGTGGCGAGGGCACCACCTTGTGGACCGGCGACTTCGACGAGACGAGCCACCAAAGCATGTGGCAGTACTCGACGAGCAGCACCGGCGCGCTGACGTACACCGGCAAGAAGCGCTGGGTACCGGCGAAGACCCAGGGCATGGCGGTCGTCGGCGACAAGTACATCTTCTCCACGTCGTACGGCCGCGACAACCGCAGCAACGTCTGGGTGCGACCCACGTCGTACGAGACGGACATCACCGACGGGACGGCCTTCTGCATGCGCGCCCCCTCGATGATGGAGGGCCTGGCGTACGGCAACTCCGAGGGCAACGAGCACGTCTGGGCGCTCTTCGAGAGCGGCGCCGAGCCGTATGTGAGCGACCCCAAGACGCTCAACAAGATCACGAACATCCACTGGGCCGGCGGATCCGAACTGGCCGGACTGTACGGCCAGGGCGACTAAAACCATCGACGCTCCTGCGGCTGACCAGCGATGCCGAGCTGGCCAGGCACAGGAGCGTCGTGCGGTGAGCGGTGAGCGGTGTGCAGCGTGAAGTTGCTGGTGCGGGCTCTGGTGCGCGTGGGTTGTGGGGTGGGCGAAGCCGTGCTCGCCCGGCGCCCGGACCGCGGCCAGTGTGGTGGTGAGCAGTTTCTGGCCGCGAGTCAGGGGCTGGTATCGGGCGGCCGTGTAGCCGGTGATCACTGCTGGGTCGGTGTCCGCCGCCGGGTCCGGATGAGGGAGCCGTCCAGCACTGCGTTGCCGCCGCCCCTTCGGGCGGTCTTCTTCAGCGCCCGGTCCAGGCGTGGGGTGGTGGCGGTCGTGGTGCCTTCCTCGGCCAGGGCTCGTACCCAGCGCAGATAGGCCCCGTTTGCGTCGAGAATCTCCGGGTCACCTGCTTCAGCGGTCCAGCCCTTCCACTGGGCGGGGTGCCTGCCGACTACTTACAGAACTTGGCCCGCACCGGGGTGATGTGCCCGTTGTCGCCTGTCAGCGTCGTGACGGGCTGATGAGTGACTGCGGCGCCAACGCGATCGCACTCAGCCAACGAGCCTCCCTGAGGGCCGGGAGCGACTCTGCTCTTTCCCAGGGGGCCTCCGCGAGTCAGCCATCGCACTCGCACCGATCTCGGGTCGCCAACCTCGCTTCGCCAAGGCCGTGTTCACGCCATCTCCCGCATTCCTCCTCTAAGACCGTGTCCTACATGGCCGGTTGGGGTAGTGCACTGTCATGGGGAGTACGCGGTGGGGATGGATCGTTCCGGAGGGTTTGTGGGAGATCGCGA
>NZ_JBVIMX010000027.1:0-108286 GCF_055579625.1 Streptomyces sp. NPDC032721 | reverse complement strand
AGGGGGGACCCTGTGGGAGAGTAGGACGCCGCCGAACAATCATTGTGGGAAAGCCCCGCACCTTATGGTGCGGGGCTTTTCTGCGTTTACGGCGCGGGCACCCCTGTGCGGTCCACCGGTGTGGCTGGGGGTAGGGTCAGGGGGAAAATCGTTGGCACGTTCCCACAGGAGGCCCCCGGGTGGAGGTCCAGGAGACTCGCGTTCAGACCGACCGAGTCCTCACCATCCCCAACATTCTGAGCATGGCTCGTCTTGTTGGCGTGCCCCTGTTCCTGTGGCTGATTCTCCGCCCTGTGTTCGGCGGGCCCAACAGTGACTTGTGGGCGCTGCTGGTGCTCATGCTCAGTGGTGTCAGCGACTACCTCGACGGCAAGCTGGCGCGTAAGTGGAATCAGATCAGCAGCTTGGGCCGGCTCCTCGACCCGGCCGCCGACCGGCTCTACATTCTGTCCACTCTGGTCGGGCTGACCTGGCGCGAGATCCTGCCCTGGTGGGTGACAGCGGCTCTTCTGGCACGTGAGCTCATGCTTCTCGTGATGGTGGGTATCCTCCGTCGGCACGGCTATCCGCCGCCCCAGGTGAACTTCCTCGGCAAGGCAGCCACGTTCAATCTGATGTACGCCTTCCCGTTGCTGTTGCTCAGCATCCGGCCCGGGTGGCTCGGGGAAATCGGTGCTATTTTCGGATGGGCGTTCGCCGGATGGGGTACAACGCTCTACTGGTGGGCAGGGATTCTTTACGTGGTTCAGGTCCGTCGGCTGGTCAAGGCGGACGCCGCGGCCGATTGAGCCTGTCGAAGTGGCGCAGTGAGGCGCCGGCCCTCCCGGACCTCTGACGTCTTCGGGGGGCTCGGGGCGGGCGAAGTCGGCTAGATCTTCTCTTCTAAGGAGGACGCTTCCGACATGAAGGCCGTCGTGATGGCCGGCGGCGAAGGCACACGCCTTCGCCCCATGACTTCGAGCATGCCCAAGCCACTCCTGCCGGTCGCCAACCGGCCGATCATGGAGCACGTGCTGAGGCTGCTCAAGAGGCATGGGCTCAATGAGACCGTCGTAACCGTGCAGTTCCTGGCTTCACTCGTCAAGAACTACTTCGGCGACGGGGAAGAGCTCGGCATGGAGCTCACCTACGCGAACGAGGAGAAGCCGCTCGGTACTGCAGGCAGCGTCAAGAATGCGGAAGAAGCGCTGAAGGACGATGCCTTTCTGGTCATCTCCGGTGACGCTCTCACCGACTTCGACCTGACCGACCTCATCCGCTTCCACAAGGAAAAGGGCGCGCTTGTCACGGTGTGTCTGACCCGGGTGCCGAATCCACTGGAATTCGGCATCACGATCGTGGACGAAGAAGGAAAGGTCGAGCGTTTCCTGGAGAAGCCGACCTGGGGGCAGGTTTTCTCCGACACGGTGAACACGGGCATCTACGTGATGGAGCCCGAGGTCTTCGACTACGTCGAGGCCGATGTTCCGGTGGACTGGTCGGGTGATGTCTTTCCCCAGCTGATGAAGGAAGGCAAGCCGATCTACGGCTATGTCGCCGAGGGCTACTGGGAAGACGTCGGGACGCACGAGAGCTATGTGAAGGCCCAGGCCGACGTCCTGGAGGGCAAGGTCGACGTCGAGCTCGACGGATTCGAGATCTCGCCCGGAGTCTGGATCGCCGAGGGTGCCGAGGTGCATGCGGACGCCGTGCTCAGGGGCCCGCTGTACATCGGTGACTACGCCAAGGTCGAGGCCGGGGCGGAGATTCGCGAGCACAGCGTCATCGGATCGAACGTCGTGGTCAAGAGCGGGGCCTTCCTGCACCGGGCCGTCGTGCACGACAACGTGTACATCGGCCAGCACAGCAATCTCCGTGGATGTGTGATCGGCAAGAACACCGACATCATGCGGGCGGCCCGGATCGAGGACGGGGCGGTCATCGGGGACGAGTGCCTGGTCGGGGAAGAATCGATCATTCAGGGCAATGTGCGGGTGTACCCGTTCAAGACCATCGAGGCCGGCGCCTTCGTCAACACCTCGGTGATCTGGGAATCGCGGGGACAGGCCCATCTCTTCGGGGCGCGCGGGGTCTCCGGGGTGCTTAACGTGGAGATCACGCCGGAGCTGGCCGTGCGGCTGGCGGGGGCGTACGCGACGACCTTGAAGAAGGGGTCCACCGTCACCACGGCGCGGGACCACTCCCGTGGTGCCCGGGCGCTGAAGCGGGCGGTGATCTCCGCCCTGCAGACCAGCGCCATCGACGTACGGGACCTGGAGAACGTGCCGCTGCCCGTGGCGCGGCAGCAGACCGCGCGGGGCAGTGCCGGCGGGATCATGATCCGTACGACACCCGGTGTGCCGGACTCGGTGGACATCATGTTCTTCGACGAGCGCGGTGCCGATCTCTCGCAGGGCGGGCAGCGGAAGCTGGACCGGGTGTACGCGCGACAGGAGTACCGGCGGGCGTTCCCCGGTGAGATCGGGGATCTGCACTTCCCGGCGAGCGTCTTCGACTCGTACACCGGCTCCCTGCTGAGGAACCTGGACACGACCGGGATCGCGGACTCCGGGCTGAAGGTCGTCGTGGACGCCTCCAACGGCAGTGCGGGGCTGGTGCTGCCCAGTCTGCTCGGGCGGCTGGGGGTGGACTCGCTGACGATCAATCCCGGGCTGGACGAGGCGAGGCCGACCGAGACGGCCGACTCCCGGAGGGCCGGGCTGGTGCGGCTCGGTGAGATCGTGGCGTCGGCGCGGGCGGACTTCGGGGTGCGCTTCGACCCGGTCGGTGAGCGGCTCTCGCTCGTGGACGAGCGGGGCCGGATCATCGAGGACGACCGGGCACTGCTGGTCATGCTCGACCTGGTGGCGGCGGAGCGGCGCAGCGGGCGGGTGGCGCTGCCGGTGACGACGACGCGGGTGGCCGAGCAGGTGGCGGCGTACCACGGGACGCAGGTCGAGTGGACGACCACCTCGCCCGACGATCTGACGCGGGTGGGGCGTGAGGACGCGACCATCTTCGGCGGGGACGGGCGCGGCGGGTTCATCGTGCCGGAGTTCAGCAGTGTCTTCGACGGGGCCGCGGCCTTCGTAAGGCTGATCGGGCTCGTGGCCAGGACGCAGTTGACGCTCAGTCAGATCGATGCGCGGATTCCGCGGGCGCACGTGCTGCGGCGGGACCTCGCCACGCCGTGGGCGGTCAAGGGGCTGGTGATGCGGCGGGTGGTCGAGGCGGCCGGCGAGCGGTCGGTGGACACCACCGACGGCGTACGGGTGGTCGAGGCCGACGGCCGATGGGTGATGGTGCTGCCGGATCCGGCCGAGGCCGTCACTCATCTGTGGGCCGAGGGACCGGACGACGACTCCGCCCAGGCGCTCCTCGACGAGTGGTCGGCGATTGTCGACAGCGCAGGTCACTGACGTAGCGCCGGTGTGCGGGAAGGGGCCCTGCGGCGCCTTTCCGCGCACCGGTGGGGCCATTCGGTGGTAGCGGCTGCGACGTGCGACGATGTGCGGCATGTCGCAGCAGCCCCCCGTCCGGAGCGCCCCCTCTCCACCGCGCCGCCCCGATGCGTCGATGTCGCTGCTGACGAACGTGATGGAGCACAGCCTCGACGACGGGTACGCGGAGGCGGCGGCCCGTCAGAAGGCCGACGGCACCGCGGGAATGCCGCGCACGCTCAAGACGAAGCTCGCCCTGGCGGCCGGTCTCGTACTGGCGGCAGCGGTCGTCACTCTGGGAGCGGCGAACGCGCGGATAGCGGCACCCGTGGTGGCGAAGGAGCGTCAGGAGCTCGTCGAGCGGATCCAGAAGGAGACCTCCGGCGCCGACACCCTGGAGAAGGACGTCGAGACGCTCCGCGCTGACGTGGGCGAGCGCCAGCGCAAGGCGTTGGAGGAGCACGGCGGAGACCAGGGCGCACTGGTCGCTCTGCTCTCGGGAGCAACCCCTGTGCAGGGTCCGGGCGTCAAACTCGTCGTGGACGATGCCAAGGAGACCGGCGAGGGTGCCGACGGGCCGCGCGGGAGCAGCGGGTTCTCCGACACCGGCCGGGTGCGGGACCGCGACATGCAACGGGTCATCAACGGGCTCTGGCAGTCCGGCGCCGAGGCGGTCTCCATCAACGGGCAGCGGCTCACGATGCTGTCGGCGATCCGGGCGGCGGGCGACGCGATACTGGTCGACAACAAGCCCCTGGTGCCGCCCTACACGGTGCTGGCCGTGGGCGGCAAGCACCTCAACACCGCGTTCAACGACAGCGCCGACGGGCAGTACCTCCATGTGCTGCAGGAGAGCTACGGCATTCGCACCAGCATGTCCGACCAGGACGAGGTACGGCTGCCGGCCGCGCCGAGCCTGATCGTACGGATCGCACAACCACAGGCCGCGGACGCCGCAAAGGGCGCGGCCGACACCAAGAAGACGGAGAAGGGCACATCGTGATCGCCGTACTGGGCCTCGTCGTGGGAGTCGTGGTCGGATTGCTGGTCCGGCCCGAAGTGCCGGCGGTGGTCGAGCCCTACCTGCCGATCGCCGTCGTGGCCGCGCTCGACGCGGTCTTCGGAGGGCTGCGGGCCATGCTCGACGGGATCTTCGTCGACAAGGTCTTCGTCGTCTCCTTCCTGTCGAACGTGGTCGTGGCCGCCCTGATCGTCTTCCTCGGCGACAAGCTGGGCGTCGGCGCACAGCTGTCGACCGGTGTGGTCGTCGTCCTCGGAATCCGGATCTTCTCCAACGCTGCCGCCATCCGGCGGCACATCTTCCGGGCGTGATGCCGGTGAGCACGGAGGAGAAGGAAGAGCGCACGGAGCTGACGGGGCGCCAGCGGCTCGCGGCGGGGCTGTGGCCGCCGAGGTTCAGCCGGGCCCAGCTCATCGTCGCCCTGCTGCTGTTCGGGCTCGGACTGGGCCTGGCGATCCAGGTCAATTCGACCAATGACAACGGGGCGCTGCGCGGTGCCCGCCAGGAGGACCTCGTACGGATCCTGGACGAGCTGGACGACCGGACGCAGCGGCTGGAGGACGAGAAGCAGCGGCTCACCGACCAGCGCACCGAGCTGGAGAGCAGCTCCGACCAGGCCGAGGAGGCCCGTAAGCAGACGCTGGAGAAGGAGCGTCAGCTCGGTGTGCTCGCGGGCACGGTGGGCGCGCAGGGGCCGGGAATCACCCTGACCATCAACGACCCGCGCAAGGGGGTCGAGGCGGACCGGCTGCTGGACACCATTCAGGAGCTGCGGGCGGCCGGTGCGGAAGCGATTCAGATCAATGACGTACGGGTAGTGGCCAACACCTATTTCACCGATGCGGACGGCGGCATCCAGGTGGACGGCAAGAAGATCGCCGCGCCGTACCGCTTCAAGGTGATCGGCAAGCCCCAGGATCTGGAGCCCGCGCTGAACATTCCCGGCGGAGTCGTGCAGACTCTGGAGAAGGAGCAGGCCACGGCCGTGGTGCAACGACTTGAGAAGATCGTCGTGAATGCCTTGCGACCGGCGAAGCGGCCTGACTACGCTCGGTCGTCATCCCAGTGAAGGCGGGGCGAATGAGGACCGTCGGACAAGGGCATGAGGTTGCGGGGGGTCGGCGCATCCAGGACGCGGTGCGTGGTGGAAACTGTCTGATGGATACGGACGTTGTGCAGATGTCCAAGTCAGCAGGTTGTTAGTTGATGCAGGGTTCGTCCTGCCCCACGGGCGGGTCTGTTTCGGTCAAGGGGAATCGCCCGTGAAGTTGTTTGCGAAATTGTTCGGCAAGAGTGCACGTGACGACAGCAGCTCCCGTACTGCCCGTCACCGTGCCCCGCGCCCCGGTGAGGCCGAGGAGCAGAGCGGCGAGCGGCCGCTCTTCCGTGACGAGGTCGGCGGGCGCGGCGCGCCGTCTGTTGACCCGGCCGGTCCCGGCCGCATAGGTTCCGGTGAACCATCAACCTCAAGTACGGGTGGAGAGTTCGCTCCCGATCCGTACGCAACCAGCGCCCACCACGCGGGGCAGCCGCGGCAGGAGGATCCGTCCATGTCGGCCTTGCCGGTTTGTACGAGGTGCGGGCACCGAAACGCCGCGGACAGCCGCTTCTGCTCCAACTGCGGTGCGCCGCTGAAGGCCGGGGCCACCGCCGAGCGTCCCTCGGAGACGACCTCGACCATCTCGATCTCCGGACTTGAGGCGTACGAGGCGGAGAAGACCGGCCAGACCGCGCTGCCGTCGCTGTCGCCCGAGGCCCAGGCCGCGGTCGACGCGCTGCCGCTCGGAGCGGCGCTGCTGGTGGTGCGGCGTGGTCCGAACTCGGGGAGCCGCTTCCTGCTGGACGGTGAGCTGACCACGGCCGGCCGCCACCCGCAGAGCGACATCTTCCTCGACGACGTGACCGTCTCGCGACGGCACGTGGAGTTCCGCCGGGGTGCGGACGGCGGGTTCACCGTCTCCGACGTCGGCAGCCTCAACGGCACGTACGTCAACCGGGAGCGCATCGACGCGGTCCCGCTGGCGAACGGCGACGAGGTGCAGATCGGTAAGTACCGGCTGGTCTTCTACGCGAGCCAGCAGGGCGTCTGATCCTTCCAGGGAAGGTCCATGCTGCGAATCCCGACGGGCGGTGCCGTGCGCGGCACCGCCTCAGCCGGCAGCCGGCTGATGAGCATCGGTTCTGTGCTCAGCCTGCTGCGTGAGGAATTTCCCGAAGTAACGATCTCGAAGATCCGCTTCTTGGAGGCGGAAGGGCTGGTCGAGCCACAGCGCACGCCCTCCGGGTACCGGAAGTTCAGCCCGGCGGACGTCGAGCGGCTCGCCCAGGTGCTGCGCATGCAGCGCGATCACTATCTGCCGCTCAAGGTCATCAAGGAGCACCTGGACGCGCTGGAGCGCGGCGAGCAGGTCCAGCTGCCGTCCCCGGGCGGGCCGCGCGAGCTGCTCGACGGCGCTCCCGACGTGGCGGCCGAAGCGCCGACCGCGGCCCGTATCGGGCGCGAGGAGCTGCTGGCCGCCGCCGAGGTGGCAGAGGGCGACCTGGACGAGTGGGAGGCGTACGGGCTGATCTCGGCGCTGCCGGACGGCGGCTACGACGCCGAGGCCATCACGGTCGCACGACTTGTGGCGGATCTGGGGCGATTCGGCCTGGAACCGCGTCATCTGCGGGCGATGAAGGCGGCGGCGGACCGGGAGGCCGGGCTGATCGGCAACATCGTCGCGCCGCTGCGGAGGCACCGTAATCCGCAGACCAGGGCGCATGCCGAGGCGACGACGCGGGAGCTGGCCGGCATCTCCGTACGACTGCATGCGGCGCTGGTACAGACGGCGCTGAGGTCCGGCTCGAACTGAGCCGGACTTGGAGTGAACAGGAGCCCGACTACCCAAACCGGTCGGGCACGTCCTAGGGTTGCTGTGTGAACGAGCTCGACGTCGTAGGTGTCAGGGTGGAGATGCCCAACAACCAGCCGATCGTGCTCCTGCGTGAAGTGGGAGGCGATCGGTACCTTCCCATCTGGATCGGACCGGGTGAGGCCACAGCGATCGCCTTTGCACAGCAGGGGCTGGCGCCCGCCAGGCCGCTGACGCACGACCTCTTCAAGGACGTGCTCGAAGCGGTGGGCCAGGAGCTCACCGAGGTACGGATCACCGATCTGCGGGACGGGGTCTTCTACGCCGAGCTGGTCTTCGCCAGTGGAGTGGAGGTCAGTGCGCGTCCGTCCGACGCGATAGCGCTGGCGCTGCGCACCGGGACGCCGATCTACGGCAGCGACGGTGTGCTGGACGACGCCGGGATCGCGATTCCGGACGAGCAGGAGGACGAGGTGGAGAAGTTCCGCGAGTTCCTCGACCAGATCTCGCCGGAGGACTTCGGTACCAACAGCCAGTGAGCGGCGTTGCCCGGCCGGGATTCCCGGCCGGGCTTCGGTGCGTTCCGGGGCCCGTGAAGCCCTGGGATTTCAGCGCATTCGAGTAGCCTTTCCCCGAGGAGAGATACGGGAAACCACTCTCAGGGTGATTATCACTCGGCGTGCCGAGTGTGGCGATCGTTGACGCACCCCGGGTGACTGCCTACCGTCGACAAGGCAGGTCAAGGACGGAGGTCGGCGTGAGAATCAGCGGCGACGGTACGGCGACGGGCGGGCCGTATCCGCTCGGCAGTTCGGCCGACCCCACGAGCAGTCAGCACCCCGCCGTTCCGGCGCGGGCCGCCGAGGCGCCCGAGAAGGTCGGATACCGGGGGCCCACCGCGTGTGCCGCCGCAGGCATCACGTACCGGCAGCTGGACTACTGGGCGCGCACCGGGCTGGTCGAGCCGAGTGTGCGGCCGGCCTACGGGTCGGGGACGCAGCGGCTCTACAGCTTCCGCGACGTGGTCGTCCTCAAGATCGTCAAGCGGTTCCTGGACACCGGGGTCGCACTGCAGAACATCCGTACCGCCGTGCAGCACCTGCGGGCGCGCGGGTTCGAGGATCTGGGGCGGATGACGCTCATGAGCGACGGTGCCACCGTGTACGAGTGCACGTCGCCGGACGAGGTCGTGAAGCTGCTCCAGGGCGGGCAGGGCGTCTTCGGGATCGCCGTGGGCGTGGTGTGGCGGGACGTCGAGACGGCCCTGTCGCAGCTGCACGGGGAACGGGTCGACACCGGCGAGACGCTGGTCGGGAACAACCCGGGGGACGAGCTGGCGCGGCGGAGGAACCGGGCCGGCTGACCGGCCGATTGTCAGTGGCGTAGGGCAGCATCGTCGGTGTGAGAAGCGTGCCGACCATTCTGCATCTGGACATGGATGCCTTCTACGCCGCCACGGAGCAGGCGGCGAAGCCGAGCCTGCGCGGGAAACCGGTCGTGGTGGGCGGGCTGGGGCCGCGCGGAGTGGTGGCCACCGCTTCGTACGAGGCACGGCGTTTCGGAGTGCACTCGGCGATGCCGACGGCGCAGGCGCGGAGGCTGGCGCCCAATGCGGCCTATCTGGTGCCGCGCTTCTCCCTGTACCGGGCGGTGAGCGACCAGGTCATGGAGCTGCTGGGGCGGTTGTCACCGCTGGTCGAGCCGTTGAGCCTGGACGAGGCGTTCGTGGACCTGGAGGCGGGCGGGTCCGCCGATGACTCGGAGTCCGCGCGGGCGGTGGGGGAGCAGCTGCGGCGGGACATTCGCGCGGTGACGGGGCTGAGCGGGTCGGTGGGGCTCGCGGGATCCAAGATGCTCGCCAAGATCGCCTCCGAGGAGGCGAAGCCGGACGGGCTGCTGGTCATAGAGCCGGGGACGGAGCGGGAACTGCTCGCCCCCATGTCGGTGCGGATCCTGCCGGGGGTCGGGCCGGCCACCGGGGACCATCTGCGGCGGGCCGGGATGACGACGGTGGCCGACCTCGCGTCCGCGGGCGTGGACGAGCTCGTACGGCTGCTGGGGAAGGCGCACGGGGCCTCGCTCCACCGGATGGCGCTCGGGCTCGACGACCGGCCCGTGGTGGCCGAGAGGGACGCGAAATCGGTGTCGGTCGAGGACACCTTCGACGTGGACCTGCATGACCGGGTGCGGGTGCGGGGCGAGGTGGAGCGGTTGGCCGAGAGGTGTGTGCAGCGGCTGCGCGGGGCGGGACGGTCGGGGCGGACCGTGGTGCTCAAGGTGCGCAGGTTCGACTTCTCGACGCTGACCCGGTCGGAGACCCTGCGGGGGCCGACGGATGATCCGGGGGTGGTGCGGGAGGCGGCGGCGCGGCTGCTGGAGGGGGTGGACACCACGGGCGGGGTGCGGTTGCTGGGGGTGGGGGTGACGGGGCTGGCGGACTTCACGCAGGAGGACCTGTTCGCGCAGGTGGCGGCGCGGGAGGCGGAGGCGTTGGCTGGGGCCGGGGCTGTTGAGGGGGAGGTGGGTGCTGCGGCTGGGGAGGCCGTGGAGGGGGCGGCCGTCGTCCCGGCGGTGGAGGAGCCGGGGACGGGGGAGGAAGCCGCGGAGGTCGCCGAGCGGCGGTGGCATGCGGGGCATGACGTACGGCACGCGGAGTACGGGGCCGGGTGGGTGCAGGGGAGCGGGGTGGGGCGGGTGACGGTGCGCTTCGAGGAACCCGGGTCGGCGGGGCCGGGGCGGGTGCGGACCTTTCGGGTGGACGACCCGGCGTTGGAGGCGGCGGAACCGTTGCCGTTGGTGGGGGAGGAGCTGGCTTAGGGGGAGTGGATGTGCGGGAGGGTCGCGCCTGCGGCGGGCTTTGTCCCTCCCCGCCCCTTCCCTGAACCGCTGGCCGCGGGGCTGGAGGGTTTCTGGCTGCGGGAGCGTCGTTGGTTGCTCGCGCAGTTCCCGTGCCCCCGACGGGGCGGGGTGGGGGAGGGAGGATGGGGTGGGGGTTGTCAGGGGTCGTCGTTGGCCAAGGTGCCGAAGTCGCGGTCCGGGGTGGTGGAGGGTGGGGTGTGGAGGCCGTAGTGGCGGTAGAGCTGGAGTTCTTGTTCGGGGGAGAGGTGGCGGCCTACGCCGAAGTCGGGGGCGTCCTTGATGAGGGACTTCTCGAAGGGGATGCGCAGGGTGTTGTCGACGAGGGAGCTGGGTTCCAGCGGGACGAAGGCGTCCCGGGAGAAGAGGCCGGTGCGGACGGCCGCCCACTCGGGGATGCCGGTGGCGTCGTCCAGATAGACCTCGTCCACCGTTCCGATCTTGGTGCCGTTCCGGTCTAGTGCCTTGCGGCCGATCAGGCTGCGCGGATCGATGTCGGTCTGCACGGTCCCTCCAACTGGTCGCAACTGCTGCATGAACCCCGTAAAACACTACGAAAGTGCAGATTCGTGAGGCTGGCCACTCGAGGGATCGGAGCGGGAGTGCGCTGGTAGGCTGGCCAACGGCTGCTGACCCCGTGCGGGAGAGTCCTTCGAGGATGATTTGTCGGAGGCGCCGAAGGAGCAACTCCTCCCCGGAATCTCTCAGGCCCCTGTACCGCATGGACGAGGTCACTCTGGAAAGCAGGGTGGAACACGGGCACGGCGCAGGCCGGGGCGTGATCCATCCTCACCGACGGTGAAAGTCGGGGCGTCGATGATCTCGGTGCTCCGGTGAAGCTCTCAGGTTGAGATGACAGAGGGGGAGGCCGTCCGGGCGCCCGTGCCGTGGTGCCCCTCGCAGGTCGTGTCAGACCAGGAGGCCTTCCGCAGATGACCGCCAACCGCATTCCGCTCGCCGAGCTTGAGCGTGGCATTCCCTTCGAGCAGCGTCACATCGGACCCGATGTGGAGGCGCAGGCGAAGATGCTGGCGCAGGTCGGGTACGGGTCGCTCGACGAGCTGACCGATGCCGCCGTGCCGGACGCCATCAAGAACGCCGCCGCCCTCGGGCTGCCGGACGCGCGAACCGAGGCCGAGGTGCTGGCCGAACTGCGTACGCTCGCCGACCGGAACCAGGTGCTCGCCCCGATGATCGGGCTCGGGTACTACGGGACCTTCACTCCGCCGGTCATTCTGCGCAACGTCATGGAGAACCCGGCCTGGTACACGGCCTACACGCCGTACCAGCCGGAGATCTCGCAGGGCCGCCTGGAGGCGCTGCTCAACTTCCAGACCATGGTTGCCGACCTGACCGGGCTGCCGACCTCCGGTGCCTCGCTGCTCGACGAGGGCACCGCCGCCGCCGAGGCCATGTCGCTCGCGCGCCGGGTGGGCAAGGTCAAGGGCGGGGTCTTCCTGATCGACGCGGAAACGCTTCCGCAGACCATTGCTGTCATCCAGACGCGTGCCGAGCCGACCGGGGTCGAGGTCGTCGTCGCCGATCTGGCCGAGGGGATTCCGGCCGAGGTCGCCGAACGCGGCGTGTTCGGCGTGCTGTTGCAGTACCCGGGCGCCTCCGGTGTCGTACGCGACATCAAGCCGGTGATCGACGCGGCGCACGAGCTCGGTGCCATCGTCACCGTGGCCGCCGACCTGCTGGCGCTCACGCTGCTCACCTCGCCCGGCGACCTTGGTGCCGACATCGCCGTCGGTACGACCCAGCGCTTCGGCGTACCGATGGGCTTCGGCGGCCCGCACGCCGGATTCATGGCCGTACGCGAGAAGTTCGCGCGCAGCTTGCCCGGGCGGCTCGTGGGTGTGTCCGTCGACGTGGACGGCAACAAGGCGTACCGGCTGGCGCTGCAGACGCGTGAGCAGCACATCCGCCGCGAGAAGGCCACCAGCAACATCTGCACCGCGCAGGTACTGCTCGCCGTGATGGCCGGGATGTACGCCGTCTACCACGGTCCGGACGGGCTCAAGGGCATCGCCCGGCGCACCCACCGCTACGCCGCGATCCTCGCCGAGGGGCTGCGGGCCGGCGGCGTCGCGATCGCGCACGGCTCGTTCTTCGACACCGTGACCGCGCAGGTGCCCGGCAAGGCCGCCGAGATCGTCGGCGCCGCCCGGGACAACGGGGTCAACCTGCGTCTCGTCGACGCCGACACCGTCTCCTTCGCCTGCGACGAGACCACGCTGCGCGCCCAGGTCGCCGCGGTGTGGGCGGCCTTCGGGGTCGAGGGCGACATTGAGGCGCTGGACGCCTCGACCGAGGAGACGCTCCCCGAGGGGCTGCTGCGGACCGACGAGTTCCTGACCCACCCGGTCTTCCACCAGCACCGCTCCGAGACCGCGATGCTGCGCTACCTGCGCAAGCTGGCCGACCGCGACTACGCGCTCGACCGGGGCATGATCCCGCTCGGCTCCTGCACCATGAAGCTGAACGCGACCACCGAGATGGAGCCGGTCACCTGGCCCGAGTTCGGCCAGATCCACCCCTTCGCACCGGTCGAGCAGGCCGCCGGTTACCTCACGCTCATCCGTGAGCTGGAGGAGCGGCTCGCCGAGGTCACCGGGTACGACGCGGTGTCGATCCAGCCCAACGCCGGTTCGCAGGGCGAGCTCGCCGGACTGCTCGCCGTACGCGCGTACCACCGGGCCAACGGCGACGAGCAGCGCACCGTGTGCCTGATCCCGTCGTCCGCGCACGGCACCAACGCCGCGAGCGCCGTGATGGCCGGGATGAAGGTCGTCGTGGTCAAGACCGCCGACGACGGCGAGGTCGACGTCGAGGACCTGCGCGCCAAGATCGAGCAGTACCGCGACGAGCTGTCGGTGCTGATGATCACCTACCCGTCGACGCACGGCGTCTTCGAGGAGCACGTCGCCGACATCTGCGCGACCGTGCACGAGGCCGGCGGCCAGGTGTACGTGGACGGCGCCAACCTCAACGCGCTGGTGGGCCTCGCCAAGCCGGGCAAGTTCGGCGGCGACGTCAGCCACCTGAACCTGCACAAGACCTTCTGCATCCCGCACGGCGGCGGCGGCCCGGGCGTCGGCCCGGTCGGCGTGCGCGCGCACCTCGCGCCGTACCTCCCCAACCACCCGCTCCAGCCGTCGGCCGGTCCGGAGACCGGCGTCGGCCCGGTCTCGGCGGCACCGTGGGGCTCCGCGGGCATCCTGCCGATCTCGTGGGCGTACGTACGCCTCATGGGTGGGGAGGGCCTCAAGCGCGCGACGCAGGTCGCCGTCCTTGCCGCCAACTACATCGCCAAGCGTCTGGAACCGCACTACCCGGTTCTCTACACCGGTCCGCACGGCCTCGTCGCCCACGAGTGCATCGTCGACCTGCGCCCGCTGTCGAAGTCGACGGGCGTCAGCGTGGACGACATCGCCAAGCGGCTCATCGATTACGGCTTCCACGCGCCGACCATGTCCTTCCCGGTCGCCGGGACGCTCATGATCGAGCCGACCGAGAGCGAGAACCTCGACGAGCTGGACCGCTTCTGCGACACGATGATCGCCATCCGCGGCGAGATCGAGAAGGTCGCCGGGGGCGAATGGCCCGCCGAGGACAACCCGCTGCGCAACGCCCCGCACACGGCTGCCGCCCTCGGCGGCACGTGGGACCACGCGTACACCCGCGAGGAGGCCGTCTTCCCCGCCGGGGTCTCGGCGGCCGACAAGTACTGGCCGCCGGTGCGCCGCATCGACGGTGCCTACGGCGACCGCAACCTGGTCTGCTCGTGCCCGCCGATGGACGAGTACGACAACTGACGACTAGCGCCTGACGGCGGGCAGTCGGGCGGACGCTGACGTGCGTCAGGGCCGGTTCGGAGTGGAAGCTCCGGGCCGGCCCCTCGTCGTAGGTAAGGCGATTCTCCTGTGTCTTTCGTGCGCTGTGCTCTAGGTCTGCTCTCGGTGTGCTTTCAGGCAGCGGTGGCCACGTCCAGCGGGCGGTGCGGCGCGATGATCTGCCCGTTGGGCAGCAGTTCGCCGGTGTCCTCGAAGAGGAGGACGCCGTTGCACAGCAGGCTCCAGCCCTGCTCCGGGTGGTGCGCCATCGGACGGGCGGCCTCCCGGTCGGCGGATTCGGCGGTCGGGCAGAGTGGCTGGTGCTGGCACATGGAAGGGTTCTTTCGCTGCGTCGTGGTGATGACAGTGTTCCTGCGGCTTGAATCGGTGTTCATGGCCGCGCCCCCGTATCAGTCGGTTCGGTCCCAGTGTTGCCCTACGGGCGGCGATCCGCAGGGATTTCACGGCAGCACTTCTTATTGGTTGAGGACGCATCACCCGTGCGGACGGTTCAGCCCAACTGGCCCCTCTCTTCGGGTGGTTCGGGGTGGCCCGAGTGGACTAGTCCGGATGGGGCATACGGGTGGCGGGCCGTCGGTGCCTACGTGCCTTCGTGCACGGGTGTGCGGGCAGCGTCGTGCCCCGCGCCCGGGGAGCCGGGGCGGGGCACCGTACGACGGGAGGAATCGGGCGACCTGAATCGGGCGCCGGGAATCAGGCGAGCTGGCTGAGCAACGGCGACGCCTGGGCCGGCACGGGGTGCAGCCGCAGGGACAGTACGGGCAGCAGGTCGGCCACGGTGCAGGGGCGGTGCGCGACGATTCCCGGTGGTGCGGGGGCCAGTGGCACCAGGACGTCGGAGGGGGCGGGAATGCCCGTCGAGGCGTCGGCGGTGGGGTCGGCGTGCAGCCACAGGGTCAGCATGTACAGGGCGGGAATGGACAGCAGACGCGGCTGGTAGGCGGCGGGCATGGCCTCCGCGTGCCGCAGCGCGCGCTCGGTGGAGCTCAGGTAGGGGCCCTCGAAGAAGTGCGAGAAGGTCCAGCCGTCGGGAGTCAGTACGGTGTCGGCCGCGGCCACGGCCCGGTCGGCGCTGCGGATCAGGAACCGCCAGCCGGTGAGCCGGGTGCGGGGCGGCCGGCTTTCCACGGTGATCTCGTCCCAGACGTGGACGGGAAGCGGCAGTTCGGGAGTGAGCGGCCCCTGGTGGGACCGGAGGGCCGGGGTGCGGGGCTCGCATACGGCGGTGGGGGAGCCGAGTGCTGCGAGGACGCTGCGCAGGGCGGGCGCGGGAGCCGGGGGTACGTGCAGCGGCATGGTGGGTCGCCTCTCGCTCGGGAGACACGGTGGAGCCTGGGCAGTGCGGACGACGCTGTCAGCTGTGCGGGGCCAGAGGGGGCCTTGGGCGATGGCCCGGCGTCAACTCTCTGCCTCGTTCGCGGAGTTTATACGACACGTGTTCACACGATGTTTCGTCTAGCTGTCGTGGATATTGCCCGCAAGGCGATATCCGGCCCTTCCGCAAGCCTGGCAGGTGCGGGAAATCGCCCGGTTATGGAGCTGCTTCGGAGGGTTTTTACAGGTCTTCTGCGGGCCTTCTCCGGGTCTTCTTCTCCGGGGCGGTCGGCTTGAACTCGTCGGCGTTTATCACCACTTCATCGAAACCGGTAACCGCACCCTGCGACATGCCCGTGGAATGTGCCTGTCCCAAGCCGCTCCGAGGGTACTGCGTACCTGGTGCGAGCGGGGCGTTATGGATCAGTCCGCCGGGGCATCATCGACCGTGAACCACACAGGTCCAGCGGCTGTCGCCGCAGGATCTCCCGGTCCAGGAAGGAAGCTCGATGGGTGAGAAGGTCGTGGCAGACGGATTCGATCTGTCGGACCGGCAGCGGTACCGGCGGAAGCTCCACGAGTGTCTGGAGGGGCTCGGGAGGCTCCTGGACGAGAAGAGGTTCGACCGGCCGAAGAATCTCATGGGGCTGGAGATCGAGTTGAATCTCGCGGGTTCCGACGGGATGCCGAAGATGATGAATGCCGAGGTGCTGGAGCGTATTGCGAGCCGTGATTTTCAGACCGAGCTGGGGATGTTCAACCTCGAAGTGAACATCGTTCCGCACCGGTTGGGCGGCCGTGTTCTCGATCAATTGGCGGAGGAACTGCGGACCGGGCTCGGATATGCGCACCGGAAGGCCGCCGAGCTCGATGCGGGAATCATGATGATCGGCATTCTGCCCACGCTGGGGCAGGACGACCTGGTGCACGGGAACCTGTCGGACGTGGACCGCTATGTGCTCCTCAACGACCAGATCGTGGCCGCCAGGGGCGAGCACTTCCAGTTGGACATCGAGGGAGTCGAGCGGCTGAACTGCACCTCCGCCTCGATCGTGCCGGAATCCGCTTGTACTTCGGTGCAGTTGCACCTCCAGGTCACGCCCGGGCGGTTCGCCGACGTGTGGAACGCGGCGCAGGCGGTGGCGGGGGTGCAGATCGCGGTGGGCGCCAACGCGCCGTTCGTCTTCGGGCGGGAGCTGTGGCGGGAGTCGCGGCCGCCGCTGTTCCTCCAGGCGACCGATACCCGGCCGCCGGAGCTGGTCGCCCAGGGCGTACGGCCCCGGACCTGGTTCGGGGAGAAGTGGGTGGACTCTGCGTACGAGCTCTTCGAGGAGAACCTGCGCTACTTCCCCGCGCTGCTGCCGATCTGCGACGAGGAGGAGCCGCTGCGGGTGCTGGACGACGGTGGGGTGCCCCGGCTCCAGGAACTGGTGCTGCACAACGGGACCGTCTACCGGTGGAACCGGCCGGTGTACGGGGTCGCCGACGGCGTGCCGCATCTGCGGGTGGAGAACCGGGTGCTGCCCGCCGGGCCGACGGTGACGGACGTCATCGCGAACGCCGCCTTCTACTACGGGCTGGTGCGGGCGCTGGCGGAGGATGCCAGGCCGGTGTGGCGGCGGATGGGGTTCGCGGAGGCGGAGGCGAACTTCGACGCGGCGTGCCGGTACGGGATCGACGCCGAGCTGGTGTGGCCGCGGGCCGGGCGGGGGTCGGGGACGCAGCGGGTGCCGGCGGTGAAGCTCGTGCGGGACGAGCTGTTGCCGTTGGCGGCCGCGGGGCTGGATGCGTGGGGGGTGGAGGCGGCGGACCGGGACCGGTATCTGGGGGTGATCGAGGAGCGGTGCCGGAGGAGGGTGAACGGGGCTTCCTGGCAGGTGGAGACGTATCACCGGGCGGTGGAGGCGGGGTTGGGGAGGGAGGCGGCGTTGGCGGCGATGACGAGGAGGTATGGGGAGTTGGCGGGGGAGGGGGAGGCGGTGCATTTGTGGCCGGTGGGGTTTCCGGGGCAGGGGTGAGGTTTGGGCCTCGGGCCGGGGTGGGGTTTGGCCTTGGGGTGGGGGCCGTGGCGTAGGTGGGGCGGGGCCGGAGGGTGCGACTCCGTCGGGGGCCGCCCCCTTGCCCGCCCGTTCCGCCCCCGGGGGGCGGCCCCGCCGCCCAAGGGGGCGGGGCAACGTGGGCGGCCGCGCCGCCCAAGGGGGTGGGGGTGTAGCGGCGGCTTCGCCGCGTAAGGGGTGGGGTTAGGGGGTGGGGGATTGGGCGGATTGGGTTATGGCTTTGAGGATGATGGCGGGGACTTCGGAGGGGTCGTTGACCTGGTAGCCGTCTCCGCCGGTGGCGCGGGCTATTTGCTGGACCTCTTCCTGGTCTGCGTCCGGGCCGACCGCGATGGCGATCAGGGGGATCGGGCGCCGCGGGTCCGCGAGGATCTTGAGCTGGGCGATCAGGGCGCTGCGGGTGAGGGACACCGTGTCCTGGTTCGAGCCGTCGGTGAGGATCACGACGGCGTTGAACTTGCCCTTCGCGTAGGTGGCCTGGGCGTCCTTGTAGGCGGCGAGAGTGGTGTCGTACAGGCCGGTGGCCCCGCCCGGTTCCGGCTGGAGCGCGCTGAAGGCGGCGTTGAGCCGGGTGCGGTGGGTGCCGCCCGGGGCGGGACCGCCGAGGCGTGAGGTCGGGACGAGTTTGCGGTAGTCCCGGGGGCCGTCCAGGTTCGTGGCGAACTCCCACAGACCGATCTCGTCCTCGTCGGTGAACTGGCTGAGTGCCGTGAGCAGGGAGTTCTTGGTGACGTCCATCCGGGTACGGCCGCCGCTGCCGGGCACCGGGGTGGCCATCGAGCCCGACGCGTCGACCACCGTGATGAGCCGGGCGCTCTGGACGGTGATCGTCCACATGCCGAGCGTCTCGTCGACGGCCTTCGCGGCCGGCGGGCTCTCCGCGGTGGCGGCGTAGGGCTGTGGCGCGCTGCTGCCCGCCGCGCGTGCGAGGGACTCGTCGGCCGGTTTGCCCGGGGTGCGGAAGCCGTGCCTGGCCAGGATGCGGCGGCCCTCGGCGTCTTCCAGGAACAGTTGGAAGCGCATCGCGGCCCGGGTCTGGTCGGTGGGCAGCTGCGGCTCGTTGACCAGGGTGAACGGGTAGTCGAGCAGTGCCGTGCCGTCCTTCGGGTAGAAGAGCCGGAGGCTCGGGGCGCCCTTCGACGCGCGGTGCGCGAACGCGGCCTGCTCGGACAGGAACACGGCCTGGTTGCGCCTCGGATTGCCCTGTTCCGAGGAGGAGTCGTTCTGCGGGAGCGTGCCCATGACCTGGGCGTCGCTGTTCGCCATGCGCTGCGAGAGCAGTTTCGCGACGGCCGCGGACCTGGTCTGCGCCTCCGGGTCCTTGGTGGCCCCCGCCGACTCGCCGACGCTGGTGAGGGCGAGCAGACCGGTCGCGCTGCGGGACGGGTCCGCGGTGCCCAGGCGCAGCGCCTTCCTGGAGGTGCTCTCGCCTGCCAACTCGGCCCAGCTGTACGTCTTGCGGGGCCAGCCGAGCGAACGGGCCGCAGCGGGCACCGCGGCGACTCCCACCGGCGAGACGGCCACCTTGCCGAGCGCGGTGAGCGTGATGGAGCTGGTACTCCTCGGGCGTTCGAGCCACAGTGCCGCGTCCGGGACCCAGATCTGGAACTCCGGGGTGGCCCCGCCCGAGCTGAGCGCGTCGGCCACCTGGGAGGAGTCGCGGGCGACCACCCGTACGTCGAGGCAGTCGCCGTCCGACTTGAGCTCCGTCCGGCGGGCGTCGTCCGCGGCGGCGCGCAGGGCGGGCGCCATGTCGGGGGAGACGGCCATGTCGAGGCGCACCGTACCGTCGCCGCAGGAACCGGAGCCGAGCAGCCCGCTCTGTACGGCGTACGTGGTACCCGCGGCCACGGCCAGCACCAGGGCGGTGGCGATGGCGACGGTCCGGCCGCGTACCGGTGAACGGCCGGACCTGGCTGTGTCCGCGCCGTGCTCGTCGGGCAAGCTGTGACGTCCCATGCGGTGGTGCCCCTCCTTGAGCCTGCTGGCAGTGAGCCTCTGAAGCGCGGCGAGCCTTGAAGCCAAGGAACGAGGGGGGGGTACGGCCGTTGAATGGCGCTCGACCCCCCCGGCCTGTCGCGCGCGATCTTCGTACCTGCATTCGAGACCCTAGCGGTGCGGAGATCTGGATGAGGCGGGATTACACAACTGGAGGTTGCGGTGCAAGCGGATCCGGGGCAGATGGCCGGTATGTCGCCTGAAGGGCCCGTTTTCCCGCGTGAACGGGTCCTGACCCGGCGGATGTTGGGGACCGAATTGCTGCTCGTGCTGGCCCTTTCGCTGGGCGCCAGCGGGGTGTCCGCCCTGATCAGGTTCGTCGGGGCGCTGACGAGGCCGGGTGGGCTGAAGGACCAGGCGGCGAACCTGAACAGTTCTGCCGCGCCGGGGCGGCCGTGGCTGGATCTCGTATGGCAACTGTTCAGCATTTCCACCGCTTTGGTGCCGGTGGCGCTGGTGGCGCACCTGCTGCTCAGGGAGGGGAGCGGGCTGCGCGCGATCGGGTTCGACCGGCTGAAGCCGTGGTCGGACCTGGGGCGCGGGGTGCTGATCGCGGCGGGGATCGGGAGCGCCGGTCTGGCCTTCTATCTGGTGGCCAACGCGAGTGGGTTCAATCTGACCGTGGTGCCGGAGTCGCTTCCCGAGGTGTGGTGGAAGTACCCGGTGCTGATCCTCTCGGCGATCCAGAACTCGGTGCTGGAGGAGGTCATCGTCGTCGGCTATCTGCTGCGCAGGCTGGGGCAGTTGGGGTGGACGCCGATGGCCGCGCTGGTGGCCAGCTCGGTGCTGCGGGGGTCGTACCACCTGTACCAGGGGGTGGGCGGCTTCATCGGGAACGTGGTGATGGGGGTGGTGTTCGTCCTGCTCTACCGGAAGTGGGGGCGGGTGGGGCCGCTGGTGGCGGCCCACGCGCTGCTCGACATCGGGGCTTTCGTGGGGTACGCGGTGCTGGCGGGGAAGGTGGACTGGCTGCCCACCTTGTAGCGGACGCGGTGAGTGGCTGGCGTGTGTGGCTGTGGTGGGTGGCTGTCGTCAGTGGTGGTTGTCGTACGGGTGCAGGAGGTCGCCCTCGATCACGGTGACCGCGTGTCCGGTGAGGTGGGTGCGGTCGCCGTGCAGGGCGGTGCGTACGAGGCCGGTGCGGGCGCCGCCCTGGAGGCCGGTGAGCTCCGTGCGGCCCAGGCGGGCGGACCAGAACGGGGCGAGGGCGGTGTGGGCGCTGCCGGTCACCGGGTCCTCGTCGACGCCCACGGCGGGGAAGAAGCAGCGGGTCGCGAAGTCGTAGCCGTTGGCGGGGTCCTGGGCCCGTGCGGTGGCGATGACGCCCCGGCGGGAGAGGGCGGCCAGGGCCCGGAGGTCGGGGGCGAGAGCCCGGACCTCCTGCTCGGAACGGCACTCGACCAGGAGGTCGCCGACCAGGTCGCCGGTGTAGTGGACGCTGAGCGGCTCGGCCCCGAGGGCCTCGGCCAGGCCGGGCGGGGCCTCCACCGGCACCAGTGGTGCGGTGGGGAAGTCCATGGTCAGGGAGCCGTCGGGGTGGGCGGTGGTGGTGAGGATGCCGCTGCGGGTGGTGAAGCGGACGGTGCCGGTGGCGGTGCCCGTGGTGTGGAGGACATGGGCCGTGGCCAGGGTGGCGTGGCCGCACATGTCCACCTCGGTGGTGGGGGTGAACCAGCAAAGGGCCCAGTCGGCGTCCTGGCCGTCGCCGGTGGGGAGCGGGTGGGCGAACGCCGTTTCGGAGAGGTTGAGCTCGGCGGCCGTCTGCTGGAGCCAGGTGTCCTCGGGGAAGGCGAGGGCGTCCTCCAGGAGGAGGACGGCGGCGGGGTTGCCCTGGAAGGGGGTGGCGGTGAAGGCGTCGACGGTTCGGATGCGCATGCGGAGAGGGTAAGGCGGGTGGTCGGGGGCGGGTACAGGGCCAATTCGGGGCGGGCGGACTGGGGCGGGTCGGCTGCCGGAGCTTCGGCTCTGCCGGTCTCGGAAGCGGGGTTGGGCTCAATGGGTGGTTCTGGGAAGGGTGTTGGGGTTTGGGAGGTTAGGGTGCTTCGGTTCGTAGTTGGGGCTGAGGAGGCGTTGTGGCGGTATTTATGTTGCAGTTGGCCGAGGGTGTCGACGATGTGGTCGAGGCGCAGGCCGCCGGGCGCACCAAGTCGGGGGAGATCGTGCTGGAGGCCACCGACGAGTCGGGGAAGCAGGTACGGATCAGGACCTACCGGCCCGACGCGGTGACCGCCGTGTTCCGGCGCGGCCCCGGGGACTCGGGGAGCTACGGATGGATCCCGCAGCCCGCGAGCGGCACTTGGTGGTGTTACTAGGGCGAGTCTGCGGGAGGGGGCAGGCCGGCTTGGGGTGCCGTGCTCTCTCGTGGTGACCGGGCGGGGCCTGGTGCATGCAGCTGCAGGGCGGGGACGAGGGGCGGGGCGACGCGGAGCGGGTGGGGTTTGCACGGCCGGGCGAAGTCGAGGGCTGGGGCTTAGGGCTGAGGCCGGAAGCTGAGGCGAGGGCCGGGGGCCGGGGCTGAGAGCTCCGGCCGAGTGCTGGAGCCAGGAGCAGGAGTTGACGGCTGAGGTCGAGGGCTGGGAGCCGAGAGTTGAGGCAGTGGGTTGGGGCCGAGGACCGCTGAGACCGGGACCAGGGGGCGAGGGCTGGAGCCGAGAGTTGAGGCAGTGGGCTGGGGCTTGAGCTGGGGCCGGAAGTTGGGGCCGGGGGCAGAAGCCAGGAGCTCCGGCCGATGGCTGAGGCCGGGCGCCGAAGCCCGGAGCTGGGGCTGGGGGCCGTGGCCGAGGGCTCGGGGCGGGGGGTGCGGCCGGGAGTCGAAGCTCGGGGCAGAAGCCGGAGGCTCGGTCGATGGCTGAGGCCGAGGGCTGAAGCCTGGAGGTGGGGCCGGGGGCTCGGGTCGGGGGCTGAGGCCGGGAGACGAAGCTCGGGGTTGGGGCCGGGAGCTCCGGTCGAGGGGTGAAGCCCAGAGTTGAGGCCAAGGGGTGAAGCTGGGGCTGGGGCTGGGGCTGGGGCTGGGGCTGGGGCTGGGGCTGGGAGCTGGAGGCGAGGGCCGGGGGTGCGGCGAGTGAGGAAGTTGGGGGCGGGGGAGTGGGAGGGGTGGCGCGGGCCGCCGGTCCGGGGGGATCCGCAGGGGGAGCTCTGGGGCATGGGCATGGGTGCTTCGGTGTTTCGGGGGTGCGGGACTAGAGTGGGGCTCTTTGTGTTTGGTGGCACCTTGGTGCGTCTATGGAAAACGGTTTTATGCCCCGGCTGTCTCTGTCCCGACCCTCCCGCCCCGAGTGGCTGGCATCTCCGCGAGTCTTCCGTACCGAGGTGCTGGGCGGCCTCGTGGTCGGGCTCGCGTTGATTCCGGAGGCGATCTCCTTCTCGGTGATCGCGGGGGTTTCGCCGAGCGTGGGGCTGTTCTCCGCGGTGATCATGGCCGTGGTGATCTCGTTCGTCGGCGGGCGCAAGGCGATGATCTCGGCGGCCACGGGGGCCGTCGCGCTGGTGGTCGCCCCGCTCAACAAGGAGTACGGGCTCGGATATCTGGTCGCCGCCGTGATCCTCGGCGGGATCATGCAGGTGGTGCTGGGGGCGGTCGGGGTCGCCCGGCTGATGCGGTTCGTGCCGCGCAGCGTGATGGTGGGGTTCGTCAATGCGCTGGCGATCCTGGTCTTCATGGGGCAGTTCCCGGAGCTGACCGACGTGCCCTGGGCGGTGTATCCGCTGGTCGTGGGCGGTCTTGTGCTGACCGCGCTGTTTCCCAGGCTGACCACCGCGGTGCCCGCGCCGCTGGTGTCGATCGTGGTTCTGACGCTCCTCACGGTGGGGGCGGGCATCGCCGTACCCACGGTGGGGGACCGGGGTGAGCTGCCGTCGTCGTTGCCGGTGCCGGGGCTGCCGGATGTGCCGCTCACCATGGACATGCTGACGACCATCGCCCCGTACGCCTTCGCCCTCGCACTCGTGGGGCTGCTGGAGTCGCTGATGACGGCGAAGCTGGTGGACGACATCACCGACACCCACTCCAACAAGACCCGCGAGTCGATCGGGCAGGGCGTCGCCAACATCGTGACCGGGCTCTTCGGCGGCATGGGCGGCTGCGCGATGATCGGCCAGACCATGATCAATGTGAAGGTGTCGGGGGCCAGGACGCGGCTCTCGACCTTTCTGGCGGGGGCCTTCCTGCTGGTGCTGTGTCTGGTGCTGGGGCCCGTCGTCTCCGACATCCCCATGGCGGCACTAGTCGCGATCATGGTGCTGGTGTCGGCCGCGACCTTCGACTGGCACTCGGTGAGCCCGAAGACGCTGCGCCGGCTGCCGCTGGGCGAGACGCTGGTCATGCTGATCACCGTGGGCTGCGTGGTCGCCACCCACAACCTGGCCGTCGGCGTGGTCGTCGGGTCGGTCAGCGCCATGGTGATCTTCGCCAAGCGGGTCGCGCACGTCGTTGACGTGGTGCGGGAGGTGGACGGCGGGCGGGCCGTCTACACCGTGACGGGTGAGTTGTTCTTCGCGTCGTCGAACGATCTCGTCTTCCGGTTCCGGTACAAGGACGACCCGGACGAGATCGTGATCGACCTGTCCCGGGCGCACATCTGGGACGCGTCGTCCGTCGCGGCGCTGGACGCGGTCGAGACGAAGTACGCCCGGTACGGGAAGACGGTCGCGGTCACCGGGCTCAACGAGGCGAGCGCGGCGATGCACGGGCGGCTGGCGGGCCGGCTGGGCTGAGTCGCAGAGCGGGGGGGGTGAGGCGGGGCTTGGTGTGCGGTCAGGTGGTCAGTTCCGTCAGTTTCGTGAGGGATTCCTTGAGGGCCGTCGTGGCCGAGTCCTTGAGCTTGCCGCCCATCAGGGACACCGCCGCGCCGGTGAACTCGCCGTCGATACGGGCCAGTGTGCCGCCCGCGTCCGTGGGAACCAGCGAGTAGCGCATCGCCAGGTTCACGCCCATCGGGCCCTTGCCCCGGATGACGAACAGCCGGTCCTGCTCCAGTTCCTCGACGGTCCACACGACTTCGGCGGGGAAACCCATCAGCTTCATGTTCTCCTCGTACGTCGCCCCGACCGCGAGGGTCTCCGGGCCGCCCGTGGGGAACGAGGTGTGCGTCGCGTTCCACCGGTCGTACGAGGTGAAGTCCGTCAGCCGGGCCCAGAGCTTGTCGGCCGGTGCTTCGATGCGTGCCTCTGCGCTGACCTCGGCCATGGGGCTCTTCCTTCCGACGGATGCCTGCACGCTGCCTGCTTGCTGCCTGCTCGGTGTCGCGGAACGTAGCCGTACGACCGCGAACATTCAATACTGATGAACCGTCAGGGGCGGGTCGCTCTCAGGGAAGATTCATCTGATCTCCTCCGCAAGGAGGAGAACCCGGGCCGGGTTGCCCAACTCCGGTGGGATGCGGGAATGCTCCCCCACGCGGATGCCCCGGACCTGCCTCCGGTGATGGGGTGGAGGCGTGCAGAGCCCTCTTCGACGGGTCTCCGGTTCCGGAGAGGCCGTCCCTCCCCGCGCCGGCATCGAGGCCAGACTCACCGTCGAGATGGCCAGGGTGGTCGCGGGCGCGCGCCGACGGGCGCAGCGGGACGGGGACCGCCAGATCGACACCGCACATCTCCTGCACTCCGTACTGGAGGCCGATCCAGAGGTGCGGGCCGCGTTCGAGGACGGGCCGCAGGTGGCCAAGGTGCTGGGCTATCTCGTGCAGCGCAGCATCGGGTACGGACTGCGGTGGCAGGCGGGCGAGGAGGGCCCGCCGAGGGCGACCCCCGTCGCGGGCTGGTCACCCTCGGCCGTCACGGCGATGGAAACGGCGCTCGCTCGCGCGGCGGCGCGCGACGATCGACGGGCGGGCGGCACCGATCTGCTGGCGGCGTTCGCCGCAGACCCGGACTGCCGGGCCGTCGAGGTGCTGCGCCGGGCGGGTGTGGACACGGAGCGGCTGGCGGGGCGCCTGTGCGCGGCTGCCGCCGCCGTCCGGCAGCCGTAGGGGAAGCGGCAGTTGGGGGTGGTGGGACGAGTGGGTTTCCACTGGTATGCCGGGGCGCTGTCTCGACAGGTGTTACACGGATGACGGTCCTGACCCCAACTGGCATGATGTGCCGATGCACGTTCAGGGACGGAGTGTCGGCCTGGGTCTCGCCCTCGTATCGGCCCTCGCATTCGGTGGTTCAGGTGTCGCGGCCAAGCCGCTGATCGAGGCGGGGCTCGACCCGCTGCACGTGGTGTGGCTGAGGGTGGCGGGCGCGGCGCTGGTGATGCTGCCGGTTGCCTGGCGCCACCGCGATCTCGTGCGGCGCAAACCCGCGCTGCTCGCGGGCTTCGGACTGCTCGCCGTGGCCGGTGTGCAGGCCTTCTACTTCGCTTCGCTCTCCCGGATTCCCGTCGGAGTGGCCCTGCTCATCGAGTACTTGGCGCCCGCGCTGGTGCTCGGCTGGGTGCGGTTCGTCCAGCGCAGGCCGGTGACCAGGGCCGCCGCCGTGGGCGTGGTGCTCGCGGTGGGCGGGCTCGCGTGTGTGGTCGAGGTGTGGGCGGGGCTCAGCTTCGACGTACTGGGACTGCTGCTCGCGCTCGGCGCCGCCTGCTGCCAGGTGGGCTACTTCGTCCTGTCGGACCACGGCGGGGACGGCGACGACGCCGCCGACCCGCTGGGCGTCATCGCGTACGGGCTGCTGGTGGGCACCGCCGTACTGACCGTGATCGCCCGGCCGTGGGGCATGAAGTGGGAACTCCTGGGCGGCGCCGTCGACATGGGCGGCTCACAGGTGCAGGCCTGGCTGCTGCTCGGCTGGATCGTGCTGGTGGCGACGGTGCTCGCGTACGTCACCGGGGTCGTCTCCGTACGGAAGCTGTCGCCGCAGGTCGCCGGGGTGCTCGCGTGTCTGGAGGCGGTCATCGCGACGGTGGCGGCGTGGGTGCTGCTGCGGGAGCACCTGTCGCTGCCGCAGATCGTGGGCGGGGCCGTGGTGCTGGTCGGCGCGTTCATCGCGCAGTCGTCCACGCCCAAGGCGCCGGGCGAGGGGCCGGTGGCGGGCGGAGCGGGGCCTGCGGGCGCCGGTGAAGTCCAGGATGCGGAAAGCGCGTTGTCCACCGGGCGGACCGCGCCGTAAGGTGCCGATCATGCTGTTGACAGTGCTTCCGCCTCCCGCCGCGTACTAGCGCGCGGGTTGGCCCAGTGAGGGCGAGGACCGGGCTCGGGCAGTCCCCGAGCGGATCTTCGCTGCCCGCGTGCGGACGGACGAGAACCCTGCTGTCCTGTTCCTCCACGTGGAGTCGTACGTGTCTGCTGTCATGTTGTCCGTCGGGCGTGGCCTGACGTATCTGATCGTTGCCGGAATCGCCTGGGGCACGGCGGGAGCCGCCGCCTCGGTGCTGTACGGGGTGAGCGATCTCGGGCCGATGGCCCTGTCCTTCTGGCGGTGTGCGGGCGGCTGCCTGCTGCTGCTCGCCGCCCGGATCCTGCTGCGCGCGCGTGGTGCGGGACGGCCGGCGGCCGTCGGGCCGCGCCGTCGGCGGGTGGGCAGGCTGCTGGTCACCGGGCTCATGCTCACCGTCTTCCAGACCGCGTACTTCGCGGCCGTCCAGCAGACCGGACTGGCCGTGGGGACCGTGGTGACGCTCGGTGCCGGGCCCGTGTTCATCGCGCTGGGCGCGCGGCTGCTGCTCGGCGAGCGGCTCGGCCTCGGCGGCGGCTGCGCCGTGGCGGGCGCGCTCGCCGGGCTCGGGGTGCTGGTGCTGGGCGGCGGCGGGAACGACGTGCGCCCCGCCGGTGTGCTGCTCGCGCTGCTGTCCGCCGCCGGGTACGCGGTGATGACGCTGCTGACCCGCTGGTCCGGCCGGGACGGGGACGGCGGCGACCCCGTCGCCACCTCGGGCTGGTCCTTCGGCATCGGGGCGGTGTGCCTGCTGCCGTTCGCGCTGGTCGAGGGCATTTTGCCGCAGACCGCCGCGCTCGGGACGGTGATCGGCCTGCTGGTGTACGTGGCCGCCGTGCCGACGGCGCTCGCCTACGCGCTCTACTTCGCCGGGGCGTCGGTTGTGCGGTCCGCGACGGTGTCCGTGATCATGCTGCTCGAACCGGTGAGCGCCGCCGTCATCGCCGTCGTACTGCTCGACGAACGGCTGACGGCCGCCACGGTACTGGGGACGCTGCTGCTGCTCGCGGCGGTGGCGGGGCTGGCTTACGGAGAGGCGCGGGAGGCCCGGAGGGCGCGGGCGGTCAGGGAGGCGGGCCCGGAGGGGCGGGTGGCCGTCGTTCTCTAGGACCGTCGCGCCTCGGTCCGCGCGTGCGTGCGTCCGGGGGCCGTCCCGTCGGACGGACCCCGGACGCGCGGGTGGGGGCCCGGCTCAGCGGGCCGCGAGGTATCCGGGTACGGGGATCGCCGGGTCGAGGTCGTCGGCGGGGATCGGGGTGCCGTGGCCCCGGGTGAGGGGGACGACGCCGGTCCAGTACGGGAGGTCCGCGTCCTCGGGGTCGTCGTTCGGGCCGCCGGTGCGGACCTTTGCTGACACCTCGTCAAGATCCAGGCGCAGTACGGCCGTTGCCGCCAGCTCCTTGGCGTTGGCGGGGCGGGAGTCGGCGGAGCGGCCGGCCACCACCTGGTCGACCAGCGCGTCCAGCGCGGTCCGCCGCTCCTCCTCGTCGACCACCGGGCGGGCGGTGCCCAGGACCACCACGGAGCGGTAGTTCATCGAGTGGTGGAAGGCGGAGCGGGCGAGCACCAGGCCGTCGACGTGGGTCACCGTCAGGCAGACCTCGATGCCGGGGGCCTCCTCGGTGCGTCCGGCGGCACGCAGCGGGCGCGAGCCCGTCGAGCCGTGCACGTACAGGCTCTCGCCGATCCGGCCGTAGAGGGTCGGCAGCACGATCGGTGCGCCGTCGCGGACGAAGCCGAGGTGGCAGAGGTATCCCTCGTCGAGTATCGAGTGCACCAACTCGCGGTCGTAGGAAGCGCGATCGGGGGAGCGGGTGGGGACGGTGCGGTCGGTGGGGGTGTACGCGTCCGTGCGGGGGGCGGTCTCCGTGGCGGCTGCTGTGCTGTCCTGCATTGCGCTCTCCATTGCACTAGTGCATAGTAGATTTTGTGCTAGGAGAGTATCGGATCAGTGGCAGGCGTGCATCGGAGATTTCCGCCAGCGTGGAACGGGGGGTGAGTGAGGGTGCCCTCGAACCGGGCCAAGTGCTGCCCCCCATGCGGGAGTTGGCCGTGGAGCTCGGAGTCAATCCCAATACCGTCGCGTCCGCCTACCGGACACTCCGCGAGCGCGGGGTGATCGAGACGGCCGGCCGCCGGGGCAGCCGGATCCGCGCGCGTCCGGTCAGTACGGCGCGCGACGCGATGCGGGCCGACGTCCCCGCGGGCGTACGGAACCTGTCGCAGGGCAATCCCGACGCCGCGCTGCTGCCCTCGCTGCGCGACGCCCTGGGCCATGCCGCCGAGCGGGCCGACGCGCGGCCCCGGCTGTACGGCGAGGAGGCCGTCGACCCGGACCTCGCCCGGCTGGCCAGGGCGGACTTCGACGCTGCCGGGGTGCCCGGCGGGCCGGTCGCCGTCGCCTCCGGTTCGCTGGACGCGATCGAGCGGGTCCTCGCCGTGCATCTCAAGCCGGGGGACGCCGTCGCCGTGGAGGACCCGGGGTGGGGTGCCCTGCTCGACCTGGTGCCGGCGCTCGGACTGCGGCCGGTACCGGTGGCCGTGGACGACGAGGGCCCGCTGCCGGACGAGGTGGAGCGGACGCTGCGGGGCGGGGCACGGGCCGTGGTGGTGACGGCCAGGGCCCAGAACCCGACGGGCGCGGCGGTGAGCGGGGCGCGGGCGCGGCGGTTGCGGGAGGTGCTGCGGGCGTACCCGTCGGTGCTGCTGGTCGAGGACGACCACGGGCACGGGATCGTGGACCTGTCGGTGCATCCGGTGGTGGGCGGCGGGCGCGGTGAGAGTGGCGTGAGCGGTGAGAGTGGCGCGCCCTGGGTCTTCGTACGGTCGGTGTCGAAGGGGTACGGGCCCGATCTGCGGGTCGCCGTGCTGACCGGGGACGCGGAGACGGTGGACCGGGTGCGGGGGCGGCAGCGGCTGGGGCCCGGGTGGGTGAGCCTGCTGCTCCAGCAGGCGGTGGTACGGCTGTGGGAGACGGGCGCGGTCGACACCGCCGCGGTCTCGCGGTCCTACGGCGAGCGGCGGGACGCGCTGATCGCGGCGCTCGCGGAACGGGGGATCGCCGCGCACGGGCGCAGCGGGCTCAATGTGTGGGTGCCGGTGGCGGACGAGACGGGGGTGGTCTCACGGCTGCTGCACGCGGGGTGGGCGGTGGCGCCGGGCGCGAGGTTCCGGATGGGGGCGGGTGCGGGTGTCGGGGCCGGGGCCGGGGTGCGGGTGACGGTGTCGACGTTGCGGGTGGGGGAGATGGCGGAGTTCGCGGAGGTGCTCGCGGGCGCGGTGGGTACGGGGGCAGGGGACCGGGGGCGGAGGTACGACTGAGGGTGGGGCGGTTGGGGGGGCAGCTGTCCGGGTTTGCCTTTTCGGGCTGTTGGGCGGTGCCGCGCCTGCGGTGGGTCAGTGACCCGACCCGACCTACCGCTCCGTGGGGGCGAGGGCCGTTACCTGCGGGCTGCGTGTGGTTGTTCGCGGAGTTCCTCGCGGCCCTTGGCTTCCCGGGCCCTGCTCTGGGTGAGGGCCGCGCCTGCCAGGACGATCAGGGCGCCCACCGGGGTGTTCCAGGCCAGGTCCTCGCCCAGCAGCGTGACGCCCGCGATCGTGGCGATCACCGGGATGAAGTACGTGACCATCTGGGCCGTGGTCGGTCCGATCTCCGCCACCAGGTTGTACTGGAGGAGCATGGCCAGCCCCGTGCCGAGCGCTCCCAGGGCCACCACCGAGAGGAGCGGGAGGACCGGGAAGGAGGTGGGCAGGGTGGTGAAGAGCGGGGTGACCACTGCCAGTTGGGCCGTGGCGAGCAGGAGTTGGGCGCCCGTCATTGAGAGGGCGGAGTCCTTGGTGCCGCCCAGGGTGCGGCGCAGGTAGATCCAGCCGATGGGGTAGCTCAGCGAGGCCAGCAGGGCCATCGCCGTACCCGTCATGTCCAGGCCGGAGAAGCCCTGCCAGGCGCCCAGGACCGTGAGGACGCCGAGGAAGCCCAGGCCGAGTCCGGCCACCCGGCGGCGGGTCGGGCGGTCCTCCGAGAGTGCGACCAGGGACAGTGCCATTCCCCAGAGGGGCGAGGTGGCGTTGCAGATGCCCGCGAGGGTGGAGGGGATCGTGAGCTCGGAGTAGGCGAAGAGGGAGAAGGGGAGGGCGTTGAGGAAGAAGGCGGCGACCGTCAGGTGACCCCAGGTGCGGGGCGAGCGGGGGAGGCGGGTGCGCTTGACCGCCATCGCGGCTACCAGTACGAGCGTGCCGAACAGCAGGCGGCCGAAGGTGACTTGGAAGGGTGCGTAGCCGGCCGTGCCCACTTTGATGAAGAGGAAGCTGAAACCCCAGATCAGCGCCAGTACGGCGAAGCGGATGCGCCAGTCGAGGGCCGGGCGGCGAGGTGGGGCGGGTGTGGCGGAGGCGGAGCCGGGCGTCGCCGTCGGCTCGGTGGTGCGGGTGCGAGCCGCGGTCACGGGGGTCATGAGGACAACGATGACGCGGACAACCTCGTAGCACAAGCAAGTATTGTTGGAGCGATCGCGTAGCATTGCTTACATGTTGAATCTGGAGCGGCTGCGTACCCTCGACGCCCTCGCCCGGCACGGCTCGGTGAGCGGAGCGGCCGAGGGGCTGCACGTCACCACGTCCGCCGTCTCGCAGCAGATGGCGAAGCTGGAGCGGGAAGTGGGCGAACCGCTGCTGGCCAAGAACGGCCGGGGCGTACGACTCACCGAGGCCGGGCGGCTGCTGGCCGGGCATGCGGCCCGGATCCTGTCGCAGGCCGAGCGCGCCCAGTCGGACATCGAGGCGCAGCGCGGACGGGTGGTGGGGGACCTGGCGTTGGCCGCCTTCCCGACCGCCGCCCGGGGCCTGGTGCCGCCCGCGCTCGCGTCCCTGCGTGAGCAGCATCCGCAACTCCGGGTGAAGATGCGTGAGTTGGAGCCCGATGCGGCGGTACGGGGCGTGGTGCGCGGGGACTTCGACCTCGCGGTCGTCCTCGACTGGTACAACAAGCCGCTGTCGATGCCGGGCGGGCTCGCCAAGCGTGCCCTCCTGGAGGACCCGGCGGACGTCGCCATGCCCGCCGGGCATCCGCTCGCCGGGCGGGACGAGGTGGACCTCGCGGAGTTCGCCGATGACGACTGGGTGACCTGGGCGGAGGGCGAGTTCTGCCACGAGTGGCTGCTGCTCACCCTGCGGGGCGAGGGTGTGGAGCCTCGGCTCGCTCATGTCGCCGAGGAGCATGCGACCCAACTGGCTTTGGTGGAAGCCGGATTGGGGGTGTGTGTGGCGCCGAGGCTGGGGCGCGGGCCGGTGCCGGAGGGGGTGCGGGTGGCGCCGGTGCGGCATGCGATGCGGCGGCACGTGTACGTGGTGTGGCGGGCGGACGCCGACCGCCGGCCGTCCATCCGGGCGGCGGTCGAGGCGTTGGTGGTCGCGGGGGAGAGGGTGGCCAGCTGAGAGTGGGGGCCGGTTGCCGGAGGGTGGTTCTTCTGTTGCTAGAGGGTGGCCATCTTGCGGAAGTCCCAGGAGGCGACGGCGTCCGGGGTCAGGCGCAGCCAGGCGTGCCGTCCGTCGTGCGGCATTTCGGTGAGGCCGAAGTACTTCTGGGTGAACAGCCGTTCCGGGGCGTTGAGTTCGGGGTACGGCTCGCCGGTGCGCGGGGCCTCGCCGACGAACTCCGCCGTGCCGGAGAGCTCCACGCCGCGCAGTTCCCCGTACTCCACCCCGTCGTCCACCACCACGGCGAGCCTCGGGTCCTTCCTGAGCTGGGCCCAGCGGCGGCTGCGGGTGATCGAGTACAGCCACAGTGCGCTGCCGTCCCACACGAACCACAGCGCGCCGATGTGCGGGGCGCCGTCGGCCGAGACGGTGGCCACTCGGCAGGTGCGCTGTTGGGTGAGGTATGTGTCGCGTTCGGCGTCGCTCATCATGATGCGGCGGCCGCGGCGTTGGGTGCTGGTGCTGCTGCTGGTGCTGCTGGTGCCGGTGCTGGTCATCTCGTACTCCTCGGGAGGGCTCCGATGTGTTATCTGATGGGACGTCAGGTGCGTCGTTATGAATCATCGGGCTTTCTTCCCTCGGTACGCAATGGCCGCTAGCCTCGCGGCCGTTCGCAGAGGCCGGCCCGGGAGCGGAGAGGTGTCGTCATGCCTTCACAGGAACGCGCGCAACAGCTTGCGGAGCAGCTCGACCCGGTGACCACGGTGTTGCTCACCGTGGAGTGCCAGGAAGGGGTGGTGGGTACGGAGAGCGCGCTGCCCGAACTCGCGGAGGAGGCGCGGTCGTCCGGGGCGCTGGGGAAGGTGGCGCTGCTCGTCGAGGCAGCGCATGCCGCCGGGGTGCAGGTCATGCACGCGGTTGCCGAGCGGCGGCCGGACGGGCGCGGGGCCAACCGCAACGCGCGGCTGTTCCGGGCTGCTGAGCGGCTGCCGGTGCAGCAGGTGTCGGGGACCAGGGCGGTGCGGGTCGCCGCGCCGATCGAGGTGGCGGACTCGGACTTTGTGGTGCGGCGGCTGCATGGGTTGTCGCCGGTGGCGGGGACGGAGGTGGATGCGCTGCTGCGGAATCTGGGGTGTCGGAACGTGGTGGTGGTGGGGGTTTCGGCGAACGTGGCGATTCCGAACGCCGTGTTCGATCTGGTGAATTCGGGATATGGGGTGGTGGTTGTGGGGGATGCGATTGCGGGGGTGCCGGGGGAGTACACCGGGGCGATGGTGCGGAATACGTTGGGGTTGGTGGCGGGGGTGGTGAGGGCGGAGGAGGTTGTGGGGTGTTGGGGGAAGGGGAGGCGGGGGGTGTAGGGGGGGCGAGGGGTGGCGGGTGGGAGCGGGGCCGGAGTGGGGGCCATGGCGGAGGTGGGGCGGGGGCGGAAGGTGCGACTCCGTCGGGGGCCGCCCCCTTGCCCGCCCGTTCCGCCCCCGGGGGGCGGCCCCGCCGACCGAGGGGGCGGGGCGCCGACCGAGGGGGCGGGGCGCCGACCGAGGGGGCGGGGCGCCGACCGAGGGGGCGGGGCGCCGACCGAGGGGGTTAGTGGGGGGTGGTGGCGGTGGTGGCTGTGTGGAGTTGTTGGCGGATTTCGCCTCGGTCTTTGGTGGGGGAGTAGACCGTCAGGGCTGAGTGGGCTTTGGAGAGGTGGAGGGTGTCGGGGGAGGGGGCCGTTTCGCCGTCGTAGGCGAGGAGGTCCACGTGTGCGAGGCCTTCGAGGGTGAGGTGCTCCACGCGTTCCGAGTGGTAGACGTGGGACTGGCCCAGGGCTCCTGCCACGGCGGAGATCACCAGCCTGGTGCGGGCCAGCCGGTGTTCGGCGTCGACGGTACGGATGTCCAGGAGCCCGTCGTCGAGGTGCGGCCGGTGCGAGGGGGCGAGGTTGTCGGGGAGGTAGTGGCCGTTGCCCGCGAACAGCAGCCACAGGGTGCGCTGTTGCCCGTCGATGTCGATGCGGAGCGGGGAGGCGTCCCGCAGGACGCGGACCAGGGAGACCGCCGCCGCCGGCCACTTCCCGATCCTGCCCTCCAGCTTCTCGCGGCGCCGCACCAGCTCCGGGTAGAAGCCGATGCTGAAGGTGTTCACGAAGTCCGTGACGTGTGCGCCGCTCCCGTCGGTGACGCGCGCCAGGTCGGCCCGTACCGCTTCCCCGTTCTGGACCGCGTGCGCGGTGTCCTCGAAGGTGGCCGTGCCGGCGTCCAGCGCGAAGTGGTTGAGGGTGCCGCCGGGGAACACCGCGAGCGGCAGCCCCGCCGCGGCCGCCTTGGCCGCCGCCGCGCTCACCGTGCCGTCGCCGCCGCACACCCCCAGCACCCCGGCCAGCTCCTGGGCCCGTACCACCGCCTTGTCGAGCACCGCCATCAGGTCGTCGTCCGCGCCCCGGACCACGACCTCCGCCTCCGGCAGCAGCACCCGCAGGTGCTCCCGCGCGGGCAGCCGGCCGGGAACGCCCTTCCCCGAACCGGAGTTGACGACCACGACCAGGCCCTGACCGCGCGGCAGCGCGGGTGCTTCGGCGCGCGTGCGGCCGCTTCGTACGAACGGATCACGGGGCGGCCACCAGTGGCAGGTCACGGCCGCCGCGGCCACGCCCAGGGCGCAGCCCGCGAGCACGTCGCCGGGGTAGTGCACCCCCACGTACACCCGGGAGAAGGCCACCGCGGCGGCCACCGGCGCGAGCAGCGCACCGTACCGGGGCGCCTCCAGGGCCACCCCGGTGACGAAGGCGGCCGCCGAAGCGGAGTGGCCGGACGGGAAGGACGTCGTCCACGGCGCCTTCGTCGGCCGCCGTACGAGCGGGACGCCGTCGACGGCCGGTCTGGTGCGGCGCACCGCGTACTTGGCGACCGTGTTCGCCACCAGCGACGCCAGCGCCAGGGAGCCGACGCCCCGGCGGGCGGCCCGCCGGGCCGTGGGACCGCCCGCCACGGCGAGTGCCGCCGCCGTGCCGAACCAGAGCCCGCCGTGGTTCGCCGCCCGGGACAGGGCGGGCAGTACCTGCTCCGCACCCGTCAGCCGGGCGTCGGCCACCCGCTCGAACCAGCGCCGGTCGATCCTGCCGAGGTGTCTTCTCATGTTCCTGGCCTCCCGTGGTACTACGCGACCGGCGTGCCGTCCGCCGCCTTCCACTCCGCGATGTAGTCGTCGAAGATCTTGCGGAGGTGGTGGCCGATCTGGAGGTAGTCCAGATCGTCGAGGTTGGCCAGCGAGGCGCGCACCGACCACTCGGGGCCGTCGAAGCCGCCGCCGTTGAGCAGCACCACCGAGGTTTGCTCGGCCAGCCGGAACAGCGGGTCGACGGGCTCGTAGTTCTGCTCCAGGAAGTCGGCGAAGGCCTTGCCCTGGACCCGCTCGGCCTCGGCGAGGAGGTCCAGCTCGATGTAGTACGCCGCCCGCTTCGGGTCCTCGGCGATCTTCATCTGGGCGCCTTCGAGCAGCAGTTGGAGCCTGCGCTGCACGATCGTGCGGATCCGGAGCTTGTACTCCTGGCCCTCCTCCAGCATGTCGAAGAGGGAGAAGAGGGCCATCATGACCTGCTGCGGGAGGGACAGTCCGGCCGTGTGGTTCAGGGCGACCTGGCGGGAGTCGGCGACAAGCCGGTCGATGAACCTGATCTTCTCCGGCTCCAGGGTGAGCGTGCCGTACCGGTCGTTGAGCCGGTCCTTCTGCTCCTGAGACTGGGCGCGCAGCATGTCGTCGATGACGTTGTCGTCGTGCAGTCCGATCACGCCGAGGCGCCAGCCGGTCGCCCCGTAGTGCTTGGAGTACGAGTAGACCAGGAGCGTGTTGCGCGGGAGGTCGGCGGCGATCGAGCGGAAGCCCTCCACGAAGGTGCCGTACACGTCGTCGGTGACGATGACGAGGTTCGGGTTCGAGGTGGCGACGATCTCCTTGATCTGGTCGGTGACCCGCTGCGAGAGCGCCAGGGACGGCGGGTTGCTGGGGTTGACCAGACAGACCATCTTGACCGTGGGGTCGGCCAGCTTGGCGACCTCCTCGGTGGGGTAGCGCCACTCGCGGACCCCGTCCTCGGCGAACATGTTCGCCTCGACCGGGACGACGTCGAACTCGTACGTGTCGAGCTCGGGGATCTCCAGGTACGGGGTGAACTCCGGGACCATCAGGGCGATCTTGTCGCCCTTCTTCAGGATCCCGTTCTTCATGAGCGAGTCGAAGGTGTAGCACATCGCCGCCGTGCCGCCCTCGGTGGCGAAGATGCTCAGGTTGTCCGCCGGCGGGTTCTTGTCGAACATCTCGTCCTGGAGGTAGCCGCGGACGATCTTCTCGCAGTGCACCAGCATGCGGTCGGGGCTCGGGTAGTTGTCCCCGATCGACGAGTCGCTCATCTCGTGCACGAAGTCGTCCGCGTCGAAGCCGAAGCGCCGCACGGCCAGGTCGAAGCTCGCCTTGAGCATCTCGATGCCGGGCAGGTCCGGATGCGTACGCACGAACCGCTCGAAGCGCTCGGCGGAGCCCGGCTTCTCCGGCATGCCGCCCAGGTTGTCGGCGGTCCACACGCGGCGGGACTCCGAGAGGGCGAAGTAGCCCAGTGCGTAGAACGCCTCGCGGGGGCCGGTGGCGACCCAGTTGGGGTTGCCGCGGCCGGCGTTGAGCATGGTGCGGGCGGCCTCGCCCTTCTGGCCGGGCTTGCCCTCCTGCACGGCCTCGGCCAGCTTGATGAACTCGGCCTTCAGCTCGAAGGGGCTGAGCGAGGAGAGCCGCTGCATCTCCTCGCGGCTGTACGTGGACTTGGGCACGGGAACTCCTTGGCTTGGCTGGGGAGGCTGTCAGTGGTGGAGGAGGACGATGACCGCGCCCCAGATCGTCAGCAGTACGTTTCCGATGGCGTACGGAATCGTGTAACCGAGCGTGGGGATCTGGGACTTGGCGTTCTCGTTGAGGGCGCCGATCGCGGCGGTGGTGGTCTGTCCGCCCGCCAGGACGCCCATCAGGATCGGGAAGCGGATCTTCTGCACGTAGTGGCCGAAGAGGAAGCCGACCAGCAGCGGGACCACGGTGGTGACCGCGCCGAAGACGAGCAGCCCCCAGCCGGCCTTGGAGAGCCCGTCGGTGAAGCTCGGACCGGCGTTGATGCCGACGACGGCGACGAACAGGCACAGCCCGAGGGTGTCCATGAACCACTGCGCGCCCGGCGGCACATTGCCGAACGTGGGGTACTTGCCGCGCAGGTAGCCGAAGACCAGGCCCATGATCAGCCCGCCGCCCGAGGTGGAGAGCGAGATCGGCACGCCGCTCACGGTGAGCGCGGGGATGCCGATGCAGCCGCCGAGAAAGATCCCGAGGCCGACCCAGATCATGTCGGTGGCGAAGCTGGTGGGGACCGACTTGCCGAGCTCCTTGCCCGCCGGGTCGACCAGCCGCTTGGGTCCGGTCAGGATCAGCGTGTCGCCGCGCTCCAGCTGGGTGGAGAGGCGGTAGGGGAACTCCGAACCGGACCGGTACAGCTTGTCGACGTACACCCCGACCATGAACGGCTCGCGCCGCAGGTCGGCGATGGACTTGCCGAGCTGTGCCTTCTCGGAGACGACGACGTGCAGGTGCTCGGTCTGGTAGCCGAGCAGCTCGACGTCGTCCGCCTCGCCGCCGACGTGGGTACGGGCGTCGTACGCGACGAGGTCGCCGCGCAGCGCGCTGAGCGCGACCACGTCGCCCTCCTGGAGGGCCGTGGACTGGGACTGCTCCAGGATGCTGCCGTCGCGTCTTACCTGGGTGAGGTAGATGCGGCGGCCGAGTTCCTTCTGCTGGTTCTCGAAGTCCTCGATGGTGCGGCCGACGAGATCGGGGCGCTCCACGCGGTAGGCGCGCAGCACCACCTCGTAGTAGCCGGCGCCCAGGTCCGGGTTCTCGTTCGGGGCGTCCATCTCCTTGGCGAGGGCGACGCTCTCGGCGGCCAGGTTGCGGCGGTAGAGCCTGGGGAGCACGTTCGCCAGGAGCATCGCGCACAGGATCGTGCCGAGCGGGTACGTCACCGCGTACCCGACCGCGACGAGGTTCTCCTCGCTCTTCGCGTCGCCCGCGCTGATGCCCGGCAGGGTGCCGATGGCGTCCTGGGCGACACCGATCGCCGCGGACTGGGTGAGCGAGCCGCTCATCAGACCGGCCGTGAGCCCGGGACCGTACCCGAGCATCGCGGCGAAGCCCCAGGCGACCAGCAGGCCGGTCACACAGACGACGACCGCGTTGAGGACCTGGGGCAGACCGTCCTTCTTGAGGCCCCGGAAGAACTGGGGGCCGACCTTGTAGCCCAGTGCGAACAGGAACATGATGAAGAACAGGTCCTTCACCGTGCCGTTGACCGGCACCTTCAGCTGCGCGCCGAAGAGCAGGCCCATCACCAGACAGCCGGTGACCGCGCCCAGCGCGATCGTCTTGTAATGGATCTTCCCGACCAGGAAGCCGAGCGCGACGACCAGGAAGACCAGCAGTTCGGGGTGCGGCTCGAAGATGTCGCGCACCAGGAAATCGATCATGGTCAGGCCCCCAGGACGCCGACGAGGATGGGCCCCGTCAGCGGCAGCAGGAAGTTGGACAGGGTGTAGGTGATCGTGTAGCCGAGCAGGGGGACCGAGCTCTGCGACACCTGGGTGATGGCGGTGATGGCGGGCGTCGAGCACTGCTGTCCGGCGATCGCTCCCACCAGCAGGGGCTTCTCGATCTTCAGCAGCTTCAGCCCGACGAAGAGCGAGATCATCGCGGGGATGAGGACCATGCCGATCCCGGCGAGCGGAAGCAGCGCCCCGTACTGCTTGAGCAGCGGACCGGCCGTCGCACCCGAGGCGAGCCCGGTGCAGGCGATGAAGACCGAGAGCCCGAGGTCCTTGATGGTGGTGGCGGCCTGCGGGGGGAACGCGCCGAAGGTGGGACGGCGCGAGCGCAGCCAGCCGAAGAGGAGCCCGGAGACCAGGCAGCCGCCGCCGGTGCCCAGCGACATGGGGACGTCGCCGAGCCGTACGACGAGCTGCCCGAGCAGGGAACCGGCGACCAGCCCGAGGCCCATGTAGACGAAGTCCGTGGACTCGTTCTTGACCAGGGCGCCGATCTTCGCGACGACCTTGCCGAGTCCGGCGCGCGCGCCCACCAGGGTGAGGACGTCGCCGCGGCGCAGCTCGGTCTCAGGGGCGGCGGGCAGGTGCTGTTCGGCGCGCAGGACGTCGGTGACGTACACACCGGCCTTGATGAACTCCGGGTTGGCCTTCTGGAGCGCGTCGATGGACTTGTGGTCCATCGCCTTGTCCGTCAGGACCACCTGACGTACCACCATCGGAGTGTCCAGGCCGGGGATCGACGGGGTCTCGGGGCCGATGACCCGGCCCGCGGAGATCACCATGGCGCGGCGGCCGACGACCTGGACGAGGTCGCTGAGGGAGAGGACGAGGTCCGGATCGGGCGTGAGCAGCTCGCTGCCGCGCTTGACGCCCTCCACGGTGACCCGGCCCTCGAACGACGACTCCAGCTCACCGATGGTCCGCCCGTCGGCGCGCGTGACGAGGAAGGTGCGGCCGACCAGGGCGGGCAGCGACTCCGTCTCGTCGTCCTCCAGCGCCGCGCTGTCGCCGCGCATCTTCTCCCACAGCTCGCGGGAGGCGTCGCGCAGGTTGATCCGCATCATCATCGGCATGATCTGGCTGGTCAGGATGACGATGGTGACCAGGCCGAAGAGGTAGCAGACGGTGTAGGCGGTGGCGACGTGGCTCTGGTACTCGGTGATCTGGTCGGCGGTCAGGTTGGTGAGCTTGCCGATGGACTCGGTGGCGGTGCCCACGACGGCGGACTCGGTGGCGGCGCCGGCCAGGATGCCGGAAGCGGTGCCGACGTCCAGGTCGAACGCTTTGGCCAGGCCGAACGCGATCAGCAGGACGCTGGCCATCTCGATCAGGGACAGTACGCCGAAGCGCAGGCCCTTGCGGTTGAGGTGGGCGAAGAACTGGGGTCCTGCCATGTAACCGAGGGCGAAGATGAACAGCGCGAAGAAGATCGTCTTCACGTCGCCGTCGATGTCGATGTGCTGGGTGCCGAGCAGCAGCGAGACGATCAGCGTGCCGCAGATCCCGCCCAGCGTGATCGGGCCCACCCGGAGCTTCCCGACGAGGTAGCCGAGGGCCAGGCAGAGGAAGACCGCGAGTTCGGGGTGGTCACGGATGACGCCCATGGGCCTCAGCCGTCGTATCGGGTGAATCGGATGAATACGGACATGTAGCGAAAAGTAGCAGTGGGGACACGGAGCGGCATTTCGCTCCATGCGACGGCGCAATGCCCGGAATGCGGCTCCTACTGCCCTTTGGTCTAGTGAGGGGGAGTGGTGACAGCCGGTGGACCGCGCCGGTGCGCCCTCGGTGGAGGAGCTGTCGTATGACCACCCAGTCGCAGCAGGAGTTCCCGCAGGATCCCCCGCAGGAAGGTGCACGGCAGGGGGAGGGCTGGGGTCCCCGCCCCCCGGAGGGCCCGTTGCACCGCATCACCCGGGGCGCCTGGCAGGCGGTGCTCGCGGCGGGGGTGCTGTCCCTGGTGCTGGGCGTCGTGGTGCTGGCCTGGCCGGGGATCACGCTGCTGGTCGTGGGGGCGTTCTTCGGGGCGTACCTGCTGGTCAGCGGTGTGCTCCAGCTGGTCGCCGCGTTCGGTACGCATGTGTCGGCGGCGCTGCGCGTGCTGGCGTTCATCAGCGGCGCGCTGTCGATCCTGCTGGGTCTCTTCTGCTTCCGGAGCGAGATGCAGTCACTGCTGCTGCTCGCCCTGTGGATCGGGATCGGCTGGCTGTTCCGGGGCATCACCCAGACGGTCGCGGCGGCCTCCGACCCCGAGATGCCCGCGAGGGGCTGGCAGGTCTGCCTCGGCGTCCTCAGCGCGATCGCCGGAGTCGTGCTCATCGCTTCGCCGCTGAACTCCGTCGCCGTCCTGACGGTGGTCGGCGGCTGCTGGCTGATCGCCGTGGGCATCGTCGAGATCGTCACCGGAATCCGCATCCGGGCCCGGGGCAAGGGCGTGCCGCACTCGGTCTGAGCGCAGTCGGCCATGGCTGGTGCGGAGGTTTGCGCGGCGGAAGGAATGGCACCCGGGGGGCGAGTTCCTCACGTTCCGACATCGAACGTTGCCGCACTGAGCAAGGAGAAGGAGGAAGGCATGGCAGTGGCGAAATTCTGTCTGGTGGCTCTCGACTGCCCCGACCCGGTCCGGCTTGCCCGGTTCTACCAGGAGGTCCTCGGCGGCGAGGTGAAGCAGTACGACGAGAACTGGTACGACCTGTACGCACCGGGCGTACGGATCTCCTTCCAGCGCGCTCCCGGCCTTCGCCCCCCGGACTGGCCGGATGCCGAGAACAACTCGCAGCAGCTGCACATCGACCTGACGGTGCGGGACATGGAAGCGGCGCAGGAACAGGTCCTCGCGCTCGGGGCCACGCCGCTGGACGTGGACGACAACCAGGGCGAGCGGGGCTTCCGGGTGTACGCCGACCCGGCGGGCCACCCCTTCTGCCTGTGCCGGGAGTAGTGCCTCGCGCACGACCGCCCGGCACACCGCGCCCCGGTGGGTGAGGGCACCGAATGACGAGCAATGGTCTGGACCTTGACAGGTCCAGACCATTGCGGTTTGCTCGGGCGCATTCTTCCCCCACCGAGGATGTGGTGACGTGTTACGCACGCGTACCTCCGCAGTCAGACCCTCCCGCCTCTCCCGACTCACCCAACTCCCGCGGCTCTCCCGCCTGGTGGCCTCTCTCGCGGTCGCGGCCCTGGTCGCCGTGCTGCTCCCGCTCTTCGCCGCCGGCACCGCGGCGGCCGCCTCCTGCGCCGCCGCCTGGAACTCCGGTTCGGTCTACACCCAGGGCATGACCGTCTCGCACGGCGGCCACAACTACCAGGCGAAATGGTGGACCCAGGGCGAAACGCCCGGCACCACCGGCCAGTGGGGTGTCTGGGCGGACCAGGGCACCTGTGGCGGCGGCGGTCAGGACCCCGACCCGTCCGGATTCGTCGTCTCCGAAGCCCAGTTCAACCAGATGTTCCCGAGCCGGAACAGCTTCTACACGTACGCAGGTCTGGTCGACGCGCTGAAGGCGTTCCCCGCCTTCGCCAGGACCGGCAGCGACACCGTCAAGCGCCAGGAGGCCGCCGCCTTCCTCGCCAACGTCAACCACGAGACCGGTGGACTGCGGTACGTCGTCGAGCAGAACACCGCGAACTACCCGCACTACTGCGACCCCGGCCAGCCCTACGGCTGCCCGGCCGGACAGGCCGCCTACTACGGGCGCGGCCCGATCCAGCTGAGCTGGAACTTCAACTACAAGGCCGCCGGTGACGCACTCGGCATCGACCTGCTGCGCAACCCGTACCTGGTCGAGCAGAACCCGTCCATCGCCTGGCGCACCGGCCTCTGGTACTGGAACACCCAGAACGGCCCCGGCACCATGACGCCGCACGACGCGATGGTCAACGGGCGCGGCTTCGGCGAGACCATCCGCTCCATCAACGGCTCCCTGGAGTGCGACGGACGCAACCCGGCGCAGGTGCAGAGCCGCGTCAACAGCTACCAGAACTTCGCCCAGCTCCTGGGCGTGGCCCCCGGCTCCAACCTGAGCTGCTGAACGCCGGCTGCTGACGGCCGCTGAACGGCCGCGGCGGTCCGCAAGACTGGCGCCATGGCCACCCCGACCTTCAGCGCACCGCCGCCAAGCCCCGAACCCCGTGCCGTCGATGACTTCCTCTCCGCCGTGGACAGCGTGATGAACAGCAACACCCTGCTGCTCACGGCGGAGTGCGAGGTGCGGATCACGGCCGCGAACCGTCAGGAAGTACTGCACGCCTTCCTGCGCAGCGCCCTTTTCGAGCAGCTGATGCGCGCCGCCGACGCGCGCCGCGACTGGTTCAACCTGGCGGACGAGTGGGAGTACGGGGACGACAGCGGTCCCCCCCCCCGCGTTCGCGTGTCCGCTCACCCGCGAGGGGTTCTCCGCCACGGCCCGGCCGCTCACCCACGACGGCTTCCTGGCGCGGCTGCGCTGGATGCTCGGCGAGGCCTTCAGCCCGTACGACCGTCATCGGCCGGCGGCGGACATCGAGCCGCTGGTGCACGACTTCGCCCGGGAACTGCTCGGCGCGGACGGCCCGGCCTGGTCCTTCGCCGCCGTCGCCCCCGACTTCCTGCGCTCCACCGGCTACTACAGCGGCGAAGAGCCGCTGCGGCCGGTGTACTTCGACGGCGGCGACTGCGACACCGCCACGCTCGCCCACCGGGACCGCACCCTCCACCTGCTGCTGACGAACGGCTCGCCATGAGGGGGTCGCGGGGCCGTATAGCCTGGGAAAATGCTGACCGAAGTCATCGCGACCCGCTACGTCACGCCCCTGCGTGAGGGCGGCTCGCTCCCGGGACTCGTCGAGGCCGACGATCTCGGTACGTACGTCATGAAGTTCACCGGCGCCGGACAGGGCCGCAAGACCCTGGTCGCGGAGGTCGTCTGCGGCGAGCTCGGGCGCCGGCTCGGGCTGCGGGTGCCTCGGCTGGTCGCGATGGAGCTCGATCCCGTCATCGGTCTGGGCGAGCCCGACCAGGAGGTGCAGGAGCTCCTCAAGGCCAGTGGCGGGCTGAACCTCGGGATGGACTTCCTGCCGGGGTCGATCGGCTTCGACCCCCTCGCCTACGAGGTCAGCGCGGCAGAGGCCGGGCGGATCGTCTGGTTCGACGCGCTCATCAACAACGTCGACCGGTCCTGGCGCAACCCCAACATGATGGTCTGGCACGGCGACCTGTGGCTCATCGACCACGGCGCCACCATGATCTGGCAGCACAACTGGCCCACCGCCCAGTCCGCCGCCAAGCCGTACAACGCCTCCGACCACGTGCTGGCCCGCTTCCGGCCCGACGTCGCGGCCGCCGCACGCGAGCTGGCGCCGCTGGTCACCGAGGAGCTGCTCACCGAGGTCACCGCCCAGGTGCCCGACGTGTGGCTGGCCGACGAGCCGGGGTTCGACAGCCCCGACGAGCTGCGCCGCGCCTATGTGGCGGCCCTGCTGCCGCGCGCCGTGACCATCCACGAGCGCATCACCCTCGAAGCACCCACGAAGGACCGCCCCTCGCAGGCGCCCGGCTGGCTGACCGAACACCTCAAGCCGTGGCCGCACCCGACCAGGGAACAGCAGCGGCGCGAGCAGGTCCAGCAGGACGGCGGCGCCAAGTGAGCGAGCAGCACAACAGTGACAGCGCCGCCGTCCAGCGGCACGTCTTCGAGTACGCACTGGTACGGGTGGTGCCCCGGGTCGAGCGCGGCGAGATGTTCAACGCGGGCGTGATGGTCTACTGCCGGGCCAAGTCGTACGCCGCCGCCCTCACCCACCTCGACGAGACCAAGCTCCTGGCGCTCGACCCACAGGCCGACGTGGTCGGCGTGGGGGCCGCGCTGCGCGCCGTGGAGGGTGTGTGCGGCGGCGGGGAGGGGGCCGGGCAGGCGGCGGCCGACGACCCCGGGCGGCGGTTCCGCTGGCTGAGTGCCCCGCGCTCCGCCGTCGTACAGCCGGGACCCGTGCACACGGGGCTGACGGCCGATCCCGAGGCGGAACTGGCGAGGCTGTTCGAGGTACTGGTGCGCTGAGACGGTCCGTCACGGGCGGCGGGCGGGGTGTGATCTTCGTCGGGGACCGGGAGGGCCGTTGACACCGGGTGCCAGGGCTTCTAGCGTCTCGTCCTGCTGGGCCTACTAAGCGGTTGCTCAGCGGTCGAGCGGTCCCCCATCGCAAGGAGAACCCAGGATGTCCACCACCGAGCAGCGCGTAGCGATCGTGACCGGGGCGGCACGCGGCATCGGCGCCGCCACCGCCGTCAGGCTCGCGGCCGAGGGCCGTGCCGTCGCCGTGCTCGACCTCGACGAGGCGGCCTGCAAGGACACCGTCGAGAAGATCACCGCGGCGGGCGGCCGGGCGCTGGCCGTCGGCTGCGACGTGTCGAACGAGGAGCAGGTCGCCGCCGCCGTCGAGCGCGTCGCCGCCGAGCTGGGCGCCCCGACGATCCTGGTGAACAACGCGGGCGTGCTGCGCGACAACCTGCTCTTCAAGATGAGCGAGCTGGACTGGGACACCGTCATGGGCGTCCACCTCAAGGGCGCGTTCCTGATGTCCCGCGCCTGCCAGAAGCACATGGTGGACGCCAAGTTCGGCCGCATCGTCAACCTGTCGTCCAGCTCGGCGCTCGGCAACCGGGGACAGGCCAACTACGCCACCGCCAAGGCCGGTCTGCAGGGCTTTACCAAGACCCTCGCCAAGGAGCTCGGCAAGTTCGGCGTCACCGCCAACGCCGTGGCCCCCGGCTTCATCGTCACCGAGATGACCGCGCAGACCGCCGCGCGCGTCGGCATGGGCTTCGAGGACTTCCAGGCCGCCGCGGCCACCCAGATCCCGGTGCAGCGCGTCGGCCACCCCGAGGACATCGCCAACGCCATCGCCTTCTTCACCGGCGACGCGGCGGGCTTCGTCTCCGGCCAGGTCATGTACGTCGCCGGCGGCCCGCTCAACTGACGCCCGCAGCCAACCGACGTACCAGCAAAGGGGCTTCGCTCATGACGGAAGAAGTGCAGGACAGCGGCAAGGTCGCGCTGATCACCGGCGCCAGCCGGGGAATCGGCTACGGCATCGCGGAGGCGCTCGTCGCCCGGGGCGACCGGGTGTGCATCACCGGACGCAACGAGGACGCCCTCAAGGAAGCGGTCGACAGGCTCGGCGCCGACCGGGTGATCGGCGTCGCGGGCAAGGCGCACGACGAGGCCCACCAGGCCGTCGCCGTCGAACGCGTCATGGAGGCCTTCGGCCGGGTCGACTTCCTGATCAACAACGCCGGTACCAACCCGGTGTTCGGCCCGATGGCCGAGATGGACCTGAACGTCGCCCGCAAGGTCTTCGAGACCAACGTCATCTCGGCGCTCGGCTTCGCCCAGCAGACCTGGAAGGCGTGGCAGAGCGCCAACGGCGGTGCGATCGTGAACATCGCCTCGGTGGCCGGGGTCTCCGCATCGCCGTTCATCGGGGCGTACGGCATGAGCAAGGCCGCCATGGTCAACCTCACGCTCCAGCTGGCGCACGAGTTCGCGCCGACGGTACGGGTCAACGCGATCGCCCCCGCCGTCGTGAAGACCAAGTTCGCCCAGGCGCTCTACGAGGGCCGTGAGGCGGAGGCCGCTGCCGCCTACCCGCTGGGCCGGCTCGGGGTGCCCTCGGACATCGGCGGGGCGGCGGCGTTCCTCACCTCCGCCCAGTCCGACTGGGTGACCGGACAGACACTCGTAGTTGACGGAGGCATCTTCCTCAACGCCGGTGTGGGCTGACGGAATTGACGATTCCGACATAGCGAACGGCTCGCCGGGTGCCCCCCTTGTCCCGGCGGGCCGTTGCGGTATGGTCTGCCGACCCATGGCCGACCGAGGAGTGTGCGCGTGTTGTACCAGGCCAGGAGACTGCGGGTTGCCGCAGCCCTCACGTCCATATCCCTGCTGGCTGGTTGCGGGGTGCTGAGCGAGGACAGCGCCGGCGGTGAACAGAAGATCACCGTCGGCACGACCAGCAAGCCGAGCGGACTCGACCCCGCCGGGGTCTGGGACGGCTCCTGGGAGCTGTACCGCAACGTCTTCCAGACGCTGCTGAGCTACCCGACCGGAAGTTCCGCCCCTGCGCCGGACGCGGCGAAGGCCTGCGACTTCGCCGACACCACACACCGTGTTTACGCATGCGAACTCCAGTCGGGGCTGACCTTCTCCGACGGGGCCAAGCTGGACGCCGCGGCCGTCAAGCACTCGATCGACCGGATCATCAGGATCAACGCCGAGGGCGGCCCCAGGGGTCTGCTCTCCAGTCTGCGGACGATCGAGACGCAGGGCGAGAACAAGGTCGTCTTCCGCCTCAACAAGCCCGACGCCACCTTCCCGTTCGTCCTCGCGACGCCCGGCATGTCGCTGGTGAGCCCGGCCGCCTACCCCGCCGACCGGCTCCGCACCGGCAACTCGCTGACCGGCTCCGGGCCCTACACCCTCCAGGCCTACCGCCCCAAGGGCGCGGACTCCGGCGCGGACCTGATCCGCAACACCACGTACAAGGGCTTCGCCGACCGGCAGAACGAGGCCGTCACCATCCGCTACTTCGACGACTCGGCCACCATGGTCAACGAGCTCAAGAACAAGCGGATCGACGCCACCTTCCGAGGACTCACCGCCGAGCAGGTGATCGGCCTCCAGCAGGCCAAGGCCGGCGCGCTCAAGGTCATCGAGTCGCCCGGCTCCGAGATCCACTACCTGGTCTTCAACCCGAAGGACCCGCACGCCGCCAATCCGGCCGTCCGGCGGGCGATCGCCCAGCTCGTGGACCGCCCCGCCCTCGTCGACAAGGTCTACAAGGGCACCGCCGAGCCCCTGTACTCGATGGTGCCGAGCGGCATCGCGGGCCACACCACCAACTTCTTCGACACCTACGGCGAACCGGACGCGGCCGCCGCCAAGCGCATCCTGCGCGCGGCGCGCATCACCAGGCCCGTACCACTGACGCTCTGGTACCCCACCGACCGCTACGGTTCGGCGACCGCACTGGAGTTCGCCGAGCTGAAGCGGCAGCTGGAGGAGTCCGGGCTGTTCACCATCACCCTCAAGGGCCGCCCCTGGGAGACCTTCCAGGACGGTGTCGAGAAGGGCGAGTTCCCGGTGTTCGGGCGCGGCTGGGCGCCGGACTACCCGGACGCGGACAGCTTCGTCTCGCCCTTCGTGGGCGCGCAGAACGCGATCTCCACGCCGTACCTCTCCTCCGAGATCACCGGGCAGCTGCTCCCGAAGTCGCGCCGCGAGGCCGACCGGGCCCGCGCCACCAAGTACTTCGTACAGGCGCAGAAGGTCCTGATGGAGGACGTACGGCTGCTGCCGCTGTGGCAGGGCAAGCTCTACGTCGCGGCCGCCGCGGACATCGGCGGCACCGAACGGGCCCTGGACCCGCAGACGGTGATGCAGGTGTGGGAGCTGTTCCGCAAGACCAGCTGGGACTAGGACCTGTCGTTCGGATCAGGCCTGGTCGCGGGGCTCGCGGGCGGCGTTGTCAGTGGTGGCCGGTAGGTTCTTGAAGCAGAGAACAGATCGTTTACCGGAGGTTGTTGACGTGACCGACACCCAGATGCTCCCCGAGTCCTGGCGCGGGGTCCTCGGCGAGGAACTGCAGAAGCCCTACTTCAAGGAGCTCGTGGAGTTCGTCGAGGACGAGCGGTCGAAGGGGCCGGTCCACCCGCCGCGCGAGGACGTCTTCGCCGCCCTCGCCGCCACCCCCTTCGACCGGGTGAAGGTCCTGATCCTCGGCCAGGACCCCTACCACGGCGAGGGGCAGGGGCACGGGCTGTGCTTCTCGGTGCGTCCCGGCGTGAAGACCCCTCCCTCGCTGCGCAACATCTACAAGGAGATGCACGCGGAGCTGGGCACCCCGATCCCGGACAACGGCTATCTGATGCCGTGGGCCGAACAGGGCGTGCTGCTGCTCAACGCGGTGCTCACCGTGCGCGGCGGCGAGGCCAACTCGCACAAGGGCAAGGGCTGGGAGAAGTTCACCGACGCGGTGATCCGCGCGGTGGCCGAGCGCCCCGACCCCGCCGTCTTCGTCCTCTGGGGCAACTACGCCCAGAAGAAGCTGCCGCTGATCGACACCGAGAGGCACGCCGTGGTGAAGGGCGCACACCCCTCGCCGCTGTCCGCGAAGAAGTGGTTCGGCTCCGCACCCTTCACGCAGATCAACGCGGCCGTCGCCGAGCAGGGCCACGAGGCGATCGACTGGACCATCCCGAACCTGGGCTGAGCCTGAGCCCGATTGCCGGTGCCTGCCGCTAGCTTTCCGTCTGTCGGTGACACGTACGGGCGAGGTGGAGGCGGAGTGGCGGAGCAGCAGGGGGCGTCGCGGGACGAGGCGTCGCAGGACGCGGTGATGACCCGGATCGGGCAGACCGCGATGCTGCTCCACGCCGGTGACCGGCAGGAGGCGCGCAGCCGGTTCGGTGCGCTCTGGGAGGAGATCGGTGCCGGGGGAGACGCCCGGCACCGGTGTCTCCTGGCGTACTACATGGCAGATGCGCAGGACAAGGCGCGCGACGAACTGCTGTGGGACCTGCGCGCGTTGGGGGCGGCGGACGAGGCGGTGGCGGAGGCGGCGGAGCAGGCGGGGGAGCTGCGCGGCTTCTACCCGTCGCTGCACCTCGGCCTCGCGGCCGACTACGCGAAGCTCGGCCGCCCGGAGGCCGCCCGGACCCATCTGCGCAGGGCGAGGGCCGCGTGCGACGCGCTGACCGACGACAGTTTCGGGCACGGGGTGCGGGCGGCGATCGGACGGCTGGAGGAGCGACTGGCGGGGGAGTGAGGGGGCTGGGGGGAGAGGCGGGGCGGGGCGCCGCTCCCCGGAGCGTCAGCCTCCGTAGGTGTCGCGGCAGATGCGGGCCTCGGGGCTGTTCGGCCGCCAGCCGCCGTAGCCGGTGCCCAGCGCGCAGACATCGGCGCCGGTCACCGGGATCTCCGGTGCCTTCTGCGGCTTGTCCGCCTTGCGGTGCGAGTTCCCGTGCCCGTGTCCGTCCTCGTGCCCGTGTCCGTGCCCGCTCCCGTGTCCGGGCCTAGGCTCGGCCGGTTCCTGGGCGGCGCGGCGGGCGGGCGGCTCAGCCCGGTGCGGCTGTGGGGGAGTGGCACCGCGGGAGTCCTGCTCCGGTGCCCCGGCGGACCGCCGGGGTGCGGAGGTCCGCTCGGCAGGCAGCATGGCCGCCTCCAGCACCTCGTGGACGGGTGCCTCGACGATGCGCTCCGGCTGGCCGGCCTGTCCTGCCTGCCCCGCTTGTCCTGCTTGTCCGCCCTGTCCGGCAGGCCGAGGGGGCGGGGCGGCGGGCGCCTGGGGCGCCGACGACTGCTGATGGCTGGCCGGAGGGCCGCTCTGCTCGGTGGCCATACAGCCGGAGGCGGCCGTCACGGCCACCCCCACCAGGAACGTCGCTGCGGTTCTCGTCACGGTTCTTGTTCGGTGCACCCGCGCAACTCTGCTGACAGCGAGCCCGGTTGGGGAAGCCGGGAGAGCGATATTGGTCCACACGAGTGACGGGCCCGCCGGAACTTACGTCCCGCAGGCCCCGAGCATCCCGCTCAGCAACTCTCCGAACCCGGTACGGAGTTCCTCCTCGGTCGGCACCGCCGCGTGATAGGCACCCACCGCACACGAGAACATCAGGCCCTCGACCCACGCCACCAGCGACAGCGCGTGCCGCTCGGGCGACTTCGACCCCGCCGCCGCCAGCACCTTCACCAGTGGCTCACGGAACCTGGCCCGCCCCGCCGCGTCGTAGAACTCCCGCAGCTCCGGCCGCCGGGTGGCTTCGAGCCCCAGCTCGTAGCGGGCCACCAGCAGGTCCCGGTGCTCGGTGAGATGCCGGTGCAGTACGCGGACCAGTACGCCGACCAGTTCCGGCAGGGGCGCGGCGGCCCCGGGCCCCGGCAGTTCGCCCAGCCCGAGCAAGGCCGCCTCCCGTACGGCCAGCCGCTGCACCCCGGCCTCCAGCAGTGCCTGCCGGGTGCGCGCGTAATTGGACGTCGACCCCTGTGGCAGCCCCGCCGCCTCGTCCACCGCCCGGTGGGTGAGCCCGCGCATCCCCCGCTCGGCTAGCAGTCGCAGGGCGGCATCGGCGATGAGTTCGGCGCGGGTGGCAGCAGGCATGGACGCAATCTACCCGCCGGACTACAGCTGTAGTAGCGTGCAGCACGTCACTACAGCTGTAGTTTCCCAGGAGGGGTCAGCCATGTCCCGGTCCCAGTTCCCGTTCCCCTTCCAGGCCCAGCACCCGCGAGCCCGTGCCGTCGTCATCGGAAGCGGCATCGGCGGCCTCACCGCCGCAGTCGCCCTGCACCGGCGCGGCTGGCAGGTCACCGTCCTGGAGCGGGCGGAGTCCCTGGAGCCGGTCGGCGCCGGAATCGGCCTCGCCCCCAACGCGCTGCGCTCGCTCGACGTCATCGGCCTCGGCGACGAGATCCGCGACCTGGCCGCCTGGCAGGGCCCCGGCGGCATGCGCACCCCCGGTGGCCGCTGGCTCTCCCGTACCGACAGCTCCGTCGCCGTCGAGCGGTTCGGCGACCCGCTGGTCCTGGTGCACCGGGCCACCTTGGTCGACGTCCTCGCCTCCGGGCTGCCCAAGGACACGATCCGCACCGGTGTGGCTGCGGAGCTGGCCGACCGGGGCGCGGTGGACGGCAGGCCCGCCGTCGTCCGTACCCCGCAGGGCGACATCGAGGCCGACCTCGTCATCGGCGCCGACGGCATCAAGTCCGCCGTGCGCGGCGCGCTGTTCCCCGAGCACCCCGGGGTCACCTACGCAGGATTCACCAGCTGGCGCATGGTGGTGCCCGCACCCACGGACCCCTTCCCGCCGCACGAGACCTGGGGGCGCGGCCGGCTCTGGGGCACCCAGCCGCTCAAGGACGGCCGGATCTACGCGTACGCGGCCGCCGCCGCATCCGAGGGCGGCCACTCGCCCGACGGCGAGAAGGCCGAACTCCTGCGCGCGTACGGCGACTGGCACCACCCCGTCCCTGAAATCCTGCGGGCCGTCACCGAGGAACTGATCCTGCGGCACGACGTGCACCACATGAGCACCCCGCTCCCCGCCCACCACCGGGGCCGCACCGTCCTCATCGGCGACGCCGCGCACGCCATGTGCCCGACCATGGGCCAGGGCGGCAACCAGGCCATCGAGGACGGCATCGTCCTCGCCCACCACGCGGACCCCGCCGGCGGACTGGGCACCGCCCTCGCCGCGTACAGCGCCGACCGGCTGCCCCGCACCACGGGCATCGTCCGCAGGTCCGCCAGGATCGCCGCGCTGATGATGCTCAGGCGCGCCCCGGCCGTGGCCCTGCGGGACGGGGCGATGACCCTCGCCCGGTTCGGCCCCGGCCTGGCGATGCGCACCTTCGACGGGATCGCCGACTGGCAGCCGCCACAGCGCACGTATGCTGCCTCCAAGGCCGCCCACCAGGGATAACGGCCGTACGGCGAGAGAAAGCAGGACCCCGTGAAGGTCGGCGTCATCGGGCTCGGAGACATCGCGCAGAAGGCGTACCTGCCGGTCTTCGCCACCCTGCCGGAGACGGAGCTGCACCTCCAGACCCGTACCCCCGCCAACCTGGCACGGGTCGCCGAGGCCCACCGGATCCCGTCCGAACGGGCCCACACCGACCTCGACGCACTGCTCGCCCAGGGCCTGGACGCCGCGTTCGTGCACGCGTCGACCAGCGCCCACCCGGAGATCGTCGGAAGGCTCCTCCAGGCGGGCGTCGCCACCTATGTCGACAAGCCGATCGCCTACGAACTGGCCGACTCGGTCCGGCTGGTGGAGCTCGCCGAGGAGCGCGGCGTCAGCCTCGCCGTCGGCTTCAACCGCCGGCTGGCGCCCGGCTACGCCCAGTGCGCGGACCACCCGCGCGAGCTGGTCCTGATGCAGAAGAACCGGGTCGGCCTGCCCGAGGACCCGCGCACCTTCGTCCTCGACGACTTCATCCACGTCGTGGACACCCTGCGCTTCCTGGCCCCCGGCGAGATCGACCACGTCGACGTCCGGGGCCGGATCGTCGACGGACTGCTGCACCACGTCGTGCTCCAGCTCTCCGGCGACGGCTTCACCGCGATCGGCACCATGAACCGGCTGAGCGGCTCCACCGAGGAGATCCTCGAAGTGTCCGGACAGGACACCAAGCGGCAGGTCGTCAACCTCGCCGAGGTCATCGACCACAAGGGCCAGCCGAGCGTCCGCCGCCGCGGCGACTGGGTGCCGGTGGCCCGCCAGCGCGGCATCGAGCAGGCCGTCACCGGCTTCCTGGACGCCGTACGGGCGGGCAGGACGCTCAGCGCACGGGACGCGCTGGCGACTCACGAACTGTGCGAGCAGGTGGTACGGAAGGTGCTGGAGCAGGCTTCCTGAGGCTCCGTACGCCCTCGGCCGCGAGCAGCAGCGCCAGGACGGCCATCGCCGAGTGGAGCGCCCAGTCGCCGTACTTCGTGTACGGGGTCCGGCCCTGCGACAGGGGTACGTCGTAGACGGCGGCGGCGCTCCGCTCGGTGCTCAGCGGCTCGCCGACGCGCACGCCGTCGGGGCCGTACACCGCGCTCACTCCGGTCAGGGTGGCGTGCACCATGGGGCGGCCGTTCTCGGCGGCCCGCAGCGCGGCGAGCGAGGCGTGCTGTGCGGGGGCCCAGCTCTGCTGGAAGGTGGAGGTCGCCGACTGGGCGATCAGCAGCTGGGCGCCGTCGCGCACCAGCCGCCGGCTCATGTCGGGGAACGCCGACTCGAAGCAGACCAGCGGGCCAAGACGCAGCCCGTTCGGCAGTGGCATCACCACGGTCCGGGTGCCGCGCATCCGGTCCTCGCCCGCCGCCTTGCCCACCGAGGTGGCCCAGCCGAGCAGCGCGCGCGCCGGGACGTACTCGCCGAACGGGACCAGCCGCATCTTGTCGTAGCGCGCCCCGGTCGGCCCCTGCGGTCCCACCAGCACCGAGGACTTGAAGATCCCGGGCGTGTCCGAGCGCCGGGCATCGACATTGACCAGGACATCCGCGCCGACCAGCCGGGACAGCGCCGCGATCCGCCGGGCCACGTCCGGGCGGGCGAGCAGGTCGGCGCCCACGCTGCTCTCGCCCCACACCACCAGGTCGACGCGCTGCCCGGCCAGGGTGCGGGTCAGCTGCTCCTCACGGGCGAGGCGCTGCTCGGTGGAGCCGATGCCGTCGAACACCCCGGGCTGTACGACGGCGACGCGGGCGGTGTGGCCGGGCGCGGGGCGCGGGGCCCACGCCCAGGCGGCCCCGGTCAGCACGGCGGCGGCGACCAGCGCGGAGCCTGCGGCGGTACGGGCGTACGGCAGCGTCAGCAGCACGACGAGGGCGGTGTTCACCGCGACCACCAGCAGCGTCACCGCCCAGACCCCGCCGAGCGAGGCCAGCCGCAGGGCCGCGGTGACGTCCCACTGCGAGGAGCCGAGCAGCCCCCAGGGGCCGCCGAGCCCCTCCCAGGAACGGGCCAGCTCGACCATCAGCCACCCCGAGGGCAGCACCGCCACGGCGGCCAGCGCGCGCGGCACCGTCGGCCGACCGCCCAGCATCAGCCGCACCAGCCATCCCCACGGCAGCCACAACAGCCCCAGCAGCGCCGCCACCAGCAGGATGAACACATGCAGACTCGGGATCAGCCAGTGGTGCACGGCCACCACGAAGCCGGTCCCGCCGAGCCACCCGTCCAGCGCGGCCCGCCGCCCGGACGGTGCGGAGCGGACCAGCAGCATCCACGGCAGCAGGGCCACGTACGCGAACCACCACAGGCCGGGCGCGGGAAAGGCGAGGGCGGGCAGCGCCCCCGCGAGGACGGCGGCCGCGCCGCGCCACCAGGGCGAGGAGAGCCGGTCCCGCCAGGGCGAAACGAGCCGGTCCCGCCCGGTCGAATCGAGCCGGTCCCGTCGGCGCGAATCGAGTCGGCGGCGCCACGACGCGGGCTCCGGCCCGGCCGGCCTCCAGCGCTTCGGCATCCGCGCCTCCTCACCACCGGAGTGTTGCCCCCAGTGTGGGGGAGGCGGGCGGGCGGGGACAGTGGGCGTCAGCCGGTGCCTGTGTTCGAGGTGGCACCGGCACCGGAACCCGTACCGGCTCCCGCGCCGAGGTCCGTCTGCCGCCACTTCTCGTGGACCGTCACCCGGTGCACCTGCCAGGAGACGCCCTCGGCACGACGCAGGCTGAAGGTGTAGCGGCCACCGGTCACGAAGTTCGGCGCCGACGCCCCGTCCGCCCCATCCGCCCCGCGCAGCCGCATCGGATTGAGGTAGTCCGCCTGGACCTCGGCACTGTCACCCGTGTATCCACCGAGCTCCTCCAGCCGCAGCCGGCGGTTCACTATCAGGTGCTGGCGCACCGGAAACAGCCGCAGCATCTCCTCCAGCCACCCGGCCACCTCCACCGCCGGCCCCTCGATGCCGCCCGCCGAGCGGTAGTCCGCCCGGCCGTCCGGGGTGAACAGGGCCTTGTACGCCGTCCAGTCGGCGTCGTCGACGGCCACCCCGTATCCGGTGATCACCGCGTCGATGGCCAGCCGGTCCATTACCGTCGCGAGCTCCACACGCTGGGTCATCGGCACAGTCTCGGGCAGCGGAGCCCAGCAGCCAAGGGCCCGTGGGGCGCGAGTGCTCGCAGTGCGGCGGCCGTACAGCGCTCCTACGATCGACGAAAACCATGCAATTGGTATTCATTCGGTTGGTATTCATTCGGTCACTCTCGAAGGTGCTCACATGGGTATGCGGCGTACGACTGCTCTCCTGCTCGCCACCGCGGTCGCCTCGGCGTCCCTGGCCACCGGCTGCGGCTCGGACGACGAGAAGAAGCCCGACCCGATGCGCGGTCAGCAGTGGGCACTGAACGCCATCAAGCTGCCCGACGCGTGGCAGACGGCCGACGGCGACAAGACGGTCATCGCCGTCGTCGACACCGGCGTCGACCGCAAGCACCCCGACCTCAAGGACCGCCTGGTCGACGGCCACGACTTCGTCGACAACGACGACGACCCCACCGACGAGAACGGCCACGGCACCCATGTCTCCGGCATCGCCGCCGCCGCGACCGACAACGGCGTCGGCATCGCGGGCGGTGCCCCCGGCGCGAAGATCATGCCCGTACGGGTGCTGGGCGCTGACGGCAGCGGCAGCGACGCCAACATCACCAAGGGCATCGTCTGGGCCGCCAACCACGGCGCCGACGTCATCAACCTCTCCCTCGGCGAATCCGGCCTGATGGCGCGGCTCCTCAAGGGCGGAGTGCTCAACACCGCCATCGCCGCCGCCCACGCCAAGGGCGCGGTCGTCGTCGCCGCCGCCGGGAACGACGGCACGGCCCTCCAGCCGTACAAGCCGCAGACCCCGGTACTGGTGGTCGGCGCGAGCGGCCCGACGGGCAGGCCCGCGGACTTCTCCAACTTCGGCGCCCAGCAGGCCGTGACCGCGCCCGGCGTGAAGATCCTCTCGACCCTCCCCACGTACGAGACGAAGGAGACGGTCAAGAACACCAGCGGTTACGGAACCCTGGACGGCACCTCGATGGCCGCGCCGTACGTCTCCGCGGTGGCCGCCCTGCTGCACCAGCAGGACCGCACCCCGGACCAGATCATGGCGGCGATCCGGGACACCGCGAAGAACCCGGAGAAGCTGCCGAAGCTGGGTCTGGGCATCGTGGATGCGAACGCGGCGGTGGCCTCGAAGAAGTAGGGCCCCAGCCCCTGGCCCCCAGCCCCTGCGTGTCCGGAGAACGGGCCCGGGCTCAGCCCGCCGACTCACCCGCGTGCGGGCTGAGCACGTCCGTGCCGACCAGTACGAACAGGACGATGCCGAGCGCGATCCGGTAGTACACGAACGGCAGGAAGCTGCGCGTGGAGATGTAGCGCATGAACCACGCGATCACCGCGTAGCCGACTCCGAAGGCGATCACCGTCGCGAGGGCGGTCGGCCCCCAGGAGACGTGCCCTTCGTCGACGTCCTTCAGCTCGTACAGGCCCGAGGCGAGTACCGCGGGGATGGCGAGCAGGAAGGAGTAGCGGGCCGCCGACTCACGCGTGTAGCCCATCAGGAGGCCGCCGGAGATGGTCGCGCCGGAGCGGGAGACTCCGGGGATCAGGGCGAGCGCCTGGCAGAAGCCGTAGATCAGACCGTCCCTGACGCCCAGGTCCTTGAGCGTCTTGCGGTGGTTGCCCGCCGTGTGGCGGCCGGTGTCGGACTCGGCGCGTGCGGCCAGCCGGTCGGCGACGCCCAGCACGACACCCATCACGATGAGGGTGGTGGCGATCAGCCGCAGATCGCGGAACGGGCCCTCGATCTGGTCCTTGAGCGTGACGCCCAGCACGCCGATCGGGATCGAGCCGACGATGACCAGCCAGCCCATCTGCGCGTCGTGGTCGCCGCGCATCGACTTGTCGCGCAGCGAGCGGAACCAGGCGGACAGGATCGTCCCGATGTCCTTGCGGAAGTAGATGAGGACCGCCGTCTCGGTGCCGATCTGGGTGATCGCGGTGAACGCCGCACCCGGGTCGTGCCAGCCCGCGAACGCGGCGGTCAGCCGCAGATGGGCGCTGGAGGAGATGGGCAGGAACTCGGTAAGGCCCTGGACCAGCCCGAGGATGATGGATTCGAACCAGCTCATGAAGGGTGGCGCCGTCCCTGATCTGGGGTGCGGCCAGGCGCGACCAAGCGACAGCCGTGCACCGTGTGGAGGGTGGGGTGAGTGGTGCGCAGCGTACCTGCGGCAGGTGGCCACAGGGTGATCAAAGGGCGGCGTCGGCGGGATCGTGTCGGGCCCGGATGTTCACCTGGGGCGGCTAGTTCCCGTGTTCAGTTCTTCGAGAGGGGCAGTGCCGGTGCCTTCAGCGCTACGGATGCCTCACCGGCCTGTTCCCCGGCACCCTCCCCGGCCTCCTTCCCGGCCTGCGGCCGGGGCCTGCCGATGGAGTGGCGCTTGAGCCAGGCGACCACCACTCCGCCCACGCTCGACACCACGATGAAGCCCATCGAGATCAGGAACGCCGGGGACATCGGCGAGGAGGCCTCGCTGCCCGCTATGACGTACGCGAGCGTGTTCGGGATCGAGCCCAGACCGGTCGCCGCCAGGAACGACACGTACCGCATGCGCGAGACCGCCGCGCAGTAGTTGGCGGCGGCGAACGGCACTCCCGGGAACAGCCGGATCGCCAGCATCGACCGGAAGCCGTGCCGGCTCAGCACCCCGTCGGCGGCCAGCAGCACCCGCCCCCTGAGCATCGGCCGCAACGCGTCCTGGCCGAGCAGCCGGCCCAGCGCGAAGGAGATCCCGGCGCCCAGGACCGTACCTGCGATGGACGTGGACAGGCCGAGCATGCTGCCGAAGAGGGCGCCCGCCGCCAGGTTGAGGATCGGCCGCGGCACGAAGGCCACCGTGCACAGTCCGTACGCCACCCCGAACAGCACCGCGGCCGTCGTCCCGCCGAGATGCGGTGGCCAGCCGTCCGCGAGCATCTTCTGCGGCTCGTACAGCAGGACCGCGGTGGCCGCCGAGGCGAGCACGACCACGAGCAGGGCGAGCCGCGACCACGGCGACAGGAGGAGACGGGCGCAGCGGGCGCCGCGCGCCTCCGGGCACGGGGCTTCGGGCCCGCCGCCGAGGTCATCGTGACGTCGGTCGTCGCGCGGTGCTTCCGTGCGGACCGTGGTCCGGGTGGCTGGGTCGAGCATCCGGGGAGAGTAACCGACATACGTGTGTGATCGCCGTAATGCGCACCTCATGAGCCGTATCCGCGGGACGGTTCCGGACAGCGCGCTCGCCGACACGGTGCCGGCGCGGCTCACCGCTTCCCTGCCCGTGGTCCGTCGGCTGCTGGTGGCCGACCCCTGGTGGGACACCGTCGACCTGCTCGCCGCGCACGTGGTGGGGCCGCTGGTGGCCACTGACACCGGGCCCCTGTCGGTCCGGTAAGCGCTCAAGAACCTCGGCTGATCAAGGGATAGTTGAGAGCTTCAATAATCATTCGACCCCGAGCGGTCCGCAGGGCAGTATCAGGCACATGTTCCGGTACGCCTTCCTCGCAGCGCAGTCCGCAGTCGCGGACGCGCCGAAGGCTGCCGTCATCGAACCTTTCGCAGCAACCGCCTTCGCGGCGGTCGCACCTGCCGTGCCTCTCGCACCTGTCGCAGCGCCCTTCGACGGCGCCCGAAGCTGACCCTCCTCGGATCGCGTCCGACGGACCCCGCACGGGGAGGGTCGGCCGGGCCCCGGGGTCCCTCCACGCTTCGTGGACCTTCAGCTTCGCGAGTCCGCAGGAATTCGTGAACTCGTGAATTCGTAGAAACAGGGATCGATCCGCCATGTCCAAAACGGCATTCGTCCGCACCAAGCCCCACCTCAACATCGGCACCATGGGCCACGTCGACCACGGCAAGACCACCCTCACCGCCGCCATCACCAAGGTCCTCGCCGACCGCGGCACCGGCACCTTCGTTCCGTTCGACCGGATCGACCGGGCGCCGGAGGAGGCCGCGCGCGGCATCACCATCAACATCAGTCACGTCGAGTACGAGACCGACACCCGCCACTACGCCCACGTCGACATGCCCGGCCACGCTGACTACATCAAGAACATGGTCACCGGTGCCGCCCAGCTGGACGGCGCGATCCTCGTCGTCTCGGCGCTCGACGGCATCATGCCGCAGACCGCCGAGCACGTCCTGCTGGCCCGTCAGGTCGGCGTCGACCACATCGTCGTCGCCCTGAACAAGGCCGACGCGGGCGACGACGAGCTCACCGACCTCGTCGAGCTGGAGGTCCGCGACCTGCTCTCCGCGCACGGCTACGGCGGCGACGCGGCCCCCGTGGTCCGAGTCTCCGGCCTCAAGGCCCTGGACGGCGACCCGCGTTGGGTCGCCGCGATCGAGGCGCTGCTCGACGCCGTCGACACGTACGTGCCGATGCCCGAGAGGTACGTCGACGCACCCTTCCTCCTCCCGGTGGAGAACGTCCTCACCATCTCCGGGCGTGGCACCGTCGTCACGGGGGCGATCGAGCGCGGCACGGTGCGGGTCGGGGACCGGGTGGAGGTGCTGGGCGCGGACGTCGAGACCGTGGTGACCAGTCTGGAGACCTTCGGGAAGCAGATGGACTCGGCCGAGGCGGGCGACAACGTCGCGCTGCTGCTTCGCGGGGTGCCACGCGACGCGGTGCGCCGGGGCCATGTCGTGGCGCAGCCCGCCAGCATCGCGCCCGCGCGTCGCTTCGCCGCGCAGGTGTACGTCCTCTCGGCGAAGGAGGGCGGCCGGTCGACGCCGGTCGCCTCCGGCTACCGGCCGCAGTTCTACATCCGCACCGCGGACGTGGTCGGCGACGTGGACCTCGGCGAGGCCGCCGTCGCCCGGCCCGGCGACACCGTCACCATGACGGTCGAGCTCGGCCGCGACGTACCCCTGGAAGCGGGCCTCGGCTTCGCGATCCGCGAGGGCGGACGCACGGTTGGCGCGGGCACGGTCACCGAAGTCCTCGGCTGACCTGACCCGGGGGAACGGGGGGCGGGGCACGGGGCACGACGAGCGGGCCGGTCCGGAATCGCACCGGGCCGGTCCGCCTGTCGAATGTCGGAGTCGAACTCCCCTGAGACGTCGGAAAGTTGGCGGAGGATACCGCTCCGGAACAGGTGGCGGAGGGGTGGATTTCGGCCGACCTGTGAGTTTGGGTGGTGGAGGAACTCAGCAGGAGACGTGATGCTTTCGGGTATTCGCTCTTCACAGGTGATCTCTGCTCTCAGTCTGTTGCCCGCCGCACCGGTAAAGATCCGGTGCCCGCAGACTGGAGATACCGCATGCGCCGCCTCCTCACCGCCGGGCTCGCCGCCGCCGCCCTGCTCGCCTTCGCCACCCCGGCGTCCGCCGCCCCGGCCGACAAGCCCCAGGTCCTGAGCAGTTGGACGCAGACGAGCGCGTCGAGCGCACAGGCCTTCCACGCGGCGCGTGCGAACCAGGGCAACTGGTCGGCGTACGGCTTCAACTGGTCGACCGACTACTGCTCCTCCTCGCCCGACAACCCGTTCGGCTTCCCGTTCCAGAACTCCTGCGCCCGGCACGACTTCGGCTACCGCAACTACAAGGAGGCCGGCACGTTCAGCGCCAACAAGTCGCGCCTCGACGACGCGTTCTACGCCGACCTCAAGCGTGTCTGCGCGCAGTACTCGGGCGCGAAGAAGACCTCCTGCGACGCCACGGCCTGGACCTACTACCAGGCAGTCAAGGCCTTCGGCGTGAGCGCCGCCGAGAGATCTCTGGTCGGCTGACGCGGAGCGACGGTCCCGGTCCTGTGCCCGTCGGCACGGGGCCGGGACCGGACCGTTCCAGCCCGTGCGCCAGACTGCCCCGCATGGCAGACACCGCACTGGTACTGGGATCCGGCGGCCTCACCGGCGTCGGCTGGGAGACAGGAATGCTTTACGGGCTCGCCGAGGCCGGGGTGGACCTGGGCACGGCCGACCTCGTCGTGGGCAGCTCGGCCGGTTCGATCGTCGGCGCCCAGCTGCTGTCCGGGCGGCTGACGCCCGGCGCGCTGTACGAGCGCCAACTCGTGCCCGCACCCCGGGGCGAGCCCGCCGGGCGCACCGCCGCCGGGCTGTTCGTCCGGTACGCGCGCGCCGTGCTGGTCTCCCGTACGCCCGAGGAGTACGCCCGGCGGATGGGCAGACTCGCACTCGACGCACTCGCCGAGGGACGGACGCCCACTCCGGACGAGCGGCGCGAAGTGATCGCGGAACGGCTGGTGTCGCACGCGTGGCCGGCGCGCCCGCTGCTGGTCACCGCGGTTGACGCGGCCAGCGGGGAACTGCGCGCCTTCGGTACGGACAGCGGTGTGCCGATCGTGGACGCCGTCGCGGCGAGCTGCGCGGTCCCCGGGTTCTGGCCGCCGATACCCATCGAGGGGCGGCAGTGGATCGACGGCGGAGTGCACTCGACCGCCAACGCGCACCTGGCCGCCGGATACCGCAGGGTCGTCGTGCTCGCACCCAACCCCCTCGGCAACAAGGTCATGCCGTCCCCGGCTGCTCAGGCCGCCGTACTGGCCGGGGCCGGGGCACGTATCCACGTCGTCACCCCGTCGCAGGAGGCCAGGAAGGCGTTCGGCCGCAACTCCCTCGACCCGGCCGCCCGCGCGGCAGCCGCCCGCGCCGGACTGGAGCAGGCACCTGCCGAGGTCCGGGCGGTGGCCGAGATCTGGCACGGCTGACGGACGGGGCGGGGGCGGGTCACGGGGACGGGGTCGGGTCGCGAGGACGAGGACGGGGACGGGGAGCGTCGCGGAGAGGGGATGCGGGGGACAATGACCCGATGAAGGATCCGATACCGGTCGTCCGGGACGTCGACGGCGGCACCGCCCGGCTGATGCCCGACGTCGACCGCGCGCACGCCTGGCTGCTCACGGTGGACGGCGCACCCCAGTCGTACGTGGACCTGGACGAGCCGGCGTACCTCGAATTCGAGTACGCGCGCAGGCTCGCCCACGTCGTCGACAGTGCCGCGGACCCCGGCGAGCCCCTCGACGTCACCCACCTCGGCGGCGGCGGCCTCTCGCTGCCCCGCTACGTCGCCGTCACCCGCCCCGGGTCTCGGCAGGACGTGGTCGAGGCCGACCGGGGGCTGCTCGCCCTGGTCACCGAGCACCTGCCGCTGCCGGACGGCGGCGCCGGGATCACCGTGCACGGCGACGACGGGCGGGCCTGGCTGGAGCGGGCGGCCGACGACTCGGCCGACGTGCTGATCGCGGACGTCTTCGGCGGCTCGCGGGTGCCCGCCGCCTTCACCTCTGTCGGGTACGCGCGGGAAGCTGCCCGGGTCCTGCGGCCCGGCGGAATCTACGCGGCCAATCTCGCGGACGGTGCGCCCTTCGACTTCCTGCGCTCCCAACTGGCCACGTTCCGGGGTGAGTTCGCGGAACTGGCGCTGATCGCCGAGCCCGGGGTGCTGCGCGGACGCCGGTTCGGGAACGCGGTGCTCGTCGCTTCGCAGCGGCCCCTGGACACCGCCGCACTCGCCCGCCGTACCGCCTCCGACGCCTTCCCTGCCCGGGTCGAGCACGGCCCGGCGCTGGTCAGGTTCGTCAAGGGTGCGGCAGCGGTCAGCGACGCGGACGCGGTCGCGTCACCCGTGCCGCCCGACGGGGCCTTCAGCGTCGCCTGAGGTTCCGTACGTCCGGGATCGTCAGCACCGCCGCCGTCAGCAGCACGATCAGCGCCGCCGAACCCCAGAGCGCCTGGGAACGGCCGAAGGCGCTCTCGGCCGGGCCCGCCAGGGACGTGGCGACCGGCACCATGGCGAGCGAGCCCAGCCAGTCGTACGCCGAGACCCGGGAGAACTTGTCCTCCGGGATCTCCTGGTGGAGCGCCGTCATCCAGGCGACGCCGAACACCTCGATCGAGACTCCGGTGGCGAACATCACCACGACCAGCGCCCACGCGGGCAGCGGCACCGCGAGCCCCGCCGACGGCAGCGCGAGCGGGAAGACGCAGAGCGCCCCGGCCAGCAGCAGCCTGCGCGGCTTCCAGCGCATCATCAGCACCGCACCGCCCACCGTGCCCGCGCCGAACCCGGCCAGCGCCAGACCCCACGGGGCCGCGCCGCCCAGATGCTCCTCGGCGACCAGCGGCCCGTACACCGCCTCGGCAGCCGCGACCACCGCGTTGATCACCGAGAACTGCAGCACGATCGCCCACAGCCAGGGCCGCGAGGAGAACTCCTGCCAGCCCGCCCGCAGATCCGCGATCAGCCCGCTGCTCTTCACCCGCTCCGGTATGTGACTCACGTCCAGGAACGCCCGCAGCGCCCCCGCCACGGCGAACGCGGCGGCGTCGATCGCCAGCACCCAGCCGGGCCCGACGGCCGCGACCAGCGCGCCACCGAGGGCGGCCCCGCCGATCGAGGCACCGTTCATCGACATCCGGAACACCGCGAAGGCGCGCCCCGCCTGCTCGCCGGTGACGGTCGAAAGCAGCATCCCCTCGGCCGCCGGGCCGAAGAACGCCTGCCCCACCCCGCCGAGCCCGGCCAGCAGCATCATCTGCCACAGCTGGGGAGAGCCGGTGAGCACGAGGAGGGCGAAGAGGCCCTGGGAGAGGCAGTTGACGGCGTTGGCCGCGACCATCACCAGGTGCCGGGGCAGCCGGTCGGCCACCGCGCCGCCGATCAGCAGGAACAGGATCAGGGGTACGGTCCTGGCCGCCGCGACCAGACCGACGTCGCCCGCGTCGCCGCCCGCCGCGAGGACCGCGAAGGAGCCGGCGATGAGCGCACCGCTGGAGCCGAGGTTGGTGACGACGGCCGCCGCGGTCAGCAACGAGTAGTTGCGGCCGGCCCAGCTCGGGCGGCGGCGCACGGCAGACGACGGCGGGGCGGCGGGGGTAGTCACTGAGGGACTATCGCCTCCGCCGCCCCGGGATGCCAAACCGAACGGGTGTGTTTACCGATATGGGGTGTTCGGTCGGCTGAACAGCCGGTCAACCCGCAAGTCGGTCAGCGGGTCGGACAGTCAGCCCGTCAGTCGGAGGGTGCCGAGGATCTTCAGGATCGTCGCGTCCGGGACCTCGTCCTTGACGCCCTTGGCGCTGTACAGCACCCAGGCCGAGTAGTCGCCCTTGCCGTTCTTGAAGCCGAAGGCGGTGGCCTTGCCGTCGGTGGCGCACTTGGTGGGCTTCTTCACGCCGGTCGCGGTGGAGGTCGAGATCTCGCCCACGAGGCCCGACGTGGTGGTGAAGGGCTTGGGCTTGCCCACGTTGAGCTTGCCGGTGCGCTTCTGGTCGTATCCGGCGTAGACCCAGTTGCCGGATTGGATCTCGGCCACCTCACCGGCGTTCTTGGCGCCGCTGGCGCCCTTGGTGCCGACGCGGGCCAGACCGGTGAAGTCCTTCTTCCCGTCGTTGTCGTCGTCGTCCTCGCACCACTTCTCCTTGAGGGAGGCGGGAGCGGACATCGCGACCACGGGCTTGCCGGTGGGGTTCTTCTCGTCCTCGAAGCCGACGATGGTGTCGGTCGTGCCGACCACCCACTCCGGCGGCACGTCGAACATGGTGCCGTGCTTCGGGTTGAGGACGACCTTCCAGCCGGGCACGGTCGGCTTGGCCTCGATGCCGCCGCGCGGGTTGCCGCTGCTGCCGCCCGGCGCGGGTGCGGCCGGGTCGGACGCGGGTGCCGAGGGCTGCTTCGGGGCTGCCGACTGGGTGGGCTTGCCGTCGGCCACCGGCTCCTTGCTGGACTTGTCGTCGTCCTTCAGGACGAAGACCCCGGTGCCCACGAGTGCGGCGATGACCACCGCGCCCGCGACGGCGGCCGTGACGATGTTCTTCTTGCGCTCGTTCTGCGGACCGCCGGGTCCACCGGGACCGCCCGCGACCACCGGACCGGGCACGGTCGGGGCCGTGTACTGGCCCTGGTACGGGTTGACCCCGGGCGGCGGCGGTGTCGGCGCCGAGCCGGGAGCCGGATAGCCGTATCCCGGCGGCGGCGGAGTCTGCTGGTAACCACCGGGCGGCGGGCCCGGCGGTGGCGTCTGCTGGCCACCGGCCGGCGGCTGGCCGGGCGGTGGGGTGCTCGGGTACCCGGGCTGCGGGTACGGGTTGGAGTCCTGCGGGTTCTGCTCGCCCCCGGGCGGCTGCTGTCCTGGCCACATGGCGAGTAACCATAGAGGGGAGGGGACGGCGGGGCTACCGCCGCCCCCGCGGGCACCGGCAGCTGTGACACACCCCTGACGTGCCGGGGGATGGCCAAGAACTACTACCCGTGGGTAACATCAGCGCCCATGAGCGCAGATCAGATGTCCGTCGGCGAGATGCTCGCCGCCACGGTTCCGATGGCCCGCACGTTGGGTCTGGAGTTCCTGGAGACCACCCCCGAGCGGGCCGTCGTCCGCCTGCCCGACCAGGCCGACTACCACAACCACGTCGGCGGACCGCACGCCGGAGCCATGTTCACCCTCGCCGAGTCGGCGAGCGGCGCGATCGTGATCGCCGCCTTCGGTGACCAGTTGACGCGCGCCGTGCCGCTCGCGGTCAAGGCCGAGATCGGCTACAAGAAGCTCGCCATGGGCGTGGTCACCGCGACCGCGACCCTGGGCCGCCCGATCGCCGACGTGGTCGCGGAGCTCGACGCGGGCGAGCGCCCGGAGTTCCCGGTCGAGATCGCGATCACCCGTGAGGACGGCGCGGTCACCGGCGAGATGACGGTGGTCTGGACGCTGCGGCCCAACAAGTAGGCCGTCCGGCAGGGATGGCAGTGACGGCAGGGGGCGGTTCCCCCACCTCGGCGGAGGTGGGGGAACCGCCCCTACTGTTTCTTGTTCAACTTATTGACTGTCCTGCCACTCGGCCCTAACTTTTACGGACGCGACAGTTGGCACGTGTAAATGCCCCATCACCTCACCGCAGAGGCAGTGGTCATGACTGGTTCACGTACCGCCCCGCCACGAACGCACAGAGCCCTTCTGCCGGTTGTCGCCCTCGCGGTGGCCGCCACCACCGCCCTCGTCCCCCTGTCCGCACAGGCGGCACCCTGGGACGGGAACGTCAGCGCCAGCCCTGTCGTACGGACCGACGCTGGCCTCGTACGGGGTGAGACCACCCCGTACGGGCAGCAGTTCCTGGGTGTTCCGTACGCCGAGCAGCCGGTGGGCGAGCTGCGCTGGAAGGCGCCGAGGCCCCCGGCCGACTGGCGGGGCGTGCGCGACGCGACCCGCTTCGGCAACCGCTGCGTACAGACGAAGAGCTGGGACCCGGGGTACGAGGAGCCCAGCTACACCGAGGACTGCCTCGCGCTCAACGTCTACGTACCGAAGCAGGCGGCGTCGCGGGCGGGGTCGCAGGCAGCCTCGCGGCACGGAAGGCTGCCCGTCCTGGTCTGGTTCCACGGCGGCGGGCTGACGGCCGGAGCGGGCGAGGACATCGTGCCCGACGAGTTCGCCGAGACCACCGGCACGGTCGTCGTCTCGGTCAACTACCGCCTGGGCGCGATGGGTTTCCTCGCCACGCCCGGGCTGGACGCCGAGGCCCAGGACCGTACCTCCGGCAACTTCGGGATGCAGGACCAGCAGGAGGCACTGCGCTGGGTGCGGGCCAACGTCCGGGGCTTCGGCGGCGACGCCTCCCGGGTGACCGTAGCGGGGGAGTCGGCCGGCGGTTCTTCGGTCTGTACGCAGCTGGCTTCGCCGGGCGCGCGGGGCCTCTTCCGGGCTGGGATCATCGAGAGCGGCGCGTACAACGACTGCGCGGCCCGCGAGAAGAAGCAGGCAGCCGAGCAGGGGACGGCCTTCGCCGCCAAGCTCGGCTGCGCCGACGTGCGGACGGCGCCCGCCTGTCTGCGCGGCAAGACCTCCAGGGAGATCCTCGAAGCACAGGGCGGATTTTCCTGGAGCCCGGTGGCCGGCGGCTCGTTCCTGCCCGTCCAGCCCCTCGCGGCCTTGAAGGAGGGGAAGGCCGCGAGGGTGCCGGTGCTCAACGGAGCGAACAAGGACGAGGGCAGGCTCTTCGCCTTCGGCATGTTCGACGGGCAGGGCAAGCCGCTGACCCCCGAGGCGTACCCGGCGGCGGTGCGGGGGTACTTCGGGCCGGCACTCGGCGCGAAGGTGCTCGCCCGGTACCCGGCCGCCGCCCACGAGTCGCCGACGATCGCGCTCGGCACCGCCGTCGGCGACCGGCTGTTCGCCTGCCCCGCGCTGCGGCTGAACCGGGCCGCCGCCACCCACAACACCGTCCACACCTACGAGTTCGCGGACCGCACCTCGCCGCCGTTCGCCTCCCTGCGCGACCATCCGGTCCCGTTCGACTTCGGCGCGACGCACGTCAACGAGGTGCAGTACCTCTTCAAGCACTTCGGGCTGAAGACACCGCTCAACGCCGAACAGCGCAGGCTGTCCCGGCAGATGGTCCAGTACTGGGGCTCCTTCATCCGGGGCGGCGCCCCCACGGCGGCCGGACAGCCGGACATGACGTCCGAGAACCGCACCCCGGGCAGCGTGCTCTCGCTGAAGACCGCTTCCGCCGGAGGCAACACCGTCGACACGAAGATCGGATCAGACCACATGTGCGACCTCTGGGACGCCGCCGCCACGGCCTGACCAGGGGGGTAGGCTGCCCGGCGTGCGCCGATCAGGCGCGGGCCGGGCGGTCTGCCCGTGGGCCCTACAGCAAGTGATCCAGGTACGACGGAGGAACAGGCGTTGCACGTCCAGGAATGGCTGGAGACCGTGCCTGCGGTCAGCATCTACATCCTGGTGGGGGTGGTCATCGGTGTGGAGAGCCTCGGCATTCCGCTGCCCGGTGAGATCGTCCTCGTCAGTTCGGCCCTGCTGGCCTCTCAGCACGGCGAGATCGACCCGTACATCCTGGGCGCGTGCGCCACGGCGGGCGCGATCATCGGTGACTCGATCGGGTACGCGATCGGGCGCAGGGGCGGGCGGCCACTGCTCGCCTGGATGGGCAAGAAGTTCCCCAAACACTGCGGGGAGGCCCAGATCGCCCTGGCGGAGCGGTCGTTCCAGAAGTGGGGCATGTGGGCGGTCTTCTTCGGCCGCTTCGTCGCACTGCTGCGGATCTTCGCGGGACCCCTCGCGGGCGTACTGCGCATGCCGTACTGGAAGTTCCTGATCGCCAACGTGCTGGGCGGCATCGTCTGGGCGGGCGGCACCACGGCCGTCATCTACTCGGTGGGCGTGGTCGCGGAAGCGTGGCTGAAGCGCTTCTCGTGGCTCGGACTGGTGGCCGCGGTGCTCGTCGGGCTGACGTCGATGCTGGTGCTGAAGAACCGCGCGAAGAAGGCCGCGGAGAAGATGGAGGCCGAAGGGGCCGCAAAGGCGGAGGGGACGGAGAAGGCCGGGGAGTCCGGGGCCGAGACCGTCCCGGAGCGCGTTCCGGCCGCCGTCGACTGAGCCGTACGCACATACATGACGTCACGCCCCCGCACCGCGCACCTGGTGACGGGGGCGTCGTCGTCCGGCGGAGGCGTCGTCCGCCGGACGGGTGCGCCGTCGTCACCTCTCAGGCGTGCGTCACCCCTCAGGCGTGCGCCACCTCTTGTACGGTGCCGGTGGCCGCCGACGCGTACGCCGCGAGGACCGTGGCCACGACGTCCCGGCCGGTGCGCGCGGTGACGGCGGGCGGGCGTTCGCCCCGTACCGTCGCCGTGAAGTCGCGGAGCTGCTCGCCGAAGGCGAACGCCACGTCGTCGTCGACACCGGCGGGCGCGCGCAGTTCGCGGGGCTCGCCCGCGCCGGTGGTCAGCCACAGCCCCTCGGCCTTGGAGGCGCGCAACGTGCCCCGCTCGCCGGTGACCTCGAACTCGTCCAGGTCGGACAGCGCCCCGGCCGTCACGGACACCGTGGCCCGGATGCCGCCCGCCAGCTCCAGGTGCAGCAGGCCCTCCGTCTCCACGGGGACGTCCCGGTGGACGGTCCTGGCGGCCACCCGCAGCGGGCGGGCACCGGTGATCCAGGTGACCCGGTCGACGCAGTGCGCGCCGATGTTCATCACGGCGCCGCCGCCCGCGAGTTCCGGGTCGAAGAACCAGGCGGGGCGGTGTCCCGGCCGGTAGTCGGTGGCCCGGCGGTCGACGACCGCCACCGGGGTGCCGATCAGCCCTTCGCGCACCGCCCGGTGCGCGGCCGCGGTCAGCGGCAGATAGTGCTGTATGTGGCCGAGGAAGAGGGCAACTCCCTTGTCCTCGAAGGCGGCCGCGACCGTGTCGCAGTCCTCCAGGCTGGTCGCCATGGGCTTTTCCAGGAGTACGGGGACGCCCGCGCGGGCCGCCGCGAGCGCCGGCTCCACGTGCAGGGCGTGCGGGGTGCACACCACGAGCGCGTCGACCAGGCCCTCGTCCAGCATCTGCGCGTACCCGTCGGTGGTCTTGGCGCCCGTGAGGTCCGCGAGCGAACGGGCGCGGGACTCCACGACGTCGTGGACGGCGGTGATCCGGGCCTCGCCGGGCATCGCGAGTGCGGCCCCGGCGTGCAGGAGGGCGGCGCCGCCCGCCCCGACGAGTCCGAGCCGTACGGCACCTGTGGGGGGCACTGCTGAGGGCATGACTACCTCGCTGGTCCGGGGAGCTGAGCCCTCACCCTCCACAATTCAATCCGCAAATACAACCCATCCAAAGGAATGAATCAGTGGGCGATGGTGGACTCCGAGGCGGCGAGCGGCCCCGTCGAGTCCCGCACCACGAGCCGGGGCACCACCAGCTGCTGCACCACGGGAGCCGACGGGTTCTCGATCCGGCGCAGCAGGGTGTGCGCCGCGAGCCGTCCGACCTCGGCCTTGGCGGGGGAGACCGCGGTCAGCGGCACCTCCGAGAGCTCGGCCACCTCGTCGTCGTACCCGACCAGGGAGAGGTCCCCGGGCACGGAGAGGCCGCGCCGTCTGGCGGCCGAGACCAGCAGGGCCGCCTCCCGGTCCGCGAAGCAGACCACCGCGGTGGCACCGGCGGCGAGCAGCTCGTCGAGGAAGGCGTCGGCGTCGGGCAGGTCCCAGCGGGCCCGTCCCGCGTGCGGGGCGCCGGCCGGGTCGAGCCCCGAGTCGGTCAGTGCCGTACGGAACCCGGCGGCGACAGCGTCCGCGGTGAACGGGCTGTGCCGCTGGAGGTAGCCGATCCTGGTGTGGCCGAGCGAGACCAGGTGGCGGACGGCGACGTACGCCCCGGCGGAGTGGTTCGAGCAGACGAACTCGTGGTGGTCGGCGGGGGTGGTGAAGCGGCGCTCGACCATCACCACCGGCACACCGAGCGCCCGGACTGCGTCGTGCTGGAGCATCGGGTCGGCGCCCGGCTCCAGCTCGGGCACCAGCAGCAGCCCGGTCGCCCCAGCCGCGAGCATCCCCGCCACCGCGGAGCGCTCCCGGGCCGCGTCGTAACCCGTGCTGCGGATCATCATCTGGGCGCCGCCACGGGTCAGTTCGGCCTCGATCGACGCGATGATCCGGGGGTAGTAGTACGTCATCGAGGGCACGCAGATGCCCACCACGGGCCCCGGCCCCGACTCCCCGGCGGCAGCGCTCGTGGCCGCCTCGTCCGCGATGTACGTGCCCGAGCCCTGGCGGCGGTAGACGAGTCCGTCGGCCACCAGCAGATCGACCGCCCTGCGCACGGTGTTGAGGCTGACGCCCTGCTCCTTGGCGAGCTGCTGCTCGGTGGGCAGGCGGCCGTCGGGCCAGCGCAGTTCGGCGACGCCGCGGCGCAGCTCCTCGGCCAGCCGCCGGAACTTCTCCCCGCGCGCTGCGGGGGGCTGGGGGACGGACATCGAGCCTCCAAAGGAACGTCGGGTGCGGCTGCTGGGGCGACCGCGAGTGGCCGCGACGGTGCTCGCGAGAGTAGCGCGGGGCGCATTCAAAGGAATGTATCGAGCCGGTAACGGAAAATTCATTCGTACGAATGTCTTGACCTCGGTACGGCGGCGGCAACAGACTCCGGGCATTCCTTCCTTCCCCAGCTCGTCCTCCTTCGGCGCCTGACGCATGCGCCCGAGAACGGTGGTGTCCCCATGAGACTTCGTACCACGACCAAGAGCACGGCCCTGATCGCCGTAGCGGCTCTGGCCATGACCCTCACGGCCTGCGGTGGCAGCGTCACCGGCAGCGGCGGCGACTCCAAGGAGTTCACGTACTGGTCGATGTACAAGGAGGACGAGCCCCGCGCGAAGATCATCAAGGATGCGGTCGCCGCCTTCACCAAGGAGACCGGCATCAAGGTGTCGCTGGTCTTCCAGGGCCGTGAGGTGCTGAACAAGCTCCAGCCGACCCTGGTCGGCGGCAACGTGGCGGCCGACCTGGTCGACCAGAGCCAGTTCAAGATCCGCGACACCCTCGCCGCGACCGGCAACGCCCGCGACCTGTCGGGGGTGTACGACGCGAAGATCACCGGCGAGAGCGCGACCGTCGGCGAGACCGTGCCGAAGGCGTACCAGGACCTGGTCAAGGACAAGGACGGGCAGACCTATCTGATCCCCACCAACGTCCAGACCTGGCAGGTCTTCTACGACAAGAAGCAGCTCCCGGACGTCGCGGCGAAACCCCCGCGCACCTTCGACGAGTTCGTGGCCCTCCTCGACAGGCGCAAGCAGGCCGGAAAGGCCCCGCTCGCCCTGGACGGCGACATCCTCACCTACGTCGACCAGTGGGTCTCCACCCTGATGATCCGCGAACTCGGCGCGGGCAACTGGAAGAAGGTCCTGGAGGACCGGTCGGGCGCCGGATTCGACAAGCCCGAGGTGCTGAACGCCGCCCGGAACGCCGAGAAGATCGGCAAGGGCAAGTACTTCGTGGACGGCTGGGACGCCAGCAAGTTCCCCGCCATCCAGCAGAAGTGGGCGCAGAACAAGGCCGACTTCCTCTACATGGGCACCTGGGGCCCGTCCGAGACCGGCGAGATCGCGGGCAAGGACTTCGAGTACGGCTCCTTCCCGTTCCCGAGGACGGCGGCCGGGCACGACTCGGAGCAGGCCAGCCTCTACGGCTACGGCATCCCCAAGAAGGCGCGGAACGGCGGCGCCGCCGAGAAGTTCATCCAGTTCTTCCTCGGCAAAAAGTGGATGGACCGCCTCGCCGCCGAGGAGAAGTCCCTCACCGTCCGCGCGGACGTCCCCGCCGTCAAGGACCTCCAGGGCTCGCAGCAGGCACTCAAGGACGCGGGCGCCATCCATGTCTCGCAGGACGGTGCCGAAGGCATGTCGGACTGGGAGACCAAGATCGCCCAGCCGCTCAGCAAGAAGCTGGTCTCCGGGCGGATCAGCGCCACCGACTACGTCGCCGAACTGAAGAAGAGCACCGTCAACTGGTGGAAGGCCAACGGCTGATGAGCACCGCTCCCGCCGGGACCCGGCCGACCGGAACGGCGGCGTCCACCGCGCCGCCCCGGACCCCGGGCACCTCGGCAGCCCCGAACCCGGCAGCCCCGGACGGCGTACGCGACGCAACGAAGAACAGGGACAGGAAGGAGGACGAGACGGCCAGCCCCCTCCAGCGGGCCCGCCGCAAGCTGTTCGTGCCGTTCGTCGGCCCGGCGATGTTCCTCTACGTCCTGGCGATCGTCCTGCCCACCGGCTTCACCCTCGTCCTGTCCTTCGCCAAGTGGGCGGGGTCGGGGCCCATCGAGTGGGTGGGCTTCGCCAACTACCGGCGCCTCTGGTACGACGACGTCTTCGCTTCCTCCTTCGGCAACACCCTCCTCATCCTCTTCGGCGTCGGCTTCTTCACCTTCCTGCTCAGCTTCTTCTTCACCACGGTGCTGCGCGAGATGGCCGGCCGGAAGTTCGTCCGCGCGGTGATCTTCTTCCCCAACGCCGTGTCCGCACTGGCGATTTCGATCCTCTGGGGCTTCCTCTTCCAGGCGGACGGCCTGATCAACAAGGTCATGTCGGCCGTCGGCGTGGACACCCCGCCGCGCTGGCTCGCCGACGACAACCTCTTCTACGTCATCTGCATCGGCCTGGTCTGGATCAACACCGGCTTCTACACGACCATCCTGATGGCCGCCGTGGACCGCATCCCGGTCACCCTCTACGAGGCTGCGGACCTCGAAGGCGCCAACGCCTGGCAGAAGTTCCGGCACGTCACCCTGCCGATGATGTGGGACGCGGTCGCCGTCAGCGCCACCCTCTGGGTGATCAGCGCGATCAAGATCTTCGAGTTCGTGTACGTCTTCGCGGGCGCCGCCGGATCCACCCCCACCACCAAGTCCTGGACGCTGTCCCTGTACGCCTTCGCCGAGGCCTTCCAGCCGACCGGCGTGGCCAGGTTCGGCGCCTCCGCCGCGGCGACGGTCGTGACGCTCGTACTGATCGTCCTCCTGATCGTGCTGACCCAGCGGGTCACGCGTCGAGAGTCCCTGGAGTTCTGACCCATGGCCAACCCCGCACTGCCCCGCCCCGTGCCGAGCCCCGCGCCCGCCTCCACTCCCACCCCGCGCCGGAAGCGCTCCCGGCCGCGCACCGGACACGTCGTGTACACCTTCGTCTGGGCGATGGTCGCCTTCGACCTGCTGGTCCTGGCGTGGATGGCGCTGTCGTCGGTCAAGACCGCCCGGGAGATCTTCGCGGCGCCGTTCGGGCTGCCGGAGAGCTGGCAGCTGGAGAACTGGGCCCGCGCCTGGGAGGTCGGCGACTTCGGCCCCGCCATCCTCCGTACGCTCCTGGTGGTCGCGGCCACCGCCGTGGGAACGGTGGCCGTCGCGGCTCCGGCGGCGTACGCGCTGAGCAGGTTCGGCGCCCGCTCGGCGGCCCCGATGACCTCGTTCATCGCGATGGGGCTGGGCATCCCGGTGCAGGCGATCATGCTGCCGCTGTTCGTGGCGATGTCGCAGATCGGCCTGGTCAACAGCCTGGGCGGGCTGATCCTCGTCTACATCGCGACCTCGGTCCCCTTCGCGGTCTTCTTCCTCACCGCGTTCTTCCGCAGCCTGTCGGCGGAACTGGAGGAGGCGGCGGCCCTCGACGGGGCGACCCCGTGGCGGACGTTCTGGCGGATCATGCTGCCGCTGGCCCGCTCGGGCATCGTCACCCTGGTCATCCTCAACGTCATCGGCCACTGGAGCGAGGGCATGCTCGCGCTGATCTTCCTCCAGGACCCGCAGCAGCAGACGCTCTCGCTCGCGCTCCTCGGCTTCATGTCGCGCGTGCAGTTCAGCGGCGCGGACTGGGGCGGCCTGTTCGCCGCGATCGGCCTGGTCGTACTGCCGCTGCTCCTGGTCTACATATGGCTGGGCCGGCGGATCATCGAGGGCATGACGCTCGGCAGCGGCAAGTGACTCCTCGCGGCGCCACCCCGCCCCCGCAGACCGGCGGAGGGTCGTCTACCGTGCCCGGCAGGACAGCGGCGCGGCAGCGATCCGAGTACGCACGAAGGAGTACGTCATGGCAGAAACAGCAGGTCGGCCCTTGATCATGGGCGTCGGCGGCAAGACGCCGCAGCTCGCCCCCGACGCCTTCGCCGCCCCCACCTCCGTGGTCGTCGGCGAAGTGACCATGGCCGAGGGCGCCAGCGTCTGGTACCACGCGGTGCTGCGCGCCGACTGCGGGCCGATCGTCCTGGGCGCCGACTCCAACATCCAGGACAACTGCACCGTGCACGTCGACCCCGGCTTCCCGGTCACCGTCGGCGAGCGGGTCTCGGTCGGCCACAACGCCGTGCTGCACGGCTGCACCGTCGAGGACGACGTACTGGTCGGCATGGGCGCCACCGTCCTCAACGGCGCGGTCATCGGCGCCGGTTCCCTCGTCGCCGCGCAGGCACTCGTCCCGCAGGGCATGCGGGTCCCGCCGGGCTCGCTGGTCGCGGGCGTCCCCGCGAAGGTGCGGCGCGAGCTCACCGAGGAGGAGCGCGAGGGCATCAAGGTCAACGCGCTGATGTACCGCGACCTGGCCGCACAGCACGCCGAAGCGGTCCGCGCCCACGGCTGACGCCCGCCGTACTCCGCCGCCGCCCCGCCCCGCAGCACACATCCGCCGGACCCGCCACCCGGGCTGCTGCACCTGCCCGTGCCGTGGATCCGAATGGACGTAACCCGGTCAGCCCTGTGGTTCGGCGGATCGCACGCGGTATGCCTACTTTCGACCCATTCCTCCTCGTACAGGAGACAGGCATGCGCAGCATAGTCGGACGTGCGGTGGCGGCTTCGGCCCTGGCCGTCATCGCTCTCGCACCCCTCGCCGGAACCGCATCGGCGAGCACGGTGGAACAGTCGGCCAAGTCGACGGCAGCGGCGGACCGCTGCTGGAAGCACCACGGTCACTGGTACTGCTCGGACTACCCGTGGCACCACCACCACGGCGGGGTCGACCTCGACGTGGGCCTGGGCCTGGATCTGCTCTGATCCCGGTCTGATTCACCGGTAAGTACGGAGGGCCGTACGGCGCATCGTCCCAGTGCGCCGCACGGCCCTCCGGTCGTGCCGCCGGGGTGGGGCGAAGATCACAGGAAGCGGCCCTGAACAGGTCGGCCGCCGCCGACTACCGTGTGCGGGTGCCGAAGAACAGAAACACGTTCTCATTCGCGGCCGGAATCGCCGGGATCGCCGGAGCCGCCAGGGCTGCCAGGGCCGCCAGGGCCGCCGGATCAGCCCGGTCCGCCGCCCGCGCGGTCCTCGACGATCTGTCGGGACTCCGCCGCCGGGCGACGACCCGCGCCGTCCAGGACGGCTGGCGGCTGATCCAGCAGGCCGGAGCGGTCAGCGCGGAGCGTCCCGGACGACTCCGGTTCGGCTCCATCGGACACGGCACAAAACTGGCCTTCCCGCAGGGCACCGTCTTCGGCGAGCGCTGGATCCACCTCGGCGACTACTGCATCGTCGGCGAGGGCGTCACGCTCACCGCGGGCATGATGCCGGACCTGGACCTCGGCCCCGACCCGATCCTCACCCTCGGCAACGGAGTCGTCCTCGGCCGGGGCAGCCACGTCATCGCCGACACGACCATCACCATCGGCAGTGACTGCTACTTCGGGCCGCACGTCTACGTGACGTCCACGAACCACAGTTACGACGACCCCGACGTGCCCATCGGCAAGCAGTGGCCGCGCACCGAGCCGGTGGAGATCGGCCCCGGCTGCTGGATCGGCACCGGAGCGGTGATCCTGCCGGGCGCCAGACTGGGCCGCAACGTCGTCGTCGCGGCGGGCGCGGTCGTACGGGGAGAGGTGCCCGACCACGCGGTGGTGGCGGGCGCGCCCGCCCGGATCGTACGCCGCTGGGACAAGGAGGACGGCTGGCAGCCGCCGCTGCGGACACCCGCCCCGGTGCCGATCCCGGCGGACATCACGCCCGAACAGCTCGTCGCACTGGCCGAGTTGGACCCCGGGACGTCCTGAGCCCAGCAGGCCGCACAGGGCCGCTCCGTACCGCTCCAGTAAAGTGAACCGGCCGTCCACCACAGTGGACGGCCCTCGTGGCCACTTCTGAGACGGGCGGAACGTGTCGGACCTCGACCAGCTCACGCAGTCGCTCGCCCGCAACCTCAAGCGCTGGCGGGGCGAGCGGGGCTTCACGCTCGACGCGCTGGCCACCCGCGCGGGCGTCAGCCGGGGCATGATCATCCAGATCGAGCAGGCCCGCACCAACCCCAGCGTCGGCACCACGGTCAAACTCGCCGACGCCCTGGGCATAAGCATCAGCACCCTCCTGGACTACGAACAGGACGCCCAGGTCCGGCTGATGACGTCGCAGCAGTCCGTACGGATGTGGTCCACCGAAGCGGGCAGCCACGCCACGCTCCTCGTCGGCACCGACCGGCGCGGACCGCTGGAACTGTGGAGCTGGCTCCTGATGCCCGGCGACGTCTGCACCTCCGACCCGCACCCCACCGGCAGCACGGAACTCCTGCGTGTCACGGCGGGCGAGCTGACCCTGGTCGTGGACGGCACCCCGTACCCGGTCGGCGCCGGAACCTCGGCCTCCTTCGTGGCGGACGTCGCGCATTCGTACCGCAACGACGGGGTGGATCCCGTGGAGATGACGATGGCGGTGTCGATCGCGCCGGTCCGCTGAGCTTGCTGAGCTTTACGATGGCGGTCGTCGAAAACGCAGCACGGAGCTGTTGAACAGTGCAGTTGAACGGGGGACCCGTGGACGAGAACACCCGCCCGGTGCCGCAGGGCACCCACCTGCCCGCGCAGACCCACGGCCACCCGCCGGCCGTCCCGGCCGGTCCGCCCTGGGGCCCGATGGACGACCACCTGCTCTACACCTGCGGCGTCGTCCACGACCTCACGCAGGGGCGCCTCGCCCACCGGCCGCCGCTGCCCACCACCTCGCGCCTCGCCCCCGGCGAACTCTCGCTGGCCGCGGGCCCGGCCGCCCGCTCCACCTACCGCCCGCTCGGCGACGGTTCGTACACCCAGACCAGCACCATGGCCATGGGCTCGACCGGGTTCGTCGTCGGCGCCCTGGCCGTCAACGCGATGGGCAACGCCTCACGGAGAAACCAGGCACAGGCCAACGCCCAGGCACGCTGGGTCCTGGAGGGCCACGGCGAGGTCACCGTCACCGACCGGCGCGCGATCTTCTCGCACCCGCAGACCTGGCTCGACCTCGGCTGGAACGGCCTGGCGACGATGGACCTGGCGGCCCCCGACACCTTCGAGTGCGCCTTCCACGACATCAACGGCAAGGGCTACACCACGGTCCGGCTGCACAGCCTGTGGGCCTCACTCATCTTCGTACTCGCGGCACACGCGGCCTTCCCCGCCCACCCGCGCCTGCTGTCGCACGGCTGGCTGCCCCCGGGCTTCGAGGCGCGGGCAGCCGCGTACGGACGGATGTGCCCGTCCGTACGCTAGGCGCTGCCGGCCCTCGCGGGCTCAGCCCAGCTTCGGGATCTCGATCGCGGGGCAGCGGTCCATGACCATGTCGACACCGGCGGCGCGGGTGCGCTCGTACGCCGCTTCGTCGATCACACCGAGCTGGAACCAGACCGCCTTGGCGCCCGCCGCGACCGCCTCGTCCGCGACCGCGCCCGCCAGGTCGCTGTTGACGAAGACGTCCACCACGTCGACCGGGAAGGGAACGTCGGCGAGCGAGGCGTAACCCTTCTCGCCGTGCACCTCCTCGGCCTTCGGGTGGACGGGCACGATCCGCTTGCCGAAGCGCTGGAGGACGGCGGCCACGCCGTACGCCGCACGGGCCTCGTTCGAGGAGAGGCCGACCACCGCCCAGGTGTCGCCGCTCTCGGTGAGGATCCTGCGGACGGTGTCCTGATCGCCGTACATGCCGTGCCTCCGGTGGGGCTCGCTGCGGGTGTCTGCCGGTGAGAACGCACCGGTGGGACGGGGGATTCCCGCTTCCGCATAGGGTGGGCGAAATGCAGGAGGAGTACCGGACCCTCGCCCAGGCGGGCGTGCACGAGGCCGAGATCAACCGATCGCGGTTCCTCTGCGCCCTCGCACCCGCCGCGACCGAGCAGGAGGCGCAGGACTTCGTCGCGCGCGTCCGCAAGGAGCACCCGACCGCCTCACACCACTGCTACGCGTACGTCGTCGGCGCCGACGCGGGCATCCAGAAGGCGAGCGACGACGGCGAACCGGGCGGTACGGCCGGGGTGCCGATGCTCCAGATGCTGATGCGGCGTGAGGTGCGTTACGTCGTCGCCGTCGTCACCCGCTACTACGGCGGGGTCAAACTCGGCGCGGGCGGACTGATCAGGGCGTACGGCGGAGTCGTCGGCGAAGCCCTGGACGAGCTCGGCACCCTCACCCGCCGGCGCTTCCGGCTGGCCACCGTGACGGTGGACCACCAGCGCGCGGGCAAGCTGGAGAACGACCTGCGGGCCACCGGACGGGCCGTGCGCGAGGTGCGCTACGCGGAGGCGGTGACCATCGAGATCGGGCTGCCGGAGTCCGACGTCGAGGACTTCCGCCGATGGCTCGCGGACGCGACGGCGGGCACCGCAGGATTCGAGCTCGGCGGCGAGGCGTACGGCGACGCCTGAGGTCAGGGGAAGGGTGGATTCCCCCGTTGCGGCCCGGGTTGTCGGACCCTCCCTTTACTCTCGTGAACCATGAGGCTTCTGCATACGTCCGACTGGCACCTGGGCCGGTCCTTCCACCGGGTCGCCCTGCTCGACGCCCAGGCCGCGTACCTGGACCACCTGGTCGCGACGGTGCGCGAGCGCGAGGTGGACGCCGTGCTGGTCGCCGGGGACGTGTACGACAGGGCGGTGCCGCCGCTCGCCGCCGTGGAGCTCTTCGACCGGGCACTGCACCGCCTCGCCGCCGAGGGCGTGCCCACGGTGATGATCTCCGGCAACCACGACTCGGCCCGCCGCCTCGGCGTGGGCGCGGGCCTCATCGAGCGGGCCGGAATCCACCTGCGTACGGACCCGGCGGGCTGCGCGACGCCCGTCGTGCTCGCCGACGACCACGGTGACGTGGCCTTCTACGGGCTGCCCTACCTGGAGCCCGCGCTCGTACGGGAGCAGCTGGGCGCAGCCAGGGCACGGCACGAGGACGTGCTGGCCGCCGCCATGGACCAGGTCCGCGCCGACCTCGCGGACCGTCCCGCTGGCACCCGCTCCGTCGTCCTGGCGCACGCCTTCGTCGCGGGCGGCACGCCCAGCGACAGCGAGCGCGACATCACCGTCGGGGGAGTGGCGGCCGTCCCCGCCGGGGTCTTCGACGGCGTCGACTACGTGGCCCTGGGCCATCTGCACGGCTCGCAGCGGGTCACCGAGCGGGTCCGCTACTCCGGATCCCCCCTCGCCTACTCCTTCTCCGAGGCCGACCACCGCAAGACCATGTGGCTGATCGACCTCGGGCCCGAGGGCCGTATCACCGCCGCCGAGCGGATCGACTGCCCGGTGCCCCGCCCGCTCGCCCGGCTGCGCGGACACCTCACCGACCTGCTCGACGACCCCGCCCTCGACCGGCACGAGAGCTCCTGGGTGGAGGCCACCCTCACCGACGCCCTTCGCCCCGACGACCCGATGGCCCGGCTCGCCGTCCGCTTCCCGCACGTCCTCAGCCTCGCCTTCGAACCCGAACGGGGACCGGACGAGCCCCAGGTCTCCTACGCCCAGCGGCTCAAGGGGCGCGACGACCAGCAGATCGCCGAGGACTTCGTGGCCCACGTGCGAGGCGGCTCCACCGCGAACGCCCTTGAGCGGGCCGTGCTGCGCGGCGCGTTCGACGACGTCCGCCTGGACGACACCGTCTCCGAGGTCGCCCGATGAGACTCCACAAGCTGCGGATCACCGCCTTCGGACCCTTCGGCGCCACCCAGGAAGTCGACTTCGACGCCCTGTCCTCCGCCGGACTCTTCCTGCTGCACGGGCCGACCGGCGCGGGCAAGACCTCCGTCCTGGACGCCGTCTGCTTCGCGCTGTACGGGTCGGTGCCCGGCGCCCGCGAGACCCGTGGCCTCACCCTGCGCAGCGACCACGCCGACCCCGAGGTCCGCACCGAGGTCGTGCTCGACCTCACCGTCGGCGGGCGGCGCCTGGAGATCACCCGGCAGCCCGCCCAGCAGCGCCCCAAGAAGCGCGGCAACGGCTTCACCACCGACAAGGCCCAGAGCTGGCTGAGCGAGTACGACGGGGAGAGCGGGGCGTGGCGGGCGCAGAGCCGCTCCCACCAGGAGATCGGCGAGGAGATCCTCCAGCTCGTCGGGATGAGCCGCGAGCAGTTCTGCCAGGTGGTGCTGCTCCCGCAGGGCGAGTTCGCCCGCTTCCTGCGCGCGGACGCCGAAGCCCGGGGAAAGCTCCTCGGCAAGCTCTTCGACACCCGCCGCTTCGCCGCCGTCGAGGACCGCCTCGCCGAACTGCGCCGCACCGCCGAGCAGCAGGTGAGGGCCGGTGACGAAAGGCTCCTCTCGCTCGCCGACCGGATGGCCGAGGCGGGCGGCGCGGCGGCGGCCGACTGGCCCGCCCCCGACCAGAAGCCGGGCGAGCCCGGACTGGCCGAGTCCGTCCTCGGCTGGGCGGCCGTCGCCCGCAGCGGCGCCCGCGAACGACGGGACATCGCGGCGGCGGCGGCCGCCACCGCCGAGAGCAGGCAGGCCGCCGCCCGCCGCGCCCTGGAGGAACAGCGCGAACTGGGCAGGCTCCAGGAGCGGTTCGCCGAGACCAGACGGCGGGCCGACGCCCTGGACGCGCGCCGCGAGGAGTTCGACCGGCTGTGCGCCCGCCAGGCCCTGGCCAGGGCCGCCGACCGGGTCGCCCCCGCACTCGCCGTGCGCACCACCGCCGAGAGCGCGCACCGCGCCGCACAGCGTGCCCACGAGAGCGCCAGGGCCCAGCTGCCGCCCGCCCTCGCCGACGCGGGCGCCGAGCAACTCGCCGAGCAGGAACGGCGGATGCGGCAGGAACTGGGCGGACTCGACTCCGCCCGCAGGGCCGAGCGGCGCAGCGCCCAGATCCGCACCGAGCGTGCCGACCTCGACCGGCAGGCCCGTGCCGACGACGACCTCCTCCAGGAGGCCGAGGAGTGGCTGGCCGGCTGGGACACCGTACGAAGGCAGCACCAGGAGCGGATCGACGCCGCTCAGGAGGCGGCCACCCGGGCGAGCCACCTGGAGTCCCAGCTCGAACCCGCCCGCGCCCGGCTGGACGCGGCGCGCCGCAGGGACGAACTGGAGCAGCGGGTCTCCGTGGGCGAGGACCGGCTGCGGGCCGCCCGCGACACCGCCGCCGACGCCCGCCAGCGCTGGCACGACCTGCGCGAGCGAAGGCTGAGCGGCATCGCCGCCGAGCTGGCCGCCGAACTGCGGGACGGCGAGGCCTGCAAGGTGTGCGGCGCCACCGGCCACCCGGCACCCGCCAGGCCCGGAGCGGGGCACGTCGACCGGGCATCCGAGCAGCAGGCGGAGTCCGAGTACGCCCGCGCCGAGGACGCACGGAGCCAGGTCGAAGCCACCCTGTCCCAGCTGCGCGAGACCCATGCGGCGGCCCGCGCCGAAGCCGGTGGCGCGACCGTCGCCGAACTGGACCGACTGGCCGGAGAACTGCGCCGCGAACACGCCCTGGCGCACGGCGGGGCCGCCGACACGCACGCCGCCCGCGAGGCCCTGGACCGGGCCGAGCGCGAGCACGCCCGGCGCGTCGACATCCAGCAGCAGGCCGAGCGGCGCAGCGCCGCCCGCACCTCGCGCCGGGAGGCCCTCGACGGCGAACTCGCCGTACTGGAAGAGGAGTTGCGGCGGGTACGGGGCGAGGCGGGCAGCGTCGCCGAGCAGGCCGGGCTGCTGGAGCGGCGGGTCGGCATCCTCGCGCACGCGGCTGCGGCGGTACGGGACCACGAGAGCTCCGCCGAGCAGCTCAAGACCGCCGACGACCGGCTCGCGGACGCCGCGTTCAAGGCCGGGTTCGCCACCCCGCAGGAAGCGGCGGACGCACTCCTGGACGACGTACGGCAGCGGGAGCTCCAGCACCGCATCGACGGCTTCCAGGCCGAACGGGCGGCGGTCGCCGAGCGGTTGCGGGAGACGGACGCGGCCGACGCAGCCGCACGGCCCGCCGCCGACCTTGAAGGGGCGCTCGCCGCCGTGGCCGCAGCCGACCGGCAGCAGCGCGACGCTGCCTCCGCCGACGACGCGGCACGCCGGCGGTGCGCGGCACTGGCCAGGCTCTCCCGGCAGGCCGAGGAGGAGACCCGGCTGCTCGGACCGCTTCGCGAGGAGTACGACCGGGTGGCCCGCCTCGCAGGACTCACCGCCGGAACCTCCGCCGACAACGAACGCAAGATGCGCCTGGAGGCCTACGTCCTGGCCGCCAGGCTCGAACAGGTCGCCGCCGCCGCGACCGCCAGGCTGCACCGCATGTCCCAGGGCCGCTACACCCTCGTCCACTCCGACGCCAGGGCCGGCGGGCGGCGCTCCGGGCTCGGGCTGCACGTCGTCGACGCCTGGACCGGGCGCGAGCGGGACACCGCGACGCTGTCCGGCGGCGAGACCTTCTTCGCCTCACTGGCGCTGGCGCTCGGCCTCGCCGACGTGGTGACGGATGAGGCGGGCGGGGTCCGCCTGGACACCCTCTTCATCGACGAGGGCTTCGGCAGCCTCGACGAACAGACCCTCGACGAGGTCATCGACGTACTGGACTCACTGCGCGAACGGGACCGCAGCGTCGGCATCGTCAGCCACGTCGGCGATCTGCGTCAGCGCATCGGCACCCGGCTTGAGGTGCTCAAGGGGCGGGACGGCTCGGCGGTCCGCCACCACCTGTGAGCCCTTCGTCCGCTGCCGCTGCCGCCGGTCACGACGGGCTGATCGCGCGGTGCGGCAGCGGCGAGGAGTAGACGACGCTGGTGGTGACCGAGCCGAGTGCCCCGATCCGCCCCGACACCTCTTCGAGGTGCTGCATCGAGCGGGCGGCGACCTTGAGCACGAAGCAGTCGTCGCCCGTGACGTGGTGCGCCTCCAGCACCTCGGAGGTCGCGTCGAGGAGGTCGTGGAACGGCTTGTAGTTGCCGTGCGGATACCGCAGCCGTACGAACGCCAGGATCGGCATGCCCAGCCGCTCGGGCTCGACCACGGCCGAGTACCCCGAGATCACCCCCGCCTCCTCCAGCCTGCGGACCCGCTCGGTCACCGCGCTCGACGACATCGAGACGGTACGCGCCAACTCGGCGAAGGTGGCGCGCCCTTCGCGCTGCAGGGCTTCCAGGATGCGCCAGTCGGTGGCGTCCGGTGAATATCCGGTCATGGAGACAGACAACAGGGGAATCACCGGCAGATCAAGAGAAGTGCCGGGGGAATCCACTTCAGCGAAATGATCATTGGTCATAGATTTCTGGCCATGACGAACACGACTTCCGCAGCCCCCGCACCTGCCGCTTCCACCGCCTTCGCCGGTGCCCCCGCCGCTGCCCCCGCCGTGAACTCCGTGCTGCGCGTCCCGCCCGCTTCCCCCGCAGCCGCCGCCGCGTACTTCGGTGCGAGCCTCGCCTTCCACGCCGATGTCTCCGACGTCGCCTCGGTGCTCGCCTCCGGCGAGGACCCCGGTTTCGTGGTGATCGACACCCGTTCCACCGAGTCCTGGGACCAGGGTCACGTCCCCGGCGCGCTGCACCTGCCCACGGCCCTGATCCCGGAGCAGGCCGAGCGGCTGCTCGACAAGAACGTCCCCGTGGTGACGTACTGCTGGGGCCCCGGCTGCAACGGAGCCACCCGCGCGGCCTTCGCCCTCGCCCAACTCGGCTACCAGGTCAAGGAGATGCTCGGCGGCATCGAGTACTGGATCCGCGAGGGCTTCGAGGTCGAGACCTGGGAAGGCCGTGAGAAGCGGGACGCGGACCCGCTGACCGCCCCGGTGGGCGCGGACGACTGCGGCTGCTGAACCCGCCGCCGAACCGGACACCCCGCGGAGGTACGTCAGACGGGCGGACCCGGCGGCCGGTCCGCAGCCCCCGCCAGTGCTTCGAAGAGCTTCTCCGCACCGGCACCCGCAGGCAGCCCGCTCACCTGCCCGTCGCCCACCTCCACCACCCGCCACTCCCCGTCGGCACGCAGCGCCAGATCGGTGGTCACCCAGCGGCAGCCGAGCGCCAGGACGGCCGGCCGCACCGCCGAAAGGTCCGGCTCCGGCAGCCGGCCGGGCGAGTCGGGATGCGCCGTGACCAGCACGGCATCCCCGTCCACCCACCACACCCGGGCCTCCCCTCCCGGTACGAAGTCCTCGAAGGCACGCACCACGAGCCCGCCCGCGAGGGAGTCCTCCTGAAGGGCGAAGAAGCGGCCCACCACGGCCGACAGCGCTGCCGCGTCCCCCAGCTCCGGTACGTAGCACGCCTCGTGCCACTCGTGCTTGCGGGACTTGACGAAGTCCTTCACCACTGCGGGCCCCGTACCGAGCGGTGCGACGAGAGCGGCAAGACCGGCGGCGTCGGGCGGCGTTCCGGGCGGCAGCTCCCGCCAGACGCTGCGCGGGGTGAGGTGTGCGAACTCCGCGTACCAGCCCGGCAGTTCATGCGCCTGCCGGTAGGCGTCCGGCCCGGTCAGCAGGGTGCAGCCGCGCTCTTCGAGGCCGCGCGCCAGGGCCTCGTACCGTACGGCGGGAATCATCCAGCCCCGGTACCAGTACGGGCCCGAGTCGCGCGGCACCCGGGCGAGTGCCGTCCCGATGTCCCCGGCGAGCAGGGCGTCGTGGTCGAGGAGCGCGACGGTGCCGCCCGCAGCGCGCGCGGCGGCGACCTCCCCGGCGAACGCGGGATCGGGGCGGCGCGGACCGAGCGGGTCCGCGCAGAAGAGCCAGCTCATGTGCATCCCAACCGGGGGAGGGGAGGAGGGAGAAGTGGTGGAGCGGTGGGGCGGTGCGGCGGGGGGGGGGGGAGGGGGGGGGGGGGGGGGGGGGGGGTGGTGGGGGGGGGGGGGGGGGGGGGGGGGGGGGTTGCCCCCCCCCCCCCCCCCCCGCCTCCCTGTCAGGAGGTGACGCCCGGGGGTCAGAGCTTCGACAGCTCGTCCACCAGGTCGTCCAGGCCGAGCGAACCCTGCGACAGCGCCGCCATGTGCCACGCCTTCAGGTCGAAGGAGTCGCCGTGCGCCTTGCGGGCGTTCTCCCGGCCGAGCAGCCAGGCGCGCTCGCCCAGCTTGTAGCCGATCGCCTGGGCGGGCATCGCCACGTAGCGGATGATCTCGCTCTCGACGAAGTCGGCCGGACGGCCGCTGTGCATGCCGAAGAACTCCTGCGCCAGCTCGACCGTCCACCGCTCGCCCGGGTGGAAGGGGGAGTCGGCCGGGATCTCCAGGCCCAGGTGCATGCCGATGTCGACGATGATGCGGGTGGAACGCATCATCTGCGCGTCCAGGTAGCCGATCCGGCGCTCCGCGTCCGGGAAGAAGCCGAGCTCGTCCATCAGGCGCTCCGCGTACAGGGCCCAGCCCTCGGCGTTCGCGCTGACCCCGCCGACCGAGGCCTGGTACCGGGACAACTGGTCGGCGACGTGGGTCCACTGGGCGAGCTGGAGGTGGTGGCCGGGCACGCCCTCGTGGTACCAGGTCGACACCAGGTCGTACACCGGGAACCGGGTCTCGCCCATCGTCGGCAGCCAGGTGATGCCGGGGCGGGAGAAGTCCTCGGACGGGGCCGTGTAGTACGGGGCGGCCGCGCCGCCGGGCGGGGCGATGCGCGACTCCACCCTGCGGACCCGCTCGGCGAGTTCGAAGTGGGTGCCGTCCAGCGCCTCGACGGCCTCGTCCATCACGGACTGGAGCCAGACGCGGACCTCTTCGACGCCCTCGATGTGCTTGCCGTGGACATCGAGGTGGGCGAGCGCCTCCCACGGGGTGGCTGCGCCCGGAAGGATCTTCTCCGCCTCGACCTTCATCTCGGCGAGCAGCCGGTGGTACTCGGCCCAGCCGTACGCGTACGCCTCGTCGAGATCCAGGTCGGTGCCGTTGAACGCACGCGACCACAGTGCGTACCGCTCACGGCCCACGGCGTCGGGCGCGTCCTTGACCGCGGGGACGTACACGTCGCGCATCCAGTCGCGCAGTGCCGCCACGGACGCTGTCGCCGCACCGGCCGCCTCGTCCAGCTCCTCGCGCAGCGCCTGCGGGCCCGGGGTCACCAGGTCGTCGAACCAGCCGTGCCCGTCGCCCGCCCAGTCGGTGAGCTGCCCGACGAACGTCGTGGTCGGACGCGGGCTGCCCAGCAGGCCCCGCTCCAGGCCGAGTTCCAGCGACTGCCGGTAGCCCTCCAGGGCGGCGGGCACACCGCGCAGCCGCTCGGCGAGGTCGGCCCAGTCCTCCTCGGTCTCGGTCGGGGCCAGGGTGAAGATCTCCCGCACGGCGTGGGCGGGGCCGTGGATGTTGCTGACCATGCGCAGGTCCTCCTGCGCGGCGTGCACGGCCAGCTCGGCGGTCAGCCGCTCGCGCAGCAGCCGCCCGCAGCGCCGCTCTGCCTCGCTGTCGGCACCGGGCTGCCGCTCCGACTCATCCAGTACGGCGAGGGTGTGGCGGGCCAGCTCCGCGACGGCCTGCCGCCCCTCGGGGGAGAAGTCGGGGAGCGAGCGGGCGCTCTCCTTCACCCCGAGCTGGGTGCCGAGGATCGGGTCGAGGGCGACAAGGGCGTCGACGTAGGCGTCGGCGACCTCGCGGGGCAGGGGCACGTTGATGTCTGACATGCGGACATCCTCGTACGAGAAGGGGGCCCGCGTCACCAGTGTGAGGGGCCAAGGACCTGACATCGGTCTCAGGGCGCCGACGGCGGCAGTAGAGGCCCGCACTCCCACTGCTGGAAGATCAGCCGCGTCTCCACCCGGGCGACCTCCCGCCGCGAGGTGAACTCGTCCAGCACGAGACGCTGCAGATCGGCGGTGTCCTTCACCGCGACCTGCACCAGGTAGTCGTCCGGGCCCGTGAGGTGGAACAGCGCCCGCGACTCCGGCAGCGCCCGGATCCGGTCGACGAACGGACCGATCAATTCCCGCCGGTGCGGCCGCACCTGTACGGACAGCAGCGCTTCGAGCCCGCGCCCCAGACGCGCCGGGTCCAGCCGCAGCTGATGGCCGAGGATCACCCCTGAGCGGCGCAGTCTGTTCACCCGGTCCAGGCAGGTGGAAGGGGCCACACCGACCTCGGCGGCGAGGTCGCGGTACGTCGTCCGGGCGTCGTTCTGCAGCAGCCGCAGAATGTGCAGGTCGACCGTGTCCAATGCGACGGAATCAGCCATCTGCCGAACGTAGCACGGGTGTTCGCCGCATCGGCCCGCCGGATGTTCAGACTCCTCGCATGACTGCCGAATCCTTGTCCGCAGCACCCGTGGCACTTGCCGTCACCCGGGCGCTCGCCACGCATGCCGTGCACGCCGGCCGCGAAGACCTCGCCGCGCTGGGCGTCCACGCCGTCCCCCTCGACCTGTCGACGACGTACCCCTCGTACGACAGCCGTGCCGAGGCCGCCCGTATCGACGAATTCGCCGCCACCGGTGCCCGGTTGGACGGCCCGCCGGTCTACGCCCGGCTCGACAATCCGACCACCGCCCGCTTCGAGGACGCGCTCGCCCGGCTCGAAGGGGCCGAGGCGGCGGTGGCGTTCGCGAGCGGGATGGCGGCGCTGACCGCCGTGCTGCTCGTACGGTCGGCCCAGGGGCTGCGGCACGTGGTGGCGGTGCGACCGCTCTACGGATGCAGCGATCACCTTCTCACGGCCGGGCTGCTCGGCACCGAGGTGACCTGGGTGGACCGCTCGGACCCGGCGTCCATCGCCGGGGCGATCCGCCCCGACACCGGACTCGTGATGGTGGAGACCCCGGCCAATCCGACCCTCGCGGAGGTCGACATCGCCGCCGTCGCCGATGCCTGCGGTGCGGTGCCGCTGCTCGTCGACAGCACCTTCGCGACCCCGGTCCTCCAGCGGCCCGTCGAACACGGGGCACGGCTGGTGATGCACAGCGCGACCAAGTACCTGGGCGGCCACGGCGACGTGCTCGGCGGAGTGGTGGCCTGCGACGAGGAGTTCGCCCGGCAGCTGAGGCAGGTGCGCTTCGCCACCGGCGGCGTACTGCACCCGCTGGCCGGATACCTGCTGCTGCGCGGCCTGTCCACGCTGCCGGTCCGGATGCGGGCGGCCTCGTCGAGCGCCGCCGAACTCGTCCGGCGGCTGTCCGCCGACCCGCGCGTCGCCCGCGTCCACTACCCGGAGATCGGCGGGGCGATGATCGCCTTCGAGGTGTACGGCGACCCGCACGCCGTCATCGGCGGCGTCCGGCTCATCACCCCCGCCGTCAGCCTCGGCAGCGTCGACACCCTCATCCAGCACCCGGCCTCCATCAGCCACCGCATCGTGGCCGAGGGAGACCGGCGGTCGGCGGGCGTCAGCGACCGGCTGCTGCGGATGTCGGTCGGCCTGGAGGAAGTCGAGGACCTCTGGCACGACCTCTGCGAAGCCCTCGCCGCCGCCGGAGCCGCCGGTGCCGACAGGGTCAGCCCCGCTCGGCCTGCTGACCGTACGCCGGAGGCCGTACCGGTGTCGGCCGCCCGTTGAGCCGTGCGGTGACGACGAGCGTCCCCTCCTCTATCTGGTAGTCGAGGGGCAGCTCAAGCCCGCGCATGGCGGCGACCATCCCGGTGTTGGACGCCTGGGTGACCGCGTACACGCTGCCGCAGTCCGCCTCCCCGGCGAGCGTCACCAGCCGGGCGAGCAGCTCGGAGCCGATGCCGCGCCGCTGCCAGGCGTCCTCGACGATCAGCGCGACCTCGGTCTCGTCGCCGTCCCACAGCAGGTGGCCGAGCGCGACGAGCCGCCCGGACGCGGTCTGCACGGCGAGCGTGCGGCCGTAACGCGGGCTCAGCAGGTGGTTGAGGTAGCGGTCCGCGTCCCCGACCGGGCCGTGGTAGCGGAGGTTGAGAGTCCGCTCGGAGCAGCGCTCGTGCATGGCAAGGGCCGCTTCGAGGTCGTCGGGGCCGGCCCGGCGGACGGTGATCTCGTTGCCCTCGGGCAGCGTGAGCACGTCCCGGCTGTGCGGCACCCGGGGCCCGAGCCGGGCGTCCAGCTCCACCAGCGCCCGCGCCCGCGCGAACTCGGTCGGAGTGAAGGGAAGGTACGGCCGCTCGATCGTGATCGCCCCGCCGTTCGGGTCGCGCAGTCGCATCACCGTTCCTTCCAGTACGCCCTCCACGGGCGCGGTCTGTCCTGTCGGGCGCCCGGTGAGTGTCGTCGCGGGCAGCGAGTGAATGGTGCACCGGCCGAGCAACTGACGCAGCGCGAGCGGCAGTTCCGCGGCATCGAGCGCGGTCCTGGTGGCCAGTCCCAGCACCCGGGTCGGGGCGTCCACCAGATCGTGCGCGTCCGCCCGCTCCAGCCAGGTGTCCCTGGCCCCGACCGAGGCGATCTCCCGGGACAGGTCCCGGATCTGGAGGTCGGCGGGGGAGCGGAGCAGGAACTCGTCCACCGTGCCGTCCCCCAGCGGGTGGGTCTGGAGGGTCAGGATGTCGACCTTCAGCCGGGCGAGCACGGTGCACAGCGCGGCCAGTGATCCCGGGGCGTCCTCCACCGTCGTCCGCATCCGCCACAGGGAGGTCGCGCCGGCCTCGTCGGGAGAGGCGGACCCGGTGGGCGGCGTCGGCGTTGTTGCCGTTGCCGTCGGTGCCGCCGCCGCTGGTGTGGGCGTGGACGTGGGTGTCGGAGGAGGCGCATGGCTGTGGCGTCGGGCCCACCAGGTGTGGAACCCGGCGGTCGCGGCCAGTGCCACTGCCGAGGCGATGAGGAGCACCGGCCCCTCCGGGCCGTGCACGATCATGTTCGCGATCGAGTCGGCGACCGCCACGGCCGTGAAGAGCGCGGCGAGTTCCACCAGGTCGCGGCGCCAGTGGTGGTGCCGGGCGGACTTCTTCGTGGAGGTCTTGGTTCCAGTCATGTCGGTCATGCCATCACTGTGGCCGAACGGTGTTGCGTGATCACGAACGTTTTGTGACTGACGGGTTAAGTGTGCTTCCGGTTGATTCGCTGTGATTTCCCGTGCGGTGGCCAGGAGCCGACCGATACTGCGACATCTCTTGTTCCACCAGGGCAGGGCTTACGTACCGGAAATCGCCCGCAGTGCGTTCAGGTGTCGCCGGTACACTTCCCGGCCCTCGGGGGTGAGGGTCAGCCATGTCCTCGGCCGGCGCTCGACGCGCCCTTTCTGCACGGCCACCCAACCGGCCTCCTCCAGTGCTGCCACCTGCTTGGACAGTGCCGAGTCGGAGACCTCCACCAGATCCCGGACGAAGCTGAACTCGGCCTTGTCCAGCGGAGCGAGCGCCGCCACCACCGACAGCCGGACCGGTGAGCTCAGCAGCGGTGCGAGTGCGTGCCGTGGGTGCGACCCGGGCTCCTTGCCCGTCATGCGGACCTCCGTATCTCGAACCAGGCGCCGAGGGCGCACGGCAGGATGCAGGCCAGGGTGGCCCCCGCCGCGAACAGTGCGTTGCCGTGGAGGGTGTTGCTCCCCAGGTACGCGGTGATGCCGAAGGCGATCCCCCATGCAACGATCACTGTCCCGTGCCGCACTCCGAATCCCCTGCGGACCGTGCGCTGCCGTGCCGCGTACACGCTCAGGCCGACAACCACCGCGGTGTTGACCCCGACCGCGACGAAGGTGCTGACGGGATGCCGCAACAGCACCAGTGCGGGGGCGATCACCAACTGCGCCAGCCCGAATATCGCCAGGTACCGCAGATACCAGTTACTGCCCTTCCAAGCGGCGCCCTCGACCCGGCCCGCACGCGTCAATGCCGTTGCGGCATCGGCGAATTCACTCATTTCTCCCCCTCGGAGCGATCCGTGAACTGCTCTTGTTTGCAAGGTTGGCATCAACTTTCCACCTTGGCAAGTACTCGGACGAGTGAACACCTCACGCCCCCGCGAGCAGCCCCACCCCGTACCCGATGTCCGCCACCGAAAGATGCGCGTACCCCATCACCAGCCGCACCGCCTCGCCCTCCCCCTCACCCCCGTCCCCGCCCCCCGTCCCGTACGACGACAACGCCCGCACCGCCACCCCCGCCCCCGCCGCCCGCTCCAGGAACCGCGACTCCGGCCCGTACCGCCCCGGCAGCGTCGCGATCACGTGCAGCCCCGCCGCTATGCCACTCACCTCCGCACCGGGGAAGTGCTCCGTGAGCGCCGCGACCAGCGCGTCCCGCCGCTCCCGGTACGCGCGCTGGCAACGGCGCAGCTGACGGTCGTACGCCCCACTCACCACGAAGTCCGCGAGCAGCGCCTGATCGAGCACCGGATTGCCCAGGTCAAGGGTGTGCTTGCGCTCCACGACCGGCTCCACCAGCGATTCCGGTACGAGCAGCCAGCCCAGCCGCAGCCCCGGCGACAGGGACTTGCTGACCGAGCCGGTGTACGCGACGCGCTCCGGGTCCAGGCCCTGGAGCGCGCCGACGGGCGCCCTGTCGTAGCGGAAGTCGCCGTCGTAGTCGTCCTCGACGACCAGCCCGTCCACCGTCCGCGCCCAGTCCAGGAGTTCGGCCCGCCGCCGCGCCGAATAGCCGATTCCGGACGGGAACTGGTGCGCCGGTGTGGTGATCAGCGCCCGCGTTCCGCTCGCGTACAGCGGCCCCGTCGCCGTCCCCTCCGCGTCCAGCGGCAGCGGCACCGACGTCAGCCCGGCCGCCGAGATCAGCTTGCCGTGCTCCGGGCTCCCGGGGTCCTCGACGCCCACGTCACGGTGGCCGCACTCCCGCAGCGCGAAGCCCAGCAACGTCATCGCCTGCGCCACCCCGGAGCACACCACCAGCCGTTCCGGATCGGCCACCACCCCGCGCCGCCGCGTCAGCAACCCGGCCAGCGCGGACCGCAGTTCGGGCAGCCCGCGCGGGTCCGGATAGCCCAGCGCGTGGTGCGGAAGTCTGGCCAGTACGCCCCGGTGGGCCGCCGACCAGGCGGCGCGCGGGAACAGCGACAGATCCGGGCTCCCCGGCACGAAGTCCGCCCGTACGCCCGGAGCACGCGGCGCCAGGTCCCGCACCCCGCGCACGGCGGGCCGCGCCGCGCCGCCCACCCAGGTACCGGCGCCCCGGCCACTGCGCAGATACCCCTCGGCCGTCAACTGCTCGTACGCCTCGGTGACGAGCCCGCGCGAAACCCCCAGGTCGGCGGCGAGCGCCCGGCTCGAAGGCAGCCGTGTTCCGGCCCGCAGCCGCCCCGTGCGCACCGCCTCGCGCAGCGCCGACCGGAGGCTGCGCCCCCGCTGCCTGGCGGGCGCGGTGGCGGCCGGAAGCAGCAGCTCCCATGCGGCCGCCCACACCTCGGACGGCCCGCCCGCCGGTGAAGGTGAACCGGTCTCCGGTGAAGGTGAACCGGTCTCCGATGAAGGTGAATTGGTCCCCGATGACGTCATGGAAGTGGACCTTAAACCGGACCGCTCCGCTCCCTAGCGTCGAGCCATGACCCGAACACCCCACGAGAGCACCGCCGTTCACGGCGCGCTCCTCGCCGCCCTCGCCTGCGTCCTCGTCGGCGGCTCCTTCACCGCCAACAGCGTCCTCGGCGCCTACCCGTACGCAGGCGGCCAGGCCATCCGCTACGGACTCGCCGCCCTCGTCCTGCTGCCGCTCGTCGCCCGGGGAGCGAAGGCCCGGCTGCGCACCCTGACCCCGCGCCTGTGGCTGCGGCTCGCCCTCCTCGCGGCCGTCGGCATGGCCGGTTTCAACTTCGCGGTGCTCGCCGCCGAACGCACCGCGGAGCCCGCCGTCCCCGGCGTGATGGTCGGCTGCGCACCCGTCGTGGTCGCCGTCCTGGTGCCGCTCCTGGACGGCCGCAGGCCCACCAGGGCCGTTCTGTACGGTGCCCTGCTCGTGGCCGTCGGCGCTTTCGCCGTACAGGGCTGGGGGCGCACCGACGCCGCCGGAATCGCCTGGTCCGTCGCGGCGCTCGGCGGCGAGGTGGGCTTCGCCGTCATCGCCGTACCCCTGCTGCGACCACTGGGCCCGAAGCTGCTGTCCGCCGCGTCCTGTGCGATCGCCGCCGTGGAGTCGGCGGCCGTCGGCCTGCTGTACGACGGAGCCGACTGGCTGCGTACACCGACCGCCCCAGAGGGGGCGGCGCTGCTCTGGCAGGCGGTGGTGGTCACCGTCGTCGGCTTCGTCTGCTGGTACCAGGGGGTGCAGCGGATCGGCGCCGAACGGGCCACCCTGTTCTCCGGCCTGATCCCCGTCTCGGCCGCGCTGACCGCGCCGCTGGTCGGCACAGGTACCTACGGCGCAGGTCAGGCGGCGGGCAGCGCGCTGGTCGGACTGGGCGTGGCCCTTGGCTCCGGGGTCCTCAAGGTGCGCAGGCCCCTGCCCCTGCCCCGCCGGCCCCGCCTGCCCAGCCGACCCGGCCGCCCGACGTCACCGGCTGGTGTCGAGGATGACCCGGGCCACCAGCGCCGGATCGTCGTTCATGGGCACGTGACCGCAACCGGGCAGCCGCACCAGCCGCGCCCCTGGAATGAGGTTCTTCGCCCGGACCCCCTGCCTGCGCAGCAGCAGCCGGTCGCGGGTGCCCCAGGCCACCGTCACCGGGACGCCGGTGACGTCGTCGCGGAACTGGACCGTGAGCCCGGCGTTCAGCGTCGGTGCGAATCCGACGCACTCCCGCAGCGCGACGGTCTCCGCGACCACGGCCTCCGGTGAACGCCGCCCCGGCTTCGCGTAGATGGTGCTGGTCAGCGCGAACCGCCCGGCCGGGCTCTGCGCCAACCGCTCCACCAGCGGCAACGGCATCGAAGTCGCCGCCGCCCGCATTCCGCGCAGCGTGCTGAAGGCGTACCGCCGCTCGGCCTGCGTCCAGAACCCGGCGGGGGACAGCGCCGTCACCGACCGCGCCAGCTTCTCCCGTCCCATGCCCAGCGCGAGCAGCCCGCCGAGCGAGTTGCCCGCGACGTGCGGCCGTTCGACGCCGAGGGCCTCGCACAGGGCGCCCAGCACCGGAACCACCGAGTCCATGTCGTACGGCAACCCCTCCGGCAGCGCCGGCGAAGCGCCGAATCCCGGCAGGTCGACGGCGATGACGTCGCGCTCGGCGGCCAGCGCCGACAGCACCGGCTCCCACGCCTGCCAGTGGTGGCCGATGCCGTGCAGCAGGAGCAGCGGCTCGCCCCGGCCCGCCCGTTCGTACGCGACGGAGGCGGTGCGCGGCCCGCCGGGGGACTGGACGGTGAACTCGGCAGTGGCGCTCATGAGGTGCTCCCTGGTCCCTGGAATCCGGCCTCGGAAAGTGGCCTTAGACACTCCGTCAGTAACAACTACCCTCCAGTAGCCACGAGTTCAAGAGGGTGGTCCGCCAGGACGGGAACACCGGCGGGGCACCGACGGGGCACCGGCGGGATACGGGGTGGACAAGGCCCGGCCCGTGGGCTGGGATGGCCCGGTGACTGCTGACACCTCGGCCGAAGCGACCGCCGCCTTCGAAGAACACCGCTCCGTACTCACCGGTGTCGCCTACCGGATGCTCGGCCGGGTGGCCGACGCCGAGGACGTCGTACAGGAAGCCTGGCTGCGCTGGTCGGCCCATGACCGTACGGACGTCCTCGCCCCCCGCGCCTTCCTCGTACGGATCACCACCCGGCTCGCCATCGACCGGCTGCGGCACGTGCAGTCGCGCAAGGAGGCGTACGTCGGACCGTGGCTGCCCGAGCCGATCGAGACGGACTTCGGGACGAGCGTCCCGGACACCGCGGAGCGGGCGGTGCTCGCGGACTCGGTCTCGCTCGCCGTCCTCGTCGTACTGGAATCGCTCTCTCCGCTGGAGCGCGCGGTGTTCGTGCTGCGCGAGGCCTTCGGTTTCCCGTACGGGGAGATCGCCACGGCACTGGACAGGACGGAGGCCGCGGTGCGCCAGCTGGCGGGCCGGGCGCGCAAGCACGTCGAGGAGCGCAAGCCGCGCTACGACGTGGACCCCGTCGAGCAGCGCGAGATGACCGAACGGTTCCTCGCCGCGGCCACCGGCGGCGACCTGGGCGACCTGCTCGCGCTGCTGGCTCCCGAGGCGCGCCTGGTCGGCGACAGCGGCGGCAAGGCGCAGGCGCCGCTGCGGGTCGTGGAGAGCGCGGACAAGGTGGCGCGCTTCATGATGGCCGTGGCGCAGAAGGTCATGCCGAACACGGAGGTCCGCTTCACCGAGCTCAACGGCGGTCCCGCCGTGCTGGTCCTGGTGGACGGGCGCCCGGACTCGGTCTTCCAGCTGGATGTCGCGGACGGGCTCATCGAGTGCGTCTACATCCACCGCAACCCGGACAAAATCCTCGGACTGGCTGCTCAGTAACCGCCACCCCGCCACCGCCCCGTATCCGTACGTCGGATGCGGGGCGTTTGCGTGTTCATGAACGTTCCATGACCTACATACGTTTCGTTACATACGTTCCCTAACCTCCGTAACGGAACGCGGATTGGTCTTGACCAACCAGATGCGCCGTCCTATGGTCGCAGAGTTAGTGAAGGAACCTTTAATAAACAAGGGCGCGGAACACGGAAAGCCGTGAGGGACGCGGCGATTGCGGAGGATCAGGGTGGGGACCACGCAGCTCGAAACGGTGCCGGAGCCGAAGTACTGGCACCTGAAGACCGTGCTCAGTGAGGCGCTCGACTCCGACTTCTCGGTCGGCGAGATCCTGCCCAACGAGCGCGAACTGGCGGCCCGCTTCGGCGTCGCCCGTGCCACGCTCCGTCAGGCTCTCGAACAGCTGGAGCTGGAAGGCCGTCTGCAGCGCCGCCGCGGCGTGGGCACCACGGTCGCCCCGCCCCGGATGGGCGTGGACGTCGGCACCTCCCGGCACAACTGGCCGGGCGCGCCGGACGACACCTGGCAGCCCGCCGACTGCCGTGGCTCGGTCGCCCCGGTCGCGGTGAGCCGGATGCTCGGCACCGAACTCGGCGAAGAGCTGCACACCGTCCGCCGCATCCGGCTCAGCCACGGCCAGCCGGTCGCCGCCGAGCTGCTGTACGTCCCGGCCGCCTCGGTGCCCGAACTCCCGGCCATAGAAGCCCCGTCCGGCCCGGCCCGCGCCCGCAGCGTGCTGCGCGAACTCCAGCGCCTCGGCCTGGAGGGCCAGGACCGCTCCGTCGAACTGGGCTCCGCCCGCGCCGACGACGCCAAGGAGCTCGACCGGCTGCCCGGCGCCCCCGTCCTGGTCGTCACCACCCGCTACTTCGCCGCGGGCCGCACCGCCGCCGTCTCCGTCGCCACGTACCGTGCAGACACCTGCCGGCTGACCTTCGGCGACGCGGGCGACCTGGAGATCAGCCACCACGGGCCGACCGCCAGGGCCTCGTAACTCACGTTTCCCGCACTGACGACGGGCCCGTTCACCGCCGGGCCGTCACCGTCGTCTCGACCGCGAACAACTGCTCCTCGACGTGGTCCAGCGCCAGCCGCAGCGCCCCCGTCGCCACCGACGCCTCGCCGAGCAGCGACAGTGCCACCCGGGGCGGCCGCAGACAGTACCGCTCCAGCTCGGCGCGCAGCGGATCCAGTACGCCGTCCAGCCCGGCCGCCCAGCCGCCGATCACGACCAGCTCCGGGTCGAGTGCCAGCACCAGTGCCGCCACGTCGTGCACCAGCCGCTGGGTGAATCGTTCCATCGCTGCCTGCGCCTGTACGTCACCCCGCTTGGCGTCGGCGAACACCGCCGCCACCGCGTGCTCGTCCAGCGGGTGCAGCGGCTCGTCCGTGGTCGACAGCAGCTTCTCGGGCCGCACCTCGCGCCCCAGCAGGTGCAGTGCGCCGATCTCGCCCGCCGCACCGCCGTACCCCCGGTGCAGCCGCCCGCCGATCAGCGAACCGGCACCGGGGCTCAGCCCCGCCAGGACGAAGACGAGGTCGTCGGTGTCGGTGCCGACGCCCTTCCAGTGCTCGGCCACGGCCGCGGTGTTGGCGTCGTTCTCCACCAGCACCGGGCAGCGGAAGGAGCGGCGCAGCCGCTCGCCCAGCGGCAGTCCCGTCCAGCCAGGCAGCGCCGTACCGAGCCGGACCGTACCGTCGGCCTCGACGATGCCGGGGCTGCCGACGCCGACGGCCCGCAGCGAACTGCGGGCCACCCCGGCCCTGCGCAGTACTTCGGCGACGACCTGCCGCACCCGCTCAAGCCGGTCGTCCGCGTCCGCGCTCTCGGACACCTCGCGCGATCCGGCCCCGACGATCCGGCCGTCGAGCCCTGACACCAGCGCCGAGACGCGGTGCGGGCCGATCTCGATGCCCAGCAGATGCCCGGCCTCGGCCCGGAAACGGAACCGCCGGGCCGGCCGGCCCTGACGCTTGGCGCCGCCTTCCTCGGCGGCGCTCTCGACGACGAGACCGGCCTCGATGAGCCCCTCGACGACACCCTCGACGGTCGGCCGGGACAGCCCGGTGATCCGGGTCAGGTCGGTCAGGGTGGGGGAGTCCGCCGAGTCCGCACCGCGCAGGGCGTGCAGCACCACCGCGGAGTTGATCCGTCGCAACAGAGAGGGGTCCCCGCCGGTCAGCCGCCCCAACGTGTCCTCCCAGGTCGCATGCTTGTCTGCCGGATCGTACTCGCCCCGGACATGCCACGGCGAGCCGCCCGGAGCGAAGCGGAACCAGATCGTTGCAGGTGTCCGGTGTGCGGGGCCCACGAGACCCCGGCCCTCGACCCGCTCAGCCGTCCGCCGCCCCCCGCAGCCGCCCGTACTCCTCGGCCATCGCCTGCACGCTCCAGTGCGCGTTGAGGCCACTGGGATTGGGCAGCGCCCACACCCGGGCGCCGCCGATGGTCCGCTCCTGCGGCCCGATCCGCGCCTTCCGCTCGCCGAAGGCCGTGCGGTACGCGGTCACCCCGACCACCGCCAGCCACTCGGGCCCCAGCCGCTCCACCTTCGCGGTGAGCAACTCCCCGCCCTCGCGGAACTCCTCGGCACTCAGCTCGTCGGCACGGGCGGTGGCCCGTGCCACCACATTGGTGATCCCGAGCCCGTACGACAGCAACTCGTCCTGCTCGTCGGGCCGCAACTGCCGGGGGGTGAACCCCGAGCGGTGCAGCACCGGCCAGAACCGGTTGCCGGGGCGGGCGAAGTGGTGCCCGGTGGCCGCCGACATCAGGCTCGGATTGATCCCGCAGAACAGCACACGCAGACCGCCCGCGGCCACGTCGGGGATGACGTGGCCGCGGGCGGCCTGCAATTCCTCTTGGCTCAGCACAGGGGGTGCGTACCCGTCAGAGGATCGAGCCCGGGGTGTAGCCCGCGGCCTCGGGGTGCTGCTTGGTGATCTGCTCGATCCGGGCGAGGACCGTGGTCACCTGCTGACCCGCCGCACCGGTGAACGACAGCTTGTCCGCCATCAGTTCGTCGAGCTGCGCCCGGTCCAGCGGCATCCGGTCGTCCGCCGCCAGCTTGTCGAGGAGCTCGTTGCGCTCGGCGCCCTGCTCGCGCATGGCCAGCGCGGAGGCGACCGCGTGCTCCTTGATGACCTCGTGCGCGGCCTCCCGGCCGACACCCGCCCGTACCGCCGCCATCAGGACCTTCGTCGTGGCGAGGAAGGGGAGGTAGCGGTCCAGCTCGCGGGCCACGACCGCCGGGAAGGCGCCGAACTCGTCGAGCACCGTCAGGAAGGTCTCCAGGAGGCCGTCGAACGCGAAGAACGCGTCCGGCAGCGCCACCCGGCGGACCACGGAGCAGGACACGTCGCCCTCGTTCCACTGGTCGCCCGCCAGCTCGCCCGTCATCGAGGCGTACCCGCGCAGGATGACCATCAGGCCGTTGACACGCTCGCAGGAGCGGGTGTTCATCTTGTGCGGCATCGCCGACGAGCCGACCTGGCCGGGCTTGAAGCCCTCGGTGACCAGCTCGTGGCCCGCCATCAGCCGGATCGTCTTGGCCATCGAGGAGGGGCCGCCCGCCAGCTGCACCAGCGCGGTCACCACCTCGTAGTCCAGCGAGCGCGGGTAGACCTGGCCGACCGAGGTGAAGGCGTGCGCGAAGCCCAGGTGGCCCGCGATGCGCTGCTCCAGGTCCGCCAGCTTCCCGGCGTCGCCGTCGAGCAGGTCGAGCATGTCCTGCGCGGTGCCGACCGGGCCCTTGATGCCGCGCAGCGGGTAACGGCCGAGCAGCTCCTCCAGCCGGCCGTACGCGACGAGGAGCTCGTCGGCGGTGGTCGCGAAGCGCTTGCCCAGGGTGGTGGCCTGCGCGGCCACGTTGTGCGAACGGCCCGCCATGACCAGCTCGGCGTAGTCGGCCGAGAGCTTGCCCAGGCGCGCCAGGACGGCCACCGTACGGTCGCGCATCAGCTCCAGCGAGAGCCGGATCTGGAGCTGCTCGACGTTCTCGGTGAGGTCGCGGGAGGTCATGCCCTTGTGGACCTGCTCGTGGCCCGCGAGGGCGTTGAACTCCTCGATCCGCGCCTTCACGTCGTGGCGCGTGACCTTCTCGCGCTCGGCGATCGAGGCCAGGTCGACCTGGTCGAGCACGCGCTCGTAATCGGCGAGGGCGGCGTCCGGCACCTCGATGCCGAGGTCCTTCTGCGCACGCAGCACCGCCAGCCACAGCTGACGCTCCAGCTTGACCTTCTGCTCGGGGGACCACAGGACGGCGAGCTCCGCGGAGGCGTAGCGGCCGGCCAGGACATTGGGGATGCGGGGCTTGGCAGTCACGTAAACAGATTCTACTGGCGGTTTGTGCAGGCCAGAGCCGCGCCCCCGTTCGTACGTTGCTACGAGGACGGCCGCGCGCTGTTACGAGGACGGCCGCGCGGAATCCCGGTCGAGCGGTTCCCCGTACGGCAGCAGCTCGGGGCGCTTCGCGGGGCGGCCGTCGCCCGAGGAGCGGCCGGTCACCCGGCGGCCGATCCACGGCACCAGGTGCTGGCGCGCGAACCGCAGGTCACTGGTGCGGCGGGCGGTCCAGCCCACCGGGGCCGCGACCGGCAGCGGAGCCAGCCAGTCGTCCTCCGCGTCCAGGCCGAGCGCCTGCCAGACCGCCTCGGCCACCCGCCGGTGCCCCTCGGCCGTCAGGTGCAGCCGGTCGGCGTGCCACATCCGCTGGTCGCCCAGGACGGCGGCCCCGTACAGGTCGACGACCACCGCGTCGTGCTCGGCGGCCAGCTCGTCGACGAGGGCGAACAGCTCCTCCACCCGGGGGCGGAAGCGTTCGAAGACCGGGCCGCTCCGGCCGGGGCTGCGCATCAGCACCAGCTGCTTGCAGGACGGTGCCAGCCGCTCGACCGCCTCGGTCAGCTTCGCCCGCACCCGGCCCATGTCGACCTTGGGGCGCAGGGTGTCGTTGAGGCCGCCGACCAGCGTCACCACGTCCGCCTGCATGGCGGCCGCCGGGGCCACCTGCTCGTCGACGATCTGGCCGATGAGCTTGCCGCGCACGGCCAGGTTCGCGTACCGGAAACCGGGGGTGCGGGCGGCCAGACGGGCGGCGAGCAGATCGGCCCAGCCGCGGTACGAACCGTCGGGCAGGGCGTCGGACATTCCCTCGGTGAAGGAGTCGCCGACCGCGACAAGGCTGGTGTACGAGGCATTCATCTCCATGGCAGGGCGATCGTACCCGGCGGCACCCTCCGGTACGAGAGCGGCCGGGCCCGCCAAGAAAGCGGCCCGGTGCGAGAACGGCCCGCCACGAAAGCGGCCGGTGCCTGCCCCGGCAAGGGGAGGGCACCGGCCGTGCGTTCACCGCCCCGGTCAGGCCTGCTGCGGCGGGCCCACCAGCTCTCGCAGTACGTCCTCCATGGTGACCAGGCCCGCGGGCCTGCCGTCCTCGTCGGCCACCGCCGCCAGGTGCGTACGGCTGCGGCGCATCGCCGTCAGCACGTCGTCCAGCGGAGTCTGGGCCCGCACCCTGGCGATCGGCCGCATGGCCGAGACCGGGAACGGCAGATCGCGCGGCGTCGCGTCCAGGGCGTCCTTGACGTGCAGATAGCCCAGGATCCGGCGGGTCGAGTCCAGCACCGGGAAGCGCGAGAACCCGGACTGGGCGGACAGCCGCTCCAGCTCCTCCGGAGTGGTCCCGGCCTCCGCGTACACCACCCGCTCGACGGGCATCACGACGTCCCCGACCGGGCGCCTGCCCAGCTCCAGGGCGTCCCGCAGCCGTTCGGCGGCCCGGTCGTCGATCAGCCCCGCGTCACCGGCGTCCTTCACAAGACGGGCCAGCTCGTCGTCCGAGAACGTCGCCGCCACCTCGTCCTTGGCCTCCACCCGCAGCAGCTTGAGCAGCAGGTTGGCGAAGGAGTTGATCGCGAAGATCACCGGGCGCAGCGCCTTGGCCAGCGCCACCAGCGGCGGGCCGAGCAGCAGCGCGGTCCTGGCCGGTTCGGCCAGCGCGATGTTCTTCGGCACCATCTCGCCGAGCAGCATGTGCAAGTACGTGGCCAGGGCCAGCGCGATGACGAACGAGATCGGGTGCGTCAGCGCGTCCGGCACGCCCACCGCGTGGAACAGCGGCTCCAGCAGGTGCGCGATGGCGGGTTCGGCGACCACACCGAGTACCAGGGTGCACAGCGTGATGCCCAGCTGGGCGGCGGCCAGCAGCGCCGAGACGTGCTCCAGGCCCCAGATGACGCTGCGCGCCCTGCGGTTCCCGGCCTCCGCCTCGGGCTCGATCTGACTGCGGCGCACCGAGATCAGCGCGAACTCCGCGCCGACGAAGAAGGCGTTGACGACCAGCGTCAACAGACCGATCAGCAGCTGTACGGCGATCATCGGCCGGCCTCCGCATCAGAGGTCCGCGGGTCCACAGCCACCAGCGGCGCGTGCATCAGCACCCGCGCCGCCCGGCGGCCGCTCGCGTCCACCACGTCCAGCGTCCAGTCCGACAGCTCCACGCAGTCGCCCACCTCGGGGATCCGTCCCAGTTCGTTCGCGATCAGGCCGGCGAGGGTCTCGTACGGGCCTTCGGGCACCCGCAGTCCGATCCGCTCCAGCTGGTCGGTCCTGGCCGCGCCGTCCGCCGACCACAGGTCGCGGCCGTCGGTGTCCTCGCCCGCGCGGGCGAGGTCGGGGGTCTCGTGCGGGTCGTGCTCGTCGCGCACCTCGCCGACGACCTCCTCGACGATGTCCTCCAGCGTGACCACACCCGCCGTACCGCCGTACTCGTCGATGACGACGGCCATCGTCCGCTTGCCGGACAGCCGGTCGAGCAGCCTGTCCACGGTCAGCGTCTCCGGTACGAGGAGGGGCTCGCGGATCAGTTCGGTCACCGGGTGGCGGGGCCTGCGCTCGGCGGGCACGGCCAGCACGTCCTTGATGTGGATCAGGCCGACGACCGAGTCCAGGCTGCCCCGGTAGACGGGGAAGCGGGACAGACCGGTCGCCCGGGTCGCGTTCGCGACGTCCTCGGCGGTGGCCTGCACGTCCAGCGCGGTGACCTGCACGCGCGGCGTCATCACGTTCTCCGCGGTGAGCTCGGCCAGGTTGAGCGTACGGACGAACAGCTCGGCGGTGTCCGCCTCCAGCGCGCCCGCCTTGGCGGAGTGCCTGGCCAGCGCGACCAGCTCCTGGGGGCTGCGCGCGGACGCCAGCTCCTCGGCCGGTTCCATGCCGTAGCGGCGCAGGATGCGGTTGGCGGTGTTGTTGAGGTGGCTGATCAGCGGCTTGAAAGCGGCCGTGAACCAGCGCTGCGGGGTCGCCACGACCTTGGCGACGGCCAGCGGCGAGGAGATCGCCCAGTTCTTGGGGACCAGCTCGCCGACGACCATCAGGACCACGGTCGACAGTGCCGTACCGAGGACCAGGGCGACCGAGGAGGCCACCGTGGGGGACAGGCCGAGCGCCTGGACCGGGCCCTTGAGCAGCTTGGAGATCGACGGCTCGGAGAGCATGCCGACCAGGAGGTTGGTGACGGTGATGCCGAGCTGGGCACCGGACAGCTGGAACGTCAGGCTGCGTACGGCCTTCAGGGCGCTCTCCGCACCCCGCTCGCCCCGCTCGACGGCCCGTTCGAGATCGCCGCGCTCGATCGTGGTGAGGGAGAACTCCGCCGCGACGAAGGCGCCGCAGATCAGCGAGAGCAGTACCGCCACGAGCAGCAGAAGCACTTCGGTCATCGGTTCACCTCCGTCCCATGGTCGGCCAGGGTGGAGAGGATCGCGCGGTGTCGGCTGTGTCTACTACTGGGAGGCTCGCCCATGGGCGGACGCTCACACCTTTCGAAGTCGGGACGGCCCGCCGTGGTGACGGAGCGTCGAAGTGGGAGATCCCATGGTAAAGGATCAGCAAAAGTACCCGGTCAGGAGTCGAGCGCCTTCACCCAGCGGGACCACTGGTCCTGCCGCGCGTACCCCGCCGACCGCCATGCGGGGTGCGCGCGCTCGTTGGCGTCCAGCACCATCGCGTCCCCACGCCGCCCGCCCAGGCGTACGAAGCGGTCCTCGGCGGCGGTGAGCAGCGTGCGCGAGATCCCCCGGCGGCGGTGGTCCGGATGGACGGCGAGACGGTAGAGCGAGCAGCGCCAGCCGTCGAAACCGGCGATCACCGTGCCGACCAGCTCGGGGCCCGTACCGCCGCCCGCTGCTCCCGCCTCGTCCCCGGCCGTCTCCGCCAGGATCAAGGCCTGCGGGTCGCGGGAGATCAGCCGCTCGACCCCGGCCCGGTCGTCGCTGATGCTCGTGCCCTCGGCGGCGACCTTCCAGAAGGCCAGGACGGCGTCGAGATCGGCGGGGGTGGCGGGCCTGAGCCGTACGGCTCCGTGATCTGTCATGGCGGCATCCCACCACCGGCCCTGCGGCGGCGTCGACCGGATTCCACGATTCGGTCGGTCGGACCGTCACCCCTTGCGGAGCTCCGCGATCACCAGTGCCGAGCTCCACGATCACCGGTGCCGAGCTTCGCGCGCCCCAACTCTCCTCGCACGAGGTTGAGTCCGGGTGCGGCCTACTCGTGCTACTCGTGCGCGATCGCGGTCAGCACGTTCATCCGCGAGGCCCGCAGGGCCGGCAGCACCGCCGCGGCGAGACCCACCAGAACCGAACCGACCACCACCGCGACCACAGTCGACCACGGCACCGCGAACGCCGTCATCCCCTGGAGCGCCAGGACCTGGCTCATCGCCACGCCCCACACCAGCCCCAGCGCGAGCCCCAGCACCGCCCCGAACACGGCGATCACCACCGACTCCAGCCGGATCATCCGCCGCAACTGCACCCGGGACAGCCCGATCGCCCGCAGCAGCCCGATCTCCCTGGTGCGCTCCACCACCGACAGGGCAAGGGTGTTGACCACCCCGAGCACCGCGATCACGATGGCGAGCCCGAGCAGCCCGTACACCAGGTACAGCAGTACGGAGACCTGCCCGCGCACCAGTTCCTTGTAGTCCGCCCGGTCCTGCACGGCCACCTGCGGGTAGGGCTTCAGCGCCGATTCCAGCGCCCGGCGCAGCGCGGGGGCGTCGAAGCCCGGGGCCGCGTTGACGTACAGCGAGGACTCCTGCCCGCCGGGGTAGTACTTCTCCGCCGTGGCCAGGCCCATGAAGAGCCCGCCCTGTACACCGCCCCCGCTCGGGGTGTCCTGGGAGGTCAGCGCCGCGACCCGGAGCCGTGCGGTACGGCCGCCGGAGAACTCGACCCGGACAACCGCACCCGCCCGCACACCGTGCTCCGCCGCGAACTTCCGGTCCATGCCCATGCTGTCCGCGCCCAGCGCCGCCGCCGTGCTGCCCTCCGCGTACGTCAGGTGGGCGACCTCGTCGAGCTGGGGATCGTAGCCCGCGGCCATCGACTTGATCCGCTGCCCGTCCGGCAGCGACAGCCGTACGGGCGTCAGGCGCATCCGCACCACCGTCCCCGCCTCCTCCACCTTCCGCACCTGCGTGGCGACCTCGGGCGGTACGGGCAGGAAGCCGGGGCTCTGCACGACGAAGTCCGCGCCCAGCGTGCGGTCGATCTGCCGGTCCAGCGACGCCGTCATCGACGCGCTCGCCACCGACAGCCCGGCCACCAGCGCCAGCCCCACCATCAGTGCGGACGCGGTCGCTCCGGTACGCCGCGGATTGCGCAGCGCGTTGCGCTGGCTCATCCGGCCGACCGACCCGTACAGCCGGGGGAACGCCGCCCCCAGCACCCGGATCACCGGCCGCACCAGCAGCGGCCCCGCCACCACCGTCGCGATCAGGGTCAGTACGACGCCCAGGCCGAGCAGCGAGGCCGCGGTCCCGGTCACCTCGCTCAGCGCACACCCGGTGAACGCCGCAGCCCCGGCCACCGCCAGCACACCCCCGGCCACCGCCCGTATCCTCAACGGCCGCCCCTGTCCCGCCACTTCGGCCTCCGCCAGCGCGGCCATCGGGGAGACCCTGGAGGCCCGCCTCGCCGGCAGGTACGCGGCCACGAAGGTGACGCCCACCCCGACCGCGTACGCGGCGACGAACGGGCTCCAGCCCAGCACCATGTCGGAGATCCTGAGCTTCATCCCGAACAGGCCCATCAGCCAGATCAGCGCCACCGCGAGACCGATCCCGGCCGCGACACCGAGCGTGGAGCCCACCAGACCGAGCAGCAGCGCCTCGGTGAGGACCGAGCGACGCACCTGACGGCGGTCGGCGCCCAGCGCGCGCAGCAGCCCCAGCTCGCGGGTGCGCTGGGCGATCAGCATGGCGAAGGTGTTGACGATGAGGAAGATGCCGACGAGCACGGCGACCCCGGCGAAGCCGAGCATCACGTACTTGATCACGTCGAGGAAGGCGCCCAGATCGGCGACGGAGGACTTGGTCTGCTCGGCGGAGGTCCGCAGCGTGTAGCGGGAGCCCAGCTCGGCGGCGATGCGCTCCTTGAGCACCTGGTGGGGGACGCCCGGCGCGGCCTCGACGGCGATCAGGGTGGCGGCGTCGGCCGAGCCGAGCAGCTTGGTCTGGGCCGTCGGGGTGTCGGTGAGGACGAGGGCGGCGCCGGGGTTGGTGGTGGTGAACGTGACGATGCCGACCACCCGGACGGCGAACGTGCCGGGCCTGGCGAGGATCCGCAGCGTCTCGCCCGTGCCGATGCGGGCACGGTCGGCGGTGTCCGCGTCGACCACCGCTTCGGCGGGGCCCTGCGGCAGCCGGCCGCTGGTCAGCTTCAGCGGATTGCGCGGGGTCTCGTACCAGTTGGTGACGATGGTCGGGGCGCCGCCCTGGAGACCGATGGCCTTGTTGTCGCTGTCGACGACGGTGATGCTGTCGGCGGTCGCCTCGACATGGGTCCTGGCGACCCCGGCCACCGACCCGATCCGGTCGGCGACGGCGGCGGGCAGTGTCCGTACGGCACCGGTCGGCAGACTCCCGCCGATGTCGTCCTCCTTGGGCGCCACCGACACGTCGGCCGAGGTGCTCGCGAACAGCCGGTCGAAGGTCCGCGACGCGGTGTCCGAGAAGATCAGGCTCCCGGACACGAACGCCACCGACAGGAGCACGGCCAGCGCGGAGAGCAGCAGCCGCCCCTTGTGGGCGAAGAAGCTCCGCAGGGTCGCCTTCAGCACGGGGTGCCTCCTGGGATCCGGTGTCGGTGCGGCGTGGATCAGTGAGGGGAGGAAGGAGAGCCCTTGCGGAGCCGGGAGATGCCGTCGAACCGCTTCATCCGTTCCAGCACCGCCTCCGCCGACGGGTCCGGCATGCTGTCCACGATCCGCCCGTCCCCGAGGAAGAGCACCAGGTCCGCATGGGCGGCGGCGCCCGGGTCGTGGCTCACCATCACCACCGTCTGCTCCAGGGCGTCCACCGCCTGGCGCAGGAAGGAGAGCACCTCGGCACCCGACCGCGAGTCGAGGTTGCCGGTCGGCTCGTCCGCGAAGATCAGCTCCGGCCGGGACGCCAACGCCCTCGCGCACGCGACCCGTTGCTGCTGGCCGCCGGAGAGCTGGGACGGCCGGTGCTTCAGCCGGTCGCGCAGCCCCAGCGTGTCGATCACCTGGTCCAGCCACGCCCGGTCGGGCCCGCGCCCCGCGATGTCCATCGGCAGCGTGATGTTCTCGGCTGCGGTCAGCGTCGGCAGCAGGTTGAACGACTGGAACATGAAGCCGATCCGGTCCCGCCGCAACTGCGTCAGCTCCCGCTCGCGCAACCCGGTGATCTCCGTGTCCCCCAGCCACACCTGCCCCGCCGACACCGTGTCCAGCCCGGCCAGACAGTGCATCAGCGTCGACTTGCCCGACCCGGAGGGCCCCATGACGGCGGTGAACCTGCCGCGCGCGATGTCGACGTCGACGGAGTCCAGGGCGAGCACGGTGGTCTCGCCGCTGCCGTACGCCTTGGTCAGTTGGCGGGCCCGGGCGGCGATCGGCAGGCCTGCCGCCAGGCCGTGGGCGGGCGGGGTGGCGGATGCGGACACGGCAGCCTCCGGGGCCGGGACGGTGCGCGGCTTGCGTACGGCTCAACTCCCTTGCACGGAAGGAGAGTAGAGCGGGGGAGGGGTCCCGCGAATCCCCCGTGGGTCCGGAATCTCCGGTCCGTGTAAGGGGCATATGGGCGGGTGGTGCGTCCGCTCTTGTGCCTGCTAGCGCCCGGCCGCTAGCGTGAAGTGTGGCGAAGACCCAGTTGAACGTACGCGTGGACGAGTCCACCGCCGAGGCCGCGCGGCAGCGGGCCCTCCAGCGCGGCGTGAGCGTGAACCGGTACATCGAGGAACTCGTCCAGCGCGACGCGGGGGAGGCCGGCCGGACCTTCGTCGAGGCCGCCGCCGACTTCATGAAGCGCTACGAGGCGGTCTTCGCGGAGGAGTTCGGCGAGGAAAACCTCCGCCGGTGACCCTGCGGATCGATCTCGCCTGGCTCCTCATGGTCGCCGAGCACCGCACCCCCGGCGACCCCCAGGTGGTCGACTGGGGCTTCTCTGAACTAACTTGATAATTGCTCAGTTGAGCGAATGGAATGGTGTTTCGTCTTGGGCGAGACGCCTTTTTTGTTGCCTTGATTTCCCT